>CAZDPU010000001.1:0-145487 GCA_964507645.1 uncultured bacterium
CACAACACCAACACCAAAGAAATTACTTTGATCAGCTACCCCATCTTCCTCAGTTTTTGAATGATAGGCTGCAACTGTAAATGTGGAAATGATTTTTTCATTGCATGTTTCTGCATAAAGGCTAAAGCAGTTAAAAATAATCAATAAAAATAGTATTTTTTTCATAGGTTCTCCTTATGGCGCTAATTTCACTATTGTTCCCCAATGTGTGATTAGGTAGAGTTCTCCTTCTTTATCTTCTGCGAAAGATGTAATAGACCCCTCAAATTCATCTCCGTTCCACATCATTGTCAATTTTTCCATCTTTTGATTTTCATTTTTTATGTTTATTGTGTATGCTGACCCTGAAGCATAGTCTGCAAATATGTATTTTTCTTTAAGATTTTCAATCTTCTTTCCCCTATAAACATAACCCCCTGTTATTGAGACTCCCTCTTTGTGGCTATAGACATAAAAAGGTATGTCTAACCCTTTCTTTAGACAGTTTTTTGGAGGGTCGTAACATTCTTTTCCTTCCATGATGTTCCACCCGAAATTAATGCTGGTTTTTTCGAAGGAAGATTTATGAATTTCTTCCCATTTATTTTGTCCAACATCTGCAATCCATAATTCGTTTGTAATTTTGTCGAAAGAGAATCTCCAAGGGTTCCTGAGGCCCCAATGAAGTATTTCTTTGTTTGGTTTATCCGTGTTGTAAAAAGGGTTTTTTTCAGGAATTTTATATTTCTGTTCCTGCCTTGGGGTGGGTTCAATTCTCAACATTGACCCAAGATAAGTTGATTTGTTTTGTCCATGTTTTCTTGGATCTCCTCCAGCACCTCCGTCCCCCATTCCTATATAAAGGTAGTTATCCGGCCCAAAAACTATATATCCTCCGTTGTGGTTTGCCCAAGGTTGAGGGATTTCCATAAGTACAATTTCTTTCGAAACTATTGGTTTGTTTGTTTTTGGATCTATTGGAAATCCAGAAACAACAGTTCTTCCATCTTCTTTTGCTGTGTAGTTTACAAAAACCCAATTTTCCGAAGGTGTATTTTTTGGACCGATGGCAATTGAAAGCAAGCCTTTTTCTCCGCCACTTGTAATTTTTTCCCTGATGTCAAGCCATATTTCTCCAGGTTTTTCATTATCTATCTTTTTCACAGTTCCTCTTTGTTCAACAATGAGAATTTCATCATCAAACCAACTCATATGTATTGGGTATTCAAAATTTCCTGCAATAAATTCAACATTAACTTCAGAAAAAAACAAAAACAAAACAAATGCGAAAATATTCATAATTATTAGTGTAAACTTTTTTCAATGAACAATAATTTTTTTCTATTCCTTTTGGTTATTTGCTGGGTGAATGTTTTGACTTTTGAAAAAAGAGCAAAAGAATGTGTCTTGAATAGCAGGTGGGCAAAGTGGAAAGGAATTCCTGTTTACAAAATTGGGTGGTTTGTTTATCCTCTTATTTTTTTCTTTTGGTTTTTTTCAAATTCTTTTTTTGAAGACTACAAGGAAATTTTAAGATGGGGAATTTCTGCTGGTTTATTTGTTTCAAGCACAAGGCAAGCATGGGGTTTGAGGTGGCTTGATGATCCTTGTGCCGCTTGTCTTTCCGGTCATTTTTGTAATTTGCTTATAATTCTAATTCTTGCCTTTAGGCTAGTTTGAAAATGGATAAATTTGAAATAAAAATAGCCCAACCGAGAGGTTTTTGTGCAGGTGTTGATAGGGCCATTGAGATTGTTGAACAAGCCATTGATATTTTTGGAAGCCCTATCTATGTAAGACACGAAATTGTTCACAATCAAAGAGTGGTTGATGACCTAAGGGAAAAAGGTACTGTTTTTATTGAGGATATTAATGATGTTCCTGATGATTCAATTTTGATATTTAGTGCTCATGGAACAGGAAAGGAATTGTTAAAAAGAGCAAGATCTAGAAAACTTAAAGTCATTGATGCAGCCTGTCCTTTAGTTACAAAGGTACACATGGAAGCAATTAAATATTTTCAACAAGGTTTTTCGATAGTTTTGATTGGACATGAGGGACATATAGAGGTTGAGGGCACTATGGGCCAATTACCAGAAGGAGAGATTAAGCTTGTTGAAACAGTTGAAGACATAGAGGCTCTTGATTTTTCAGAAGATGAGAATGTGGCAGTTATCACACAAACAACTTTAAGTGTTGATGACACTTTTGAAATTATGCAATCGTTGAAAGAGAAATATGTGAATTTGATAACTCCAAAAGCGGATGATATTTGTTATGCAACTCAAAATAGGCAGGATGCTGTAAAAAGCCTTGCTAAAGAATGTGATTTGATTCTTGTTCTTGGCGCTAAAAATTCAAGCAATAGCAATAGATTACGAGAGGTTGGAGAAAAATGTGGAATCAATTCTTATCTTATTGACGATGCTTCACAGTTAAAGGCTTCATGGCTTGAAGGTGTTTCTTCGGTCGGTGTCACTGCAGGAGCTTCTGCTCCTGAGGTTTTAATAGATGATCTGATTTCAAAATTAGTGAATTCTGGAGGAAGTTTTCCTAAGTTTAAAAAAGGGAAGGTTGAGAAGGTCTCTTTTCCGTTACCTCTTGAAATCCAAGGTCAGTAGTTCAGGATTTTTAAAGACACGATATTATTTCAGTTTTTTTTGGAGTTGAATACAGCACTGCCTTTTGGTTAAATAGTTTGCCTAATGCAACAATCACATCTTTTTTGATATCTTCGACTGTAAAGCTTTCTTCTTTGTGGTTTTTTAATCCACAATTTGTTTTATAGCAATTCAAATGCAATTCCTTTAATTTTGATTCAAGAATCCTGTTGGTTTTTTTATTTTTTTCTATTGTTTCTTTTTTCCCAAAAGGGTTCCATGCGGTAATGATCCCAAATGTTTTTTTGCTTAGGGTTTTACACGCCCCTCTTTCATTGACTTTAAAAGAAACTAAAACTTCTTTATCATTTTTCACCCAGTATTCACTTTGGTAATATTCTGGAGGAATTTTTTTATTCATTCAGTTGCGGAATCAACAACTGCGGCTCCAATCGAATCTCCCCAAACATTAACCGCTGTTCTGAACCTATCTAAAAACCAATCAACTCCAATTATTAAGCCAACACCCTCCAAAGGCAATCCAACTGCTGTTAAAACTAAAGACATTGTGACAAGTCCTGCTTGGGGTATTCCCGCAGCTCCAATACTTGCAAGCGTAGCCGTAAGTGCGATGATTATTACTTGACTTAAATCAAGATTCATGTTGTATGCTTGTGCTATAAAAACAACTGCAACTGCTTCATACAATGCTGTACCATCCATGTTTATTGTTGCGCCCAAAGGAAGTACAAATTTACGTGTGTTTTTTGAAACTTTTGCCTTTTTGACACAGTTCATGGTTAAGGGCAATGTTGCACTGCTGCTTCCTGTTGATAGGGCATTTAGCAAAGCAGGACCCATTGTTTTAAAGTAATCCTTTATTTTTCTTTTTGTTTTTAAGAAGATAACCGGAAGGGTGATTGTTGAGTGTATTAAAAGACCTAAGAAAACGACAATCATGTAGCTCATTACAAAATTCAAAGACTCAAGTCCCCTTGTTGCAATCGTGTTGCCAATAAGTGCAAAAATCCCATACGGGGTTAAATAAATAACCCACATTGTCATCTTTAAAACAGCTTCAAACATTGATTCGAAAAAACTAGCTGCAGGTTCTCCTTTTTTCCCTGTTAGCCCAATAGAGAAGCCCAAAAGTAAAGAAAAGATGATTATTGGAAGTATTTTCCCTTGTGCTAGTGATTCCATAGGGTTTGTTGGAATAAACGAATAAAGAAGTTCTTTAACTGTAGTTCCATTTTTGACTACATCTGGAGCGACAAGACTTACTCCCTCTAGGTTTAACCCTTGTCCAGGTTGCATGCTTATTACTAAAAATAAACCCAAAATGACAGCAAAAAATGTAGTTAAAAGGTAGTATCCAAAAGTCTTTAAAGCTAATTTTTTTGCTTGAGATTTTCCACTTTTCAATGCAGAGATTGCTCCTGTTGTCATTGAAAAAAGAACAAGAGGAACGATGAGCATTTTCAAAAGCCTCATAAACATCTCTCCTATCGGAGATATCAAGATTGAGAATTCTGGAAATTGCCAACCAGCAATTATCCCCAAAACCATTCCGATAGCTATTTTTGTTGTTAGAGATTGTTTCATGATTTCGAAATATGATTGTACTAATTATTACGATGCCTTATGTTTAAGTTAGTCAATTGTTCTTTAGTCATCTTCACGATTTCTTGCATACTTATTGTTTTGGATGATTTAAATAGTTTCCAGCTTGGAAATTCTTTGATGTTTTTGTCTTTAGTTTTAATTTATTTTTCTAAAAAAAATGAATTTAAAAATTATTTCTTTTTGGCGATTTCATTTTATATGGCGCATTATGCTGATATAAATACGAATCTTGACATTGGCAATATTGTTTTATTAACATCAGTGTTTTTTTTAATGGTTTGGGTGCCGGCAAGGTTTTCTTCAGGGTTGATTACTTTTGATTTTAAATTTCAAAAATGGAACAAACAGCAATTTTCATGGTTTTTGAAAACTGGTTTTCTTGCATTGGTAATCCTCTATTTTTATTTTAATGATGCATTAACAGCTGGGGGTTTGCCGGTTCACAGAAGCTGGTCAATTGACGGGGGAACAGGGCTTCCTTTGGATATTGTTAGCCTTGAGAAGAATTTAATTCTTTTTGGCGCTTGTATGCTTTTAGGCTGCTGGGATGAGATATTTTTTATCAATACTGTTTTGGCAATATTCAAAAAATCAAATCCATTTTGGCTTGCAAATTTTTGCCAATCTCTTCTATTTGCTTCCTTTCTTTATGAGTTGGCATTTCAGGACTGGGGTCCTTTAATGATTATTCTTTTTGCTATCGTTCAAGGGAATATATTGAAAAAAACACATGATCTGGTTTATGTTATATGTCTGCATTTATTTGCAGATACTATTTTATTTTTTTATATCTTGAATGGCCACTATTCTTTTTTCTAGCTATTTTTTTCAAGATTTTTAATAAGATTTTCAGTACATTTGTAAACTATTTGGAAAACATTTTCAAATCCATCTTCTCCACCATAGTAGGGATCTGGAACATCCGGATTTTGTTTATTTTTTTCAAAATCTCTCATTAGTTTGATTTTGTTTTTTTCCCCAGGTTCTTTTGCAAGAATCTCAAGGTCATTTTTATTTTTTCTATCCATTGCGATAATTAAATCAAAATCTTGAAAGTCGTTTGTTTTGAATTGTCTAGACCTGCTAGTTAGATTGATATTGTGTTTTTTTGCCACCTCTCTCATCCTGGGGTCTGCCATTTGCCCAACATGCCAACTTCCCGTTCCACAGGATTTTGAAACAAGAAAACCCTCAAAGCCCTTTTTTTTGACAATTGAATTAAAAATAGCCTCACCAAGAGGTGATCTGCATATGTTTCCAAGGCAAACAAATAATACTTTCCTCATTTTTTTATAGAATTATATTTGTTGTTTTATGGAGAATGTAGATATGTTGAATATAGAGAATCTTAAAGTGTCTGTTGGAGACAAGCAGGTTTTAAAGGGTGTTGACATCGAGGTTAAAAAAGGAGAAGTTCATGCAATCATGGGTCCAAATGGCTCAGGAAAGAGTACTTTGGCATATTCTTTAATGGGGCATCCTCTTTATGAAATAAATTCTGGAAGTGTTCTTTTTGATGGAGAGGATATTATTGATTTTGAGCCTCATGAAAAAGCTCAAAAAGGATTGTTTTTAGCATTTCAATATCCAATGGAGATTCCCGGTCTTCAGATGGAGAGTTTTCTAAGAAGTGCTGTTTCTGCCGTAAAGGGCAAAGAGGAAACAAAAGATGTTTTTGAATTTCATAGAAAGGTTTTGAAAGAGATGAGGTATTTGGGAATTGATGAATCTTTTGCTAACAGATATCTGAACGATGGTTTTTCCGGCGGAGAAAAAAAGAGAGCAGAGGTTTTGCAAATGCTTTTATTGGAGCCAACAATGGCTATTCTTGATGAGACTGATTCAGGCTTAGATATTGATGCAATCAAAATCGTTGCAAAGGGAGTTAACCGCTTGAAAGACAAAGGAATGTCTATTTTAATAATCACACATTATCAAAGAATTCTTGATTACATTTGTCCAGATAGAGTTAGTGTTTTGAGTGGTGGAAAAATACTAAAAACCTCTGGTCCAGAATTAGCAAAGGAGTTAGAAAAAACAGGATATAAGAATTTTTCATCAAAAAAAGATTCATCTGATTTGTCTGTTGATTTTTAATGAGTAAAGAAGAAAGTTTCAGTCAGGATTTTTCCGAATTTGATAATTATCAATTCGGACATCATGACAAAGTAAAACATATCGCTTCAACGGGGAAGGGGATATCAAGGGATGTTGTTTCAAAGATATCTGAATTAAAGAATGAACCCTCCTGGATGACTGATATTCGACTCAAGGCTTATGAGGTTTTTGAAAAAAAACCAATGCCCTCATGGGGCCCAGATTTAAGCGAAATAAATTTTGAAGAATTCACTTATTTCATAAGATCTACCGAAAAAGAAAGCGATCAGTGGGAAGACATGCCGCAAGAAATTCTTGATACTTTTGACAAGTTGGGAATTCCTGAGGCTGAAAAAAAGTTTTTAGCGGGAGCAAGTGCACAATACGAAAGTGAAGCTGTCTACCACAAGCTTAATGAAGAGCTTGGAAAACAAGGGGTTATTTTTTTAACAATGGACCAGGCTGTAAAAGATGAACCTGAATTAGTAAAAAAATATTTTGGCTCTGTAATACCTGCTTCAGACAATAAGTTTTCCGCTCTTAACACTGCTGTTTGGTCTGGAGGTTCTTTCATCTATGTGCCTCCTGGCGTTGAGGTTAACACGCCATTACAGACTTATTTCAGGATAAATGAAGAAGAATTTGGCCAATTTGAAAGAACTTTAATTATTGCAGATGAAGGAGCTAAGGTTGTTTATAACGAAGGTTGCTCTGCCCCCAAATGGGCAAAATCTTCATTGCATGCTGCTGTTGTTGAGCTGGTTGCACTTGATAATTCACGTATCGACTACCAAACAATTCAGAATTGGTATAAAAACATTTACAACCTTGTTACAAAAAGAGCTGTTGCAAAAAAGAATGCAACTGTTACTTGGCTGGACATAAATGTTGGTTCTCGAATAACAATTAAATATCCAAGTGTGATGATGATGGGAGAGGGTGCCAGGGGCGAAGTTCAGTCTATAGCTTTTGCAAATGAAGAACAGCTTCAGGATTCTGGTGCAAAAATGATTCATGGAGCTCCAAATACAACAAGTGTTGTTACTAGCAAAAGCATTTCAAAAGGCACCGGCAGGTCTTCTTATAGGGGTTTGGTTAAGGTTTTAAAAGGTGCAAAAAATTCTTCTTGCAGGGTTGAATGTGATGCTCTTTTGATTAATGAGGAAAGTAGAACTGATACATATCCAGTTATGGATATATCTGAAGATGATACACAGATCGCACATGAAGCAAGTGTTTCAAAAGTAAATGAGGATCAGATTTTTTATTTGCAGAGCAGGGGTATTCCAGAAATTGATGCAATGAAAATGGTTGTTAACGGTTTCTTAGAGCCCATGGTTAAAAAGCTGCCTCTTGAATATTCTGTTGAGTTTCAACGTCTTGTTGAACTGGAATTAGAAGGCTCTGTTGGATGAAGCAATTTTCTTGGCCTGATAGAACAAATGAATATTGGAGAAGAGCTTCTTTCCTCAAACCTCCTCAAGATTTTAAAATAAGTGATATTTCTCCTGTAGAAAAATGGGAAATTTTACCAGATTTAAATGCTCATATTTCTTTTAGCAACGGCAATCTTATAGATCAAGATTTAAAGGAAGGGGTTTTCATAAAATCGATAAATCCAAATGACTCTTTAGATAGGCCTGGTTCTATACCTGGTGGAGAATCTTGGAACCAATGGACTATTTCAAATGGAAATGTTTACCAGATTGATATTGATGATAGTTTCCCTGAAAACGAACCTTTGGTTATAAGAGAGAAGGTTTCTCCTGAAGGCAAGGTTAGTTCAAATTATTTTTTCTGCAATATTAAAAAAAATATTAATCTTTCAATTTATTACCTTGTAGAAGGGAGCGGAGAAGGTTTTCATTCTGGGGGTTTTACCATTGTTTTAGATTCTTCTTCAGATTTAAAATTAATGCATATCCAAGATATTTCAAAAAAAACTGATGCTAGATTTAATTGGGAGATTAAAAATAACAAAAAAACTAATTCAGAATGGAATTTGGCTGCTCTGGGTGGAAGAAACGTAAGGCATGAGTGCAGGCTTGAATTACAAAAAGAATCTAGTTCATCTCTAAAGGGTGTTTATGTTCCTTATGCTGGACAAAGGCATGAGTTTCAAACCCAGCAAAATCACAAGGAAGGTGATTCAACCAGCGATCTTTTGTTAAAAGGTGCTGTTGGTTCCGGCTCAAGAGGTATTTTTCAAGGAATGATAAATATTAGACCTGAAGCTCAGAAAAGTAATGCATATCAAACAAATCGAAACCTTTCATTGTCTAGAAATGCAAGAATTGAAACCATTCCCGGACTTGAAATCGAAGCAAATGATGTTAAATGTTCTCATGGAGCAACGGTTAGCAAGATTGATCCTTACTCCCTTTTTTATCTGTCTTCTAGAGGGATAGAGAAAAACGAAGCGGCTAAGCTTTTAGCAGAGGGGTTTTTTTACGAAGTATCTGATAATTTTCCAAAAGAAATCAGATCTGTTGTTAATGAAAATATCAACAAAAGACTTTTAGAGGCTTTCTGACCCATGTCTCTTTTGGGCAAAAAGATAAGAAAAAGATTCCCAATTCTTAAGAGAAAAATAAGGGGTAAAAGATTTGTTTATTTGGACAGTTCTGCAACAACGCAAAAGCCAATTGAGGTTATCGAGAAGATTCAAAACTATTATTTAAATACAAATGCAAATGTTCATAGGGGTTTGTATAAGGTAGCCGAAGAAGCAACTTTAGAGTATGAAGATGCTAGGAGGAAAATTTCAAATTGGTTTGGATTTCATTCTAAAAATTTAATCTTTACAAGAGGTACAACTGAAGCAATTAATCTTGTTTCAAAAAGCTGGGGTGAAGAAAATATTTCCAAAGGAGATAGGGTTTTGGTTCCACTATCTGAACATCACAGTAATTATGTTCCATGGCAAATGGTTTGTGAAAAGATGAAGGCTTCTTTTGTTCCAATACCACTTTCCGAGGACCAAAAAATAGATAAATGTATCTTGGAAAAAGAATTAAAAAAAGGAGCCAAAATTTTAGCCTTTTCTGCACAGGGTAATGTTTTAGGGAAGAAGGAAGATGTTAAGTCTATTTGTGCTTTAGCAAAAAAACACAAAACTACAACCCTTGTAGATGGTGCCCAAGCTTCTGGTCATTCGAAAATGGATGTTAAAGATTTAGGTTGTGATTTTTTTGCTTTTTCAGGACATAAAATGCTTGGACCCATGGGAATAGGAGGTTTGCTCGTTGCTGATGAATTCTTGATGAGCCTTCCTGCATGGCAGGGTGGGGGAGAGATGATTTCTGATGTTCAATTAGACAGTTGGACCCCTGCTTTACCCCCTTATAGATTTGAAGCTGGAACTCCAAATGTTGTTGGAGCTATTGGACTAGCCCAAGCTGTAGATGTTTTGGATGAATTTGTACAACTTGGACTTGAAGAGCATGTTGCAAGCCTGTCTGAATGCACTCATGAAAAACTCAAAAAGATTGAAGGCCTTAACCTCTTATGTGAAAAAAATCCTTATGGAGCTATTTCGTTTTGGGTCAACTCTTTACACCCCCATGATTTAGCAACTGTTATGGATCAAGATGGCATTGCTGTTCGTGCAGGTCATCATTGCGCCAAACCTCTTCACCACTCCTTGGGAGTCCAATCAAGCCTTAGGGCAAGTTTTCATGCCTACAATGATTTTGATGACATAGATGACTTGGCAAATTCTTTAAAAAGAGCATTCTCTTTCCTCTTATGAGTCTTGAAGATCTTTATAGGAATGTAATTCTCGATCATTATAGATCTGCTAGAAACAAGGGGAGCATTGAAAATCCGGATCTTCATGCTGTTGGAAAAAACCCATCATGTGGAGACGAGTTAGAGATTTTTATTAAATTAAACTCTGATAAAAAAGTTGAAGATGTCAAATGGAATGGTGAAGGTTGTGCTATATGTTGCGCAAGCTCTTCGATCATGACAGAGTCTCTAAAGAAAAAAACAAAAGAAGAAATATTTGACTTATCAAAAAGAATAAAAAAATTAATAAAAGGTGAAAGGTTGGATGATGAAGAAAAGGAAAATCTTGGAGAACTTATCGTTCTTCAGGGAGTTTCGAAGTTTCCAGTTAGGGTAAAATGCGCAACTCTTGGTTGGGTTTCAGTTGAGATAGCTTTTGAAGGAAAAAAAGAAATTTCTACTGAATAATTTTTTCTTCTTTGAATTTTAAATTCCTAAAAAAAATGTAATACATTGTTGTTGTTAAGATGTATAAAAATGATGTAACAAGAAAAGGTTCTTTGTAGCTTTGATGTGTATCTATCCATATGCCACTCAAGGGAGGTCCTATTGTCCATCCAAGACCCCAGATAATTCCAATAACTGCTAAAGATTTTCCTCTATGCTCCTCGGGTGTTATTTCCATTAAAAGCCTTGACCCAAGTGGATGTGTTGCATTAATGAGCATTGCTCTTATCACAAATGCAAAAACAGCAATTGTAGGACTCGTCGTAAAGGCTAATGCAACTAGGAAGGGAATCGACAAAAAGTTTAAAAGGGTTATTGCAATTGTAGTTTGTATTTTTTTTGCTATGGTTGGTGCAATTAGGTAACCTACAACTAGCATTAATTCTTGAATAGAAAAGGCGTTTCCTATTTCTGAATTAGTCAAACCCATGCTTGCGAGATAGACATTCATGAAGGGGATTGACATTCCAGCCCCTAAGGCTAAAGGGATATGAGCTACCCAATATTTCCCAATAAGCCCATTGTTGATTTTTGCAAGTTCTTTAAATTTTATAGTGCTCTTTTTTTTCTTTCTTGAATGATGTACAGACTTTAATTTTTTATAGATCACGAAGGAAAAAATGTTAAAAATACCCAAAAATAAATACATCATTTGAAAACCTTTAGGGCCTCCAAGATTGTCTAGAATTGAAGGCAATTTACCTCCTAGCAAAGATCCGACAGAGTGAGCGATTCCGGTTATTACAAAACCAAGCGTAAACCTATGGTTGGCAAGCTTTTCTTGCCCAATGGCTAAAAGGGGTTCAAAAGCATGCATCAAGGGGTGAAATATCATCCCTGCTAGAAAAGAAGACAGTATTATTGTTGTTGCTGTTGTTGAAAAACCTCTCAGGATTATGAGTATTCCTAATATTGGAATTCCAATGCTTATCATTTTCCCTACACCATTTTTATCCATCCATTTTCCAAGTTTATAAGCTACAAGTATTGATCCAATTGATACAGTTGCTGCTGCGTAACCTATTATTTCCTCATTGAAACCTAGACTTTTTAGATAAAGATTATAGGAAACTCGAATAATGCCGAAATTAAGACCAAATATTGCCCAAGAGATTAAAAAAATAGGGAACCAGCTGGGGGCATCCTTGTAGGCTTTTTGGTAATTATTCAAATCTTTTCTTTTTTTTATAAAAACACCCTCGGAGAGACTTGAACTCCCAACCTACGGCTTAGAAGGCCGTCGCTCTGCCAGTTGAGCTACGAGGGCTATTTTATTCCTGGTAAATTCTGCTTTCTTTTTTCTAGAATTTCTTTTAGGTTTGGGTGAACTCTTTGCATGCATTTTCCATGCTTGTAAACTGCAATGTATTTTTCATCACATTCAGGACAAATCCTTGATTTATATTGAACACCGCCATTGTATTTATCCCAAATAAAATTTGAGGTTTTTTCGTAAGTTCCAGAGTTAACTGGACTATCCATTAAAAACCACCCTCTTGATGTCCAACAGGACATACTGAGAAAGTTAGACCTGCTGCTGCAATGGATCCTGCTGAAGAGCCGTATCCTAATTGAGCAGTTTCTTCACATACGACGATTTGTAAACCTTGCTGAACAATCTGCCTTGTTTCTTCACTTTGTCTGTATGCTTTTGTCTCTCCAGTAGGTATTTTGTTTTCGTAAACTTTCATATTGTTTTCTAGGCTGACAATCATATCTATGAGCTTGTCTGTTTCTGGGTTGATGTAAGCTCTTCCAGTTAGCTCTAAAGTTCCAATAAAATCTCTATCAATTCTCCATTCATTTTGTTCACTAACTTCTTTACCATCAAATCTTGCAAATCCAAACATATCAATCACGATTGAAGGTTCGAGTCTGTAAGCTTTGAGATTTGGTAAGCTGAGCATGGTTCCTCCAGAAACGATTCCCTGGACATATCTTGTATCTCTTATTGGCAACCTATATTCAATATCTATTTTTTGAAGAGTTCTCAAGCCTGGTATTGTTAAATAAACTGAACGCACCCATGTTTCCCCAAGTTTTACAGTCCTGTCAGGAAATCTTAATATATGGAAGTATTCCATTATTTGACCTAGAGAAACATTAGCTCTTTCTCTTTCGTTTTTAACCAATTCCAAAGGAACTCCTTGACTGGTTAAAACCTCACCATTTTTGTTTCTTATAAGAACGTGATCATCATCAAGTAAATCTATTACAGAGTCCTCAATTTTTGTATCTTCTGAACTTCCAGAACTTCCACCACCACCCGGAGCCATTCCTGCTCTTGGGTCTATTCCTCTACCTTCTCCACCATCGCCTTCTCCACCACCTGGAGGTCCACCACCTGGAGGTCCACCACCTTCTCCACCATCACCGTCAGCAGGACCACCACCACCATCAACTCCACCAGATATTCCAAAGTCCTGTCTTTCGTAAGAGTAATCATCAAATCTAACTCTCGACCATGTTAAATTAAATTCCTCACTTTCATGTGTTTCAGAAAGAACTGCTTGTGTAAAGCCCTGTAAGCTTTCAAATTCCCCTGGAGCCCAAATTTGACCACTCGATCCAGCTTGAATGATATATCTATGGGGAGTTGGATGCAGAGGAATTGGAGGGTTGTAAGAAAGCTGTATGAAATCATTTTTTACAACTAGGGATGCTGCAACAAGAAGGATTGCAGGAACCAAAAATAAAAGCCTAATTCCTTTAATGTTCATAACCAGTCTCTTATCCTACTATATCTCTTCATTATTTAGTTTTATTTTTTATGGTGGAGCTGGAGGGATTCGAACCCTCGACCCCTTGTATGCCATACAAGTGCGCTACCACTGCGCTACAGCCCCTTAAGATTCATAGATTATTGAACAATCTTGCACTAGGCCATCTATATCCCAGTAATCTCTAGCCGTTGGTGTCATCAGGTGAACGATTGTATCTCCAAGATCCAATAGGGACCATTCTGATTCAGATTCCGACCCTTCAGGGGTGACATTGAAGCCATTTTTCTTAAGCCATTGTTTTACATTTTCCCTAAGTGTTTTTAAGTGAGTTTTATTTTGTGCAGTTGCAATGATGAAATTTTTTGTCCAGGTCATTTTCTTTTCAACATTTATCAATTTCACTTCTTCAGCAAATTCATCTAAAAGCATTAAGCTTATTTTTTTTGGATCTAGGTTTTTTTCAGCCATTTTTTAGTTGATGTTTTTTGATATCCATTGATTTAAATCATTCATTTCTGGAGACCAGTAAGGACCCATGAATTTCCCTGGGAGTATTTCAGTCAAAGGGGATTCCCCTAGCGTCCTTATGCCTAGAACTAACACTTCTTCCATCTTTAAATTGGTTTCAATGTTTTCAAGAAATTTACTAATTACAGATATTTTTTTCAGAGTTCCTGATTTGTGAAATTTTTTAAGAATTGCGTGAGCTAGCTTTTGTTGTCTTTGTATTCTTCCTATATCACCTAAAGAATCGTTTCTGAATCTTGCATACAAAACTGAATCTTTTCCATTTAAGTTATGAATGCCTGATTCAAAGTTTATCTTTAAGTTTTGAGAATTGTCTTCGTATTTAAGTTCTTTTTCTATATGAACTTTTACTCCACCTAGATCATCGATTAATTTTTCCAGATCTTTGAAGTTGATTACAAGGTATCTATCAACTTTAATATTTGCTAAAGAGTTTAAAGCGCCTCTTAAGCCTGTTATGTTTCCATTATTGTGCCAACTATGGTTTATTCTGTTTGTTCCAT
Source organism: uncultured bacterium (assembly GCA_964507645.1). Taxonomy (GTDB): domain Bacteria; phylum UBP7; class UBA6624; order UBA6624; family UBA6624; genus UBA6624. The sequence continues at coordinate 14,293 of CAZDPU010000001.1, forward strand.
CTTGAGTTTCAACAAGCGTATCTCTTGGTATTGAGAGTATGTTTGGAGCACCTCCGGATTTAGGTAAAGCTGCAAGAAGTATCGTATCGGGGTTTATATCTTCTTTTGATTGGTCAAGACCAACTATAAGAATCGTTTCTGCTCTTTTTTGTTTGTATTTTTTGAAACTTTCTGGAAATTCATAACTTGACAAAAGGATGAAAAACATTAAACTGAAAAACATCCCTAAGAAAGTTAAATTTAGGTACTTTTGTATCATTTGTAAAGACCTCTCTTGAGAATCTTTTCTTCAACCAATTTCGGTAATAGATTTTTCACAGATTTTTTTTCCTTAATCTTCCTTCTTATTTCGGAAGATGAAATTTCCATTATTTTAGATTTGAGAAATGTTGTTTTATTGTTTTTTTCAGATTCCATTCTTCTTGCTACAACTATATTACAGTTGTCAATTAATTCATTATAGTTTTTCCAATTTTTTATATCTTTTAAATTGTCTTCCCCAATCAAAAGAGATATTTTTTTATTTTCATGATTTTTTTTAGCCCATCTGACTTGGTCTATCGAGTAACAGGTTTTATTTTTCTTTTTCTCGAAATCAGATATTATGACGTTTTTTAATTTAGCTGTTCCTGCCTTGCAGAGCCGAACTCTTTCTTCAAATGATGCATGAAAATTTTTCCCTACAGGAGAGATGTATGTAGGGATAACATATATGGGTTTATATTTTTCCTTAATGCAAGAATTTATTAGCTCTAAATGTGCATTGTGAAAAGGATCAAAGGAGCCTCCAAAAATTAAAGGGTTTATTCTGGCCATTCTTTTATGCTTTTGATATTTTCAGAATCTATAGGTATTAAGGAATTTTTATATGTATAAATTTTGCATTCTCTTGGCAAGATTTCTTTTATTTTTAAAAAATCTTTTATTTTTGTAAATCTTCCAACAAAAACAATTTTTTTTGCATTTTTTGTTTGGTGAAGCCAGTTTTTTACTTCATTTAGAGATGGTATTAGAAGTATTTTTTCATTAATTTTCAACTTGTTAACTTTAACTCCTATTATTGGATAGCTGGGCATTACTTTGTCATACTTTCTTCCTGTTAGTTTTTCATGGATAGAAAGAGAGGAGTTTGTGTTGGATATTATTGCAGTATCACAAGGAACAAAATAATCCATCCTAAGACTCTTCTCCTCTCCAGGTTTTCCTTTTGTTATTTTTTTTGGAGACCTGTTTACAGAACTTGCAAAAGATCTATTACCCCTTCCTCCACGGCCACCTTTTAGGGTGAATGTGTCTCCAGGTTTTTCAAGTTTTTTAATTAATTCTTTTTTCAAATCCCTCAACTCTGTTCCAGTTGGAACTTTCAGGATTAGCTCTTTTCCATTTTTTCCACTTTTGTTATTTTTTCCACCACTAAAACCATTTTCAGCTTTTATAGGTTTGTTTTTTTTGAATTTGTATAAATCAAATACAGAATCATCGGCAACGATGGAAAGGTTTCCACCTTGGCCTCCGTTTCCTCCGTCAGGCCCCATGCTCGCTCTGAATTTTTGCCTCAGGAAAGAAGACCTTCCATCGCCGCCATTCCCAGCGACTAAGTGAATTTCAGTCGAATCTATGAATTTGTTGAGGAATTTACTCAGAATCTATTTGTGCTACTTTTTTATTACCTCTTTTGTTTACATATTTGACTATGCCATTATTCAATGCAAACAAAGTGTAATCTTTTCCAATTCCAACATCTTTACCAGGGTGTATATTTTTACCCCTCTGCCTAACTAAAACATTTCCAGTTGAAACTTTTTGACCATCTGAACATTTGACGCCAAGACGTTTTCCTGCAGTTGATCTTAAATTTTTAGTACTTCCCTGACCTGTTTTATGTGCCATATTAACCCTCTATTTTTAAAACTTTTAATTGGGTGTATTCTTGCCTGTGGCCAATAATTCTTTTGTAGTTCTTTTTTGCTTTGTATTTTTGGACTCTGACTTTTTTATCCTTGACGTGAGCAATGACTTCGCAAGTAACCTTTGCTTTTTCTAATAGAGGTTTTCCAATTTTGACTTTATCTTTATTTATCGTCATTAGGACCTCTTTGTAAACAATTTTTTTGCCTTTTTCTTCAGTAACCTTATCAACAAATACGGTTTCCCCTGAACAAACTAACATTTGTGTTCCTGATGCTTTAATAATTGCCTTCTTCATGTCTTTAATAAAATAAACCCGTAATAGACTATTATATAACTTTTTTTATGGAAAGATTTTTTGGACAGATAACGAACTTAGCTTTAGTACTTGCTGTTGTTGGTTTTCTTCTTTGGTTTTTTTCAGCAAAATTAAGAAAATAAACTAATCCCCTCTCCAGAGAACTGCAAGTAATGCAAGGCACATTTCATCTAGAGAGGTATTTCCCAACCTTACGTCAATGGGTTCATTGATATCGTCATATTCACTCAGGGCATAGGCAAGAAAAGGGTTGTTCATGGTGTTGTCAAAAGTGCATTTGAATTCAAGGGTGTCTCCTCCCTTTATCCTTGGGACAATCCACCTTCCTCCTGGGAATTTTGCATTGTAGTAGTACATTCTTTGATAATAGAAGTTGTAGTTTGGTGTTGCAATCAGGCATTCCTTTTTACTTTGCCCCTCTTCAGGATTTTTTCGATGGAGGATAACTTCCATGTTGGTTCCTGTATAGTGCATATGTGTTCCTATCCCAAAGATTGCTGTTTCTGGAAAGTTTTCTGGAAGTGTGAAAAGAATTGTTTCCTCATGATCTTTTACGTTTGCGGGAATTACAAAATCTGGATATCCTTTTTCATCATATGAGCCCGGAACAAGGCCATTTGGAATTTGATTTCCATCCTCATCAAATCTACTATCGTGGACAGAGCCCCATTGCCAAACAAGAGTTTTAAATATAGGTTCATTTTTTATTATCTCGAGGTCTAGCATTGTTGAGTCTTTTGGAGGTTCGTTGTACTCTTCATGAATGTGGTAATGTATTTGCATGATAATCCTAGATCCCTCAGGGATATGTATTCCGGATTCCTTTGGGGGTTCGTAAGGTGGGTATCCAGGATTCCATCCCCCTATCAAACTTACTTCAAAACCTACATCGCCAAAGCAGTTGTAGTAACCTTTCTCACCAGCTGTTTCTGCAGATGCTCCTTTCTCGTCAAGCCATAATCCGACATGATGGACAACCTCTCTGTTTCCGGGAGTTATCCTGAAGTTTGTCATCCATGTGTCTCCCTCAATTTTTGGGTCAAGGACAAAGCATCTCAGCATGTCGTCTGTTCCTCCCCACTTCTCCCCAACAATCGTGTATTCGGGAATCGTCATCTTTATGTCTGACCTGAAAGGAACCTCTTTTTTCTTCTCTTCGTTTTTTTCAATCTTTTCACCCATGGGAAAATCAGAATCTATCCATTTTTCCAGAAGGAGTATTTCTTTTTGGGTTAGGCTGGGGTCATCTTTCCATCCGAGTTGGTTTGGTTCACATGTTTCCGTTTCTCCGGGACCCCACGGAGGCATCCTTTTTGCCTTGATTGCCCTCAAGGCACTTTTCGCCTTTTCTTTGACCTGGTCGTATGTTTCCAGAGAGAATTCAGCAACATTCCCATCTGAATGGCATGAGATGCAGTGATCTGAGAATATTTCTGAGATATGTCCCTCCCATGTGACTTCTGATTCAACAAGAGTAAACTCTTCTTGATTTGATGTGTTCTTTTCTTGACATGAGGTGAAAATAAGTAAAAAAGCAAAAAGGAAGATTCTTTTCATCATTTTAACTTTTATTGAGAACAGCAATCAATGCTAGGCACATTTCATCTAAAGAACTTGGTCCCAACCTTACGTCAATGGGCTCATTGATATCGTCATATTCACTCAGGGCATAGGCAACGAATGGGTTGTTCATGGTGTTGTCAAAAGTGCATTTGAATTCAAGGGTGTCTCCTCCCTTTATCCTTGGGACAATCCACCTTCCTCCTGGGAATTTTGCATTGTAGTAGTACATTCTTTGATAATAGAAGTTGTAGTTTGGTGTTGCAATCAGGCATTCCTTTTTACTTTGCCCCTCTTCAGGATTTTTTCGATGGAGGATAACTTCCATGTTGGTTCCTGTATAGTGCATATGTGTTCCTATCCCAAAGATTGCTGTTTCTGGAAAGTTTTCTGGAAGTGTGAAAAGAATTGTTTCCTCATGATCTTTTACGTTTGCGGGAATTACAAAATCTGGATATCCTTTTTCATCATATGAGCCCGGAACAAGGCCATTTGGAATTTGATTTCCATCCTCATCAAATCTACTATCGTGGACAGAGCCCCATTGCCAAACAAGAGTTTTAAATATAGGTTCATTTTTTATTATCTCGAGGTCTAGCATTGTTGAGTCTTTTGGAGGTTCGTTGTACTCTTCATGAATGTGGTAATGTATTTGCATGATAATCCTAGATCCCTCAGGGATATGTATTCCGGATTCCTTTGGGGGTTCGTAAGGTGGGTATCCAGGATTCCATCCCCCTATCAAACTTACTTCAAAACCTACATCGCCAAAGCAGTTGTAGTAACCTTTCTCACCAGCTGTTTCTGCAGATGCTCCTTTCTCGTCAAGCCATAATCCGACATGATGGACAACCTCTCTGTTTCCGGGAGTTATCCTGAAGTTTGTCATCCATGTGTCTCCCTCAATTTTTGGGTCAAGGACAAAGCATCTCAGCATGTCGTCTGTTCCTCCCCACTTCTCCCCAACAATCGTGTATTCGGGAATCGTCATCTTTATGTCTGACCTGAAAGGAACCTCTTTTTTCTTCTCTTCGTTTTTTTCAATCTTTTCACCCATGGGAAAATCAGAATCTATCCATTTTTCCAGAAGGAGTATTTCTTTTTGGGTTAGGCTGGGGTCATCTTTCCATCCGAGTTGGTTTGGTTCACATGTTTCCGTTTCTCCGGGACCCCACGGAGGCATCCTTTTTGCCTTGATTGCCCTCAAGGCACTTTTCGCCTTTTCTTTGACCTGGTCGTATGTTTCCAGAGAGAATTCAGCAACATTCCCATCTGAATGGCATGAGATGCAGTGATCTGAGAATATTTCTGAGATATGTCCCTCCCATGTGACTTCTGATTCAACAAGAGTAAACTCTTCTTGATTTGATGTGTTCTTTTCTTGACATGAGGTGAAAATAAGAAATAGGAAAATCAGAGTTGTTTTTTTTACTTCCATGTTTCTATTTCCTCTGCCACAGCTTCAATCCTGTCTCTTAATGCTGCAGCTAACTCGAATTCAAGATTATCTGCGTGTAAAAGCATTTCTTTTTCCAATTTTTGAATAAGTTTCATACCTTTGTTGTAATCTTTTGAACCTATTGATTCTTCTTCTCCGATCAAAAACAATTTACTCATTTTTATAGATTTTTTTATACTCTTAGGCTTCTTGTTATTCTTTTTATTATATTCTTTCTGAATTTCTCTTCTTCTTGAGGTTTCTCCTATGGCTTCATTCATTGAAGGGCTTATTGAATCAGCATAAAGAACAACTTTTCCATTTAAATGTCTCGATGCTCTTCCGATAATCTGTATTAGAGATTTTGTACTTCTTAAAAAACCTTGCTTATCTGCATCTAATATTGCAATAGTTGAAACTTCTGGCAGGTCTAAGCCTTCTCTTAAGAGATTAACTCCAACCAGGCAATCAATTTTTCCAGATCTCAGTTGGTGTATTATTTTTATTCTTTCAAGTGTTTTTACTTTTGCATGAAGCCATCCGGAATTTATATTTTTTTCTTGTAGAAATTCTGAAATTTCTTCTGACATTTTTTGAGTAAGGGCTATTATCAAGACCCTATCTCCCTTTGATTTTGCTTTTTTTATTTCTTTTAAGATGTGGTTGATTTGATTGCTTCTTGAGTGAATTTCTATTTTTGGATCAATTAAGTATGTAGGTCGAATGATTTGTTCAGTTATTTTTTCTGAATTTTCAATTTCCCAAGATCCTGGTGTTGCAGAGACAAAAAGAGTTTTATTTGTTTTTTCCATCAATTCATCGAAATTTAATGGTCTATTGTCATAAGCAGAAGGCAATCTAAAGCCATGCTCTATAAGGGATTTTTTTCTAGACCTGTCTCCTTTTGGCATTCCTTTAAATTGAGGTATTGACACATGGCTTTCATCGATTATTGTGAGAAAGTTTTTTGGAAAGAAATCTATTAAACACGTAGGAGGTTCACCTTTTTTCCTTTGTTGAAAATGTTTTGAGTAATTTTCAATACCTTTAACGGTTCCAAAAGTTTGTATTTGTTCAAGGTCATAAAGGGTTTTTTCTCTAATCCTTTCTGCCTCTATGATTTTTTCTTCTTTTTTGAAAAAGTTCTCATGGGTCTTCATTTCTTCTTTTATTTCACAAAATATTTTTTCTCTATTTTTGTCATTTACTACATGCAATGTTGACGGAAATATGGTTATCTTCTCTTCAGAAGATAACTTTTCTCTTGAAACTGTATGAATTTTTTTTATCGATTCGATTTCATTCCCGAACCATTCAATGAGTATTGAATTCTCTTCTTCAGGGGTTTGTATTTTCATTGTGTCATTCTGTCTTTCAAATGTGCCATTGCTGATTGAACCTGTTTCATAAACATAACCCATTGAAACCAATCTTTTTCCAATGTCTTTTGGCTCTATTAGGTCACCCTTTTTTATTGGGAGGATTTTATTTAAGTAATCTTTAGGTGCACCTATTCCGTAAACACTTGAAACTGTTCCTATTATTACTGAATGTTTTGATGTAATTAAGCTTTTTACTGCTTGATGTCTCAATCTTTCAATTTCTGTATTTATTTTTGCATCTTTTTCAATATATTTATTTTCATGGACTATATAAGCTTCGGGTTGGTAGTAGTCATAATAGGAAACAAAATACCCAACAGAATTATTTGGAAAAAAAGTTTTAAATTCTTCATAAAGTTGTGCGGCGAGTGTTTTGTTGTGTGTTAAGACCAATGTAGGTAAACCCAGTGACTGAATAACATTTGAAACCGTATAGGTTTTTCCACTTCCAGTAACACCTAGTAGTGTTTGTTTTTTTGAGCCTTCTTCAAAGCCTTTCAATATGCTTTTGATTGCCTTAGGTTGATCTCCAGCTGGAGAAAATTGAGTTTTTAGATTAAAGTTCACCTTTTGTGCCAGGTTGGAAGTTGTTTTCTTTTGAACAAAAAACAGATATAACTTCAAGGATTTTTTTCTCTAAGTCTTCCAAGCTGCCATTATTTTCTATTACAGCATCAGACATTAAGCTTCTTTCTTTTTCAGTTGATTGAGATTTTTCTATTGCAAAGAATTCTTCTTTTGTTAGTTCATTTTTGTATCTTTTTAAGGTCCTGTGAAGTCTTTTTTCTTGTTTTGCTTCAACAGTAATAATTTTTTTGAAATGTTTTTCAAGCCCTGATTTGACCAAGATTGGTATTTCGCAAATCAAGTTTTTTTCACTTGAGTTGATTAAAGATACACATTGCTTTTTTATTACTGGATGAATGATGCTTTCTAAAAAAGACAATTTCTTTTTGTTGGAAAAAACTATTTTTCTTAATTTTTGTTTGTCAAGATTTTTTTTATTTTTTGTTTTTGCTACAAATGCTTCAGGGATTTTCGTTTTTAGCTTTTCTTGAATTTCTTTTCTTGAGTAAAGGTTGTGAACTTCTTTATCGGCACTATAGGTATCAAATCCAATTCTTTCAAAAATGTCTAAAACGGTTGATTTTCCGGATCCAAATGAGCCCGTTAGGCCAATTGTTAAATTTTTACTCAAAATCTTTGAGAAGTTCTGATAATGTTTGTCCACCCTCAGCTTTATCTCCAAACGTTTCACCTCTAGGTTTTTTTGATTCTTCTTTCGAAATCAAAGATAAAGAAAGTTTTTTATTTTCTTTGTCTACATTTTTGATTCTCGCTTTAACATTTTCTCCAGATTTTTCTTTAAAGTTTTCTGGGATTTCTGACTCATGAACAAATCCCTCTATCCCATTTTCTAAAGATACAAATAGACCAAATTTTGTTTTATTTGAAATTGTCCCATTTACCCAGGTTTCTTTTTCTAAGATTTCATTATTCCAAGGGTTTTCCCTTGTCATGTTGTAACTGGTGTCTATTTGCATTTTTTCTTTATTTATTTTTGTTATTTTGACTTCAATTTCCTGACCTTCTTTGAAAATATTTTTAAGATCTCCACCTCCCCATGTAGCTTCATTTCTATGAAGAAATAAATTTGCTCCATTTGAATTAAGGATGATTCCAAAAGTTTTGTTTTTTTGAGATAAAAATCTTTTAATTTTTGCTTTCACTATTGAATTTTCTGGATTCGACAAGATGAATTGAGAAAACTGCCTATTCTTCTTTTCTTCAAGATAGGCAATTCTTGAAACTATTGCATCATTTTTTTTCATCTCCTTCACTAAAAACTTAACATTCCTTCCAATAAGCACTTCTAGGTTTCTGGGGGGGTTTTTTTCATAAAGAGACCGTGGCATAAATAGCAACCTTCCATTGAGGTTAACCATCATTCCTACCTGTTGTTTGTTTTTGTTTAAAACAATTTTTTCAATCTTTCCAGAAAGGGCTTCTTTGTTTTCAAAGGAGTTTTCAAGCATTTTTGCAGATTCTTTTTCTACTATTCTTTTTCTACTTACAATAATTTTTTCTCGATTTGTTCTTATTATCTCTACTTTTAAAGATTCGCCTGTTTTGATGTTTTTTAAATCATCTCCAATTTGATCTTTGGGAAGCCAGGCATCATTTTTCAATCCGAGAGAAAGTATTATTCCATTTTCGTCTTTTTGTACAACTTTTCCACTTCTCTCGTCTCCTTTTTGGGGATTCTCAAAATCCAAAAAGTTTTCCTCTATGCTGTTTGTTTCTTTTTCAGAATTCATATTTTTTTCCAATCTTTACACCAACCCTCAAAGGGACTTTCAATTCTAAAGCTTTTTCCATTGCTTTTTTTGCTTTTTCAATACTCTCTTCTAAAATGCTATCAGACACATGAAATACGAGTTCATCATGGACTTGCAGAATTAGTTCAAATTCTTGATTTAGATTATGAAGAATTTTAACCATGGCTCTTTTTATAAGATCGGAACTTCCACCTTGAACACAGTTGTTGACAGCTTGTCTTTCGGCTTGTTGTCTCATAAAACTATTTGGGCTTCCTAATCCTTCTACGTATCTTCTTCTGCCGTCTAGCGTTTCTGTGTATAGGTTTTGGTTTGCGTTTTCTTTTGTTTCCTTTATCCACCTATAAACACCATTAAATTTTTCAAAATATTTTTTTATCTCATTTTTCGAGCGTTCAATAGATATTCCTAGCTGTTTTGACAATGCACTTGCACCCATGCCGTAAATAATTCCAAAATTAATAATTTTTGCAATTCTTCTGTCATCTTGTGTTATTTCTTTCTTGTTTTTCTTAAACATTAGAGAAGCTGTTTGAGAATGAACATCTTCATCTTTATTGAAAATTTCTATTAGTTTTTTGTCTTCTGAAAGGTGTGCTAAAACCCTAAGGTCAATTTGTGAATAATCGATAGAAACTATTGAGAAATTTTCTTTTGCTTCTACACACCTGCGAATCATTCTTCCTTCATCCGTCTTTATTGGAAGAACCTGGAAATTAGGATTTTTTGATGCAAGCCTACCGCTTCTTGTTCCATATGGGTCAAAGCTTGGGTGTATTCTTCCATTATCTTTTCGGTGCTGCATAAAAGGTTTTATGTAAGATGAAAGGAGTTTATGTTTCTCCCTATATTTGATAATTTCTTCTATTATTGGATGTTTTCCAAGAAGGCTATTCAATGCTTCTCTATTTGTACTTTTTCCATGTTTTGATTTGAGATTTAATTTTTCAAAAAGGATTTCCCCAACCTGCTTTGGACTTCTTGGGTTGAAGTCTGTTTCAGATATTTTTTTCATTTTCGCTTCTATGTCCAAGCACTCAAGATTGAATTTTTCCTCAAGTTTTTTTACTTCTTTTACATTAATTGGAACACCTGTGTTTTTCATTTTTTCAACTGCTAGAAGAAAAGGTTTTTCTATTTTTTCGTAGTAGTTTTTTATAGTCTTTTCTCCAATTTTTTTTTCTAAGATTTGTTTTAATTGTCTGAATTTGCTTATACACACTGAGGGATCTTCCGGGATTTGCTCATCAAAGACCTTGTTCCATGTTTTTTGAATTGAGGGATTTTCTGAGTTTAAGAAAAAAGCATATGACTTTAAATCCAATGCATTCTCAAAATCAGAATGAAATATGTTTATTTTTTTGTTGTAGAAATCAAACCCAATGATTTGATGTTTGTCGTTGAGGTAATCTTTGATGTTTGTTCTTGTTGCAAAAAGACCTTCATCTTCCTTTGGCCCAAAAGTAATATTTTCAGTCTGACATATCCATGAATCCCCATATGGCATCAAGTGTACAAAAGAAGTTTTATCTAATTCTATTTTTATGTCTTCTGGGTCAAGTTTTTTAACTTCTACCTGCTTTTCTTCTTTCAACACGAATGATGTCATGCCTAACTTTTTTAATATTTTTTGAGCAGGTTTGTTAGAGAGGTTGAAGGGTTTCAAATTCCCAATTTGAATATCTAAATCACCATCTAGGGTTGCTAATTTTTTACAAAAATAAGCTGATTCTTTGTCGTTTTCAAGTTTCTTTCTTTGTGAGTCAGGAAGGTCCTGTAGGTTCTTGTAAATGTCATCCAGGTCTTTATATTTTTTCAACAGTATTTTTGCTGTTTTCTCACCTATTCCCTTGACCCCTTTTAGATTGTCTGAAGAGTCTCCGACAAGGCCTTTGAAATCAGGTATTAAATCTGGATCAAATCCATATTCCTCAAAAAGAGTATTTTTTGTTATTAGCTTAATTTGGGAAATAGACCTTCCAGATCTGAGGATGGAGACGCCTGGTTCCAAGGTTTGAAGTAAGTCTTTGTCGTTACTGACGATTATAGGGTTTATTTTTTCTTTGAGTAGGCTCTTTGAAACTGATGCCAATACGTCATCTGCTTCGTGTCCTGGAAATTCTATAGACTTTACATCAAGCTCTTTCAAAAAAAATTTGAAAAATTTTATTTGATTCAGAAGGTTTTCTGGAGTGTCAGGTCTCCCAGCTTTGTATTCTGGATACTCTTCTTTCCTCCACGTAGGAACAGATGAATCTAATGCAACGATTATTGTTTTTGGCTTGTATTTTTTATTGAGCGAATCTAAAGTTCTAACAAATCCAAAAAGTGCATTTGTAGGATCTCCTGCAGGAGATTGCATGTTTGGAGGGAGACTGTAAAAAGCCCTAAAGAGAAGATTTAAACCATCTATCAGTAAGGCTTTTTCACTCAATTATTTATATACCTTGAATTTTCCAGCTTTCAATTTTGTCCAGTATTCAGATAAGGCTTCCTTGACCTTTGGCGCTAGTATTATTCCACCAATTATGTTTGGAAAGGCCATTGAGAGTATCATGAGATCTGAAAAATCAAGAACATTTCCTAGTTTCATAACTGTTCCCAATACAACAAAAGCAAGGAACATTACCCTATAGGCCAATATTATTTGTTTACCTCTTCCAAACAGGTATGCCCAAGCTTTTTCTCCGTAATAGCTCCAGCTTATCATGGTTGAGTATGCGAAGAAGAAAATGCATATTGAAAGAATGGCTGGGAACCATGAGAATGTTGATTCAAATGCTTTTTGCGTCATGGCGACACCTTCTAAGCCTGGTGCGTTATAAACACCGCTGACTATAAGTATCAATGCTGTCATGGTGCATATAACAACAGTGTCAATGAATGGACCAATCATCCCAACTATACCTTCTCTAACAGGCTGGTCAGTTTTTGCTGCCGAGTGTGCAATTGCGGCAGAACCTATTCCAGCTTCATTTGAAAAAACGGCTCTCCTTATTCCTTGAACCATTACACCAATTATGCCACCGTATGCTGCATCAGGGCTGAATGCTTGTGTAAATATAAGATTTAAAGCGGGAATAACTTGATCGCCATTTTTAAGCAAGACGATAATTCCGGCAAAAAGGTACAAGCCACACATGAAGGGGATAATCTTTTCAGTTACTCGTCCAATTCTTTTTATCCCCCCTATGATTACCAAGCCAACAAGAAATGCCATAAAGAAACCAAATCCCCATGATGCTGCTTCAGAATCAGCAAGGGATGGAACTATTCCGCTTATTGCTTCAAATGTTTGGTTTGCCTGAAACATGTTTCCTCCACCCAAAGATCCCCCTATGCAGAAAACCGCGAATACAACAGCAAGAATCTTTCCAAGAGTTTCAAGGCCCCTTTCCTTTAGGCCTAAAGAAAGATAATACATAGGCCCTCCATGAACTGTGCCATCTTTGTCTACCTTTCTGTAGAACTGTGCCAATGTGCACTCATGAAATTTGCTTGTCATTCCAAACAAGCCTAAGATTATCATCCAAAAAACTGCCCCAGGACCTCCAACACCTACAGCAACTGCAACACCTGCTATATTTCCAAGTCCAACTGTTGCAGATAGCGCACTAGTTAGTGCTTGAAAATGGGAAATTTCTCCTGGATGTTTAGGGTCGTCATATTTTCCCGCAATGACGGCTAAGGAATGTTTAAAACCTTTTAAGTTAATCCACTTGTGATAAAAGGTAAAAAATATTGCGCCTAGCATTAATACCCAAATAATTACAGGTATGTTTGCAACTGGATAAAATAGAAATTCTGCCATTTTTCCAACAATACCACCAAAAGATTCATCTATTCTTTCAGATAAACTTTGTTCTTCAAATAGTAGATTTAAATTTGCATAACTCCAAGCTAAATTATTCATAATACCCCCATTAATTCAAAATAAAAAATATGATAGGCTAAGTATACAACGGCCGGAGTGGCGGAATGGTAGACGCGCTTGCCTCAAAAGCAAGTGTCCAATAGGGCGTGAGGGTTCGAGTCCCTCCTCCGGCATTAGTTTTCAAGGATCATTAAAACCTGATCGCCTGAAACTCTTTCCCCTTCAACGACAAGGATTTCTTTGATTTTCCCTTTTGTGGTTGATGCAATTTCATTCTCCATTTTCATTGCTTGAAGGGTGCACAAAACATCTCCTTCTTTGACTTTTTTATTTTCATTTGTATTTATCGAAGATATTATTCCAGGAATAGGGCTTCTTACCTCGATGAGCCCTGCAGAACCGTCATCTTTTGCTCTTGTCAAAAATGAGTAACTCGTTTCTCTTTCAAGCTTAAATTTTGTTCCATCTAGAAGTAAATTAATTCTGATTCCGTCTCTAGAATAATTCACTGGAAATCTTCTTTCTCCAATGATTATCCCAACAACACCCTGCTCCCTTCTTATTATCTCAAAGGGTATTTTTTCCTCTCCATTCAAAATTGCGGTATTTGTTCCAAAGTCCACAGAAACATCATGAACTTTTCCTTTAGAGTCTCTGATTTTTAGTTCCAACTTTCTTCTACGTCCTCGTTTCGATTTGAATTCCAGTCATTTTGATCTTCTGAATCCTGTTCTACATTTGGGTGGTTTTCCTCATCAGCTAACAATATAGCTCCAGCTAAGATAGATTCTTTATCTTCCTGTTCACTCGGTTCAGTTAACCTGCTTCCTTGATGTTCAACAAATCTTGTCCATATTTTTCCATTTCTAAAACTTTTATGAGCCAAAAGTCTTCTATGAAATGGTGCTGTCGTGGTAAAGCCTCTTACTACCATTTCCCTGAGTGCCCGTTCCATTCTCGTTATTGCTTCTCTCCTTGTTCTTCCATAAGAGATAACTTTTGCTATAAGAGAGTCATATATTGAAGGAACTGTATACCCTGGACACAAGTGTGTATCTACCCTTATGCCCGGACCTGCAGGAAGTATTAATTCTTCAACTGTTCCTGGAGTGGGTGCAAATCCAAATCTTGGATCTTCTGCATTTATCCTGCATTCAATAGCATGGCCACTTCTTCTTACCTGCCTTTGAGAAAAAGGTATTCTCTCTTTTCCAGCTATTCTTATGCCAGCTCTTATTATGTCAATTCCGGTTATTTTTTCAGTTACAGGGTGTTCAACTTGAACACGTGTATTTACTTCTATAAAGTAAAAGTTTTTACCGTCAACAAGAAACTCAACGGTGCATACTCCATGGTATTTTGCTGCTTTTGTTAAGGCTTTTGAGGAATCAATCATTCTCTTTCTCATAAGAGTCGAAACCGTAAGAGAGGGAGCTTCTTCAAGCAATTTTTGATGTCTCCTTTGTATTGAGCATTCTCTTTCGTATAGATGGATGAATCTTCCATGAGAATCTCTCATCGCCTGTATTTCTATGTGTCTTGGTTTTGACAAATATCTTTCTATAAAGCAGGAACCATCTCCAAAGGCAAGTTCAGCTTCAGATTGTGCAGATTCAAAAGCATCCTTTAGATCTTTTAAGTTTTCTACAACCCTCATGCCTCTGCCTCCACCACCAGCAGCAGCTTTTATAAGTACGGGAAATCCAATTTTCCTAGATACCTTTATGGCTGTTTTCACATCATTAACAACACCTTCTGATCCTGGAATTGTTGGTATTTTTAACTCTTTAGCTTTCTTTCTACCCCAAACTTTATCACCTAATTTTTCCATTGCTTCAGAGTTTGGACCTATGAAAATGATATCTTCCTCTTCACATCTTTTTGCAAATTTAGCATTTTCTGACAAGAATCCGTATCCTGGATGTATGGCTTCAACATTTGATTTTTTGGCAGCATCAATTATTTTTTCAATATCTAGATACGTTTCAGCTGCTGAGCCAGGGCCAAGATTAAAAACGCTATCTGCAACTCTTGAGGGAAGGGAATCTATATCTATTTCACTTGAGGCAATTACGCATCTTATCCCTAGCTCCCATCCTGCTCTTATTATGCGAAGTGCAATTTCTCCCCTGTTCGCAATCAACATGCTTTTAATCTTGCTTTTTTTAGCAGTTCTTTTTCTTGGGGTGATTCTTCTAAAAGCCATTGAAAACATTCTAACTCTAAGAAAATGTTTATAAAGTTATAGAATTTTGAATTATGAAAATTGCCCATTTAGGCATCGTTGTAAAGAGTCTTGACAAATCCTTGCCTTTGTGGCTAGGAGTTCTCAAAGGGGACCTTTCTTACAGAAAGAAATACAAGAGGGAGAATGTCGAGATAGCTATGTTGAAAATTGGGAAATTGAATATTGAATTACTTGAACCTGTTGGGGAAGGAACATTAAAAAAGTTTTTACTTAAGAGGGGGGAAGGTTTTCATCATATTGCTTTTAAAGTTGAAAATTTAGATGAAATGGAAAAAAAATTCAACTCAATAGGAATTGAAACAATAGAATCTTCAAGACAGGATGGTGTTGGCGGAGGAGGGGCATTATTTTTTAACCCCAAATTCACAATGGGGATATTGATGGAAATAATAAAATGAAAAAAAGAATTGAAAAACTAAGAGGTCTAATTGCAAAAGCGAAGCTTGGTGGCGGAAAAGAAGCAATTGAAAAACAGCATAAAAAAGGGAAGTTGACCGCCAGAGAAAGGCTTGAGGTTTTGCTTGATGACGGATCTTTTAGAGAATTGGGAATTTTCATAAAATCTTCTCCTTTACCTATAGGGGAAAAGAAAGAATTCCTAGGGGATGGTTTGGTGGCTGGATTCGGAAAGATAAATGGCAGGAGGGTTCTTGTCTATAGTCAAGATTTCACAGTCATGGGAGGGTCCTTGGGTGAAAGACATGCTGAAAAGATAGTCAAAATCATTCAAACTGGAAGAAAAGTTGGCGTTCCTGTTATTGCAATACAGGATTCTGGTGGGGCGAGAATACAGGAAGGGGTTGTCTCCCTGGCTGGTTATGCAAGCATTTTTAGAGAAAACACTCTTTCAAGTGGTGTTGTTCCTCAAATTGCTTGCATTTTGGGGCCGTGTGCTGGAGGTGCAGTTTATTCTCCTGGCCTTATGGATTTTGTTTTTATGACAAAAGGTACCAGTCATATGTTTTTAACTGGACCAGATGTAATAAAGACTGTTTTGCATGAAGACGTTACTTTTGAGGATCTTGGAGGAGCTTCTGTGCATACTCAAAAGAGTGGTGTTTCTCATTTTGTTTCAGAAAATGAAGTTGAATGTTTGAAATCCGTAAGAGATTTATTAGATTACATTCCTGCCAACAATAAAGTTTCTCAATTGAAAAAAGAGTCAGATTCTCACAATGTTCAAAGAAGAGAAGGGAAGTTAAGAGAGATAATTCCTGACAGTTCAGACAAGCCTTACGACATGAAGGAGATTCTTGATTTGGTTCTGGATGGTGATTCATTTTTTGAAATCCAGTCTTCCTGGGCTAAGAATATAGTTATCGGTTTTGGAAGGCTTGATGGAAATGTTGTTGGAATAATTGCAAATCAGCCTAATGTTTTAGCGGGATGCCTTGACTCGGATTCTTGCAACAAGGCAGCTAGATTTATTAGATTTTGTGATGCTTTTAACATTCCGATTGTTTCCTTTGTCGATGTTCCTGGATTTCTCCCAGGAAAAGACCAGGAGCATAGAGGTATCATTAGGCATGGAGCAAAACTACTACATGCTTACTCTGAATCAACCGTACCTCTTTTGACAGTTGTCACAAGGAAAGCCTATGGAGGTGCTTATTGCGTTATGGCACCAAAACAACTAGGTGCCGATTTGAATCTTGCTTGGCCTTCGGCTGAATTTGCTGTTATGGGTGCTGAGGGTGCGATAAATATCATTTTTAGAAAAGACATAAGCGAAGCAAAGGATAAAGGCAAAAAGAGAGAAGATCTGATTTTAAATTACGAGACAAATATAGCAACTCCCTATATTGCTGCTGAAAGAGGGTATGTTGACGAGGTTATTGATCCAATAGACACGAGACCTAAGTTAATTGAAGGCTTGAGATTTTATAAATCTAAAAGAGAGAATCTTCCTTCTAGAAAGCATGGGAATATACCACTCTGAAAAATAAATTAACTTTATTAATATTCTTAGTTTCTTTTTCTTTTTTCACTATTTTTTCTCAAGAGGATTTTCAAAATTCTTGGATCGAAAAGAATCTTGTAAATTTTTCTGAATTAAAACCAGGCAAGAAAAGCATTTTTCCAAATGTTTTACATGACGATCTTTCTTCTTTCTATATCGATCAAATGATCAAGAAAGGAGAGATAGATGAGGCAAAAAGACATTTTCTTTTGTGGTATGACTCATGCGAATCTTCTTGTTCTGATTTTGCAAACTTTGTTGTTGGTTTTTTAAAACTCGATATTTTTAACTTTGAGAAAGCTAAGATTTATCTTGACGACATTTCTTCAGGTTTGAATTATGAAAATAAATCCCAAGTTATGCTTAGGTTTTTTTTAGAAAAGAAGGCTTCAGGTGAAGATTTTTTAATGAGGGAAATCGAACTTTATTATCAAGGACTAAACTCCATGGCATCTATCGAAGTAAGAAAAGGATGGTCTGATTTAATGATATTTTTACTTAGCAAGAATATCGAAAATGAAAGAAGGGATATTGAAAAGGTTTTTAATTTTATTAAATCTTGGAATATTGATTTTGATCATGAAAGACTTGGGAACCTTTCTCCTCATTCTGATTTAAAAAAATTCATTTTATCTTGGGGAAATTACAAATCATCAAAACCCAAAGATGCAAAAAGAATTTTGAAAGAATGGGAGGAAGAAGGCGTGGCCAATTACCACTTTCTTGATTATCACAGTCTTAATTCAAGAGTTTCCTCTTCCCTAGGGCAGATCCAAGAGGCTCTTGATTCTCTTGAAAAAATGGCTATTAATGGTGGTGGGGAGGATGGAATATATAGAAAGGCCGGTTATCTTTTTTATTTAAACATGTTTGATGATTCTGAAAGGGAATATAAAAGATATTTGAGAAGATACCCTGAGGGCGGAAGGGCGGATTTATGTAAATATCATTTGTTCAGACTTAATGCTGTCGAAAATCCCGATATAGCACTTTCTTATATTTCAGATATTAATGATCCTGATCTTGAGCCAAATAAACTTTATTGGCAATATAGGCTTGGGGGACACAGTGAAAAAAGAGAAATTCTTTTAAAGAAATACCCTTTTTCTTTTTTCAGTTTATATGTTTTTGAAACAGAAGGTTACCCTGATAAAGATTGGTGGAAGTTGATTTTTGATGATTCAGGAAATTTTCAATTCAAGGAGGATGCATTGACTTTTTACGAGAATTTAATTCCGGAAACAATTCTGAAGGAAGCCAGATTCAAGTACTTAAATGGAGAAAAAAACTATAGTAATATTTTGAGAATATCATCTCTTCTCATGAAATTGGAAAGAGGAATTGAATCAAGGCTTTATGCTGGTTTTTTATTGGATGCTATAGTGGAAGGAGGATTGTCAGAACAGGCTATCATGAAAATACTTTCAAATTTTTGGCCAACTCCATATGATGAAATATTTAGTGGTTTTAATTCAGGAACAAATGAAGATAGGTTGTTGATGTATTCTTTGGCTCATAGAGAAAGTGCCTTTCAGCCAAATGCTGTATCCTCAGCAGGAGCTGTTGGATTGACACAGGTTATGCCTTCTACTGCTTCAAGTGTGCTTGATGATTTTCATATGGATGTTCCATATGATGAAATTCATGATCTTTTAAAGAATCCTGAACTCAATTTTTTAGTTGGTTCGACTTATTTAAATAGAATGCTGGAAAAATATGATGATGATATTGTTGCTGCATTGTTTGCTTATAACGCAGGATCTTCAAGGGTTGATCCATGGCTTGAGCGCATTCAGGAAAATGATTATGAAAACCTTATGGACCCTTTGAGGATATTAGAGATACCATTATCAGAGTCAAGGATATACGCAAGGTCAATCTTGACAAATCTATTCATGTATCAAAGATTGGATGATTATGCCTTAGAGTAGCAGTTTATTAACAAGATGTCAAAAAGAAAAACAGAGAAGTTTATCAAATTTTGGAAACAGCCAATTGAGGATGAAATGATGTATCGTGTTGATTCGCTTGATGGTCCTGAAATTTTAAAAAAAGCGGTTTCCTACGCACTTTTCAGTGGTGGAAAAAGAGTTCGACCTTTGTTTTATTTGGCAGTTCTTCAAAGCATTGAAGGTTCGAATTTGACATGGGACGAAAGATTGAATCATGGGTCTTTACCAAGAGCATGCTCTTTTGAATTTTTTCATGCTTTTACGCTGGTCCAAGATGATTTGCCATGTATGGATAATGATGCATTGCGAAGGGGAAAGCCGTCACTGTGGAAGAAATTCGGAGAATCTACTGCTTTGCTCGCAAGTAATGTTTTATTGGGCATGTCTTATGGCTCAGCAACTAAAAATTTTGCTATTACAGAAATGTTAATGCCAGACAGTATCATTGGAGGTCAGGCATTTGATTTAGGTCTTGAAGAAGGTGTTGTCCAAGAAGAGATTAACTACATGAAAACAGCACATTTTTTTGAAAAAATAGTACGTACGGCAATATTTGATTTTCAGAATGCAGATTGGAGTGAATCGGAGCTTAAACAGGATCCCAAAGACTTAGTGAAATTTGCTGGAAGATTTGGTGCTTATTTTCAGCATAGGGATGATTTTTTTGATTCTAAAAACGAGACTAAAAAAAACGAATCGAGAAAAAAGATGAAAGAAGCAATGGAAAATCAAGATAGATTGTTGAAAAAGATGGGCTTAGATGGTTCTGTTTTAGGGGGGTTTGCCTCTTGGCTAATAGACAAGGAATAGGTTTTGAAAAATGGATTGCTGCTGGCAATTCCTTTATTGTTGTTGATGGGGACTCTGTAGGTAGTGATGAGAGATCCAGATTTGCAACAAAAATTACCGATTCAGAAAACTACCTTCGGGCAGACGGCGTTCTTTTTGTAAGTATCATTGACGATGACTTGGTCAGATGTGATGTTTACAACAGGGATGGAAGTATTGGAGAGGTTTCCTTGAACGGGTTCAGAATTGCCTCTGCCTACTGTTATGCAAATCGCAAAAGACTTGCGTGGAAATGGACCTCTCTAAGCTTGGATAAATGGATATCGTCACAAGTAAGCGAGAAGTGGCAAATAGAGAACATTTACTTTGAAGATGGATTATTTTATGCAAGTTTAAAACAAGAAGGTCTTGATGATTTTCATTGTGAAAGAATTAATGTTGACGGTTTGCAAGGATGGTCTGTTCTTGGTGTTGGTAACCCTCATTTTGTTATCTCCCTGGATCAAGAATATCAATTGGAAGAATCTCATTACAAGGATATTTTCAACAAGGTTTCTTCAGATGAGAATTTTCCATTTGGTGTAAATGTTCATTTTTTAAAGAGGATTAATCAGCTAGGTGATTATTCCATTCAGACATACGAAAGAGGAGTAGGAAGAACTTTATCCTGCGGATCTGGAACTCTAGCATGTTCTATATGCGTGAATAAGGAAATAGACAAAGGTATAGAGCATATAAAAACAGAATCTAAGGGAGGTCTTCTAGAGATTGCGTTTGGTGAGGATTTTGTTATTTGTAAGGGTCCAGCGAAGAGAACTTTGACTGGTTTTTTTGAAAGCTCTTAAGCGTAGTACTCCATAATATAACCAAGATTTAGTTCTTCAGTTATTGGAATTTCTGAAAATTCTGGATACCTTTCATATTTTGAAGTCCATTTATCTTGATTGACAACAAGCCACCTTGGGGCTCCCCTACCAATGACCTCTGAAACTTTTTCTTTAAAGAAGGTTTTTTTCATTGATCCAGGTTTTAAAGACAGAACATCTCCAGGTTTACATGCATAGGAAGGCTTGTCCGCCTTTCTTCCATTGACATAGAAATGACCATGGACTACAAGTTGCCTTGCCTCTCTTTGGGTTCTTGCAAAACCACTTTTTAATGCAATAGTATCAAGCCTTGATTCAAGTAGCTTCATGAGCATTTCTTCAGAAGATCCTTTTTTGTTTTTTGATTCCCTGACATAACTAGCAAACTTTCTTTCTTTGAGGTTGTAGATAGCTCTGAGTCTTTGTTTTTCAAGAAGCCTTATTTTGTAGTCACTAGATTTTCTTCTCCTCATGTTTGTTCCATGCTGTCCGGGAGGATGTTTTCTTCTAGCAAGTGGGTCACGATGTGTCCCAACAACATTCATTCCTAGTTTCCTAGAAAGAGCAACCTTTTTCTGTTTAATTGACATATTACAAGCGTCTATTATAGCTTATTAGCTTTTAAAAATCGAAGAGAGCCTGATGATTCCCCAGATTACTAGAGAAAAACATAATCCTGAAACTAGGCCAACTAAAGCAGCATGAACCCAATTTTTATCAATTTTTTTCATATTTTATTTTTAAAATTTTATGTATATGAAGGGTTTTCCTTTTATTGAAAATCTTTGCAAACACCCGTCTCTTGAAAGTATTTCTATAATTTCTTTGCTTTTTGCAAGATTTGTATTTTTTTGTATCTTTTTTTGTATTAGTGTGATTATTTGCTGTTCAGCACACACTATATTTCCTGAATTTCTAAAATCAAGAAGCACGTTTTTATATTCATTTTTTTTCTTTTTTGATATAACGGAAACTTTTGTTTGAGACTGTTTCTCAGGCCCCTTGATAATGTTTAAAAAATTTTCAAATAAATTTTTCATGACCTTTAGTCTATTTCAATTTTGTTAATTCTTTTTTGATGTCTCTCTCCTTCAAATTCAGTTGAAAGAAATAATTTAACTAAATTTAGTGCATCATCCCTATTTATCATTCTTTCTCCCAAGCATAAAACATTTGCGTCATTGTGCTTTCTTGTCATTATTACAGATTCTTTGTCGTGAACTCGTGCGGCTCTTATTTTTTGATGCCTATTTGCAGCCATTGACATTCCTATTCCGCTTCCACAGACCAGTATTCCATACTTTGCTTTTCCTTCCCTGATGTTTTCGCAAAGCTTATGTGCAAAATCTGGATAATCAACAGATCCTTCGTCCGTTGGAGTTAGGTCTAGAAATGAAAAAGATTCATTTAGTTTTTCAATAATATATAAAGAAAGTTTTTTCCCAGCATGGTCACATGAGATAGCTATTTTTAAGTTCTCATCCATAATATTTCTTCTCCCTCAAACACAATATTTTCTTTTCTCAACCCTGAGGCCGATTTAAAGTTTTTTTCTATAATCATTTCTTTATCTTTGGAACAAAGAATATAAAGATTTGGCAATATGGATCCTTCGTTTTCCCAGAATCTTGACATTTCAGACAAAAATTCTTCATCATGGTTGTTCCTTT
The DNA here is from genome assembly GCA_964507645.1 of uncultured bacterium. Lineage (GTDB taxonomy): Bacteria > UBP7 > UBA6624 > UBA6624 > UBA6624 > UBA6624. The sequence goes on from CAZDPU010000001.1 coordinate 36,598, forward strand.
TGTAACCAAGTTTTTTTGCCACTAAAGATAATTTTGTTTCTTTTGGGGTTTTGTATAGGTTTATGAAAATACCATCAAAAGTAAACGATTCGGCTATTTTTGAAATATTTTCATTCAGGATAAAGCTTTTGTAATCTTCTGAAAACATTTGGTACCTTTGTAGGTTCCAATTTCCAATTTTTTCATAAATGTCTTTCCAGTCTTCATCAGTCCTTTCCCAATGGCTTATAGCAAGGAGTAGGGAATTTAGCAATAGTCCTTTTGAGATGCTCCCATCTTTGAACTTTGCTAAGATTTTTTCAATGTTTTTGTAGCTCCCATCTTCTAGAACTGGTTTGTTTAGAGATATTTCAGAAATTGTTTTTCCATTAAAATTTATTGGTTTTTTAGCTGTTAGAAAGAAGGTATGAAGGTTGTAGGTCATATTGTCTTTATTGGCAGAAAAAAGATTGATATTTGATTCTCTAAATTCAGAAAAAATTCTACAGAAAGGATCTCCGCATACTGCAAGCCTTTTTATTCTTTTCCTATGAAAGGTATCGATTATGTCAGATCCAAAAAGATTCATTCTAGTTTTTCATAATCTCCATTAGTATATTTATCAAAGAAGGGTCAGCTATGTTTTTTAAGTATGTATTAATTGATTCATTTATCTCTATTTTCTCCTTTCTTCTTCTATGGGGTCTATCATGCTGTAAAGCTACATAGGTGTCAGCAATTCTGAGTATCCTGCTTGCGAGAGGAATCTCGGATCCTTTTAGGCCGTCTGGATAGCCTGAACCATCCCAAGCCTCATGTGAGCTTCTGATTATTTTAGAAACTTTTGGCAAGCTTGTAATCTCTTTTGTTGCTCTTTCTCCTATCAATGTATGGTTTTTAATTATTTCCGTATCTTCCTTTGAGAGCTTTTCTTTTTTCATATAAATTTTTTCATCTTGAGCAAGGATTCCAATGTCAGAAAGGAATGCTGATATTTTCATTTCAAATAATTCTTCTTGGCTCATTCCGATTGTTTCTCCTAGCTTGACAGCGAGAAGTGCAACCTTACTAGGGTGTGCTGCCAAGAATGGTATTTTTTCTCCTATCAAGTTAGAAAAAACAACTGATATTGCTAGAAGATATGCTTGGGATTCGAATTCTGATAGCTCTTGTCCTGAATCTCTAATTTCCTTTATTTTTTCACTGGCAAAATTTTGTATATTTTTCTTTTCTTTAAACTTTATAAACTTGTCAACCAGCTGGGGTTGAAATCTTGTTTCTCTTGATTGGTTGAGTATTTTATTTATTTCTTTTTCTGTTCTTTTTGGCCTATAGGGCCTTTCTCTACTTAAGGTATCATTTAAATCACAAATAGATAGGATTTGCTTGGCTGTTGTGAATTCGCCAAGCATTAGCTGATCAGGGTAACCTGTTCCATTCCAACTTTCATGATGATGTCTAATTAAATTTGCAACTTCTTTCATTGAGGGTATGTCTTTTACTATCTTGTATCCAATTATTGAATGGCCTTCAATTTTTTTTCTTTCCAGCGGAAGAAGGGGGCCTTTTTTATAAAGTATCGAATGTGGCAATGTAGTCTCTCCGATATCATGTAAAAGAGCAGCGTAATACAGGTTTCTTTGAGTCTTTAACGTTAGCCCAAACTCATCTGAGAAGCTGATTGAAAAATTTGCAACCCCTTGAGCATGAGAGCTTGTGTGTCCTTCGATTTCATCCAATATCTTTGAAAGGCACTTTATTAATTGTGAAAGTATATTGAATCTTTTCATTTCTTAGCCCTTACACAATTCTTTCCTTCAGATTTTGCAACATATAGGCATTCATCAGCAACAGATATTATTTCATTTAAAGTATTTCCATTTTCAGGATATGTTGCAACCCCTATTGAAACTGTGAAGTTGATTTTCTCATCATCATTTACTGGGATTGATATACCTTGAATTTCTTTCAATAGTTTTTCAGCTGCTTTTTGTGTGTTTTTGGAATCAGATTCAAGCAAAAGAAGCATGAATTCTTCCCCACCATACCTTCCCGACAAATCTCCTGCTCTTGATCTTTTTTGAATGTATTTGGCAAGGTTTTTCAAAACCTCATCACCAATTTGGTGTCCATAGGTATCATTAATTTCTTTAAAATTATCAACATCAAGCATCATTATGCTAAAGGTCCCTTCATATCTTTTTGATCTTTCGAGTTCAATGTTTCCTAATTCAAAAAATCTCCTTCTGTTCAGGAGGTTTGTTAAACTGTCTGTTTGTGCTAAAAGTCTTAATTCTTCTTGTAGGTTTTTATTTTCCAATATCCTTGAAAAATCTTTTGCTGCAACTTCAAAGAAGGTGTTATCACGATTGTTAAATGATGATGAACTTGATTTCATTAAAGCCAAAAATCCAACCCTTGAGCTTCTTTCAAAAAGATGTGTAATGATCATACTTTTGGGTCGAATGTCCTCAACAATTGCCCTTGGCTCCTTTGGAAATTGAAACAAGCCTTCTGGAAAGTTTGTTTTTGAAATCTTTGCTACATCCTCCCAATTAAATGGACTCAAAGAATTTCGATTCTTTTTTTTCTTAAATATATTCAAAAGAGCATCTAGTAGTTCTGGATCGTGTGTATTTGATTGAGATATTAATGTTTCAGCTGTTTTTTTTGAAAATCTCAGAAAGTGATCTGGATTTTTTTCTAATTTAATTTCTTTGTTCTTGTTGGAATAAAACATTATTGCATAGTCTGCATTTAGTGCTTCATATAATTTTTCTAAAAATATTTCAGCTAAATCTTCTGGTGAATTTGTCATTTCTGAAATGTTTTTAAGCAAAGAGAGCTCAGCAACCTGTCTTTCAAAATGCTCTCTGAAAACAGAATGATATCTTTTTAAGGTTTCATTAAATATTATCTCAAGTTTTTCGTTTTTGAGATGAATGTCAAAAGTCTTTTTTTCCTCTTCAGAAAGCAAGTTTTTGAAAGTTTTTACACATTTCCAAAATGCTTTATCAATATTTGAAGGATCTATGTCTTTTTCAATCCAGTAGTCAAAGTTTTTTTTAATCAGTATTGTTACCTGGTTGTCCTTCATTGAAAGGAGTGTTCTATCAAAAGATGAAAAAACACCAAAAATAAAATCTCCCAATAGCTGCCTGATGGATTCAGTTGAATTTTCAGGAAATAAATCTGAGAATTCTTTTGGAGGCTTGTTTGTAAATTCAATTAGATATTTTCTTAAAATCGTTCTAAGAAAATCATATTTATATTCAATATTTTTTTTCACTTGTAATAATTTTATAGGTTGTAATGCTCTTATTAGGATAGAATTGCTTTTATTCTGACGCGGGGTGGAGCAGTGGTAGCTTGTCGGGCTCATAACCCGAAGGTCGCAGGTTCGAATCCTGCCCCCGCACCCAGGTTTTGGCAGCGTAGCTCAGCTGGTTAGAGCGTCCGGCTCATACCCGGGAGGTCCTCGGTTCAAGTCCGAGCGCTGCTATTTGCCTAAAAAGTATGGATAAGTTGTTAAAAAAAATCAAAGATAACATTCTTGAAAAAAAACTAATAAACAGCGGTGATAAGGTTTTAATTGCATGGTCTGGAGGGCCTGATTCAACAGCCTTGCTTTCTATCTTGAAAAACCTGAGAGATGATTTGGATTTTCATATTGAAGCTTTTTATTTCAATCATGATTCAAGAGAGGATTCTTCTCAAGAAGAGGCATTTGTTGAACTTTTTTCTCAAAAGCATTTAATTAAACTTCATACCTCAAAGTCAAGAAAAAAAACTATTGGCCAAGGCCCTGAGGACACATGGAGGAAAGAAAGATATTCTGTAATTGAAAAAATTATTCAAAAAGATAAGTTCGACAAGGTTGCAACAGGCCATACTCTTGATGACAATCTGGAAACCTTGTTGATTAGGCTAGGTAGAGGTTCTGGACTGGAAGGGATCAAAGGAATTCCAATTAGGAGGGATTACTTTATAAGGCCTCTTTTAAATGTGACTAAAAAAGACCTGATGACCTATTTGGAAAAGAATGAGCTTCAGTGGTACAAAGATCCTTCAAATGAGAATAACTTGATCAGAGCTTCTTTAAGAAAGGAGGTTATTCCAGCACTGAAAAAAACTTGGGATAGGTATTGGCCAGCAGGTCCTGAAAAAAGTTTATCAATCTTGGCTGAGGAAAACCAGTCTTTAAATGTCCTTTCAAATGATTTGTTGAGAATTTATTTAAATGAGAAAGGGTTGAATAGGGAGGTGTTTAACCTTCCGCCAGCAATTTCTCTGAGAGTTATAAAAAACTGGTTGTATTCAATTGGTGTAAATCCTCCCGGCGGAGCGTTGGAAAGGGTTTTGAATGAAGGGAGAAGTAAAAAGAAGACATTTATTGAAGGTCCTTCATGGTTCAGAATCGAAATTACGAATGATAATATTGTTTATGTTGGAGACTGATTTTTTGTTTAGAATATATTTTCTTCTTTTATGAAAAAGAAAAAAAAGAACAATCATCAACCTTCCCCAAGGTCACTTTTGATATTGGCGTTCCTCTTTTTTGGGACAATGGTTTTTTTTAGCCTTTTTGAGACTTCAGAAGAGACAACCCAAAGTCAATTTTTTTCCTATCTTGAAGAGGGCTCTATAGAAGATGTTTCGATAGATACAAGTTCAAATTCCGTGAACTATAAAATCTTCAACGATGATAAGGATTATTTTTCAAGAGTTATATTAAGTGATTCCTTGCTCGAAAAAATTAATTCAAATGTGTCTGAGGTGAAAGTTAAACCAAAGAGCTGGGGGGAAAGCGTTAATCCTTTTGTATGGTTTGCACTTTCAATAGGTATAACCGTATTGATTTTTATCCTTTTGATTCGAAAAATGGGAGGGGGAGGAGATCCAACCTCTTTTGGTCAGTCAAAAGCAAAATCGATCACCAGCGAAAAAACTAAAACAAAATTCAGTGATGTTGCTGGTCTAGAAGAGCCAAAAAACGAATTACAAGAGATTGTTTCTTTCCTGAAAAATCCAGCACCATTTAAAAAATTAGGTGCAAAACCAACTAAAGGAGTTTTGCTTACAGGTCCTCCGGGATGTGGTAAGACATTATTGGCAAAAGCTGTTGCTGGGGAGGCTAAGGTTCCTTTCTTTCTTTCAAGTGGTAGTGAATTTGTGGAACTTTTTGTTGGGGTGGGGGCATCAAGAGTTAGAAGCTTGTTTGAAAAAGCAAAAGCTGCTGGAAGCGCTCTTATTTTTCTTGATGAAATAGATGCTGTTGGAAGGCAAAGGGGTGCTGGAATGGGTGGTGGTCATGATGAGAGAGAGCAGACTTTGAACCAAATCTTGATAGAGATGGATGGATTTGAATCACATAACAATATAGTTGTTATAGCAGCAACAAATAGGCCAGATATTCTAGACCCTGCCTTAATAAGGTCTGGACGTTTTGACAGAAAAATAAAAGTAAATTTGCCAACTGTAAAATCAAGAGAAGAGATATTAAAAGTTCATTCTGCTGGAAAGCCTTTTGAAAAAAGTATAAGCCTTAAGCACATAGCACAAAGGACTCCTGGTTTTTCTGGAGCTGATCTCGAGAATCTTCTAAATGAGTCTGCTTTGTTGGCTGCGAGGGGCAAAGCTAAAAAAATAAAGCAAGAACATTTAGCTGAAGCTGTTGAGAGGGTTGCGATGGGTCCTCAGCGTAAATCTTTGATTATCTCAGAAAAAGAAAAGAAAACTGTTGCTTGGCATGAGTCTGGTCATGCTATTGTTTCTTATCTTTTTGGATCAACCGTTCATAAAATTACGATTATCCCAAGATCTGAAGCTCTTGGTTATGTTTGGAATACTGACTCTGAAGAAGATACAGATAAGGCTTTACAAACAAAAAAAGACCTATTAGATGAGATGGCTATTTGTCTGGCAGGTAGAGCTGCTGAAAAAATTGCTTTTAAAGAAATTACAAATGGTGCTAGTTCTGACATAAAGAGAGTAACCAGTATTGCTAGGTCCATGGTTCGAAACTGGGGCATGAGCGAAAAGATAGGCCCGGTTGATTATGAGTATGACCAAGCTCCATTTTTGGGAAGAGGTTTTTCAATGCAGAAAAACCATTCAGACGCAACTGAAGAGGAGATAGACCGACAAGTCCTTTCTTTAATTAACTGCTCACAAGACAAAGCTGAAAGTTTGCTTTTGAAGCACAAAGATGCCTTAGACGGTCTTGCAAATATATTATTAGAAAAAGAATCAATAGACAGAGAAGATTTTGAGAAGTTGATGAAGGGTTTAAAGGTTCAAAGTAAGCAAAAAAATAAAAAAAGTGATTAGAATTCTTTGATGCTATTTAAAGAAAAATTGGAAGTTAAAAATTGATGGCTGATAATTTTCAGGCAACCGTCCAGTTTTCAGGAGTTCTTTTGTTTTTCTTTGGAGCTGTAGGCTTTGGTGTTATTTCCCTTTTCATGAACCAGATTACTGGAGGAAGGTTTCCTTCTCCATCTAAGCTAAGTACTTATGAATGTGGTAATGATCCTCATCTAGATGCTGATATTCCTTTTAATTTTAGGTTTGCTGTAATTGCTGTAATTTTCCTTTTGTTTGAAATTGAATTAGTTTTCTTTTTGCCTTGGGCTGTAAGTTTTAGAAATTTACTTTTTACAACAGGTTGGCCAGCTTTTTTTGAAATGATAACATTTTTTTCCATACTGGTAATAGCATTTGTTTATGTTTGGAGGAAAGGTGGTTTGGAGTGGGACAGAACCTAGGAGGATAGATTATGAGTCAAGAACCTTATATGTTGGCTAAGTTGGATGACTTGCTTGGATGGTGTAGGAAAAATAGTTTATGGCCTATGACCTTTGGTCTTGCTTGTTGCGCTATTGAGATGATGTCAATTGGTGATACTAAATATGATGTTGACAGAATGGGTGTTGTTTTTAGGGCCAGTCCTAGGCAGTCTGACGTGATGATTGTTTCTGGAACCGTTACTTACAAAATGGCTCCTTTGCTCAAGCGACTTTATGACCAGATGCCTGAGCCTAAATATGTTATTTCAATGGGTTCTTGTGCAAATTCTGGAGGAATTTACAAAGATGCTTATTCTGTTGTCAATGGTGTCGACCAGGTTGTTCCAGTAGATGTTTATGTTCCTGGTTGCCCACCTCGTCCAGAAGCTTTGATATATGCAATAACAAAATTACAAGAAAAAATAGAAAAGGAGAAACTAATTTCAGATCGTGTTGCATGATAAAAAATTATTTCTAAAAAAACTAGAAAGTTTTTTTGACGAATATGGAGAACTAAGAGGTCAACTAATTTTTATTGTTGACAGGTCTAAGATTCTTGAATGTTTGTCATTACTAAAGAATGATAAAGATTTAGATTTTGACATGCTGCATGATTTAACTTGCAATCAAAAAAAGAAAGGTTTGGAATTGATCTACCAAATGCACAGTACTAAAAATTCATATTGGATTACTATAAAATCTTTAATTCCTTCTGAATCTCTGATTGCACCTTCTGTAACACCTCTTTTCCCTGCTGCAGATTGGCATGAAAGAGAGGCTTTCGACATGTTCGGTTTGAAATTCAATGATCATCCTGACCTTAGGAGGATATTACTTCCTGATGACTGGGAGGGTTTTCCTTTAAACAAAGAATATCCACTTGGTGGGTTCAAGGACATTAAGCCTATTTGGGCTTATGAAGAGGCAGAAGATTTACAAAATTTACCAGAGAGAGATCTTTTAGATTCCCCAATAATGAAACCAGAGAAAAAGAAAAAGAAACTAAAAATTATTAAAGAAAATGAGTGAAGCTAAAGATTTTTTGACAACAAAGACGGGTACTCTTTTGGAGCAGGAGTCAGAAGATAGATTTTGGCTTAACATGGGTCCACAACACCCTTCAACACATGGCGTTTTCAGAATTTTGTTGGAAACAGAAGGAGAGGTGGTAAAGAATGTGAAGCCGATCATTGGATATTTGCATCGAGGGGTTGAGAAGATATCAGAAAACAGAGAGTGGATGGGAGCTCTTCCTCTAACTGACAGAATGGATTATCTTGGTGCTATGTCAAACAATATGGCATTAACTCTGCCTGTTGAAAGATTGATGGAGATAGACGTTCCAAGAAGAGCACAATGGCTGAGGGTTTTAGCCTTAGAGACAAACAGGCTTGCTAGTCATTTGTTGTTTTATGGAACACTTGGTTTGGATCTTGGGGCACTTACTCCTTTCTTTTTCGCTTTTAGACAAAGGGAAATTGCTCAGTATTTGTTAGAGCTTCTTTCTGGACAGAGGATTACTTTTAATTACATAAGGTATGGTGGCGTTAGAGGAGATATTACACCACAAATAGAACGAGAATTTAGAAATTTTATTTCAGGATTCAAGCCAGCTTTTAAAGAGATGTGGGATCTTGTAGAGGGAAATGAAATATTTCGTTCAAGGGTTATTGGTGTAGGTAAATCTGATAGTGATTTGCTTATAAGGTATGGTGTTACCGGACCAATACTTAGAGCAACGGGTATCAAGAGAGATTTGAGAAAAGATATTCCCTATGCTGCTTATGATGAATTTGATTTCAATGTTGTTACACATGATAAAGGAGACACTTATTCAAGATGGATTTGTAGATACCAGGAAATGGGAGAGTCTCTGAAGATAATTGAGCAATGTTTGGACGGTATGCCTGATGGGCCTTATATCAAAAAAATGCCATTCTTTTTTAAACCTCCACAAGGTGAAATTTATTCTGCAATAGATACCCCTCGTGGAGACTTGGGTGTTTATATTGTTTCTGATGGAAGCAGGTTTCCTTACAGGATAAGATACAGAGCTCCATCTTTTTGTAATCTTTCAGTTTTGCCAGAACTTTTGTACGGACAACTTATTGGAGATGTTATAGCTATACTTGGGTCATTTGATCCTGTGTTTGGCGAGGTTGACAGATGAAGATTTTGAATTGGAGAGTTAGAAATGTTCCTGTTGGAAAGATTGCTATTCTTCTTTTTGGGATTGCTTTTTTCCTCTTCCTCGCCTGGCAAGCTTGGGCTTTTACGAATTACTGGTCATTTGAACCTATTTTTGATTCAATCAGAAATGCATTTTTAGACTTAAGGAAGAATTTTGGTGGGCCTGGTCAGATGCCAATGGGTTTATACAACACGATAATCCTCACTTTAAAGCTGCTAGGTGTATTGGTCGTTTTGCTTTTGGTTGGAGCATATTCGACTTATGTGGAAAGAAAAATATTGGCCTTTATGCAAGATAGACTTGGTCCAACTCGAGTTGGGCCAAGAGGAATCCTTCAGCCAATTGCAGATGGTCTAAAATTACTTCAAAAAGAATGTATTGTTCCTTTAGGTGCTGATGCAAATTTTCACTATTTAGCCCCGGTTATATGTTTCATACCTGCACTCATGGGTGCAGTTCTTATCCCTTTTGGGAAAGGCATGATCCCTGTTGATTTAAATGTTGGTATTCTTTATTTTTTTGCTTTAGGTGCATTTGGTGAATTGGGTATATTTTTAGCTGCATGGGGTTCTAATAACAAGTATTCGGCAATTGCTGGATTCAGAGCTGTTGCGCAATTGGTTAGTTATGAAATTCCAATGGCTTTTGCAATAATGTCTGTGGTTCTTCTTTCTGGCAGTTTGAAGATTAGCGATATTATCAATGCTCAAGTTGATGGAATTACTGCACATGGAGGTTTGGGTTTTCCCATCTGGTTTATAGTTCCTCAGTTTTTGGGTTTTCTCATTTTCTTTTTAAGTTCTGTTGCTGAAACAAACCGTACTCCTTTTGACCTTGCTGAGGCAGAGTCTGAATTGGTTAGTGGTTTTCATACAGAATATACAGGTTTAAGATGGGCTTTCTTTTTCCTTGCTGAATATGTAAATATATTTATTGGAGCTGCAATAATTGCCACAATGTATCTGGGTGGATATGCTGGACCAGAGCTTCCATTTTTGGGAATTACTCTTTCATCTGTTTTTTGGTTCTGTTTCAAGGTCTTTTTGATCTTCTTCATTATTGTTTGGTTGCGTGGAACCCTTCCACGATTAAGGGTTGACCAGTTGATGATGACTTGCTGGAAAAGATTAATTCCCATCTCTATGGCAAACTTCTTACTTACGGGTATTTTTGTTTTTGCAAATACAGTAAGGCTGACTCCTCAATTATGGACAGTTCATTTGGAGAATAGTGCTTACACATCAATTGCGGCCCTGGTTGGAATATTGGTTCTTATGTTTGGCTTGGCGTGGTATTTTGCAAGAGATTTGATGAAGCCTCTAAAGGAGAGAGAAACATGAATGTTCAGCTAGAGACAATCACAAACATTTCAATGGTCTTTGCTATTGTGATGTTTATCATTTTGATGATGTTTGCTTTTGTTGTTATAAGGTCTAGTGCAACTGGAATCAAAGGTGGTTTAAGGTTGGTTTTGGAGAAATTTTTAAGGAACTTTGAGCAAAATGACACTCTTGAATACCCAGGGAATGATCGAGTGATGAGCCATAGGTGGAGAGGTAGATTTGTCCAAATGATTGATGAGAAGGGAAGGATGCGTTGTGATGCTTGTCAGCTTTGTGCTCAAGCCTGTCCAGACAACCTGATTGAGGTACTTCCTGAAGGTAAAGGAAGAGACAAAAGGCCAAGAGTCTACACTTTGAATTACGCTGCTTGTCACAATTGTGGTTTTTGTGTTGATATTTGTCCAAGTGATGCAATAAGGTTTTCTAGGGATTTTGAGACTGCAACCTACGATAGAACAGATGCTTTTAGCCATAATGATAATGAATCTCTTGTTTTTAATCTAGAAGATCTTGTTGCTTTTGAATCATCAGTTTATCCTGAGCTTTTTGATGCAAGTTCCCCTGGGGATGTTGCTGATAGTTTGGGTTATTTTAAACAAAAAAATATTTTCAAAGCTGATACTTATGAAGGTTATGAGCCAATGGACGAAGATGCATTAAAGATTGTTGAAGAAACCGTTCACGAAAATGAAGAAAAGGATTATGAGATACCAGAAATAGATGAATAATTTTGATTTGACCCCTTATGTGCCATGGATATGGTTTAGCTTTTTTGGACTTTTTACTTTGATTATGGCTATTGGCGTTGTTTTTCACAGAAAAATTGTTTATAACGCTGTTTTTTTGGCAATGAGTTTGCTTGGAACTGCTGCTCTTTACATAACTCTAAATGCTGATTTCTTAGGGATAGTTCAGATATTGCTTTACCTGGGAGGAATAATTGTTTTAGTTCTTTTCTCAATTTTGTTAACCAGGGGAGAGGAGAGGGGTTCTGAGTATGTAAACAGAAACAAACAGAACATTTGGGCTTTTACTTCTATTTTAGGTTTGTCAATATGGATAGGTACTCAATTCTGGAAGGTTCAATGGCCTGATGCTAATAGGAATTTAGCTGCAAATCATTGGGAAAGATATTCTGAGATTGCATCAATAAAAACATTACCACAAATTTTAAATAGGACTGTTCCGGTAGAAGCTATTGGGGATGGCTTAATGAAGCCTTATTTGCTGATATTTGAATTAGCAAGTATTGTTCTCCTTATTGCTATGGTTGGTGTTGTTATATACATGAAGCCAGAGAAGGTTGATGGAGATGTTTAATTTCTTTTTCTTTTTAAACGAAGTTTTTTCTGGGGAAAAATGTACTCTTGAAAATTTAGGAAATTGTCATTTTTATGGTCCTGCAGTGCCAGTCAATGCTTATCTATTTTTGGCAATGATACTTTTTGGACTCGGTGCTTATGGCGTTGTTACAAGAAGACATCTGATAAGCATTTTAATGTGTATGGAAATCATGTTGAATGCTGTTAATTTAATGCTCGTTGCTTTTAGTAGGCAATGGGGCCTTTCTTCAATGAGGCCTCCATTTGTTTCTACAGGTGATGAATTGTGGGTCTATGTTCCTGTAGGGCAAATATTTGTAATATTTTCTCTAACCATTGCAGTTGCAGAAGCCGCGATTGGCCTGGCTCTTGTTTACCATATTTACAAATCTTTAGGAACGACACAGGCGGATGATTTTGATTTATTGAAAGGATGAACTATTTAATTTTAATTCCACTGTTGCCCTTGTTGGCATTTGCTTTAATAGCACCTTTGACCAAGATATGGAAAAGAAAGGCTGCATTTATTGCAACAGGGGCAATTATCGGATCGTCAATTTTGTCTTTGTTGCTTTTCTTTCAATCTCTTGCTTCTGGAGGGCCTTTGAAAGATGGTAATTTTTGGACAGCTAATCACCATCCTGTAAACCTTACTTGGACATTACCGAACTGGCTTCCTTTGGGGGGAGGGAACTTTGTTGACTTGAGCCTTTCTGCCGATGGTTTTACGTTAATGATGCTTCTTGTTGTTACCCTGGTCAGTACAGCAGTTCACATATATTCCTTCGGATATATGGATTATGCTGGCAAATATTATCAGCATGAGGAAAAAAATCTTCCTAGATATTATGGCTATTTATCAATTTTTACGGCAGCAATGTTGGTAATGGTTTTGGCAAATAATTTACTTTTGGCGTTTGTTGGTTGGGAGCTAATGGGTTTAGCAAGTTATCTATTGATAGGTTTTTGGTTTGATAAAGAAAGTGCTGCAGTTGCTGCCAAGAAGGCTTTTCTTACAACAAAAGTTGGAGATCTTTCTTTGTTTCTTGGAGTTTTAACTTTGTATGGCCTGACCGGAACTTTCAATATTCCAAAAATTTTAGAATTTGCTTCAACTCATGACACCAATGGCATATTGTCTGTTGCAGCATTGCTTATTTTTGGTGGGGCAATGGGTAAAAGTGCGCAGTTTTTTCTGCATGTTTGGTTGCCTGATGCAATGGAGGGTCCAACTCCAGCATCTTCTCTTATCCATGCGGCAACAATGGTTGCAGCTGGTGTTTATCTAATTGCAAGACTACAACCAATTTATACAGGAGAAGTAACGTCTTCAATTGTTTCACACATAGGTGCTTTTACAGCTCTTTTTGCAGCATCTATTGCTATTGCTCGCTGGGATATAAAAAGAGTTTTAGCTTATTCGACTATAAGTCAATTAGGGTTTATGGTTGCTGGAATTGGAACAGGAAGTGTTGCTGCTGGTATATTCCATCTTTTCACTCACGCCTTTTTTAAGGCTTTGTTGTTCCAGGCTGCTGGCTCTGTAATTCATGGCGTTCATACAAATGATATGAGAGAGATGGGTAACTTGAAAAAATATATGCCAAAAACTTTTATGGTTTTCTTAATCGGAACTTTAGCTCTTGCTGGAATTCCTCCATTTTCAGGATTTTTCAGCAAGGATGAAATTCTTTTGTCTGCATATAACTATGGTCAACATGGAGATGGATGGCTTCCTTATGCAATGCTTTCAATTGCCGCTTTCTTTACAGCTTTCTATATGTTTAGGGTTATTTATTTAACATTCTTTGGCAAATATAGAGGACATGGACATCCCCATGAATCTCCTTCAGTTATGACGACACCTATGATTTTTTTAGCAGCAATGTGTCTTATTCCATCTTTTGTAGGGGTTCCTGGAAAACATGGTTCTTGGGCAGCATTGTTCATTGACCCCCATCCACATCATGGACTTAATTGGCAGGTAGCGATAGTTTCAACGGTATTGGCTATTGTTGCTATACTGTTGGCAAAAAAGATATTTTTGAAAAAATCAGAGATGAAAAAGATTGAGTTTGGATTCTTTGAAAAAGAAAATCCCGTTTTATGGAGAGCCTTATCGAAAAGGCTGTACGTAGACGAAGTTCTTCAATGGTCTTTTGTGAAGCCCGGATCATATTTGGCAGATCGAGTTGCTTGGTTTGACAAGAGCGTTATTGATGGAATAGTTAATAGGGTAGCTGGATTTGGAGAAAGCCTTTCTTCAATTTCAGGATTTATTGACAAGTATATTGTTGACGGAATTGTTAATCTTTTTGGAAGTTTAACAAAAGCTGGACATAGATTAGTAAAAATGTATCAAACCGGTTTTGTTTCTGGTTATCTTTTCATGATATTAATTATGTTGGCTTTAATTTTATTGACCCAAGGTTATTGGGTGTCTTAGAGGAGAAAGATTATGTCTTTATTAAATTTAACATTATTTTCATTTTGGAGTCAACCTTTAAACATTTTGATTTTCCTTCCTTTGCTGGGTGCTCTGATTGCATCATTCACCAAAGGTGAGAAAAAATTAAGAATGGTGATGATAGGAACGAGTGCTGTTACGTTTCTTTACTCCCTGCAGGTTTGGCGCTTGTTTTCTTTGAACCCCGCACAGAAATTCATTGCTGAGCTTGGGGAGTCTTTTGCTGATCCTTTCGGTTTCAAATTGGGATATTTGGCACCCTGGTTCCCTGAAATTGGCATGGGTAATGGCCCAGGTGTTTCTTGGTATCTTGGGATTGATGGAATATCTTTGTCCTTGATAGTTTTAACTACTTTTGTTTCTATATCTGCTGCTATATCAAGCAATTCAATCAATAAAAGATTACAACTTTATGTAATACTTTTCCTTCTTTTAGAAACTTCTCTTCTTGGTGTTTTGGTTGCCAGGGATTTCTTCATGTTTTTTGTATTTTGGGAATTGATGTTATTGCCAATGTATTTCTTGATTGGTATCTGGGGTGGTAAAAATAGAATTTATGCAGCTATAAAGCTTTTCTTATATACCTTAGCGGGTTCTGTGGCTGTTTTGATAGGGATACTTGTGATGTTTTGGGCATCTCCAGTAAGGTCTTTTGGAATATCTGAATTAACTACCTTTTTTGCTAATAATGTTCCTGTTACTGGCCCTGGCCTGGTCACCCAAACTTCTTTATTCTTGTTGTTTTTTATTGGCTTTGGAATAAAAGTTCCAATAGTTCCATTTCATACCTGGCTTCCTGATGCACACGTTCAGGCACCAACTCCAATCTCAATGATGCTAGCCGCTGTTTTGTTGAAGATGGGAACCTATGGTTTTATAAGGATTTTGTTACCTGCGACAAATGGAGCTATACATGATACAAACGGAATAGCTGTTCCAATTATGGCAATTGTCGGTGTTGTTAGCATGATTTATGCAGCTCTGGCTGCGATGGCTCAAAAAGATTGGAAGAGCATGGTTGCATATTCTTCTATTTCACATATGGGATATCTTATTTTTGCTTTTTCTACAGCAAGTGAAATCGGCTTGTCTGCAGGAATGTTCATCATGATAAGCCATGGTTTAATTAGTGCTTGCATGTTCCATTTGGTCGGTGTTGTTTATGAGCGTACTCATAATAGAGATTTACTGGCTTATGGTGGCCTTGGAAGCATCGTTCCTACCTATTTCACAATATGGATTTTTGTTGGTATGGCAAATCTTGGCCTTCCTGGTCTTTCGGGATTTTGGGGAGAATTTATGGCATTCGTTGCTGCTTTCAGCAAATTTGACTGGATTGTTTCTTCAGGCATTTTTGAAGGGATGAATTTCTTTAGAGTTTTAGCAGGTTTTGGAGTTGTGACTATTGTTATAACAGCTGCGTACATGTTGTTGATGATTCAAAGAATATTCATGGGTCCTTTGAACGAGAAGTGGAAAGATCTAAAAGATATGAAGAAATGGGAAGTATGGGCGATAGCGCCAGTTATGTTTTTTATACTTTATTATGGATTAAACCCAAAAGCTCTTGTTGATATTTACGGGGAATCAACAGCTAGATTAGCTGAAAGTTTAGGATATTTAACTTCTATTATTCCGTAGATTTTTTGGAATTATCATAAGTATTATTCCGGTAACAACCGCAGCATCTGCTATATTGAAAACAGGCCAATCTCCTATAGAGATAAAATCGATAACAAAGCCCCTAGTCATTCTGTCAACAAGATTTCCAAACGCCCCTCCAAGGATAAGCCCAGCGGGAACAATCAAGTGAGTTTTTTTTGTTAGAAATTTTTCTTCTTTTAGAAAGTTGTAAAGACTATGTACAGCAAAAGCCATAACAAAAACAACAAATGCTTGATTTTCTGACAAGAATCCAAGCATCAAGCCTTCATTTTTTACAATTACGAACTTGTAAAAAGATTCTTCTCCCAAAGGGTAAGGCATTCCATGCGGTGTAAATTGCCTCCATGCAAACTGTTTTGTCAAAGTGTCGATGACAAGAGTCACCAAGCATGAAAGCCAAAGTTTATTCATAAGTTGAATAGTCTATTGGCATTTGCTGTTGTTACTGATGCTATTTCTTTTAAATCTAGATTTTTTAATGTTGCAATATATTCAGCAATTTCTAAAAGATTTTTTGGTTCATTTATCGTTCCTCTTCTGGTCTGAGGAGGAAGATAGGGAGAGTCTGTCTCTAAAAGAAAATGATCTATTGGGCCATTCTGAATTGCCTCTCTTAGTTTTTCGTTTTTTTTGTAAGTGACCATTCCTCCCAATCCAACAAAAAATCCCAGGTTCGTTATCTCATTTAGTTCTTTTTCAGAATGGTGAAAAGCATGAAAAACTCCTTTGATCCCAGGATAATCTTTTATTACACGGATGAGTTCTTCAAAGCTGTTTCGTTCATGGAGTATTATTGGAAGATTCCTTTCAATAGCCAATTCACATTGAAACCTTAAGGATTCAACTTGGACATCTTTGGTTATAGGGCATTTAAAAAAATCCAATCCAGTTTCTCCAATTGCGACAGCTTTATCTAAAGCATTAATTATTTTTGTTTTTTTTTCAATTGTTTCATCTGCATGATAAGGGTGGGAGCCCGCAGCAAGAAAAATATTTTTAATATTTATTTTTGATATTCCTGGCTTTATTGCTGGAATGAGGATTTTTTTAACTGATTTTTTATATGCATTTCGGATGATTTGATTGGTATTTTCTTCAAATTGTTTGTTGTCCAATCGATTTCGAACACTTAATAAACGATTATGTGCATCGAAGATCATGTCCAAATGGCAATGTGTATCAAAAAGCATAATAAAATTTTATTCTCTTGAATGTGTATTTGATTCAAAAAAAATGAAAAACAAAAATAATTATTGGAAAAAAGTCATAAATGGAGATGTTCCTTCAAGGCTTCAGATTGCTTTATCCGAACCAATAGCTTCAGATCTTGTTGTTTCAGAAACACACAAACTAGCTGTTGTTCATAAGGAAATGCATGAAATATTAATTGAGCAAAATGATTTTATATGGGATGAGGGATGGGATTACGACTTAAGACCTGAGTCAAATATCATTTCTTTAAAATTAGAGATTCTTGAAAGGTGGTTTTTTTACAAAGGCTTGAATGTTGACCATGGTTGGAAAATAGAAAATGTTGAAAGCCCAATCAAGCACATACATCTTTATGAATCTGAAGAAGAGTGTCTTCAGCCTCTCGAAAGCCTTATAACAGAATCTTATGATCAGGGTTGTGTTTGGATGGATGTTGAAATAAGCAAAGTGGAAAAGCTTCCAGGTCTTTTGG
This sequence comes from uncultured bacterium, assembly GCA_964507645.1. Lineage (GTDB taxonomy): Bacteria > UBP7 > UBA6624 > UBA6624 > UBA6624 > UBA6624. The sequence goes on from CAZDPU010000001.1 coordinate 54,037, forward strand.
CAGCTTTAAAAAGCCTCGAAATAAACATTCCCATAAGGGCAATTTGCAATTTTGAATGGGACCCTGTACCTGTTTCACTTTTGACTTGGGTTTTTGATGAATTTTTAATTAATGGGAAATTCATGGGTAATGTTGAAAAAGGTCCAAATTGGCCTGGTATGAGAGAGGCAAAAATGCTATCTCTTGCAGGTGAGAATGTTACATTTTTTATATCGATTGACAATAAGGAAAAAAAGGCTTGGGAGGAAAAATTAGATATTTGGAGCAAGAAGAATAATATCAATTTAATATTCAAATGAGTTTCTTTTTATTGGCTTTTATACCATTTTCTCATCCTTTTTGGAGCTCTCTTCCTACTCCTTTAGTTCCTGAAGATGGACAGAGGTTTTCTTCAGCTTCTTACGCTAGTATTGAAAATGGTATTTACATGGATGGGGAAGTTCTTTCTTTTTCTGATTCACTATCTTTTGAATCAGGGGGATTTTATGTTTCAGCAGATTTATATTACCTCGGTGGAGGTTTTATGGATTCTTCAATTGATTCTTGGCATTCTTTTTGGGGTTTGCCCTTGGGAGATAGGCCCAATATGCCAAAAAATGAAGTTTTGATGAGGTTTGAAAATAATGGAAATGTTTTTTGGGAAGTCAGTGATTCAGGTTTTGGAATAAGTCCGTTCAGGGTTGCTAAAGATGTATCAAAAGACATAGTTTTCAAGGCCACTCTTTTTCCTGGTTCTGGTCCTTTAGATCTTTTCTCTGAACCTAGTTTTTCGATTTATAAAAAATATAAATATGGACATTGGTTTGGTGAATATGGGGTGGGTTGGTTTGGAGGAGTTGATATTGAGGGTGTTGGAGGGACAGAGTTTTTTTCTTTTTCAGCTTTTAGAGAAAAGGAGATTAGCGGAAATATTTTTAATTTTGGCATTGTGTCATCTACCAGCTTGTGGAATGGTCCAAAAAATAACACCCTGGAGGGACAAGTTACCGAAGCTTACTTTTCAGTCTTGTTTGATCTTGGGGACCAGTTTTTAAAAGTGGGATTTTCTGAAGACCTTTCAGTAAATAAGATAGCTGATTTTGTTTTATTTTTTGAAATTATTTCGGCAAAAATTGATTAACCTTTTCCTTTGTTTGTTTTTGTTATGTTTGTAGAAAATTGAGATAAGAGAATTGCAACAACTACATCCCACAATGGATCAACTTCTGGCCAACCATAATTCCAAATTATTACAAGACATAACCAATAAAGCCATGCCTTATTTTTCATTTTTTTATCTTATTTAAGACTTTTGCCCTTTCAAGCCTTATTTCACAATTGTTTCCATACCCATTTTTTTCTGAAAGATATCCCGAAAAATATCCTTTAACATAAAAAGTGCATTTTGCTTGATAGCTGCTGATGCAATCTTGTCCTATCTTTTCTCCCTCTTTGTTTTTCATTGTTACTCTTGCATAGGTTTTTCCTGTGGGGTCTTTTCCTATCCATTCTTGCTTGTCGTCAGGAAGAAATGTGAGATCGAAAAAAAATAATGGGATTTTAAATACTTTCCCTTTTGCATAATCTTGAATCAGTTTTGGGTTTGTGTTGATTTTTGTGCATATTTGCCCAACTGTTGTTTTTTCAGCCATGCATGACGATAAAAACAAAAACAATAAAATCAATGTTGTTTTTTTCATTGCTTCATTAAAAGAAATATCATACTTTTCACCGATATTAACAATACCACAAATCCAACAAGTATCAATATTAAATATTTTTTGCTCAATTAAAAAATATCATTTATTCAAGCTCGTCATCTTTTAAAGCCTGATAAGCATGTTGTTGTGCCAGGTCTTTACCAGTTGGCCCATCTTTGCTTTCAACCCATCTTTTTTTGACTTCTTTCTGAATTTTTGGCAAAGTTGTATATTCCATTTGGTCTGGTGGAAGCCTGTGAGGCTCAAATGGTCCGTGCATTCTCATGTAGTCAGCGACATCATTCGCTTTTTGTCTTGCGTTGTCAAATCCAGGATCATTAAACATGTCCCTAGGTCCAACCAGCATTCCATCTGCAATTTGAAAACCAGCACCAATAACCCTTGGGGGGCCATCAAATCTGCTGGGATTGCAGTCTTCAAATGAACAGGGCATCATTGGCCCTGTATGAGATCCTCTCATCCATCCAGGGACAAGATGAGGAAATGCAAATGGGTTTGTCACCTCTCCAACTGCAGGCAAACCTGATTGGCATCTGATAATCATTGCAGGGTCATCTTTTCCTATATATTTTCCAGCCAAAAGTGAAAGTTTGTCAGTCGACATTGTTGCTGCTGGAATTTTATCTCCCCTTCTTCTGATGTTTTTTATAACATATGTTTCAACAGCTCCAATGAAAGCAAGAATCTTGTAAGACTCTTCAGGGGCTTTTAATGTGATAATTTTGTTGTTTTTGACATCCATAATATCGAATTCAAAACCAGCATGCATATTTTCATCAATTACCAATCCTGGAGTATTGAATGGATCAGCAAACATTTTATAAGCTGGGAAATTCCATGCTCCTGGACTTGTTTTGTCTGCAAGAAAAACAATAAAAGGCTCGCTTGTTCTTTCTTCAAATTCCATTTCTGCGCATCCAGGACCCATTCCTTTGATGTTTCCAGAAAAACCTTCAGACAGGAGATCTTGCCCAGCTCCATAGAGTTTTAATTTTTTTGCAACTTTTGTACCTTCAACAAATGTATCCCATCCCAACTTGTGAATCTCTTCACAGTTTTCACCTTTGTCATGGGTCATTACCAATGCCATGTCATCTCCAACCCACAAAACTCTAAAGTCTTTAATTTGACCTTTGTCTTTTGAGGATTGCAGTTCTTCTTCTGCTTTGATTATTAAGTCTGGATGAATTGCAGAATGTCCTACAAATCCACCAATATCTGCTTTTATTACGCTTAAAGTTGTTTTAGTCATTGAGACCTCCAAATTTTTATTGTGTTGTTTCTTATTCTATAATTTTTTTATAAAAAATTAAAAACAGAGTTTATTTCTTTGTTTTTCCTCATTTTGCTATACGATTGTAAGGTTTACTAAACGGAGGTAACACTTATGAAAAAATTCATAAAATTAGTATTTTCTTTAATTATCTTTTCCATTGTTTTTTCTGCCTGTAGTGGTGGAGGGAACGAGGATGTTGGTTCTCCTCAATTTATTACAGGTGCTTTAGAGCCTGGACAGGTTGACGAATCTTACAACATGCTTTTGGAAGCTACCGGAGGTAGTGGGGATCTAGATATTTCTCTTTACAACATCAATGATCTTCCTTCTGGCTTGGAATTTGATCCAAGCAGTTCTACCTTGTTTGGTATTCCTGTTATCGGTACCACTGTTGAGCTACTTTTTAAAGTTACTGATGAAAGGGGTGAAACAGGTGAGACTCGTCTTGTTTTAAGGATTAACCAAGGACCAGAGGTTACCCTTGCTCCATTTGCTTATCTTCTTGACGAAGAAGGCAATAAGGTTCCTGTTGGGAGCGTTGATTCAAGATGTACGGAAGAAAATTCTGATACTTGTACTTTTGTTACAGACTCAACCACAAACATTGATCACTCCGTTTTAGATCTTTACGTGGAATTCCAAGAGAGTGATGCCGAAGATAATGTAATTGTTGAATGGGAGCAAATTAGTCCAAGTCAATGCAGAGGCACAGTAACAACAAATGAAGGACAGGAGCTTCTCCAACCTTTTTATCCTTTGACACCTGCAACTAACCTTCAGGATGAAGAGGGTCAGACTATTTCTAATCAATATTTCAGTCACGCAGTTTGGCATGCTCCGAATCTAGATGAAGATGCGGGATGTGCTCAAACAGATATCCCTGTTACCCTTAGGGTTCGAATGTCTGATGATAAAGGTGGATTTACTGAGGCAGACATAAATCTAACTGTCAATTATGTTGCAGAATTTAATAGCCCAGCTACTGTTACTTCTTTTGAATGGGAAGACGAGAAAGGAACTCCTAGAAATAGTGAAATAATTGAGCCTGGGCAATCTTCAGGAGGATCTTTCAATTCTGAAGACGTGAGTGATGATGGTTCTGGAACATCTAATGATAATAATTATGTTTGGTTGGCTGCTGAGTTCCAGAATGGTAATATCTCAGAATCAGAAAACATTAGCCTTATAGGCTGGAGTGTGAATCTAATAGGCGAAAATTTACCTTTTGAAGGAGACGTTGAAATTGATGAACCTGCAAATGGCAAAGTTGGAGACACTAACGATCCTTCTAGTGGTTTGCTTTGTACGAACGAACCTGGACAACAGCCTGTTTTCTGTGGTCGTTTCAGGCCTCTTGTAAGCAGGGATGTTGAAGGTGCGAGTGACCAATATGAAATCAGTGTTACAGCTCAAGACATTTATGGTGGAGTTGGAAGCACGACTTGGCTTATTACTGTTTCCGATAGTGGAATTTCAAGTGGTGGCGGAGGTGGTGGACCTGCTTTTAAAAACTCAATTCCTGTAATAACTGGAAGTAATCCTCAAGCACAAATATCAATGGAGGTTAGTGAAACTACAGGAGCTAACAGACAGATTAGTGTAACTGCTGATGATAATGATTCTGATATTATTAGATATTGGTGGTCTCTCGATATAAACAATTCAAATGCAACGCCTAATGGGTGTGTCACTGATAATAGTCTTGTAAATTTATGGGGTCATGACAATTGGTCCTGGGACCCAAATGCTGGATTTAACTCTTTGGTTCAAGATGTAAATTCAAATGACGCTATTCTTTCAAATAGTGTTGTAAGGAATCCAGATTTGAATGTACAAAATTCAATTCTTCGAACATTGGATACGGTGAACTCATCTCCAGCGATTTCTTCTGTTGGATTTACATTTACTCCTGGACAGTGTGCTGGTGCTGTTGCTGGAACAACATGTGTGAGAGTTGACAATATTCAGGCTTTTGGTGGGGTTCAGAATGGTATCTCTATTCCAGTAAGGATTAGTGATGATGCTGGTACCGAGTACATGGACACTTTTATTACTTCTATTTCAGCTGATCCAGATCCTTTGAATGCTCCTGCAGGAAATCTAGAAATAGCAGAAACTCTTGAAGATGACTATTCGATACTAAACAATGCAAGAGTCAGCATAAGGTGTGCGTTACCTATAAGTGTCTCTGTTGCGGATCAAATAGCAACCCAAGGCTTTCTTGACAATGGTAATGGGTTGAGTCATAACAGCATTATTGATACTGATGTTTCTCAAGATTTTTCAAGAATTTGTGGAAGTGATGATGTTCTTGGAAACCCTTTGTGTGACTGGGGTCATTTTGTTATAGTCTTCCCTGACCCTTCTGAAACTTGTTCTCCGTATGCTGAGCAAAACTGGAGTACTGACGGTTGTTACCAAAGAGCTCAAGTAACATCTGTTGACCAAAGTACAGGTACATTAAACCTAGATAGATTTTTGACTTTAGATACTAATGACCAGTACCAAATTTTGGGGTGTGACCTAGGTGGAATTTTCACTCCTTCTGATTCAAGTGATGACTGTGACAAGTCTGACGAGTCGATTGTTACTGTTACTTTTAGTTCTCCAAATGTTAATAACCCTCCTCAGATAACCTCTGGACCATCAATTTCTGATGATCCTATATTTGAATTTTCAACTTTAGATGCTTCTAAGACAACTGTTTCGGTTTCTGTAGAAGATTCTGATGGCCCTGGTTCTTGTGCCCCATCTTGGACAGACCCATGTGGAACTATGAAATACTATTGGACTGATTGGAAAGGTAGTAACAATAATGCAAATACGAGGGCATACCTCGTCCAAAACGGCACTTTTGGATCAAACACTGTTGTTGTCCAAGGTTCTTGTAATCGACATGAGCAGTACAGGCCAGTAAGGGTTAGCGATAGTTCAAACCCTGTTGGGCATGAAACAACAATAGAAAGCTGTGTTGAGTCTGGTAATTTTGGTAATCAAAATGCTACTGTAACTTTGGCAACCAATCTAGACAATAATTACCTTACAAGCAATTTGGCAATTCTTGAACATATGCAATGGGGCTCTTATGGACCTTCTGCGAGTATAGAAAGCAATAATGGTATTTGGGCAAAAACAGGTGTTAGCGGTATTGTTTGGACTGCACCATCAGCTGATTTGAACGGTGTTGACATATGGACTGGTGAAACTGATTTCAGGATAAGAGTTGTTGCTGTTGACGGAACATGTCGTTATCCAGGGATTTTAGATTTCCCTGAGGCTCAATTGTGTGATTCTGCAAGTGCTTCTGTTGGTGTTATAAACAATGTAGAACCATCTGCAGGCTTAACTTTTGAAATACTTGACGACAACCCAACTAACTTAAGGGTTAGCTTCGATGCTTCTTCAAGTTTTGATTTGGATTCGGGTCCTGATGCCTTGAAGTACATGTGGGACTTTGATACTGACGGCACTAATGATTTGACAACTTTGAATTCAATTTACATTCACACTTACACGGAAAATGCTCCTTTCTATGATGCGACATTAACTGTTACAGATGGAATTTCAAGTGATTCCGAGAGTGTAAGGATCCAGGTTAACCAGGCTCCAGAAGTGCCTAAAATATGGATATATGGTGTTGACGAAGATCCTTCAAATTGTATAAACACAGGATGTGAACAGGGTCAATTCTCAAATGCTCTAGAAAGCTTTACAACGATGAACCCAATCTCTACCAATCCGACAGAATTTGTCAATCCTTCAACAGGGAAATTCATTGGGCTTGGTGTTGGTATTTGTGATGATGACAACATCCAAACTCTTGAATGGGACCTTGACTACGATGGAGTTTCGTTTTTTGCAGACGTTATACAAAATGGTTTTTCAAACATAGACTCTTCTGCATTGTCTGTAAATGACACTAATATTTGTGATGTTTCTGGTGAACAGAATTTCTATCAATGGGAACTTAATTCAACAGATGGAATAAATGGCCTAGGTTCTCAAATGAATTTTGCCAGTGATTACAGGGTTGCTGTAAGGGTTGTTGACGAAGAGGGTGCTACGAGTAACTTGATGTGTTTGAATGTTTATGGTGATGCCAACGGTGCTTGGGATGCAAAACTTTGTAGGGAAGGGGATTCTCAGAGCAACTTGGAAATTCCTCTGACTGTCGGTAATGATGAGATGATAAGTGGTGACATCAATGAAAATGATGAATACCCATTCTTGCCTGCTGAAGGTGTTGATAGCAGCCATTCTCAAGGTCAGCACAATATTAGATTTGTTCAAACTGGTCCTGATACTGGAATATTGCATTCAATCTGGATTTCTTCATCTTTGGATGAATGTCTAGGTGGACAAACTCAAATAAGGTATAGGAGAGGTGCTTATGATGGTTCAGATCCAAATAACAGAGATGTCAATTGGGAAGAAGCTCAGAACATTTCACATGAAGAGCCAAGCAATGGAATCAAATGTGGAAGCAATGCTGAATCTCCAAACTTAACTGTAGATCCCGCTGACAGTGATCATTTAATTGTTTTCTTTGGAGACGATGCGAGTGGAGATTTGGATGTTTATTGGATAGAAAGTACCGATGCTGGTTCTACTTGGTCTCAAAGAAACTCTATGCCAGGTCTTGGAAACAGTGATTTGAGAGCTTCTGGACAAGGGGCACAAACTCAGCCAATTTTATCTATTGAACCTACTACAGGAAGCCCGTTTGATGATTTCTGGCATTTGAGTTTTGTGGAAGCTTCAAGTGGTCGTGCGAAGATGTTCCACATGATGAGTGATGACCAGGGTGCAAGCTGGGTTGATGGAAATAAGTATGACCAGAGAATAAACAATGCTCCACAAGTACACGTAAGGGTTGCAGCAGGTTTTGATGTTTCTGTTGGAATGGCTACAAATGAATTTGGCCCTGATTTGGAATGCTGGGTTAGCGATTATGAGGATGATGGTGGATTTTTAGCACCTGTTAATCAGACTTGTGAATGGAATGCAAATTATGACACAAATATTCAAAGGGCAGGCGGAGGTTTCAATCCTTCCTTTATTGAAAATGATAGTTGTGAAAATGATTCAGGTTGGGGTAATTCAGCCTCTGTTCTTTCAGGTTATTCATATGCAACAACAGGCTTGAAAAGAGTTGGTGCGAGATTCACAGACTCTGATGGAGCTGTTGGATGTGGTGTGATTTGGGTTCCGGTTAATAACAATCAGGATCGTCCACCTGTTCCTGTAATGAGGTTGAGAAATCCAAGCAATAACAATAGGGCTGTAGGAGAATTGGATGAAACTGGAAACCTTTCTGTTGAAGCACAGTGTGCTTGGCGTGTAGGTGGTTTTGGAGACAATAACAGAGGTTCTTACGACCCTGACGAAACAAGCTTTACATGTGAATTTGTTTCTGATTGGGATCCTGGTACTTCATGGACATCACAGAATGTTCAAACAGTTAACTGTAATCCAAACAATAATCCAAATTCGGGTTCGAATTGTGCTATTGATTTGAACTACTCTGATTGGCAAGGATTTGCTTCTGGAGATGCAAGAACCCGTGTTGGTTTGAGGGCCTGTAGTGGTGGTCCAAACCCTGGAGAATGTTCGCCGATTATCTGGAGTCATCTCTATGTTGATGATTACGAGAATAATGCTCCTGTTGTTTTGCTCAAGATTGAGGAAGACCAGAACGAGGCTTGTTCACTAGCTTCTGCAGGTGTTTTGAACCATGACTTGGCAACACCATCATTTAATGTTTGTTTTGATGCAACGGCATCATTCGACAGGGAAGATGAATTTGTCAATTTCTCAAATGGGTCTCTTATCTGTGATTCAAATTCAATAGCTACGAATTCCCCAATTGTTACAGATAATGGAGATGGTACTGGAAAATGTACTTTCAGGGAAGTTGGAGATTATGCTGTTAAATATGAGCTGACAGACAATAATGGAGAGGTTGGAGAAAGGACAGTCTTGATATCTGTTGGTTATGGAGACGATCCAAGCTCAGATGGTTACCAGCATGACATAAATGCTGGAAATAGCGATCCACAAGCTGTTGCAATAGTAAAGCCTTTTGCTGAATCTGTACGTAATGTTTCAGAATATGACAATGCTGGCAATGCCTCTGTTTATCTAGACGGAAGGAGATCTGTGGATGCTGATGGTGAGGTTGTTTCTTGGGATTGGGATCTTAATTATGACGGTGTTACATTTAATGTTGATATAAGTGGAAGTGAATTAAATTCATCAGTTGATTCAATGTTTGGTAACAATGTTGCTGGCGCAAATTACAGAGAGGGAGTTATTGCCTTAAGAGCAACTGACAATCTTGGCGCAACAAACATCCACGCTGTGACATACAGGGTTATGCCGAATGAAAATGAAGCACCACAAGGTGCGATTTCTGCAAGTCCTTTCCTTGCTGGCTTTGCTCCTTTGACTGTTGACTTCAATGCTGTAGCAGTTGATACTGACGATGCAACATGGACAGACCCAACTGATTGTGATGGTTGTACTTATGAATGGGATTTCGATGTTGTTGGGGGAACTTTTACTGTTGATGGAACAGGTGAAACTGAAAATGTGACTTTCTCAGAAGAAAAAGATTACACTGTCGGCTTGAGGATTACTGATGCTGATGGCAGCCTCTCTCCGGTTATTACAACTGTAATACATGTTGGAGACTGTCCGGATGATGGGACTCCTTGTGATTCAGTTACGAGAAACAGGCAGCCGCAATCCTATTTCTTCATCAGTGGAGCAAGCGGTGCATTAGGGACATTCAATCCTGGAGGCTCTTATTTTGTTGATTTTGATGGTTCAAGGTCAGACGATCTTGATGGCAATATCACCGAATATCAGCCAGTTTGTAATGGAGGGACTATTTCCCAATGGACTGGAACTACGGATTCCACTTGGAGATGTTCATATGATGAAGCAATTGATGGTATAGGTATCAAGACTGTAAGCTTAACGGTTACAGATGACGGTGGCCTCAGGGATGATTCCGGTAATGCAAGTACTATTCTTCCTGCTGACTCAGTTCTAACTCATACTGTCAATTTGGATGTTTATGTTTCTGACATGAACCAAGATCCAATGGGAAGTATTAAGGTTACAGGTGTTTACTACAACCACGATTCACTTCAGCCAGTTCCATGGAATACAGCTTTGTCAAAAGATGCTGATACAAGCATGAGTGCTGGTTCCGGAATTGCTTCAAGGGAAATCGACTGCAACTGGGCTTGGAATCTTCCATTTGACAATCCAGGCTTGACTCAGGAATCGGGTAGCTGTTCTGTTGCTATAGACGGAATGGTAAATGGCGCGAATCTACTTACCGTCAAGGTTAGTGATGATGAGGCTTCTCCATCCGAGGATGTCAGAACTGTTGTTGTTTGGGTTAATGAACCAGGTTCTGGTCAGCAGAGACCAGTTGCACTTGCTGATTACACGGGGTCATTGACCGTTGGATCTAGTTCAACAACTCACAATGTTGAAATTGATTTGAACAATTCATGGGATCCAGACAATGATCCTCTCTCACATCGAATTAATTGTGGTGCTGGTGGAGGAATAATTGATTTTGCTGTGGGAACATGTAATTTCCCAAATCCTGCTCCAGGTGCTGGTCCTGTCCTACAAACAGTTGAATATTCAGTATGTGACAATGGAACTGTTGGAGGATGTGGTTTTTCTGTGGAGCCTTTAATCAGGGATCATATTGAATTTACAGACTATGTTATTGTTGCAGATGGAGTTTGTGCTACAGGCCTTTTTGCAGATGGAATTGGAGTAAGGGTTTCTAACCAGCTTAACCCACCGGATTCTGATGACAGAACAGTTGAACCTGCAGGATGTGATCCAACAGACCCTATTACAGACATAGTGTCTAATGCACAGATAAATTCAACTACTGTTGATATTCCAGATGGAGAATGTATTGCTCAAGCTTTCCGTGTAGGAAACCCTATACGTATTGAAGATGATAATATGTTTGGTGCAGGACCTACAAATACAACAATTACCAACTGTACTCCTGGCAGCCCAGACGTACTAGAGTTTGCTGATCCTTTGCTTGAAACTGTTCAGGATGGAGATAATGCCCGCGTTGTAAGCCTTTTGGATACTGTAAGAGTTGATGGAGGTTTCTTGGGTGGAGCAATGTCTCCTGCATACCTGGTTGATGATGGTGCTCAAATTGAAGAAATCCGTGAAGGAACGCTTGGTTCTGGTGCAACTGCTGGAGACAACCAGTTGCAACTCGCAGCTGGAAGCTGTGCTGATCCTGAATTGAACCTTATTAGAGGAAGACAGGGTCTAGTTAGGGAAAATGAAACTTTGACTTCAGTCTTCACAATAGACACATGTGGTGTTGTGGGTGCTGACATTATTACTTTCCCTGAACCTTTGAGAGATGATTACACAACCAATGGAATTATCGACATGAATGACAATCTCGATATTGAGTATTTGACATTTGAAATCTGGAACAACAGGCCTCCTGTTGTTGTTGCTCATGAAGAAAACACTGACTGGGTTGTCCCAGTTGGAGGAACTACGAGTTGGCATTCAAGATCCCAGGATGAAGGGGATCCACTTTACCTTTCATGGGATCCAGACGGTGATGCCTTGCAGTATGCATGGGAATGCGACAGTGTTGGAGCAGGGAACACATCATCTCAAGACTGTCAATTTGACACTGTTGGAAGGCCAGCAGTTTCTCTTGTTGTAAGTGATGGAGATTTGTCCGGACAGGACAACCACAACATTGCGAGAGCAACAAACACGACACCGATGCCAATTGTTTATATTGATCCTCAAACTGATTTCTTGCCAGTTGTGGATACTTTAATGACATCAAACAATGTTGTTTTGGTTGGAGGCTCAACTGTGGATCTTGAGGGCCAATTAAGTAATCCTCCTTGGAGTACAACATTCCAGTGGGATTGTGGAGATGGAAATGGACTAAATACAAGTCCTCCATTCTCTCCAGGTCCATTTAACTATGACCTATGTTCTTACCCGGCTTCCAATACTCCAATGATTCCACATAGTGTTAGCCCAATTGAACTTATAGTGAATGATCCACATGTTTCTCCTGGATGTGCGAGCTATTTCTGTTTGCCTGGCTCCACCTCCTTGGGCGTTATCCCTGTTAGGAACATGTTAAATAGAGCTCCAAGAGCTGCTATTTCAGGTCCTGAAAACTGGGATCCAAACACGAATCCAAATAACCCTTGGGAGGAAGATCATTTGAACTGGGTTGGAACTTTTGATGTTTCTGTGAGCTCTGCTCCAAACTTCAATGGTACTTTTTCTGTTCCTCTTTCAGCTCATAACTCCATTGACCCTGATGATCAAGCACTGACTTATTCTTGGGATTGTGGCGATGGTAGCCCTATTGTAAATACACCAGTGCATACTTGTGTTTATCAGGATGATGCTGTTGCGAGTGATGTTAGAGATGGTTTGACAGACTTGGGCAATGATGGAATTGGGGATATGTGGACTGTAACTTTGACAGTAACAGACTCAATGGGTGTTTCTGATACAGATACTGCTAGTGTAAGAGTCGTTGAACAGCTTTCTCCACAGAGTGGAATTTTCCAAAGTGATGCAAATGGTCAAAACAATTATTGGGTAGCTGATTCTGATCCAAACATTGCAGACCTCAAACAACCTGACTTAGAGCTTTTGGATGTTTTTGCGGACGGAACATACCTTTTCCCGAAACCATTAACTCCATTTGGTGGTGAGAATCCTGGAGGATGTCCTTTTGAAGAACTTCCAAATTGTGATTCTGCAAATACCCTTTTTGATTCCGTCGTGCATCTTGACGCTTCAAGGAGTTTAGATCCTTATGGAAGGAATATCTTTGTTCAGATTGATTGTGACTGGATTGATCCAAATGATTTTGCTACCTTCTCTCCGGATATGAGTGGTTCTACTTTCGATGCTTTGGCACCTGCTTGGTTTGAGCATGTATGTAGAGATCAGGTTTCTGGACCAGCTTTATGGAATGGAACTGATTCACCAAATTCAGGAGATTCTTCTACATACACCGTTTCAAGAAATGTTTCTGTTAGGGTTTGTGAAACTGCGTCAACAACAGCATGTGCTGCTTCTGCTAGAGAAGACATTTCATCATTTGATATGACCTTGTGGAGGAACAGGGTTCCTTTGGCCCACATAACAATACAGGATGATGTTTTCTCAGGGGACAATTCAAGGAATGTTGACTATACAGCACGTTCTTCTTGGGATCCAGATGGTGACCCAGTTCTCTTTGGAGACGGTGCTGGAACCATAGATAAAGATGGTCTTGCTAACTGGACTGGAATAACACCTGATATATGTCCAGATGGTGGAACTTTCTGCGACGATAAAGACCAGGTTCCTCAGTGGGTATGTGATGATGGAGGTAGTTGGCCTTATCAAACAGGTTTTGGAAACAATAAGGTAGTTTGGGATGTTGACCAGGGTCACAGAATTGGATCCGGGTCTTCCTTAGGGGAGCAAGGTGTAGATGGAGAAGATTCATTTAGGTGTCTTGTTTCTGGCCAGGGTGTTACGTTCAGGCCAACTCTTTATGTTTCTGATGGAGATCCTTCTGATGAAGGATACAGTTTGGAGTCTTGTATTGAATACTCTGACTCAGGAAACCCATTTGCTTCTACTTTAGATAATCATGTTTGTGCAAATGGAAATCCAATACATCTTGGTGGAGTTGGAAATGGCTTAACTGTCAATAATCCGCCTTCAGCTTGGATAATCCAACAGACAAAGGGTGATCTTTTTGGAATTACACCATTCCAGGTTAGCCTTTCTGCTGATCATTATGATCCAGATGGAGATCCTTTATCAAACAACTTTAATAGCGCTACTGGTTTTGAGTGGGATTATCATTATTCAAGATCTTGGTACTGGGGTGGTAACAATGACGATGTGTTAAATGTTAATGACTTCAATTATCAAGATGATAATGTTTCTGATTTTGATATCGATAGTGCAGGGGTTTGGAATTTTGCTGTTAGGGCAACTACAGAAGGTACACATACAGCCTTAGTTCAAAGTGATGGATCTGGTGCAAATTGTTTTGATGAAGACTTAGGAGACGTGTATCCATGTGATACAAGCATGATGGATCTTCCTCAGGTTGTTTGGGATAACATACTCGGTCTTGTTGGAGGTATCTCTTCTAGCCAAGACTGTAAGTGGGGTGTTCAAGATCCTCTTGACTTACTCCTTTATGGTGATGGGGGAATGTTCCTTCTGAAAGATGAAGATGCTGCTATGTACAACATAGGCCAAAGTGTCGAAGTTTTTGGAGGTCCTTTCAACCAAACATTCCTTGCAGGTTCAGTTTGTGATATTGTCGATATTCCAAGTGGCTGGAATGGATTAGATGGGGATCTTTCAAGAGTTTATATTAACTGGAATGGATTCCTTTTCCAACAGTTGCCAATTGGTGAAACTTTTATCAGAAATACAGACAACACATTGACCGGAACTGAGGAAATAAAGACATTTACCGTTACAACTGATGGTTATGTTGGAAATCTTCAGATACCAACAAGGCATGCTCAGTCTGGAAACATACTTTCTAATGGAGCTTCTGCTGGTGCAAATAATGATACCCAAAATGACTTCCATGCATCCGCTTTTGGGGAATGGGACGGTTGGTCGATTATAGATTCTGAAGACCAAAGGCCGGATTCGACTGTTATGGAGAGTTCTGATTTTGACAATAACAACCAGGTCTTTGGACAGTATTCATTATTCTTTGACTCAAGTCCTCCAAACAATCCTCAACATACAGTTATGTTTAACAGGTTTGTCCATACTTCAAATGATGCTGCTATAAGTGGTTCTTTCGGAGGTTGGTTCAATATGAATTATGAAGATCAACTTGTTGGAACTTCACAAGCAGGTTCTAATATTTCTGTTCTTGACTCGTTTGGATTTGGTTTAGCTATTGATTCTGCTGCTTGTAGTCCGAGTGCCATTGAGGGTGTTTGTAGGAATGTTACAACTCTTGAAACAGGACTTTATCCAAGTTTGGCAGATGTTTCAAAGACGTTAAATTCTGCTTCTCCTGATATGTTTGTTGCGTTCAGTTCCACCAACAAGACACTGACAAAGAAAACAACAGACAGGGGTAGAAGCTGGGAAAATGTTTCTGATGTGAACAACAGTGGAACAGCTGCATCTCCACTTTACTTGAGGGTTAGTGCTGATATCTCCGATGATATACTCGCTGTCGCTTGGGCAGATACTAGTGTAAATTCAACTGAGAGGGTTACTCTAGGATGTACTGACAACATGAACCCAACTTGGCAACTTAATGATTATTCAATTGGGGATCCAATACAGTCACCTAATGTTCAGCATAGTCCAGCTATTGAGATTTTTGGAGACATCATTTTTACACTCTGGTCTGACAACAGGAGAGGTGGCCAAAGCAGTGAAGAGGTTTTCTTTAGGATATTTGATGGGACTGATGACATCAATAATCCGACTTCTTGTTACCAGTAGCTTTGAGAAGGGCAACAAGGAATGCAGAAAGCGCATTCCTTGTTTGTCCTGTTTAATCTATTTCTTTTTTCTTTGAAGGTCTTTGTAAGAGTGTCTTTACAACATCTTTAACTGTTTTCTTTTTATAGATAACATCATTTATAGCGCAGGCTAACGGAACGTCTATATTTTTTTCATTTGAAAGGTTTATAAGTCCGTTTAAAGTTCTTATACCTTCACTTTCTCCTGTTAGGCTTTTAAGAGAATCTTCAAGAGAAATGCCTTTTGCAATTTGATTTCCAAGCTGCCAATTCTTACTGTCTTTTCCTGTTGCTGTAAGTATAAGATCCCCTAGTCCAGCTAAACCCCAAAGAGTTTTTTTGTCTGTTTTAAAATAATCAAAAACTCTTGAAGTTTCAACCAATGCTCTTGAAATCATTGCAGCTCTTGCATTTTTCCCTAGGTTGGCACCATCAACCATCCCAGAGCCTATAGCATATACATTTTTAAGAACACCCCCAAGGCTAACCCCTAAAATATCGTCAGAGTAATAAGTTCTCAAAGAGCTGTTTTTTAAAATTTCTTCAATCTTTTTTGGCCTTTTTTCTCCAGCAATTACTGTTGCTGCTGGAAGTCCATGAATTATTTCGGTAGCAAAGTTCGGTCCTGAGAGCACATAAATGTTATTTTTCAAATTTTCGTTTAACCAATTTCCTATGGGGTTGAATCCCTTTGGAGCTAATCCTTTTGACAAAACAAGAATGTCAACACCTGAATAATGTTTTAAGAAATCTTTGGTAAGCCACTCTTTTGTGAATTTTGTTGGAACTGACCAAACTAAAAAATCAGGAATTTCTGAAATTTCATTTTTGTTTATTGCTGTAATTTTATTATTTAGTTTTTTTCTTTCGAACAATGGGTGAATTTTTTCTTGATTGAATTTTTTTTCATCTTCATTGTCTGTTGTCAGTATTGTGACTTTAGCATTTTGGCTTGCAAGAAGATTTGAAAATGAAATCCCCCAAGAACCGAACCCAGCTACATGAATCTTCATTTGATTTTACTTTCAGTTCCTTTTTTCAATCTTGTTAAATTTTCTCTATGCAAAAATACAACCAAAATGATTATAGGTAATGTTTGAAGCAAAATGTGAGGTATGCTTTCATCAAGATTAATAAAGTAATTTCCACTTTTATGAATAATTTTTAAGTTATTTTTTAAATAAAGATATGAGCTTAATGGAAGCAAGCATGTTGAAATAATGGATCCAAGTGAAACAAATTTAGATTTTTTTATGGTTATTAAATAAAAAGAAAGACAAATCAGCATATATTCAAAATTAAAAAATATAAATGAACCAAACGTTGTAGCAACACCTTTGCCACCTTTCCAATTCATAAAGGGAGAAAAAGCATGTCCTAAAACTGCAAAAAGAGGAAGTAGGCATATTGCAATATTTATATTGTTTTCATTGTGAAATCCAGATGAAAGCATGTTGTAAGAAATAGAAACTCCAAGGTATCCTTTTAGCATATCAAGCAAAAGTGTCATATAGCCATACTTTGAGCCAAATGTTCTTCCAACATTTGTTGACCCAATGTTTTTGGAACCATGTTTTCTTATGTCTTTTTTAAATAACATTTTCACCAAAACATATCCTGAAGGTATTGATCCAAAAATAAAAGGTATCAGAAAAAATGTCCAAAAGTTTGAAAGGAAGTTTTCCATTGTGTTTAATATTAATTTAAATCTTCTAGAATTTGTTATTAGATGTTTAGTAAAGTTAAAAAAATAATCAAAGATTCGAATTTAGACTGCATTCTTATTTCAGACCCCGTTCACCTTTCGTGGTTTTCAGGATTTTTAGGATCAACTGGGATTTTGATCATCACTGAAGAAGGAGGTGTTTTAGGTGTTGATTTTAGATATCATGAAATAGCTCAAGAGTATAAAAAAGATTATCTTGATGTTTATTGCTGTTCAGAAAAGAATTTACTAAAAAGTACTTTTAAACATCTCTTTGGAAAAGATGAAAAGAGGATTGGATATCTATCTTCAAGAAATAGCGAAAAGCAAAAATTGTTATTGCAAAAAAATACAAATGGAAATCTAGTTGCCGTTGATGAAGCTGTTGATTTTGCAAGATCAACAAAAACAGAAGAGGAATTACGTGGAATTGAAGAAAGTGCAAAATTGAATGCAGCTTTGTTTAATTACATAAAAACAATCATTCAGCCAGGATTTTCAGAAAGAGATTTAGCTTCTGAGATTATTAAATATGCAATAAAAAATGGTGCTGAAAAAATGGCTTTTGATCCGATAGTTGCATCTGGACCTTATTCATCTAGGCCTCATGCTTCTTTTACAGACAAGATTCTTGAGGCTGGAGAGCCTTTGACTTTGGATTTGGGAGTTTGTTTGGATGGTTGGATGAGTGACATGACTAGAACATGGCTTGTTCCTGGTAAAAAACCAAAAAAAGAGTTTTTAGAGATCTTTGAAATTACGAATAATGCAAAAAAAGAAGCAGAAGGAAAGTTGAAAGAATCGGTTTCTGGACATGAGCTTGATGAAAGTGCAAGGAAGATTATTAGAGATTCTGGATATGGAGAATATTTTGGACATTCTTTAGGGCACGGAGTTGGGAGAGAGGTTCATGAATCTCCAGGATTGTTTCAAGGTTCAAAAAATATAATGATGAAAAATATGGTTGTTACTATAGAGCCAGGGATTTATATAAAAAACAAATACGGAGTAAGGATAGAAGATTCTTACATTGTTGGCAAAAATAAATCAAAAAATTTGGGTATAGGTGTTGTTTCTGATTTTTTCTAAAATATAATAGATATTTATGCTGGGGGGAATTCGAAAAAAGTTTATTATTGAGTACAGGAGGCTCTCAGAGCTTCAAGATTTTCAGTTTTCTGGTGTCATACATGAGGAGGATGGGAAGTTGCTCTTTAAACACAGGGATATTTTTTCAAATATGTCAAAGAAAGAATTGGAGAAGAAGTCTCTTAAATCTTTAGATGATGTGGTTAGAAAAAAATTTGGTCCTTTAGTTAACAGGACCACGGCAATTGCAAGTGTCGGATCTTTGGATGAGATTTTCAATCAGTATTTGGCAGTAGCTTTACTGAGAGAAAAGAAGAGCAGAATTTCAAACCGTAAGTGATTTTTGACAATCCTTCACCATGGAAAATAAAGGCAATAGAGCCTATTCCAAACCCGTCTCCAAAAGAAAGGCTGAAAGCTCTTTCTAATTCAGGTTACAACCTTTTCAATATTTCCTCTTCGCTTGTGACGATAGATCTTTTGACCGATTCTGGAACAGGTGCAATGAGCCAAGGTCAATGGAGTGCTATTCTCTCTGGAGATGAGTCTTATGCAGGAAGCCAATCTTTTTATTCGCTGAAAAAAAGTGTTGAGGACCTGTTTGGATACAAGGTTGTTATTCCGACACACCAAGGAAGGGCTGCAGAGGATATATTGTTTTCAGCATTTGGAAACAAGGGGAAGGGGGTTGTTAGTAATCACCTTTTTGACACCACCACAGCCCATGCTTTGGAAGTTGGAATGAAGGTTTTTTCTTGTCTCGACAAAAAAGATAAAACTTTTGGCGGTAATTTTGACTTAGACCTGTTGGAAAAGCATCTCAAAGAAGAAGAGGTTGAGTTGATAGTTGCTACTGTTACCTGCAACAGTGCTGGAGGGCTTCCCGTAAGTTTAAAAAATCTCCATGCAGTAAAAAAAATTGCTGATTCTTATTCTGTAAAAATTTGGATTGACATGGCTCGTATTGCTGAAAATAGTTATTTCCAATATTTGAATGGAGAAGGAAAAAGCCCCAAAGCATGCGCACTTGAAACATGTTCCTTAAGTGATGGAGGATGGATGAGCTCAAAGAAGGATGGTCTTGTGAATATTGGAGGGTTCATTGCTCTTAAGGATAAAAAAAACAAAGAAAAATATGAACGCTTAGTTGAATTAGAAATCTTGAAAGAGGGTTTTATCACCTATGGAGGATTGGCAGGAAGAGATATGAATGCTTTATCTGTGGGCTTGGGAGAAGCACTTGATGAGAGGTATCTGAAACATAGGATCAATGAAATCAAGTTTCTTCACACTCAACTTGAAGAGGTTGGAGTTCCGTGTGTAGCCCCTGGAGGGCATGCAGTCTATATTAATGCTGGAAAATGGCTTCCTCATTTGAGAAGCGAAGACTTTCCAGCACAATCTCTTGCTTTAGCTCTTTATCTTGTGGCAGGCATAAGGACATCTGAAATAGGAAGCTTATGTGCAGGTAGAGACAATGATGGCAAGCAAATATCTTGTCCTGGAGAGTACTTGCGATTAGCAATTCCTAGAAGAACTTATACAAGTGACCATTTCATGTACATAAAAAGAGCTTTTGAAATTATTTCTAAAAACAAAGACTCTTTACCTAAGTTAAAATTTCAAAAGGAGGCAAAGAAGTTAAGACATTTTCAGTCAATCTTTGAAGATTTTTCATGGACACCGTCAAAGTATCTAAATTTATAAGCTGCAGTTCTTCAGAAGCTTTAACCCTGGCAATGAATCCAGAGTTGATAGCTGAAGAAATGCCTGGAATCAAATCAGTTAATATTTTAAAGAAGGAAAAGATAGAAGGTTGTTCCGTACAGACTGTTTCATGGAAGGGGGTTCTTGAAGCAGGGCCAATAAAAAAAGACTTAAATTGGATTGAAGAGGATATCTGGAATCTGGATTCAAAAATTTGTGAATTTTCTCAGATAGAAGGTTCTTTTAAAATTTATAAAGGTTCTTGGATTTTTGAAGATTCTGGTAAGGGTTGTGAATCTTCTATGATTCTTGAATACGATGCTGGAGTCCCCTTGGTAGGCCCCCTTATAGACAAGCTGATTAAAAAGGTGGTTATTGAAAATTTAGAAGCTCTCTTGAACGCCCTTGCTCAAGTTGCTGAAAAAAATGAAAGAAACTGAAGTAGTCAGGTTAATCAAAAAAAAATTTCCATTAACTGGAGATGATTCTTATTGGGAAAAAGGAGGAATTGCAATTTCTGTCGATTCCTCAATACAAGGAAGACATTTTCTTTTAGACAGAAAGAACTGGGTCGAAGAGGGTGTTTGGAATGCCGTTGCAGGCTCTATAACGGATGTAGCTGCCGTTGGTTCTAGGCCTGAAATGATATTGACATCTTTTTGTTTTCCTGATGGTATCAAGGATTCAATTATAAAAAGAGCTTTAGATTCCCTTGAGGAGGTTGCAGATTTTTTTTCACTAAAAGTTGTTGGGGGAGATTTATCAAGGACATCTAAAGATATTATTTTTTCCGTTACCGTGGTTGGATTCAGTGCTGTTGGTCCTGGTTTATCAGGTGCGAAAGAGGGGGACCTGATAGGCGTTACAGGATATCCTGGAAAAAGGCCGTTGGGGTGGTATCTTGCAATAAATAAAATTTCAGAAAGGGGTAACCTTGTTGAAGAAGCTTTGAAGCCAAAACCAAATGTAAGCTTTCCATTAAAGATTGCAAAAATTGTTTCTTCAATGACAGACATAACTGATGGTCTAGGATTTGATCTTATGAACATATGTAAGAATTCAAGTGTAAACCCAAATATTTTTAAAGAAATACCGTCTTCTTCTCTAATGAAAAAAGTATTTCTGGATTTGAATCTAAGTAGTGAAAATTTCTACAAACAGGGTGGGGATTATGAATATCTTTTTACTTTTAACGAAAAGCATGAGAAGGAAATAAAGGACATTTCAATAAAAGAAAAATTGCCTTTTTCGGTTATTGGAAAAATTGAGAATGGAAATATTCCAGAATGGTATGGAAAAGGAAGTGAGATAATTTGGCCTTAGTTAGCAAAAGTGTTCAAGAAACTCATGATATAGCAAAGAGTATTTCAAAAAAATTCAAAAAAGGAGATATTGTTTTTTTAGAAGGTGAACTTGGTGCTGGAAAAACAGAAATGGTCAAGGGCTTTGTTAAATCTTTAGGTGGAAAGTCAGAAGATGTGCAATCTCCCACTTATTTATCTGCTTTGAATTATTTAACAAAAAAAGGACCAGTAATCCATATTGATTTTTATAAGTATCAAAAAAATACGGATTTTTTTAAATCTTTTATTTCAGAATTTTTAGAAGAAGATCCGTATTTGATTTTTATTGAATGGGGAAGAGGTTTGGGTGAAGGGTTTTTAAGGATAAGAATTGAGGAAGAAAACAAAAAAAGATACATTACCGTTTTTCAAAAATGAAGAAAAATAAAACTTGGCTAATTTTAGATCCAACAGGACCCTTGTCAGGGTTTGCTGTAGCTGAAGGAAAATCTGTCGTTGGTTCGAAGGTTTTTAAGTCAAATTTTTTATTTGAGAACTTGTTAAAGATAAGGTCTTTTTTCGAAAAATTAAATAGGAGTATTGATGACCTGGAAGGAGTCATCCTTGTGAATGGACCAGGGTCCATAATGGGTCTAAGGATAGCATTCTCTTGGTTGAAAGGTTTTTTCTACAATAAAAAATTGAAGTTTAAAACCGTTTCTAGCCTGGATACTCTTTGGTTTTGTGCTGGAAAGGAACAGCCTTCCTGGACAATGATTAACTCGATTAGAGATGAGGTTTTTTTTTCATTTAATGGCTCTTCTCCAAGTGTGATAAAAAAATCTGAAATTATTAAAAAGATTTTGAAAAATCCTGGTTTGTGTATTGGAGATTTTCCAAATGATGTTTTAAAAACAAAAGGAGTAAAGACTCTGCCTGTAAAACTTCCTCAATTTGAAGCTGTCTGGATGTTTTTTGACCTTATTGAAGAGAAAGATATTTTGAAAACAGAACCTTTAATACTGTATTCATTCCCTGGTGCAAATATAGAATAGTAATTATGGATAATCAGATTATTGATCGAATCAGGAACTTGGCATCAAAACTTGCAGAAAGTTTTTTGAAGCCCGGGTTGATTGAAGCTGATGAAAAGGAAATTTTCAGAAAAGAAATTTTTAAAAACTTAGCCTCAAAGGGGATGATGGGTTTAGGCTTTCCGCAGGAATTTGCCGGAATGGGTCTTCCCCCATCTGCTTTCTTGACAGCTGTCCAAGAGTTTTCTTATTTCGATCCAGGCATGGCGGTAACAATATCAGTTCATTCTGGACTTTGTGGAGGGGTTATTTCAAGGCATGGTTCTGAAGAAATGAAAAAAGAATGGCTTCCCAAGATAGCTAAAGGAGATGTCATAGGGGCATACTCTCTAACCGAAAATCATGCAGGAAGCGATCCTTCCTCAATGAAAACAACTGCAACATGGAAGGATGGGGGTTGGGTTATAGAGGGAGAAAAGGTTTGGATAACCTCAGGGTCTGTTGCTGATTTTAGTATCTTGTATGCCAACACTGTGAAGGATGGCAGTAACTTAGGGATATCTGCATTTTTGGTCCCTCATGGTTCAAAGGGCTTTTCTTCAGAAAAAATAAATGGAAAATTAGGAATGAGAACAAGTGACTCTTCAATCATTGTTTTTGAGAATGTTTTTGTTTCCGAGTCTATGGTTATAGGGAAAATTGGAAAAGGTTTGTCTATTGCATTAGAAGGTCTTGATTATGGGAGGCTTGGCATTTCTGCAGTTTCTTTAGGGATCCACAGAGCTTCTTTTGACTCAATGGTCAAGTACTCACAAGAAAGAGAGCAGTTTGGAAAACCAATTGCATCTTTTCAACTTATTCAAGAGATGATTGCGGATGTTGCAACAAACCTTGAAGCAGGGGATTTGCTTTTCAAGAAAGCAATAGAAAAATTAGAAAATGGAGAAAATTTTACGAAAGAAGCTGCAATAGCAAAGCTCTTTACAAGTGAGTCTGCAATAAAAGCAGCTGATAGATGTGTCCAAGTTCATGGGGGTTATGGGTATTCAAATGAATTTCCAGCTGAAAGGTTTTATAGGGATTCAAGGGTTTTGACAATTTTTGAAGGAACTAGTGAAATTCATAAGTTGTTAATTGGAAGATTGTTAACCGGAATAGACGCTTTTAGAAATTAAGGATTAGAATTAGAGGAATGGTAAAACCAATTGGTGCTTTGAATAAAAGAGCTAGACAAGCTCTTGGAAAAAGGGATTTAAATAGACAACATAGGTCTAAATTAAGATCTGCTTTAAGAAAGGCCCAAGAAGCTATAGATGCAAAATCAGATGATTCTTTTGAAGTTGTAAAGGAAGTTGTTTCTTTGGCTGCTCATTCAGCTTCTAAAGGTGTAATTCACAAAAATAAAGCTTCAAGAATATCTTCAAGGCTTATGAAAAAGTTAAATGTTGCTGGTTTGGCCAAGGCAACAAAGGCCAAGGCAACAAAGGCCAAGGCAACAAAGGCCAAGGCAACAAAGGCCAAGACAACAAAGGCCAAGACAACAAAGGCCAAATAGGCTATGCCCGACCTTTCAGAGGTTATATCTTTTTGTTCTAGAAAGGGGTTCATAAATCAAAGTAGTGAAATCTATGGAGGCTTGTCAGGATGTTATGACTATGGTCCAAATGGTTCTCAGCTTAAAAGAAGAATTGAAAACATATGGTGGAGTGAGAATGTTGAAAATAGCGATAATATAGTTGGTTTTGACTCTTCAATACTCATGAGAAATGAAGCATGGGAGGCAAGTGGTCATGTTTCCGGATTTCATGATCCAATGGTTGATTGCAGAAAATGTAAATCCAGATATAGAGCAGATCAAATTAACGTAAATGAAAGTTGTCCTGATTGCGGAGAAAAAGATTGGACTGATATTCGCCAATTCAACCTTATGCTTTCTACAAAGATTGGAGCAATGGAAGATTCTTCAAAAAAAGTTTATTTGAGACCTGAAACTGCACAGGGTATTTTTGTTAATGCTATAAATGTCGCTAGAAACTCAAGGCTAACTGTCCCTTTTGGAATAGCTCAAATTGGAAAATCTTTTAGAAATGAAATAACACCAAGGAATTTTCTTTTCAGGGTTAGAGAGTTTACACAAATGGAATTAGAATTTTTTTGCCATCCTGATGAGGCTTCTGATCTTTTTGAGGACTGGTGCTCTAAGAGAATGTCTTTTTACAAGGATTCTTTAGGTATCGACAGTAATAATTTACATTTTAGAGATCACGAAAATGATGAACTAGCACATTATGCTGTTTCGTGCAGAGATATTGAATATGATTTTCCATTTGGGGTAAAAGAACTTGAAGGCATTGCGAATAGGGGTGATTTTGATTTAAAGCAGCATATGAAATATAGTAAAAAAAATCTTACTTTGTCACACCCAGAAAAGGGGAAGTTTGTTCCAGCGGTTGTTGAGTCTTCAGCTGGTGTTGACAGGACGCTACTGGCTGTTATTTGTGATTCTCTTGACACATCTGATCCAAGCCATGTCATCCTTAAGATAGATCCTCGTCTTGCAAATACACAGGTTGCCATTCTTCCTTTGGTTAAAAAGGATGGTATGCCAGAAAAAGCATTTGAGATTGAAAAAAATCTTAAAAAATCTTATAGAAAAAAAGTGGAAATTTCAGGTTCGATAGGTAAAAGGTATTACAGAGAAGATGAAAATGGAACTCCGGTTTGTGTTACTGTTGATGGCGATACTGGCTCTGACAATTCTGTTACAGTTAGATACAGAGATACAGGAAAACAGGATAGGGTGAAAATAGACTCATTGAATGAATTATTGTCGAGGGTGTTTTAAAAGAAAGTAGAATGACAAGTTAGATTTTTTAAAATTAAAGGAGAAATTAAATGGATATATTAAACAACATACCCAATTATGCTTTGTATATTGGTGTTTTTGCAATTTGTTTTGCGCTAGCTCAAACAAAAAAAGTTAAAGCAGTAAAAGTTGACAACAAGAAGATGGAGGAAATTGCTGGCCATATAAGAGATGGTGCGATGATGTTCTTGAAGAGAGAATACAGTTTGCTTATTTGGTTTGTTCTGATTGTTGGAGCAAGTTTGGCATGGATATATAACGGTTTGAATGATGGGGATTGGAAGATTGTTATTCCCTTTGTATTCGGTGCATTTTGTTCTGCAATAGCTGGATATATGGGGATGAAGGTTGCAACTGACGCTAATTACAGAACAGCTTATTCTGCACAAAAAGGCCTAAACAATGCACTTTCAGTTGCTTTTGCTGGAGGCTCTGTTATGGGAATGTATGTTGTTGGTATAGCTTTGTTTGGAGTTGCAGTTCTTTATGGATGGCTTGAAGGAGTTTATTCAGGGAATTTGCAACAAGCTGTAAACATATTGATCGGTTTTTCTCTAGGGGCTTCTTCAATTGCCTTGTTTGCAAGGGTTGGAGGTGGAATTTATACAAAAGCTGCTGATGTGGGTGCTGATTTAGTTGGAAAGGTTGAAATGGACATTCCAGAAGATGACCCTAGAAACCCTGCAACCATTGCTGATAATGTTGGAGACAATGTTGGTGATGTTGCTGGTATGGGCGCTGATCTTTTTGAGTCTTATGTAGGTGCAATTATAGGAGCAATGATTCTTGCATTTGGTATTCAGAATTACACCTTGGGTCACATAATGTTGCCATTAGCATTTGCTTCAATTGGTATTATTTGTAGTGTTATTGGAACATTCATGGTCAAAACTGAAGAGGGGGGGAACCCTCAACATGCCTTGGACAAAGGTTCTATAACTGCTGGTATTTTGTTTGTTGCCTCTTCTTACTTCTTAACCCACAGTTGGATTCCAACAAATGATGGTCAGAATATATTCTGGACGGTTGTTGCTGGACTTGGTGTAGGTATAGTTGTTGGAAAATTGACTGAATACTACACAAGTGACGAGACGAAACCAGCTCAAGGAATCGCAAAAGATTCTTTGACCGGAAGTGCGACAAATATAATTTCAGGATTGTCTGTTGGGATGGTCAGTACGGCATATCCTGTAATTGCAATATGTGCAGGGATAGTAATAGCTAATTCATTGATGGGTTTATATGGAATTGCTATAGCTGCCGTTGGTATGCTTGCAACACTTGGAATACAGTTGGCTGTAGATGCTTATGGTCCAATAGCTGACAATGCTGGTGGAATAGCTGAAATGGCTGGTCTTCCAAAGGAAGTCAGAGAAAGGACTGACAAACTAGATGCTGTCGGAAACACTACTGCTGCTGTTGGAAAAGGTTTTGCTATAGGTTCTGCTGCATTGACAAGTTTAGCATTGTTTGCTGGATTCATGGCTGCAGCAAAGTTGCAAGTTTTGAATGTTGCAAATCCACAAACATTGGCAGGAATGCTTTTAGGAGGAATGTTGCCATTTTTGTTTTCTTCAATGGCTATGACTGCCGTCGGTAAAGCAGCGTATGAAATGGTTGAAGAGGTAAGAAGGCAATTTAAAGAAATTCCAGGACTTCTTGAAGGAAAGGCTCAAGCTGATTATGCAAGATGTGTTGACATATCAACACAGGGGGCCTTAAGGCAGATGGTTATGCCAGGACTTCTTGCAATTTTCTCTCCGATCATTGTGGGAAAAATTGGAGGAGCTGAAATGTTAGGAGGCTTACTCGCTGGTTCATTGACGAGTGGTGTCATGATGGCTATATTTATGGCAAATTCGGGTGGAGCCTGGGACAATGCTAAAAAATATATAGAAAAAGGTTCACATGGAGGAAAAGGTTCACAAGCTCATAAAGCCGCTGTTGTTGGGGACACTGTAGGAGATCCTTTCAAGGATACTGCAGGACCAAGTTTAAACATCTTGTTAAAACTAATGGCAGTCGTAAGTTTGGTAATAGCTCCTTTTATTGGTTGATTTGAGAGGTTTAGTCAGTTCTAGGGAATTAAACAAAGACAATCTAGAGGTTTTATTTTCGGACGCTAAATCTTTAAAGGGTAAAAAAGCAAAAAAAACATTGCCTCAAAATTTAGGTTCTTCTGAGATGGGAACTGTGGCATTGCTTTTTGAAGAGCCCTCAACACGAACAAAGACATCTTTTAACGAGGCTGTCTATACACTCGGAGGAAGGACTGTTTATTTTGATTTCAAGAGCTCTTCTTTATCAAAAGGGGAAACTTTTGAGGAAACCATTTTCAATTTAAATTCTTTAGAAATTAATGGGATTGTTATGAGAACATCACAAGAAGGCTTGCCTTCTAAACTAAAAAAACTAAATTTAAATATGTGGATAATAAATGCAGGAGATGGAAAAGGAGAGCATCCAACACAAGCCCTCGGGGATACTTTTTGTTTAATGAATTCAATTGGATTGAGCAAAAAAAGAATAACAATAATTGGAGATGTTGAACATAGCAGAGTTGCGCATTCCTTGATTAATCTTTGGCCAAAGTTGGGTGTTGAGTTGTCTTTATTGCCAACATCAAAATTCAAAACCAGATTAAAAACTTTTGAGAGCTTGAAAGAGGCACAGGATAGTTCTGATGTCTTGTATGTTTTAAGGCCTCAAAAAGAAAGATGGAATCAAGAAGGTGACAATGTTATTGATTCTTATTCAAGATTAACAGTCAAATCGTTAAATGAAAATCAATATTTAATGGCCCCTGGCCCAACAATGCCTGATGTTGATATTTCTTTAGGGTTAATTCATCATGAAAGATCTCTTGTCTTTCAGCAGGTTAACTGGGGCATTTATGGAAGGATGGCTATAATGAGACATTTGAGTAATGGTGGAAAATTTGAATAAGGCTTTTTTGGCATTGAATGACGGAACCGTTTATGAAGGGGTTTCAATAGGGAAGGAAGCAACCAGTGTTGGCGAGGTTGTGTTTACAACAAACATGACAGGCTATCAGGAGGTCCTAACAGATCCTTCATATGCTGGACAGATTGTTACTTTCACATATCCAATGATTGGAAATTATGGTGTTTCCAGTGATTTTGACGAATCAACCTGTCAAGCTGCAAAAGGCTTGATAATTAAAGAATTTCATGGTTTAGAAACAGAGAAGAGAAAGGGCTTAGATTCTTGGCTGAAAGAGAAGAATATCACAGGAATATCTGAAATAGATACAAGGTCCTTGACTCAAAAAATAAGATCAAAAGGAGTTGTTCCAGGTGGTATCAGTTCAGTTCTCAGTAGCGAAGACCTAATCAGGGTTGTAAAAGATTCTCCAGCAATAGAAAGTTTAGATTTGGTTAGTGGTGTAAGTGTAAAAAACAAAATCATCCACGATGGAGATGGTCCTGTTATTGCCTTGTTGGACCTTGGTGTTAAAAAATCAATTATCAAATACTTGCTTCAAGAAGGTTTTAAGGTTGTTCAATATCCTTGTTCAACAACAGCAGAAGAAATCCTGAAGGATAATCCTGATGGGGTTGTTGTTAGTCCGGGACCCGGAGATCCAAAGGCAGTAGGGGGGATTGTTGACACTGTTCGAATTCTTGCAAAAGCAAAACCTTATTTGGGTATATGCCTCGGACACCAATTACTCGCTTTAGCCTTTGGGGGAGATACATTTAAATTGAAGTTTGGTCACAGAGGAGGCAATCATCCAGTTCTTGATAATTCAACTGGCCGAGCTGTTATTACAACACAGAATCACGGATACTCAGTGGATCCTGCTAGTTTAAAAAATACAGATCTTCATGTAACACATACTGCATTAAATGACAACACTGTAGAAGGAATAGCTCACAAAAGTCTTCCTGTTATGGCTATCCAGTTTCATCCAGAAGCAAGTCCTGGTCCTCTAGATAGTTTAGGTATTTTTTCTAAATTTAAAAAAATATTTAATTAGTTTTTAAATTTAAATCTATCCAAT
This sequence comes from uncultured bacterium, assembly GCA_964507645.1. Lineage (GTDB taxonomy): Bacteria > UBP7 > UBA6624 > UBA6624 > UBA6624 > UBA6624. The sequence continues at coordinate 83,287 of CAZDPU010000001.1, forward strand.
TCTGTAGTTTTTTCATGTTTTTTCCCCTATGAGAAACTTTTTCTTTTTCTAAGATTGGAGCTTTTCCAAAAGATTTATTTAAATCCTTGCTGAAGAAAATTGGATCATATCCAAAACCTTGACCCCCAGAAGGTTTTTCTAGAATAGAGCCTTCACAAGATGATTCCCAAAAGATTGTTCCATATTTGTTTGAGACCAATGCAAAAACTGAAATATATCTTGCGGTTCTTTTTTCAATAGGCACACCTTTTAACTCTTGCAGCATTTTTTTATTGGAGGATTCTTCTGTTTTTGCATATCGTGCAGAATGGACTCCCGGTCTTCCTCCAAGAGCATCAACCTCTATTCCCGCATCTTCAGAAATGATTACAAATGATTTGTCAATTTTGTTTTTCCAATAATTTGCCTTTATAAAAGCATTTTCTCGAAATGTTTTACCATTTTCTTCTGGGGTGTCTTTTAGTCCAAGGTCCGAAAGGGAAAAAATTTGACAATTTTTAATAGATTTTGAAAACTCTTTAATTTTGCCTTTTGAATGTGTTGCAAAAAGTATTTTCATTAACTTATTTTTCTTTTAGTATGAAAATTTTGTCTCCAGTTTCGAATTTGAAATTTGGAGCAGGGTTGATGTATGTTTCCCCTTTCCTTCTAACAGCAAGGACGATACCTTTTTCCTTTTCTCTTATATTGCTTTCCGATATAGTTTTTTCATTAAGATAATTTGATTTAACTTCAAGTTCATGGATGGGATTTTTCGAACTTGAGTTTGTTATTATTTCTAGAAAGTCATGTTTTTCTGGATTTTTTACCGCTCTGGCTAACCATGGCCCTATAAGTTCAAAAGGAGAAATAACCTTATTCGCTCCTGCTTGACTCAACCTTGCAACAGCATCTTTTGAGAAAGCTCTAGCAACAATTGAAATTTCAGGCGAAAGATTCCTTGCTGCCAAGGTTAGAAAAACATTGTCTGAATCAGATCCAAGACACGCTATCAAGCCGCTTGCTTTTTTTACTCCCGCTTTCAAGAGGGTGTCATCAATTGTTGCATCCCCAAGAACATATGAATTTTTTTTATTTTTAATTTCAGAAATTTCTTCTTGGCTTTTTTCTATAATTACAAATTTCTTATTTGATTTTTCCAATTCTTCAGCTACTTTTTTCCCCATTCTTCCTAAACCGCAAATAATTACATGTTTAGATGTTTTTTTTATTGTTTGTTCCATTCTTCCTCTCCTGTAAATTTCTCTAAAATGTCCATCTGAAATTGCCTTGGTTGTTTCTATAACCACCAATGAAAATACCGAAAGTCCGCTCATTATCAAAATTATTCCGATTAATTTTCCGGGGTTAGTTTCAGGCCCAGCAACATTTCCTACTGTGCTTATTGTTGTTATTGTTAGATAAAGTGCATCTGCTGCCTCAAGACCTTCCCATTTTTTAAAAGCTTCAGTTCCAATAACTACTATGAGAAGAAGAGTAGCTAAAAGCCCACTTATTTTTCTTCTATTCATTATTTAAGCCTCTCCTCCCCCCTGCTTCTTTTAGGAGAGGTTTCCACCATTCTTGATTATTGATGTACCATCTAATTGTTTCTTGTATGCCTTCAGTAAAATTTATTTCCGGTTTCCAGCCTAGATTTTCTCTTATTTTCCTATCGTTAACTTCATATCTCCAATCATGACCAGGTCTGTCTTTTACAAATTCAATTTTTTCCTCAGCTATATCCATAAATGACAATATATCCTTGGCTATTTCTATATTTCTTTTTGGGTTGTCTGCACCGATGTTGTATATCTCTCCACTCAAGCCTTTTTGCCAAACCGCCTCTATAGCCTTTATATGGTCATTTACATGTATCCAATCTCTGATATTCCTTCCATCTCCATACATTGGCAAGTTTTCATTATTTAGAGCTTTTTTTATCAATACTGGAATTAATTTTTCAGGATATTGATATGGTCCATAATTATTTGAACACCTTGTTATGCAGATGTCCATTCCAAAAGTTTCATAGTAAGAGAGGCAGAGGAGGTCAGAAGATGCTTTTGATGCAGAGTAGGGAGACCTTGGAAGCAAAGGGCATTCCTCAGTGCTTGGTTTTTGAGATTCATTTAACGAACCATAAACTTCATCAGTGCTAACTGCAATGAATTTTTCAACATTCACTTTCTTTGATTCCTCCAATAGGCAATGTGTTCCAAGGATGTTTGTTGTAATGAAGTCATCTGAGCTGTCTATAGATCTGTCAACATGAGATTCGGCAGCAAAATGTATTACAGAGTTTGTATTTTGAAAAATTTCAGAAATTAGTTTTTTATCTCTTATGTCACCATGAACAAGTTGATAATTAGAAAAATCCTCTATTTCTTTTAAGTTTAATTTATTGCCAGCGTATGTTAGCAAGTCTAAATTAATAAAGTTATATTCTTTGTATTTTGGAACTGCATATCTTAAAAAAGCACTACCTATAAAACCACATCCACCAGTAACTAAAATATTTTTTTTCAAGTTCATTTCAATATTAAACTCTTTGTGATTTTTTTAGTATTTTTTCCTGTGTTTTTTGGGTCTTTTTTTGAGTTCTTAATTCGAATAATCTCCATTAATATCTGTAATCTTCTGATTTATAGGGGCCTTCGACAGATACCTGTATGTACCTTTCTTGTTCTTTTGTTAATTTTGTTAATTTTCCATTGAAGTGTTTCATGTGAAGCTTTGCGACTTTTTCATCCAATTTTTTACTAAGAGTTTCTACCCCTATCTTGTAATCGTTTTTAAATAAATCAATTTGTGCTAAAACTTGGTTAGCAAAAGAGCAAGACATAACTAAGGAAGGATGTCCTGTTGCGCAAGCGAGATTAACCAATCTTCCTTCAGCTAGGATGATAATTGAATTCGATGATTTTAAAAAGGTCCAAAGGTGTACGTTTTCCTTAATTTCTTCTTTTGTTACTTTTTTTTCTTTTTCCAATTCTTCTAGGCCAAGCATATCTATCTCATTGTCAAAGTGTCCTATATTGCACACTATTGAATTATTTTTCATTTTTTGCATGTGTTTTGTATTTATTATGTTTTTGTTTCCTGTTGCTGTTACATAGATGTCAAAGTTTTCTTTGATGGCATCTTCTACCGTTATGACTCTAAGTCCTTTCATACATGCTTGTAGTGCGCATATTGGATCTATTTCAGAAACTGCAACAATTGCATTTTGACCCAATAAAGATTCACATGATCCTTTTCCAACATCTCCATACCCACAAACAAGTGCTTTTTTGCCACTAATCAGGTTGTCCGTAGCTCTGTTTAAAGAGTCAACTAGTGAATGCCTACAGCCATAAATATTATCAAATTTACTTTTAGTGACAGAGTCATTTACATTTATTGCTGGAAATAAAAGATTTTTCGAATTATGCATTTGTTTTAATCTAAGGACTCCAGTTGTTGTTTCTTCGCTTACTCCTTTTATATTTTGAGACATTTTTCTCCAATAGTTATTTCCAAATTCTTTTTTTACCTTTTCTAAAAGTTCATTTATTATTTTCTGATCTAAGCTATTTTCTTTTTCGAGATTTGATGTTTTTTCAAATTTAACACCTTGGTGAATCAAGAGAGTGACATCTCCTCCATCATCAATAATGAGATTAGGGCTTCTTTCTCCCCAGTTTAAAGATTGGAAAACACACCACCAGTATTCTTTTAGAGATTCACCTTTCCAAGCAAATACTGGTATTCTTTTTGATGCGATATAGCAGGCTGCATGATCTTGAGTAGAAAATATGTTACATGATGACCATCTCACTTCTGCACCTAGTTCAATCAGTGTTTCAATTAGTATTGCAGTTTGAACAGTCATATGTAGGCAACCAGTTATCAATGCTCCCTTTAGTGGTTTGTTTTTGTATTCTTTTGAAAGTTCTGTTAGGCCAGGCATTTCTCTTTTTGAGATTCTTATGTCTTTTTCTCCTAAAGCTATCATTTTTTTTGAGTTTGAAGAAACTAGATTCTCTAAGCTTTTCAATTCAAAATTTTCAATTACGCTTTTGTCAAAATTTATTTTTGTCATTTAGTTATTTATCCAATCCTCTTTCAGATATACATTGTATTCAATTTCTGTTTTCAAATCAGTTGTCGGACCATGTCCGGGAAGCAGGTCATAATCTGAAGGTATCTTTTTTATGACAGTTTTTAAAGAATTTTTCATTTCTTTTTCATTACCTCCTGGAAGGTCCATTCTCCCTATTGATCCATTGAATATTAAATCACCACATAAAACATAGGATTTTCCAATAAAAATAACATGCCCTGGAGAATGCCCTGGGGTTTCTAAGACTTTTAGAGACTCCCCATTTGGCAGAATGATTTTTTCAAGGTTTAATTTTTTTATTTTTTTTGGCATTGGCAAATTGAACAATCCAAACATTTGACCAGAGTCTTTTTTAACCAAATGATAATCTTTTTCATTCAAGTAGACAGAAGAATTAAAAACATCTTGTATTTTTTTTACACCTATCCAATGATCTAAATGCCCATGAGTTAAGTATATTTTTTTTATCTGTAGGTTTTCTTCATTTGCTTTTTTGACAATTCTTTCAGGATCTCCACTTGGGTCAAAGACGATAGCTTCTTTTCCTTCGTTAAAGCTCATTAGGTAAGAATTTGTTCCAAATGGAGGTTGTTCAAATTTTCTTATTGTTATTTTTTGATATTTTTTCATGCTTCAAAAGAATAAATTACTGGCCCATCTATAGTGTTTTCTAATTCCATAAACTCTCCAAAGAATCCTGGAAAAACCTCAAATTTTTCCATTCTTAACTTTTCACATGCTTCTTCAAAGATTTTTTTTGCCTTTTCTCCTTTCATGCAGTTTGAAAAATCAGGGGTTTTTCCTTTTTCCAACTTTCCAACGAGTGTAAAGTTTGGAACTACGAGTATTCGGGTATTTTCTTTCGGAGGGATTTTTATCTTTCCATCTTCATCATTAAATATAGCTGTTTTTTTTATCCTTTTAGTAATTTTTTCCACCTCTGCTGGTCCATCATTTTTTTCTATTCCAAGAACAGCAATCAAACCTTTTGGAAGCTCATGCTTTTTTTGTGAGGATTTCAATTTGATATTTTTAGAGCGTATCAAGATGCACTTCATTGATCCATCGACCTTCTTGCTTCTATAACGCATTCAAGATTTTTCAAGTTGTTTAAGATGGAATTCAAGGCTGATAGGCTCTCAACTTCTATCATGTATTTTGCATAACCAAGCTCAGGTTTTACTGATTTTACTTTTGTAAATGAGTCAAGAATATTTATATTTAATTTTCTAAAAGTATTCAGTACCTCAAAAAGAGATCCTTTTCTATTGAGAAGAGTCAGTATTATTTCAGAGGTGTAGAGATTTTTTTCTTTAAGGTTCCATTTTATTTGAATGAATTTTTTTGAATTTTCATTTGTTTTTCTTTTGACAATTATGTTTTCATCTTTAAGAATTCCTATTATCTTATCTCCAGGTATTGGTCTTGTTTTTTTACATATCGATATTTTTTTATATTTGATTTTCTTGAAAATAAATATTTTTCTCTCAAGAGAGACGTCTCTTTTTTGTGATGAAAAATTACCTTCCTTTATGATTTTTTGTTTTTCTCTTACCAGTTCTTTTAGCAATAAATCTATATCAATTGTTCCAATTCCAATTTTGTAAAAAAGATCATTTTCATCCTCTATAAAAAAATCATTTAATACCGTGCTTTTTTTAATACTTTTTTCATTTATTAAATCTAAATAATGAAACCCTTTCTCTTTTACGCTTTCATAGAATTTGTTTTTGCCAGATCCTTGAATTCTTTTTTTATTAAGCTTGTTCAGGTGATTTTTAATTTCTCTTTTTGCCTGTGTAGTTATTGTTTTGAAAATCCAATTTGGTTTGATTTCAACCTTTTTGCTTTTAACTATTTCAACTTCATCACCTATTTTTAACTTTTTATGAAGTTTTTCATCTTTTCCATTTATTTTTATTTTTTTAGTTTTTGATCCTAGATTTGAATGTATTGCAAAAGCAAAATCCAAAGCAGTGGAGTTTTTTGGCAAGCTGATTTTGTCTCCTTTTGGGGTATATACAAAAATTCTTTCTTTGAAAAAGTTTTTTTGAAGCTCGTTAACAAAACTTTTTGTTGTTTTTTCCTTGGATTTTAATCGGAATTGAAGTCTTATCTTTTCCATTTTTTTAAGATTTTTTTCTATTTTTGGACTGAGGTTTGTTTTTTTGTATATCCAATGAGCAGCTTCACCCCATTCACACACTTCATGCATTTTTTCTGTTCTTATTTGAAGTTCTATGAATGGCATTAGTTTTGTAGTTATTGCTGTATGAATCGATTGATAACCGTTGTCTTTAGGTGAAGCAATGTAGTCGTTAAAAAAACCTTGCAATGGTCGACATGTGTTGTGAACCGAGCCAAGGATTTGATAGCAGTCGTTTTTTGTTTTTGTTATTATCCTTATTGCATAGATATCTCTAACTTCTTCAAAATTCAAATTTTGTTCAGTTTTTTTTCTCCAAACACTGTGTATGTTTTTTTCTCTACTCAGGATTTGAAAGATGCATTTTGGAGAATTCTTTTTTATTTCTTTAGATATCTTTTTTGAAATGTTTAAAAGCTCTCTTTTCTTTTTTGGGGCAAAGGTATCAATTATTTTTTTTGTTTTTTCATAATCATCTTTGTTCAGTATTTTGAATATTTCATCATCTAGAGATTGTTTTAAATTGTTTAATCCAAATCTAGAAGAAAGAGGTGAGTAAAATTCTGAACTTTCTCTTACGATACGTTCAATTCTTGCTTTGTTTTTTATTGCATTTAAAGTACTAAGATTATGTATTCTGTCTGATATTTTTATCATTAATATTCTTGGATCTGAAAATGTTAGTATGAATATTTTTTTTAAATTTTCTTCTCTTAGGTTCGATGATTTTTCTATGATATTTTTCATTTTTGTAACATTGTTTACCAGTAAAGCAACCTCTTCTCCAAAGTATGAATTTATTTGATTTCTTGTTATGTGAGTGTCTTCAAGGACATCATGAAGGAGTGCTGCACAGATTGTTTCATTGTCAGAAAAAACTTCTTCAGTAAGTTTTTTTGCTACTTTGATGGGATGGTTTATGTAATTGCTTCCATCTTCTCTTTTTTGTCCTGCATGTGCAAAAAGAGAGAGGTTGAATGCATCTTTGATGAGTTTTGAATTAACTTTTTTTTTGTATTTTTTTTGCAAGCCTTTCAACCAGTTCGAAAATTCTTTTCTCTCTTTTAAAAACTCTCTTCTTGCTGGAGACGGAATTGGAAAGAGTTTTTCATTATTCATAGATCTTCGGTTTTCTGAACCCAGATCCAAAAGGTTCATATTCTTTAATTATCCCTAGAGCATCTTCCAAAGGTAGCCCGTTTAGGTTTATCATTTTTTTATTTTTCTCATCAAAGGAAATAGCAATTTCTTCTATTATCTTTTTGGCTTTTGCATAATCAGATTCTTTTATTGTTAAGCCAAAAGCTTGAGGATGTCCTCCAATATCAATTGCTATATTTTTTAAATTATTTATTACAAGATCTCTTATTTCACATCCGTCAGGACTTCGGGCAGATCCTCTTAGACATTCGTTTTCCGATTTAGCAAAAACTATACATGGAACTTGCTCTTCTGCGGATAGCCTTCCTGCAATTTGACTAACATAAATTGGAGAGAATTTTTCTTCATAAAAAACATTTATTGAATTTTTTTTAATTTTTTTACCTTTTACATATCCAAACATTTTTTTTGATTCTGCAATTCTTTTCCTGTTGTAGGTTTTTATTTTTTTGACTATTTCTTTAGCTTCTTCTAGATCTTCGCAAAATAAAGAACTTACTGTTGAATGGGGGTCGTCATATCTCGGAGACGAATTCAAAGGCGTAACTGCTTTTTTCCTTATCATGAAAAGATTTTTTGAAATGTCTTTTTTATCTTCAAAACTTAATAGATTAAATACTGGAAGGGTGCTTTTGAACCATTGTTTTATTCCACAAATTACTATTGTTCGGTTGTCTTTTTTCAACTGCACAGAATCTGCTATCGTTGCAAGCATGCATGCAACAAGGTGATTTTCAATCTGCCTCTTGTTTTTTTTAATTTTTTGGAATTCTAAGGATATTCTGAAAGCCAATCCTGCAGCACAATAATATTTAAAATGATCTCCCTCCAGGGTTGAGTTGACACATTGATCCTTTTTTCCAAACTGGTAAGGATGATGGTCTATTGTCCAAAGGTCTATATTTAAATTATCTAATTCCTTGATTACATCTTCGTCTCTAACAGAACAATCAATTGTTATTACGATTTTTACATTTTCCAACTTTCCATCTATATGCTTCTTTCTAATGCCCGGACCATCATTATGGTGATGTTTTGCAAAGATTATTTTTGCGTTACAGCCAAAACTTTTCAAGCAATCCAAGAGTATGGCAGAACTCATACATCCATCAAGATCATTATCTCCAAAAATTATTATTCCTTCTTTGTTTTTTGCCGCTTCGAGAATCCTGTCAATAAACTTTTTTGTGTTTGGTGGAGGGGTTCTAGTTAGGTTTTCTAAAGAAGGGTTTAAGGCATGCCTATTTTCTTTTTCACTGAATCCCCAATACTCAGTTATTTTTTTTCTAAATTCTTTTTTTTTGTTTAACATTCATTTTTTTCGCCAGTTTATGAAGGGGGTTGCAATGAATATTGAAGAATAGGTTCCTGCAATGAAACCAACTATCAGTGCTGTTGTGAAAGGTCTTAACGTGGCTCCTCCAAAAATTTGGATTGCCAATATGGCTAAAAGTGTAGTTGTTGTCGTGTTTATTGTTCTTGATAGTGTTTGCCAAAGGCTTGTTTCAGCAATTTTAGAGAACTTTTCATTTCTCATTTTGTTCATATTCTCTCTTACCCTGTCAAAAACAACTATTGTGTCATTTATTGAGTATCCAAGTATTGTTAGGATGGCTGCTACGAAAGGAAGGCCTATTTCCACTTTGAATATAGCAAAATAACTTAAAACAAAAAGAATATCGTGAATCAGTGCGACTAAAGCTCCTTGTGCGAAAATGAAACTAAATCTAATACTGATATAGAAAAGAATTACGAGCATACCTATAAATGTTGCCAAATATGCTCTTTTTGCTAGCTCTTCAGAAAACAAGGGTCCAATTCTTTCTGAAGAAACATCCACATCTTTATCGAAGTTTTTGTATTTAGACTCCAGCAAAAGATAAATTTGATCTGGATTGGATATGAACTCTGTCCTAATTACGTAAAGATTATCACTTTTTTGTATTTGAGGGGTCCTTGTAAGAGCCTCAGACAAAAGGTCTCTAAGCTCTGTTGTAGAGGTTTCCTCACCCAAGGAAACATGAAAAACGCTTCCTCCGGTAAATTCAATACCTAAGTTGAGTGGCAATGAGATTGTTTTTCCTTCAGTATTTTCCATTTTGAAATTTTGTGTATTTTTAAACATTGAAGAAATGCCGAAAATGAGAAGAATTGTGCTGAAACAAATTGCAACTTTGCTAAGTTTTAAAAATTCAAATTTTTTCATTATTTTCTTTCCCATGTTTCTATAAAAGCTCTTGTGATAACAAGGGCAGTAAATACAGAAACAGCTATCCCTATAAGCAAAGTTACAGCAAATCCTCTAACAGGCCCTGTTGCTAAAGAATACAAAACAAGACCAATTAAAAATGTAGTTACATTTGCATCAGTTATTACTGACAGAGCATTTGAAAAACCTTCTTCTATTGCAAGTAGCCCAGTTCTGCCTGAGTTTTCTTCTTCTTTTATCCTTTCAAAAATAATTACATTTGCATCGACTGCCATCCCTATGGAAAGGATTAATCCTGCTATCCCTGGAAGAGTTAACGTTATGTTCAGATTGCTAAAGAGGCTAAAGATGATTATTGAAAAGAACCCTAAAGAAATAACAGCTGAAAATCCTCTTTTCTTATAGGAGAACAACATGTAAAATGCTACGAGCATTAATCCTATCCACCCTGCCTTAATGCTCTTTTCCAGAGAGTCTTTTCCTAGCGCTGGCCCTACAGAAGAAAGTTTTAGTATTTCGACATCAGCATCTAGCCTTCCTGCATTTAGCAGAAGTGAAAGTTCATTCGCTTGTTCAATGCTGAAATTCCCACTTATGCTACCATTTCCAAAAATTGCGGAATTTATTATTGGGCTTGAAACAACATTTTCATCAAGGACTATTGTTAGATATTGTGAAATGTGAGATGCAGTATGCCGTGCAAAAGCATCTGATCCAGAGGGGTTTAATTCAAAATCAACTTGCCATCCCCCATTTGGATTTGGAGAAACGGTTGCCCTTTTAAGGTCTCCACCTTCTATAACAACTTTATTTTCAGCGTATATCAGTTCGCAATTTTCAAGATTTTCACTATCCCTTCTACATGCTTTTGATCCAGCCAAATAAGAAACAAATCCAGTGTCAACTAGCTCTAAATGAGCAGATTGTTCAATAAGCCTCCTGACTCTTTCGGGACTTTCTCCTGTTGATGAAGGTACCTGAATGTTGATTCTGTCTTCAGAAACCTGCTGTACAGATATTGAAAGAGTTCCCTGTGGGTCAAGCCTTTTAGACATTACGTCTACAACTCCAGGCATAAGTTCTTCCAGGTTTTCTCCCGGAGGTGCAATTACTTTAATCAGTATATCAACACCCCCTGAAAGATCTAAGCCTAAATTCAAAGCAGGGGTATTATTTGAGATCTTTGTAATTGGAGCAATTCCCAAGACAAAAATAGTCCCTAATATCCATATCCATCTTTTAATTACTTTAGACATAAGATAGAAATTCTAAAATAAAAATCGTATTAATGGAAAAAAGGGTTTTATTTTAGTTTTTTTAAACTTTAATTGACTTTATGATATCTTCAGTTTTCAGGATTCCAACAACTTTCATTTCTTCCAAATTATTTACAACTGGCAGGTTGTTTGTCGAGATTCCAGATATTCTCATCTTATGGGCTATTTCGGCCAACGAATCATCTGATTTTACTACTAGTATTTCTTCAATCCCAGAAACCCATTTTTTTACTGATTCGTCCATTCGTTCTTTATTGAGTTCCCCATTTATATCTGCCTCTAAAGCATGCAAGATATTTTTTCTCGTTATTGCTCCAATCAGTTTTCCGTCTCTCAAAACAGGAAAGTATGTTTGATCTTTTGCTCTTACTAAGGTGGGATTTTTAATCAAGAAGTAAACTTTCTTTATTTTTTCATCTTCGGTAACTGTAATTGGTTTTTTTTGCATTATGTTTTTTGCAATTTTCCCTTTCCCTCTCTTTTGTTCTTTTGAAATTTGATCAATTAATGGAGATTCATATAAATTTGGAACATTAAAGAAATCCCTAGTGATAACTGCTATTAAAACTGCTATTGTTACTGGTATAAATACCTGGCTTGTATTTGTCATTTCCCAAATTAGTATTATCAAAGCAAGAGGTGCATGTGTTACTGATGCACATAAAGCTGCTGCTCCCGCTATAGCAAGGGAGGAGCTTATGTTCATAAATTGAGTTCCAAAAATTAAACCCAATGCAATACCGATTGAGAAAATTGGGCCAAAATGACCTCCAGCCCATCCTGAATTTATACAAATAACAGTTATTAAAGCTTTACCAAACACATAGAAAAGAGCTTCTTTTAAAAGCGGTTGTGTTTCAAGCATCAATCCAATCTCCTCGTATCCTCCTCCAGTTAAGTTTGGAGCATACATGAGAAAGAGAAAAATTATGATACCTCCGAATGCTGGAGAAAACCTTTTTCCATAAAGTTTTTTTGAAGCTATATTTGATGAATATGAATAAAGGGCACCAATCAAGCCACTGCAGATTCCCAAGATTACAAAAACATACAGTTGTTCAGCTGGAACATCATCCCAAAATTGAATGTTTATAACGGGATCAAGGCCATAACTCCTAACAACCAAACTTGCACTTAATGAAGCTATTATCATTGGAGCTAATGCAACATGCACTTCTTCAACAAGAAGCTCAATTGCAAAAAGTATCCCTGCTATAGGGGCTCCATATGTTGCTGCTATCGCTGCAGCTGCAGAGGAGACAATCAATCTAACTGTTTTTTTTGAACTGAGATGAAACAGTCTTCCAAGCCAGGATCCAAATCCTCCAGAACATTGGGCAATCATAGATTCCCTTCCAATAGATCCTTTTCCCAGGATGGAAAGTAGAGAAAGTCCTAGTTTTTTAAGTGAATTATTTAAACTTAGATGTCCATGGTTTTTGAAAACAGCTTTGAGTATGCTTGAAAAACCTCTTGCCCCCCAGAATGATGCGTTTGAATAAAGGATTATTAAAATAATTGCAATAAATATTGGTACGTAGTTAGATAAGAGATTTAAAAGGGATTCTCCTTGTGGGTTTTTTTCTATAAAAATTGCATTTTTTGCAAAATCGGCAACTTTTCTAAAGACAATTGAGAGATGTCCTGCAAAAATTCCCAATATTGCTGATAAAAGCATTACGAACAGTTTGGATTCCTTAAAAGGCCTTAACCTATTGATTAAAACATTCTCTCTTAAGCTTTTTTTTACGGTTTTCAAGTAATAAATGTTAGCATTAAGAGTTCTAATATGAGTTCTAAAAGTAGCTTAAACCGTTCTTTTGTTGATTTTGAAAATAAAAATCATTTTTTAGAAAAAGATAAAAAAGGTTGGTACAGTAGTTTTCAGGATTTTAGATTAAGTATTTTTTCAAAGATCTTATTCAGAAGATTTAATAAAAAGATACTTATTTCTCCTTTGGTAAGTAGAACTTCTGCTTTTCCTCATCAGATTTCCACATGTGACACCGTTGTTAACAGCATGAATGGTAGGGCAATACTTGCAGACGAGGTTGGCCTAGGGAAAACAATTGAGGCTGGCATGATATTAACTGAATATCTAGTAAGGAAGGAGGTTGAAAATGTTTTGATCATTGTCCCTTCTGGAATTACTGAGCAATGGAGAGAAGAACTTTTGGAAAAATTTAATATTTTTCTTCCAGTAGTCGACGGCAGGGTAGGCTATTCTTTAAATGAAGTTTTAAATAAAAACCCAATGGTAATAACTTCGTTAGCTTATGCAAAAAGAGATGGTTATAAGGATTCTTTTATTGAAAAAGATTGGGATATGGTCATTGTTGACGAAGCGCACCATTTGAAAAATGTAAATACTATGAACTACAAGTTCGTAAGTTCTTTAAAAGCAAAAAAAATGCTTTTGTTAACAGCGACACCATTGCAAAATTCTTTAACAGAGCTGTTTAATTTGGTGAACCTTGTTTCTCCTCATGCAATCAATATTGCAGAAATGAGCAGGAGGTTTTCGAAGAACTTCAATCAAAAAACTGTTGATTCTTTGAAATCAGTCTTGAAAAGTTTGATGGTTAGGTGCAGAAGGTCTGATGTTAGAGGTGTTGACAGGTTGCCTCCTAGGAATGCAAGAACTTTGGGGGTAAAACTTAATGAAAAGTACCTTAATCTTTATCAGGATGTAAGCAAATATGCAATTGAGGGTTATAAGAAAAGTGTTACAAACAACAATTCCTCATATATCTTTTACCTTATGGCACTTCAGAGGATGCTTACAAGCAGTAAAGATTCATTTGTCTCAAGCTTGAGGAAAAGAAGAAATAAATTACTTACCCTTAACAAAAACCTTGACAAGATTGATTCAAAGGAAGTTTTGGATCTTTTACCAGTTTCAAAAAAGAAAATTAATAAAAAAAACACAGGAAAGCAGCTGGAGAAAGAATTGAATTCAATACAAAAGTTATTGGATGCTTCTAAAAATGTTCCTGATGTTAAGAAGATGGATGTTTTGTTGAAATTCCTGAAAGAGATATACAAGAAAGACCCAGATACAAAAGTTTTGATTTTTACAGAATTCTTAAAAACTCAAGATGCTATTGAATCAAATTTAAGGAAATCTGGTTTTGAAATTGAAACTTACAGAGGGGGAATGTCGACAAAGGAAAAAAATGAAATAGTGGAAAAATTCCAAAAAGGACAAATTTTAGTAAGCACTGAAGCCGGTAGCGAAGGAAGAAATCTCCAGTTTGCAAATGTTGTTGTAAATTACGATCTCCCCTGGAATCCAATGAAGATTGAACAAAGAATAGGCAGGGTTCATAGGCTAGGGCAAAAGAAAGATGTTTTGGTAATAAATCTCATTGCACGCGGAACTATTGAGGATCATCTAATAAAAATATTAGACAAAAAGTTGGATTTGTTTAAAAATACAGTTGGTGAACTTGAAACTATTTTAGGGTACATGTCTCCAGAGGGAAGTCCTGAATCTGTTGTTATGGATGCTTTTGTTGATTCTTTTGGAAAAAGTAAAAAATTAAAAAAATTAAATTTTTCCTTGGAAAGCTCTATAGACAAGGTAAAAAATTCTCTTGAGGAATCTTTTGCTAAAAGTGGAATTAATTTAAGGCCTGAGAATTTAAATAACTTATCAAAAATAAGATTTTTTGAAGAAGGGGATGTTGTCGAGACAGCATTTATTGAATTTTTGGATAAATACAATTGCTTAAAAGATGATTATGACAAAGAGATAAAATTCAAAGCACCTCATTTCCTAACTCAAGATAGGTCAGATTTATTTGACTTAGATGTAAGGGGTACTTTTTCAAAAGAGATTGCTATATCAAGACCTTGGTTGGATTATCTAACAATCAATCACCCATTTCTAGAAGCATCAATAAGTGATGTTGTAGATTCTCCAATAGGTTTTTCTGTTTTTAAAAAAAGTTTTTTGCAGGAGCTTGGGTTCGAAACATGCCTTGATAAATGTGTTGCTTTTTTTTCAAAAGTGACATGGTCCTATAAAGACGAGTTTTATGATGATGTTTTTTTAACACTGACTGATGGAGAAAATTTTTCTATCCTGGATGAAATTCCTGATGGTCTTTTGTGGCCAGATGAGATACCTTGCAAAATTTCCGATGATTTTTCTTTGGAAAGGTTTTTTGAAGGTTTGAGTTCTGTATCTAAGGATATTGAAGAAAAAAAAGAAGATGTTTTTTCTGAGATAATTCAGTTAGAAGATTTTAGATTTGACAGTCTTAAAAATAGAATTTCTGATGCCATGAAAGATTACAAAGATGAATTTAATAAAATCCATCTCAAGGTTATGAATTTAACCAAAATAAATAATCCAAGTACTGAACAAAAAAAAGAAATTACAAATCTTAAAAAAAATAGAACAAGCATATTGACAAAAAGTTCAAAATTAAAACAGGATCTAAAAAAATTAAAAAGAATAAGAGAGACAAGAGACCATAAGTCCGTTTCTTCAAAAGTTCAAGTCTTCGGAATTTTGAAAATGCATATTATTTAAATGTTTGATGTTGTTGTTGTTGGCCTAGGCCCAAATGGGTTATCTGTTTTAAGTGAACTCAAAAAGCATTCTTTGAATGTCATTGGATTAGACAAAGGGGAAATTTGCAATCATATAAAAAAATACCCAAAAGAAATGGTTTTTTTTTCGACTGCTGAAAAACTTACACTAGATGAGTTCCCAATGGGTTCAGGACATGGGTCAAATCCAACCTTAAAGGATGCATGTGATTATTACGAGTCTTTTGCAAATAGGAATAATTTTGAAATTTTAACTTCCTCAAAAGTTGAAAAAATTTCAGGAAATGATAATGATTTTGTTTTACATCTAAATGAAGGCAGAAGCATTCGTTCAAAAAAAATTGTTTTGACAACAGGAATATATTCAAATCCAAATTACATCGACATTCCAGGAGAAAAGGAGCTTAATGTTAGCCATTATTATTCCGGATCTGAAAAATTGAACAAAAAAGAAATTTTAGTCGTTGGTGCTGGAAATTCTGCAGTTGAAGCGGCTATAGACCTTAGTGAAAACAATAAAGTTGTTTTGATTTTCAGAAAGAAAAGTTTAGACACAAAGAAGATAAAAAGTTGGATTTACCCAAAATTTATGGATTTTGTAAATTCTGGAAAAATAGAGATTATCAATAATGCCTCTTTAATTTCTTTGGAAGATTCTGAAGCTATTATCGAGACGAAGTTTATTACTGGGGTTGTTTTTGATCCGCCCAAAGGCAAACCCGCGAGGCTATTTGAAAAAGAAAATATGTCGAAGATGAAGATGAAATTCGATTATTGTTTTCTGTTAACCGGATATAAGCCCGATAAAAGATTCCTAGTTGAGGGATGTGGTTTAAATCTCGAAGGAGAGCTTGAAATCCCAAAACATAATTCACAAAATTATGAAACTACTGTAAAAGGTGTTTATGTTGCAGGTGCATTGGTTGAAGGAATGAACAGTCATCGTGTTTTTATAGAAAATGGCAGGCTGCATGGAAGCCCAATAGCAAAAGATATTTATGAAAAACTCAAAAATTAGATTTTGTTTAAAGGATTTTTTAATAAGTGTTTTATTGGTTCTTTTACAGCATTTCCCTTTTTTCTTAAAAAGATACCCTGTCAATGGAGACGATTTGGAGTTTGGATTGGCCTTTACCAGGGTTTTTTATCAGCAAGTAGAGAATTTTTCCTGGGGAATTAATTCTATTAATGGATATTTTCCATTGGTTGCTGAAGGGCAAATGGGTTTCTTTCATCCTTTCAGGTGGCTTATTTATCTTTTGCCTCCATGGCCTTCGTCTGATGATATTTTAGGAATTGCTGGTGAATATGTTTTTTTAATGCTTTTTTGTAATTTTTTAATGTGTTATGGAATGGTTTTTCTTTTGAAATTTAAAGGATTGAAGGGTTGGAGTCTCTGGATTCCTGTTTTGCTTTTTTGCAATTATGGTTTTCATCAATCTCAATCTACAAATATTAATTTAATTCTCTCAAGTTGTATTTTGCCATGGGCAGCTTTTTGTATTGATAGTATTTTTTCAAAGATCTCAAAAGAAGAGTTCCCCAAAAAGGAAATTCTTTGGTTTGTTTTCCTTTTAACCTCTTCTTTTTTGGCAGGGCAACCTCAAGGAAGCATGATTGTTCTTTTTATTTTACTAATTTACATTTTTTCTTTTAGCCCAAAGCCGAGGGCTAAAGTTTTTAAAATCTTCTTTTTTACAATAGTCGGAAGTTTTTTACTTGCTTCTCCTCAGCTCATATCAACTTTTTCTTTATCTAGCTACTCTTCAAGGGATGAATTCTTTTGGGGTAGTCAGGGGGGAATTGAATTAGTAACATTTTTAAATGGATTTTTTCCGCTGTTGGGTTTGGATAATATTGCTTCATATGATCCAGTAGCTTCATCTTATTTGTCTAGTTTGTGGCCTTTGTTTTTATTTTATTTATTTTTCAAATTCAAGCCAGATTTTAAAAATAATACATATTTAATAGGTATATTTGCATCTATATTTTTCTCATGGGGTCCTGGATATGGTTTGTTGGTCAAGGTTATTCCTTTTCTAGGGTCTTTTAGGGACTTTCATAGATTTATGCTTGGAGCTTTATTCTTCTTTTGTTTGTATTTGGCAAATTTGTTAATGATGAAAAAAATAAAATTCAACAAGAAAGAAACAATTATTTCTTTTGTTTTGTTTTGTTTAGTTTTTATTTTTGTTTCAGACTCTGTATCAATTAAATCTTATTTGCATTTCGTTTTGCCTTTGGCTTTTTTACTTAGCTTAAGCTCAAAGAGAATCGCTAAAAGCTCTTATCTTCTAGTTGGTATTTTCTTGATCCTGGAGACTTCTTTAGGTATATTTTGGCGTTGGAATGTTAGGTTTTATGAATATATCCCACATCAAGAAATTCAATTAGTTTCTGGTGAAGATTGTCCTGAAAAAGGAACTTCTATTTGGTTCCTTGACACCTATTCTGAAAGCCTTAAGCAAGAAAGTATAAATATGAAAAAACCTTTTGCTGCTTATCTTGGGAGTCCAAATGGCTATCTTTGGGACGATCCAATTTTTTCTAATTGCAAAAATAAACCTTTTAGATTGCAAATAAATTCTCCACTTCAATCTATTTGGGCAAATCAGTTTCAAGATTTTTTTATCCCATCAACAGGAATAGAACATCCAACTATTTCAGATTTGATTAAGTTAAGCGAAATTTGGTCTAGAACAAAGCTGGAGATTGATTCAGAACCTGAGGTTTATCTAGTTGCGGGTGAAACTTTTTACAGGTACAAAAGAAAAATTGTAGATTTTGATAAATCTAATTATTTTTCTAAAGAAAATTTGCAATATTCAGGCCAAGTTAACGAGGCATCTGTTTTAGCTAATCTTTTAACAGGGGATATTAGGCAATTTCTTGATATAAACAAAAAAGAAATTAAGAACGGGGTTTACTTTGTTCCAGCTTGGTGGTATCCTGGATGGGAAAACCAGGGAGAGAGCCTTTTTAGGGTAGGGTATTCTTTTTTAGGGCGTTCCGAGGTGTTTGAGGATCATGAATACGTTCTTCCAGGATTTCCTTTTTCACTTTATTTGAGTATGTCAACATTTTTTTTAATTTTTATTTTTCTTTTTTTTAAGATTTAGAATAAGGTTAAGTTATATGGAGGTTATATGAGTTCTATAGATGTTAAAAATCAAGTAACAAAAGACATGACAATTTCTTCAATCATTGAGAAGTTCCCTTATGCTGCAGATTCCTTAAAGGTGAGAGGCATTCATTGTGTTGGTTGTGGAGTTTCTAATTTTGAAACTCTTGAGCAGGGTGTTTTAGGGCACGGAAGGAAAAAAGAAGAGCTAGAAGAGATTCTCGAAGAAATTAATTCAACAATAGAGGAAATGGCAGGTGCAATTTTTGTTGTCACAGAGAGAGCTTCTAAGGTCATATTAGAAACAATGGCTGAAGAGGATGATGAATATGTTGGTTTGGAAATCAAAGTCAATACTACTTGCAATTGTACTTTTGAGTATCATTTCAAATTCGTTAAAGATTTTGACCAAAAAAATCATTTTGTAGAACAGCATGGTTTGAAAGTGTCTATAGATAAAGAATCCTTACCGCTTATCAAAGGGACAAGGATGGACTATGTGATGAGTGTTCAGGGTGCTGGATTGAAACTTTCTAATCCAAATAGCCCTGAAGGTGGAGGATGTGGCTGTAGTGGCGGAGGAAGTTCCTTTTCCTGATGACACACGTTATTTGCGAACCATGTATTGATACAAAAGACAGGGCTTGCATTGATGCTTGTCCAGTAGACTGCATACACCCAAGAGAAGAGGATGATGAAGGTGAAACTCAGGTTTATATTGATCCAGATACATGTATTGATTGTGGCGCATGCGTATCGGTATGTCCTGTTGAAGCAATATATCCTGAAGAAGACATTCCTGATGAATGGGTTGGGTATATAGAGATAAATAAAAAGTATTTCGAATAATCAAATGAATCTAGATTGGAATCAGTTAGCCGTTAAGGGTGGGCGAATATTGTTTTTTGTTATAGACGGTGTTGGTGATTTACCAAATCAAGAAAACAAAACTCCACTAAGTGAAGCTAAAACACCTTACTTGGATTCAATTTCAAAAAAAAGTGTCATGGGGATGCATCTTCCAATAGGGGAAGGCATTACCCCCGGTTCAGAAATGGCGCATATGGCTCTTTTTGGATTCGATCCAATTAAATACGCAACTGGAAGGGGTGTTTTTGAGGCTCTTGGCTTGGGTTTCGATTTGGTTCCAGGAGACCTAGCTGTTAGGGGAAATTTGGCATTGTTTAAAGATGGAGAAGTCTTAGACAGAAGGGCTGGAAGGATAAAAACCAGAGAGGCTATTAAGATTTTAAATAAAATCTCAAATATAGACATTGAAGGATGTAAGGCAATTTTGATTCCTGGAAAAGGTCATAGGTTCTCAGTTGTTTTTCGAGGGGATGGTCTAAAAGGTCCTTTACCTGGTAACGATTCTGGTAAAACTGGTGTTTGTCCTGAGTTTCCCACTGTTCAAAGTGATTTAAGAAGATCTAGGCTTGTAATGTCTGCATGGACTCAATTTGCTAATGAAATAATTAAAAATGAGAAAAAAGCTAATGGTGTTTTGCTTAGGGGTGCAGATGTTTTAAGGCCAGTTCAAACAATGGAAAGAAAACATTTGATAACATGTAAAGCTATAGCTAATTATCCTTGTTATATAGGTGTTGGTAAATATCTTGGAATGAATGCAAAAATATATCCAAACGATGCAGATTCAAGAATTAGAGAAGCTGTAAGCTCTAAAGAAGATTTTGTTTTTTTCCATTACAAAGATACAGATGCTGCTGGAGAAGATGGAAATTTTGAAAAAAAGACATTGTGTGTTGAGGAAGCTGATTCAATATTGAGGAAAATTATGGAAAAGTCGAATTTTGATGTTCTTGTTGTTACGGGAGACCACTGCACTCCGTGTTGCTACAAGGGTCATTCTTGGCATCGAGTTCCTCTTTTGATTTATGGTGGAAGGGCTAGAGGTGATGGTATCCCAAGATTTTCTGAAGAAAAGGTGAGGGGTGGGTCTATCGGTTCTATATATGCTAAAGAGATAATGCCAATAGTTTTAGCTCATGCATCAAGATTGAAAACCTATCTAAGCTAAATGGACTCTTCATCAAATATAGTTTTTTGGCAGATTAACAGCTTTTTGACCTTTTCTTGGTTTATTTTTGTTCTTTATAGAAGTAATTATGTTAAAAGAATCAAAGAAAATGATTTTAAAAAAGCAAAATTTCTTGAGAATGGTTTAAGGAAAATTGAAATATCCTTAATGACGATTGTTCCGATTTCTTCTTCGATAATTCTTTTTTTTGAAAATCCTATTTTCATTTCATACATAATAAATTCTTCAGCTGTCAAGAATAAGCTTTTAATTGTTATTCTTGCTATATTAACCGAGGCTGCAAGCCTGAAGTTTTGTACAAAGGTTTCTTATGAAATAGAGAATGAAATTGGAGATGTTCAAAAAGCAAAAAAACAATGCTTCAGGTGTGATTTAATTTTGATGGTTTTTCTTATTTTTCTAATATTCTTCCCAATTTCTTTTCTTTCCGAGATTTTGGCTACTTTCAGCTGAATAAAAACAACTAACAAAATCAAGTTTACAATTTCTTGAGATGGGGGTTTTTTTTTATGTATTCATTTATTTTTTCTTTTCTTTTTTTTATTGATATGTTCAGTGATGATTTTTCAATTATTCCAAGGCCGAATGATATTTCATTCTTAAATGAAGAGTTCTCTTTTGACGAAAATGTTATTTTTCATTACGATTTCCACGATGAGGAATCTTGGGAGGTTTCTAGTTATTTTTTTGAAATTTTAAACATTCCTCCACATCCAAATAAAATTGGAGAGTTTCAAGAAAAATCTGTTTTCATGAGCGATAATTATGATGGAGATGACCTTGGCGACGAAGGCTATATTCTTAATATTGTTTCTAATAGGGTAGAAATTTTATCAAACTCTCCTGAAGGTCTTTTTTATGCTATTCAAACGATAAGACAATTGTTACCTTCACATATTGAAGGTGAGAAAAAGAGTTGCTTTGTTGAAAAATGCTCTCTTCCTGGATTGGAGATCAAAGATATCCCCAGGTTCAAATGGAGGGGGATGCATTTAGATGTTGGAAGGCATTTTTTCAATGTTGAAGAAATAAAGAAATTTTTAGACTTATTGGCATTTTATAAATTTAACAATTTTCATTGGCATCTTACGGAAGATCAGGGTTGGAGGATTGAGATTAAAAAGTGGCCAAGGCTTACTGAATTTGGTAGCTGTAGAGAAGAGTCTCCGAAAAAAGGGAATAGGAATCTTGGTGATGGTGTTGAGTATTGTGGTTTCTATACACAATCTGAGGTGAGAGATGTTGTCAAATATGCTAAGAAATTATTTATAAATATTGTTCCTGAAATTGAAATTCCCGGCCATTCTTCAGCTGCAATTGCTTCATATCCACAACTTGGAAATCCAGGTGCTTCTGACAAAGTTATGACGAGATGGGGTGTTTCGAACGGGGTCTACAACATCAAGGAAGAAACATTTGATTTTTTGGAGGATGTGCTTTCTGAGGTTATGGATCTTTTTCCTTCGGAGTTTATTCATATTGGAGGTGACGAGGCTCCAAAAGGACCTTGGAAAAATAATCCAGATGTTCAGGAATTTATAAAAAAAGAGAATCTTGGAGACGAGCATGGCTTGCAAAGTTGGTATATTAAGAAAATAGAGTCTTTTCTTAATTCAAATGGTAGACGTTTGATTGGCTGGGATGAGATTCAAGAGGGAGGGCTTGCTCCAAATGCAGCGATGATGGTTTGGCGAAGTTGGCAATATGGAATAGATGCTGCTAATAAAGGTCATGATATTGTTATGTCCCCAACATCTCATTCATATTTTGATTATTATCAGGGAGATCCAGAAACTGAACCAGAAGCTATTGGAGGATATCTGCCATTGAAAAAAGTTTACTCTTTTGAACCTATTCCTGAAGAGCTGAAAGGAGAAAAAGTCAATCGAGTTTTAGGTGCTCAAGGTAATCTTTGGACTGAGTATATATATGATTGGAATAAACTAATGTATATGGCCTTTCCCCGGACTGCTGCAATGGCTGAGGTTGTTTGGACCTCTCCGGAGAAAAAAGATTACTATAGTTTTTTAAAAAGATGGGAGCGCAGCTTGCCAAAACTTGATTCAATGGGTGTTAGGTATAGGAATTTATCTGAAGATGATTTTTAATACTGTGGATTCCACTTTTTCCCAAGTATGCATTTTTCTTTAGCACCTGTCAATTTTGGTTGGCTTATTTTTACATTTTCACTTGCCATTTTCGCTAGAAAAGCAAATAGATAAGCCTCTCTGGAATCTTCAAGAGGGTCGATTTCAACTTTTATGCTTTCTCCTAATT
This sequence comes from uncultured bacterium, assembly GCA_964507645.1. Classification (GTDB taxonomy): domain Bacteria; phylum UBP7; class UBA6624; order UBA6624; family UBA6624; genus UBA6624. Next base: position 106,181 of record CAZDPU010000001.1, read on the forward strand.
CCAATTGAAAAAGTTCCATTAGTCCTTTGTTAAAAATACCACCACCTGAAAAATATGCTACAGATGGTTTTTTTTTGCAATTTTTTTTAATCCATTTTTTTAACTCTAAAACTATTCCATTTGCAGCTGAAGAAAGTTGATTTTCGATTTTCATTTTTCCAACCTCTGACAATGTTTTTTTAAGTTCCTTTTCCCATTCTGAAACATGGGTACTTTTTGGGGGTTTTTTGTCATGAAAATTATTTTTAAATATTTGTAATTTTCTTTTTTCAACACTCCCCCTAAGTGTAAGTTTTCCATGATTATCAAAATTCATGTTTTCTTTTTTACATATTGAATCAAGAAGGTAATTGCAGACAGAGATGTCAGAAGAAATCATTTCTTTTTCAGATATATAGGTTGCGTTCATGATTCCTCCTAGATTGATTCTTAAAACGTTCCCTTCTGTCCATTGATGTTCGTCTATTATGGATGCAAGAGGTGCTCCTTGCCCTCCCATCTTTATATCGTTTGATCTGAAATCACTCCAAACTGTCATTCCTGTAATGTTTGAAATTAATTGAGGGTCACCAACCTGAAGCGTCCATCCAAGTTTTGGCTTATGCGCTGCTGTTTGTCCATGGAATCCTATTCCTTTTATTTTTTTTCCTTTCATTATTTTTAATGCTGTTTTTGCAAAGTGATCTCCCATTTTTTTTTCTAAGGAGATGTCTTTTTGAAGAGGTGTTGGATTCTTCTTTTGAAAATTTTGAAATTCTTTTTTTAACCTGATTGGCCAAGGGTTGTTTATTTTCTTAATTATTTTTGGTTTTTTTTCAAAATTTATTAAAGCAGCTGAAGCAGCATCCATGCTGGTTCCTGAGAGCAAACCGATCCAAAGGTTATTCATTCTTGGAGTATTTCTTCTAAAGTCTTGTTTTTTAAAAGATTTTTTGCTTCTTTTGGGCTAATGTTTAATTTTTTTATCAGTATTGATCTTTCAAGGCTCCATTCATTTCTTTTTAAGGTTTCTTCAGATTCTTTTTCGTTTATTTTAGTTATTTTGCTCAGTATTCCTATAGCTCTATTTTTAAGTTTTTTATTTGTTGGTTTTATTTTTATCATTTTTCTCTCAAATACATTTCCAAGAATTGCGAAAGAGGTTGTTGATATTGCAGTTAATACAGACCTGGTTATGTTTCCTGAAGCCATTCTTGTACTTCCTTCAAGCCATTCTTTTTGAACAGGCAATTCAATACATATATCAGAATTTTTTTTAATTTTGCTATTTTCCTTGTTCACTATTGAAATCGTCTTGCATCCAATTTTTTTTGCCTTTTTTAAAAAAATATTTGTCCAAGGCGTGGATCCGCTTGCACTTAGACCTATTACAAGATCTTTTTTTTGAAGTTTGATTTTTTTTACAATTTCACATGCATTATCTGAATCATCCTCACTTCCTTCAACAGCTGCATAAAATGCTTTTTTCCCTCCTGCAATAAGGGATTGAACCTTTGAAGGTTTTAATCCGAAGGTTGGAGGAATTTCAGCTGCATCTAAGGCGCCAATTCTTCCGCTTGTCCCTGCTCCAACATAGAAGATTCTTCCATTTTTTTTAATTGAATCGACATAGAGCTCAATAGCTTTTGAAATTTTTGAAGTTTTTTTTTCTATTGATACCCTGTGCTTGTTTTCATTTTGGAATATCTCTTTTAATGTCTTCTTTATTTTTTTATTTAAATTCAAAATTTTTCTAATAGTAATTTTAGAATCAAATTATCATGTCTAGAAGTTTAAACATAAAGGTCTCAAAAATATTATCAAGATTAGCCGATTCAAAAGAGCTGATTGGGGAGAATCCATTTAAGATAATTGCAATAAGAAAGGCTTCAAGGACTGTAAAAAATCTAACAGATTCTCTTGAGCTTGTTGCAGATTATCAAAAAATTCCAGGTATAGGTATCTCTATTTCAAAAAAAATATCTGAAATCATTTTGACTGGAAGGTTGAAGGAGATGGATGAGCTTGATGAGAAGATACCAAAGTCTTTCTGGGATTTTTCCAGCATCAGGGGCTTGGGCATTGGGTCGATGAAAAAGCTTTTCAAGGCAAAGATTTTCAATTATGAAAAGTTGAAAAATATCATCTTTCAAGAAGATCTTGATTTTTTTTCAAAAACACAAAATGAGAACATAAGAAGAGGAATTAAATTTCATGAAAAATACAGAGGCAAATTTTTGCTTTATGAAGGATCTCGTATCTTTTCAGAAATAAAAAAACAGAATCCTGATTTTCAATTCAAAAAAACAGGCTCCTTGGCAAGGTGTGATGAAGTGTTGAATTCCATAGAGGTTATTTGTGTTTGTGAGGAAGAAGCAAAAATCGAAAAAATTCTAAAAATATTCAATGGCAAGATTGAAAAAGATGTTATTAAAGGTTTTTTTGAAAAGAGAAATCTGGATATTTTTTTATGTAAAAAATCAAATTTTGGAACAAGGTCCTTGGAGACCTCGTCGTTAAAGGTCCATCTAGACGATATTAAGTTATTTGAGTCTGATTCAGAAGAAAAAATTTACAAAATGAATGGTTACGACTACATACCTCCCGAGTTGAGGATCTGGAAAGCTTCTGAATTCAGGACAGGAGTTCCAAATTTGCTCACCATTGATGAAATTGATTCTGACATGCATATGCACACAAGTTATAGCGATGGAATTAATTCGATTGAGGAGATGGTTGAAGCTTCATCTAAAAAAAACTACAAAAGAATTGCAATAACTGACCATAGTAAAAGTGCATCTTATGCTGGAGGGCTTAAAGAAGAAAAATTATTAAGCCAGTGTTCTTATATTAAGAATAAAAAATGGGATATAGATGTTTTTTCCGGATCTGAATGCGACATACTTAATGACGGATCTCTTGATTATGATGATGAGATTTTAAAGAAGCTTGATTGGGTAGTTGGAAGTATTCATCAAAATTTAGAGGGAGATCAGACGGGAAGGATTTTAAAGGCAATAGAAAATGAGAACATGGACGTTCTTGGGCATGCAACAGGAAGGAGGCTTTTAATAAGAGAGGGTTATTATGTAGATTGGAGTAAGGTCTTGAGCAAGCTTTCACAAACGAATATAGCTCTAGAGATAAATGCCAACCCTGAAAGGCTTGACGTCAATGCAACAGTTGCAAGAGAGGCAAGTAGCCTAGGAATCAAACTGTCTTTAAATACTGATGCACATTCAATAAACCACTTGGATTTTATGAAAATGGCTGTAAATCAGGCTAGAAGAGCTGGTCTCGATAAGTCATCTTTGTTAAATTTATAACTTAAACCCTAAAATAATAAAGATGTATTCATTTGAAATAAGAAAAAAATTTATAGATTATTTTCAAAAAAGGAATCATTTTGTTGTTGAAAGTTCACCATTGCCTATAAATGGGGATCCAACTCTTCTTTTTAATGCTGCTGGAATGGCTCCACTTAAGCCATATTTTTTAGGCATAAAGGATCCTCCATCTAAAAACTTAACAAGTTGTCAGAAGTGCATAAGAACCATTGATATAGATTCTGTTGGAAAGACTCCTAGGCACTGTACTTTTTTTGAGATGCTTGGAAATTTTTCTATTGGTGATTATTTTAAAGAAAGGGCAATTTATTTTTCTTGGGATTTTTTGTTAGAAGAATTAAATTTAAATAAAGATAATTTATGGGTCACTGTTCACAATAAGGATTTGGAATCGGCAGAGATATGGATTAAAGAGATAGGTTTTCCAGAAGAAAAATTATTATTCTTAGATGAGGATAATTTTTGGTCAATGGGTCCAACAGGGCCTTGTGGTCCTTGTTCGGAAATTTTTTATGATTTTGGAGAGGACAAAGATCCTGGCAAGAATCCTGGAGATGAATCTGAAAGATTTATGGAAATTTGGAATTTGGTTTTTATGTCAAAAAACAAGTTAAAAGATGGATCTGTTGAAAACTTGCCATCAAAAAATATTGATACCGGGATGGGTCTTGAAAGAGTTACTGCAGCAATCCAGGGGAAAAGTAGTGTTTTTGATACTGATATTTTTAAGGATTCATTAGATTTCTTAGATTCAATTTCAAGTAAAAAAAACACAGAAAGCAGAAGGGTTGTTGTAGATCATCTGAAAAGCTCTGCATTTTTAATAGCAGATGGTGTTGTTCCATCAAATATTGGAAAAGGTTATGTTCTTAGAAGGATATTAAGGCGGGCAATAAGGGCGGGAAGGATGCTGGGGATAGAAGAGCCCTTTCTTAAAGATTTGCTACCTAGTCTTTCAGCGTATGAAGATGTTTATGATGGCCTAAAAAACAAGAAGAGTCTAATTTCAAACCTAATTGAAGGTGAAGAACATTCATTTAGGAAAGCTGTGGGGAGGGGGGAAAGAGAGCTTGAGTCCAGATTAAGTGAAATGAATAAAAAAATTGTACCTGGCGATCTTGTTTTTGAAATGTATGACACTTATGGATTGCCTTTGGAAATTTCTGAAGATATAGCTTCTTTAAGAGGGTTAAAAATTGACAATGATGGCTTTGAAAAATCTTTGCAGAAGCAGAGAAAAAGATCCCAATCTGACAGGGCTCAAAAAGGAAGTGCTTGGACCTATAAAGGAGGGAATGTTGAAACGGTTAGAAAGAATGCTAATATTTTATCTTCCTCTGTAAAGGGTATTGCTTCCAAGGGTGAAGATACAAGAATAATATTAGACGAAACTTGTTTTTATCCCGAGGGTGGAGGCCAGATTGGAGATAGTGGTTTTTTTTTAAATTCCTTAAATGAAAAAGTATTCACTGTAAAGAAAACTTTTTGGGACAGAGGGAACCTCATTCATGAAGGCAAGAAAAACAAAGAAATAAGCTTAGATGAAGTTTTAAGTATCCAGATTGATGCTGAATCTAGGCGCGGATGCGAAAGAGCGCATACAGCAACCCATTTGTTGCATTCTGCTTTAAGGGTTGTTTATGGTGATTCTGTTGTCCAAGCTGGAAGCCTGGTTGAGGAAGACAGGCTTAGGTTTGATGTTACTTTGGAAAGTTCAATTTCCGATGATGACTTATTCAAAATTCAATCTATTGTTTCTGATTGGATATTTTCAAATGCGTCTATTGACATTTCACATACCTCCTTAAAAGATGCAAAGTCAATGGGGGCAATGGCTTTATTTGGAGAAAAATACAATTCTGAAAATGTAAGAGTTGTAAAAATTTCAGATTTTAGCATTGAGCTTTGTGGCGGAACTCATGTCAGCAGCACTAGTGAAATTGGTTCTTTTATTATTACTAGTTTTTCATCAATTGCACAAGGTGTTAAAAGGTTTGAAGCTTCTACAGGATCTCTTTCTCAGGACTTAGCAATAGGTTCTTATTCCTTGATAGACAAACTTTCAAGTAAGTGGAGCATAAATAAAGACAATTTTGAAAACAAAATATCTTCTATGGAAAAAGAATTAAAAGACCTGAGAAAAAAAATAAAAACTCTAAATGTATCAAAAATCAAAAGCCTTCATGATGATCTAATCAAATCATCAAAAGAGATAAATGGAGTTAAGGTGGTTTTCTCCAAAGATATTGAAAAAGACATTTTGACTGACCTTGGAAAGTCTTTTTGCTCAAGAAAAGATACAGTAGTTGCTTTTCTATGTACCAGTTCGGATGAATTTAATTATTGCATATCTCTTTCCAAAGATTCAATTAAAAACGAATTAAGTGCATCTTCTATACTCAAGGGTGTTTCAGGTTTTGTTTCTGGAGGGGGTGGGGGAAAGGAAAATTTTGCACAAGGAAGAGGGACAAACAGAAAAGGCTTGATCCCTTCTTTGAAATCTATAGAAGAAATATTGAAGTGAAAAGAATTTTATCTTGTGATATTGGTACTAAATTTCATGGTTTTGCTTTGTCAGATACCACACAGAAGTTTATAGTAAAAAGCTGGACAAAAGAAATTCAAGATTCTTCTTCAAGCCTAATATCTGAAGAGGCTTCAGCAAATGATATTGAATTGATAGTTTTGGGACTTCCTTTAAGGATGGTTGGCGGTGATTCAGATATGTCAATTCATGTTAGAAAAATTGCTAAGGAATTAAAAAGCGAAGGCTTTAAAGTTGAATTTATAGATGAAAGATTGACAACAAACAGAAGATTAGATACTATTCAAAGAAATGAAAGTTCAGCAAAAATTATTCTCGAAATGGCTTTGAAAAAAAAGACATATTATCCAGATTGATTTAGTATTAACAACACAAAAAGAGCAATTGATATGGCACCAATGATTTTTTTAGTACCTTCTTTTTGAATTGTTCCAAATATATATATGACTGTTCCAAGAACTGCCCACCATATTATTTCAGAGTTGTTAGCAATGCTCATATTTCCCGAAATTGTCACAAAGGGCATGGCAACGAGAGGGTTGATTATGTTTGATCCAATAAGATTTCCTGAAACCATTTCTAGGTTTTTCTTTTTTATTGCTGCAAATGTAACTGTGAGTTCTGGCAAACTTGTTCCAAAGCCTAAAATCAACCCTGAGAAAGCTTCAGGCCAACCAAAATTTTTCGAAAGAGAGATGGCTCCTTCAACTGCCATATTTCCACCGATCCATAAAAGGAGTACGGATACAGCTATATTAAAAAATAATTTCATTTCTAATTTTCTTTCTTTTTGTTTTTTTGTTTTTTTGTTTGGGAATAATGTTTTAGAAAAAAATATATAAAAGAAAATAAGTATTATTGATTCGAGTTGTGTTATTTCTGAGTTTAGGCAAAAGAGATAGAGGATTATTGGCGCTATGACCGCTAAGTAGTTGCTTGTTTTTTTGTATTTTTTTTGATGAACCCCAAATAGCAAGGCGATACCACCTATAAGAAGAGCATTTGAGGAATTGCTCCCATAAACATTTCCAAGAGCAATATTTGCTTCATTTTCAATCCCGCTCGCAATGTTTGTAAATATTTCTGGAAGGCTTGTCATTATTGCTATTAAAGATAACCCAATAGTTAAGTTTGAGATTCCGAATTTTTTAGAAATTTTCTCAGAAGTGTTGATTGCTATTTCTCCACCAAAAATTAATAACACTATTCCAAAAATAACTTCAATCATTTTTCATTTAGTTCCTGAGCTGCATACTTAAGAGCTTCTTTTGTATTGGTTATTTTTTCAGAAATTTGTAAGTTTGTTATTTTTTTTAATGTTTTACCAATCAGGGGTCCTTGTTCGTACCCAATTTTAATTAGATCTTCTCCATTCAAAAGAGGTTCAGGCATTATTTTTTCTTTTTTTAAAAAAAATGAATCAAATAAAAAATCATGAATTTTTAAATGATTTTTTGTTAATATTTCTTCTGAAACTTTTTTTGGATAAGCGCTTGCATCAGCTAGGTCCAAGAATATAAAAAACATAGACAACTCTTCCAGATTCCTAAAAAACTTACTGGTTGCTCTTTTTGTTGGAGTATTATTGTTGTTTGCAAGCTGAGAGACTCTTAGGTGGTTTGAAATAATAGTCTCAATTCCATTTTTTTCTTCTTTTGAAAATTTTAGATTTTCAATATCTTTTTCAATTAAGCTAAAACCAATTTGAGCGTGTCTTGGATACGTAGTTTTTGTCCCGTTGATACAGATTGTTTTTGGCTTGCCAATATCATGAAGCAAGGTTCCTAAATATATCCACCACTTTGGTTTGTCTAATTGTTCAAAATGTTCTCCCCATCCAGGATAGTATTTTTTTGGACAAGCAATAATTTTTTCCAAGTTTTCTAAAGTTTTCAAGGAATGCTCTTCTACATTCATTTTTGAAACCGAATTGGCCCTGCATTCTTTAGTTTTTTTCCAAGCTTTAAATAAGTTTTCAAAAATTTCTATTTCTATCATTAATTTAGAAAATTTAAATGCACTGATTTCAAATCCTTTTTTCATTTCTTTCCTTATTCTTTCTCCAGGAAACTGTGTTATAAGATGTTTTTTCTTTGAGATTTCTTTTTTCAAAGAGCTGCTAAGTGAAAAATTATGTTTTAATGCAATTCTCAAAGCTCTCAGAATCCTTACAGGGTCATCTTCTATGGATTCTTTTTTGCAGTAGTTTATTTTTTTCTTTTTAATGTCTTCGATACCAGACAAAGGGTCAAAAAAGCCATTTTTTCTATTCCATGCAATTGAGTTTAATGTGAAGTCTCTTCTTAAAAGATCTTTTTTTATGTCTTTTTTAAAATATGTTATATCAATATTTATTTCATCATCATGAAATCTAATAGTTTCAAATTTCTTGTTAACCTTATTCCCTTTTCCATAACTAGCTGTAAACATCTCCATTATTTCTTCACGATTCTTTACATTTGCTGCAATATCTATTTCCCTTATGGGACTTTTTGAATCTATTAGTATTTCTCTTATCACGCCGCCAACAACCCAGGCATCATCCAGTTTTGAAAAATTTTCTGGTATATAGTTTTTAATTTTTTTTTCCAGCATTTTTAATTAAAAGAAAAAAATGAAATTTCTGTTTTATTATTAGCAATTCTTATTTCATAAATCCATTCATTTTCTATATCTATAACCCATCCAGGTAAATTTTTTTCAAATCTAGAAAACGCATCGTTGAGATTTCCTTCAAGGGTGCCTTGAGAGAGTGTGCCGTTTTCCCAAAGGCTGTGTGGGGTTGATTTACCTAAAAAATTCCCACCAAAAGATTTAATTTCATCATAAGTAATATTTTTATTTTTCTCTTTTATCTCTAAGATTTTCTTGACTTTTCCAAGAAGTCTTGCAAATGATTGCCCTAAGGGGATTTTTTCCCATTTTTGTCTTTCTGGCTTTGAGAAAATTTTTTCTTTTTCAGAATAAAAATCGATTACTTTTGTTTTTTGATTAAAAAATATTCCCCATTTGTTTTTTCCTGCACCTTCTATGGGTTTGGATTTGAGATTTTTGCATCCAATTCTTTCTCCTGAATTATTTTCTAAAATGGCAAAGAAAGCAGGAGATTCTCTTAATTGTTCACACTGCTTTGGAGGACTTCCTTCAAATTCAATAAAAGCTTCTATCAGTGGCTCCATGATAATTGCTGCCTCTTGTGTTTTTTCTACGAGCAAAAAGCTTATTAAGAAAATTAATTTCATTAATTTTCTTTTGACGAGTCCCAATCAATTGTTGTTGTTGGGAAGGCAAATTCGAGACCTAGATTGTTGAATTCTTCTAATATTGTTATGTTGATTTCATGTCTTACTTTTCTTAAATCCCCTCCAGATTTTTTCTTAATCCAGTAAACAACTTCAAGATTCAATGAAGAGTCAGCAAATTCAAGCAAATTAACCCAACACTTGTCTTTTGTTTCAGGGTGTTTCTTTATTATCTCTTCCAAGGTTCCTTTTGCTTTCTTTATCAGCTCTGTAGGGGTGTCATAGACAAGCCCTAATACCACATCTTGTCTAAAGCCCGATCTTCTGCTTCTGTTAGTTATGGTTGCTGAAGAGACTGTAGCATTGGGTATTATGATGGCTGTTTTATCAAGGCCTCTTAGTTTTGTTGATCTAAGGCCGATTTCTTCAACATCGCCCCTAACTCCGTCTATTTCTACAGAATCTCCAACTTCAAAAGGTCTATCCATGAAAAGGACGATTCCACCAAAAGCTTGGGCCAGGGTGTCTTTTGCTGCAAAAGCAAATGCCAAACCTCCAATCCCCAAACCAGCAACAAGTGCTTTGACGTCATATCCAAAACCACTTATTATGACTGTTATTGTGATTATCCAAATTAAGCCACCAGATGAATTTTTTAAAACAGCAATAATTTGATCATCAATTTTTCCTTCGCTTTTTTCAGCAATAGGTTCAAGAACTGTTGCAAAAATAAAACCAATTAAATGCTTTGCTAAACTTGCTACAGTTATTGAAATAAGGACTAAGAAGATTTTTCCTATCACCTCATCAGTATCTTTGGATATGCTGATATTTTCAACAACAATGCCCCTTTGTATTGCCATTAGTATTATCAAATGGGATAGGGGTTTCTCTATTGAAGAAACAACTTTTTCAGCCTCCCCTTTCCCTTTTTTCTTCAAATAGGAAATTAATTTCTTATGAAAAATGCCTATAAGGATGACACCTATAAGCCAACCAGAAATAGGGTAAAGTATGAAATTGTTCCAGTCCACTTTGATCCACCAACTTTCTATCGATGCAAGTTCTGATATTGAATTTAACAAAAAATTTATAGCCATTTTACAATTCCTTCCATTTAGTTAATTTCTTTAATTCTAAAACCTAATCTTTATTACTGATTGTTATGATTAAATCATGTCAAGAGTTTTGATTGTTGGAGCGGGAAGGCAGGGGAGGGCGATTGCTTACAATTTGTCCTTTGACCATGAAATAATCCTTGTAGATAAAGATTCAGAAAAAATTGAAGATTTCATAATTTTTTCTCAAGAGAATTTTCCTGAAAGTGCAAGTATACAATTTCAATCTTTAGATGCTTCTGACCCCAACGGGTGGTCTTTAATGTATAAACCTGAAGGAATTGTTAATTCAGCTTCATACATGCTTTCAGAAGAGTTAACTAAATATTCAATAAAAAACAACATTCACTATGTTGATTTAGGGGGAAATCCAGATGTTGTTGCCATTCAACATAAGATGAACAATTCTGCTTTTGAGAAAAAGGTTTCAATTGTTCCTGACTCGGGGCTTGCTCCTGGCTTGGGGCAATTGCTTGCCTCTTATGGCTTGTCAAGAATTCCTAAATCAAAAAGTGTAAAGATTTATTGTGGTGGATTGCCCAAAAAACCTTTAAACAACAGCTTCAAGCATTATCTATTTTTTGCTGCTGAAGGTTTATTGAATGAGTATTCTGGATCAGAAATGATTCTTGAGAATGGAGAGCTTAAAGAAAAACTGTGTCTGTCAGGAAAAGAATCTATAAATATAGATGGAGTTGGTAATTTTGAGGCTTCTCTAACAAGAGGGGGGATAAGTACTGCTGCAAGTAGTTTTTATGGTGTTTTGGATAATTACAAATATAAAACATTAAGGTGGCCAGGGCATTGGGATTTGATGTTCAAATGGAAAGAAGACGGTTTTTTTGAAAAAAATTGGCAAGATAATGCATTAAGTTTTGCAGAAAAAAAACTTGGATCAAGAATACCTACATCAAAAGAAGATATGGTGATTCTTCTAGTCAAGGTAGTAGGGGAGAGTTCCGAAATGGAAATTTTATTAGTTGATGAAAATGATACTGAAACAGGTTTAACATCCATGGAAAGAACAACTGGTTTTCCTGCTGCTGAAATTATGAGGCTTGCAATTAAGGGAGAGTTAAAAAATGGAGTTTTAACTCATGAATTAGACCTGCCTTCAAAAACGATTTTAAGAAGGTTGGAAAAAACTGGTCTTAAATTTAAAATTAATTAAAAATACTTTTTTTCCTAATTTTTTTATGATGATTTAATGCAACCCTATGAGCGTCATTTCTCACTCTTATCAATAGGTTATGTCCTGGAGAATTTTTTTTCATCTTGATTTCCTGGAATGTTTCCCCACTGTAGATTTTTTCAAATTTTTTAGCAATGCTGATTACGGGTATATTCAAAAAGCATTTTTCAAGAATTTTTTTAGCTGCTTTTAGCTGGGTTAACCCTCCATCAATAAGAATTAAATCTGGTTGAATTTCACCTTTTATAATTTTTTTGCATCGTCTTGAGATCACTTCAGCAATCATTTTTGGATCATCTATATTCTTAACAGATTTAATTTTATAGTTTCTTGTTAATTTTTTTTCGTAGTTTCCATTTTTATAGCAAACCTGACTTCCAACTGCATTTTCACCCATTAGATTAGAAATGTCAAAACCTTCAATTATTTCAGGGTTGTAGCCAAGATTTAATTTTTTTTCCAACTCTTTCAAAGCTTCTTTTTCTACAGGATTTTCATTATTTTTTTTAATGAGTATATTTTTATAGGATTCATTCATTTTTGTTTTTTCCCATTTGAAGAAAGGAGGTCTTATTTTTGTTTTTGAAAAAAATATTGATCGTTCAAAAAGATCATCTTTTTCCCTTTTGAAAGGAATGATGATTTTTTTTGGGATTTTGTTTTTTAAATAGTGTTGTTCCATGACTTTAAGTAAAACATTTTTACGATTTTCAAAAATTAGATTTTTGATTTTGTAAATTAATGGATTGAAAAATTTTCCGTTTCTTATTTTTGTAATGCTGAATATAGTTTCTGAATCTTTTGAAACCAATGAAACCAAATCAGTATTTATATTTGTCTTTGTGGTGTCTTTTTTTGATTTTATGATTGATTTCAAACTTATTATTTTGTCTCTGTATTGCGCAGCTAGTTCGTAATTTTTCAATTTTGAGGATTTTTTCATTTGTAATTCAAGTATTTCAAAGATATTGTTTTTTTCCCCATTTATGAATTTAATTGCAGATTTAACTATGTTTTTATAGGCGTTTTTATCTATCTTTTTCTCACAAGGAGCTGGACACTGTTTCATCTGGTAATAGATGCATGATTTTATTTTTTGTTTTTCCAAATCGTATCTACAAGGTCTTATTCCAAAGTTTTTTTCTAAAAATGAAATAGTTTTTTTGACTGATTTTGAATCAGAAAAAGGTCCAATATATTCTCCATCATCTCTTGATGCTCTAGAGAATTTTAGATATGGATATGAATCTTCTACTATCTTGATGTACGGATAACTCTTGTCATCTTTTAAAAGAACATTGAATTTAGGTTTGTATATTTTTATTTCTTCTGATTCAAGAATGAGCGCAGAGTTTTCATTATTTGTAACTGTAAATTCAATTTCCTTTATTAAAGATTTCATCAAATTTCCTTTTTTGTCTTTTCTCTTTTTTGAGGAAAGCCAATTGGATATCCTTTTTTTTAGATTTTTTGATTTCCCTATATATATGATTTTTTTATCTTTTGAAATAAACTTATAAACCCCAGGAAGATTTGGGATTTTTAATTTTTTCAAGCCTTCTTCAATCATTGAAACCTTGCCATTTTTTTATTTCTTTTGCTGTTGATGTTTTCGTTTTTATTAATTCAGACACCTTTCCTTCGAAAATTATTTTTCCACCTTCCCTTCCTCCCTTCTCTCCCATTTCGATAATCCAGTCTGCGTATGATAAAACTTGTAAATTATGTTCTATTACCATTAGTGTATTTCCTTGTTTTATTAGTTCATCGAATACATTGGTTAATTTTTTTATATCATCTGGATGAAGCCCTGTTGTCGGTTCGTCCAGCAATATTAAAGACTTTCCTTTTCTGCTTTTTCCAAGATGTTTAGAAAGTTTTAATCTTTGAGCTTCCCCTCCAGAAAGGGTTGTTGCTGGTTGTCCAAGAGAAATGTAACCAAGCCCAACTTTTGAAAGAACTTCAAGCCTCCTTTTAAGTGGGGGAAAATTGTCAAAAAAACTTACTGATTCATCAACTGAGAGATTCAATATTTGAGATATATTTAAACCTTTGTATTTTATTGATAGTGCCTCTTGTCCATATCTTTGACCTTCACATAATGGACACTTGATGGATACGTCTGCTAAAAAATGCATTTCTACTTCTTTATATCCACTTCCATTACAGGACTCGCATCTCCCTCCAGGAACATTGAATGAAAAAAATCCAGCTGTGTAACCTTCACTTTGAGATTCTGGAGTTTTTGAAAGTATGTTTCTTATTATTGTGAATATGTCCGTATATGTTGCTGGATTGCTTCTCGGTGTTCTCCCAATTGGAGATTGGTCTATGAGCTCAATTTTTTCATAGTTATTTATTCCGACGATCTCATCAGCAATTTCTTTTGAAAGTTTTCTATGATTTTTGATTTCTTTGTATCCGTTATTTATAACACCTTCAAGAAGGCTGCTTTTTCCAGACCCTGATGGTCCACATAGGACAGTTAGGCCTTTAGAGGGTATTGATGTAGATATGTTTTTTAAATTATTAACTTTTGCCCGTTTTACTTTTATTCCCTCTTTTAGCGTTCTTTCTTCTTTTTTTATTGAAAACTTTTTATCCAGCCATGGCCCTATTAAACTTTTCTTGTTTTTCATTGATAGTTTTGGAGAACCTTCATAAATTACCTCTCCCCCTAAATGCCCTGCTCCGGGACCTATTTCAATTAGGTGGTCAGATTCTTTGATAGTTTCAGGATCATGTTCAACAACAACAACCGTGTTGTTTAGTTTTACTAATGAGTTTAATGACTTTATAAGTTTTTTTGTATCTATTGGATGTAGGCCAATTGTTGGTTCATCTAAGACATAAAGAACACCGGACATTTTTCCTCCAATTTGTTTTGCAAGTTTTATTCTTTTTGACTCTCCGCCAGAAAGAGTAGATGCGAGTCTGTCTATTTCAAGATACCCAACACCCACTTCAATTAAAAACTTAAGTCTATTTTTAACCTCTCTCAATATGGGTGTAGCAATTTTTTTTTCATTTTTTGAAATTTTTACCTTTTTTGTCCATTTGTATAAATCCTCTAGAGACATTCCGGATATTTCAGAAAATTTTTTTCCAGAAAATCTTGCGGCTAAAGCTTCAGGTTTGAGGCGTTTTCCTTTACATCCTGGACATGTTTTTTGAGAGATGTATTTTTGTATTCTTTTTTTTATGCTTGGGCTTTTTGTATTAGACATTTTTTTCCACAATGCCGAAGAGATTCCTTTTACTCGATGGTTGAAATGGTATTTTCTTCCTCTTCTTGATCTCATTATGTATGAAATTTTTTCTTCACCAGATCCATAAACAATTATGTCTAAAATTATTTTTTTAAGGTTTTTTAAAGGTAATGAAGTGTCTTCTCCGAATGATTCGATAATCCCCCTTGCTGATGCTTGATGCCATCTGTCAAGCAGTCTTTCTTTTAGAGGTCTAATTGCACCTTGGATTAAGCTCTTGTCCCAATCTATTAGTGCATTTATATCAACTTGTTCAATAACCCCTATACCCTTGCATTTCTTACAAGCTCCTTCTGGAGAGTTGAATGAAAAAAACCTTGGATCCAAGGTTGGTATTGTTTTTCCTGTTTTTGGAGATACAAATAATTCACTGTAAATTTCTTGTTTTTTTGTTTTTTGATTCTCTACAATAATTTGGCCTTTTCCTTTTTCTAAAGCTGTTTTTACAGATCTTGAGATTCTTGCTGGATCTCCTCCAGATATCAACCTGTCTATAACCAAATCGATATCATGTCTTTTATTTTTATCTAAATTTATTTTTTCGTCTAGCCTGTATATGGATTTATCAATTCTCAATCTCGAATAACCTTCAGTCCTTAGTGCTGTTATTAGGTTTCTGAATTCTCCTTTTTTACTTTTTTCTATTGGTGCATAAATTATGTATTTTGTTCCATTTTCATAATCCAATAGTTTTTTTATTATTGATTCTGAATTTTGAGAAATAGCTTTTTTGTTTGATTCTGGACAATAAGGAATGCCTGCTCTTCCATAAAGAAGTCTTAAGAAATCTAGCAATTCCGTTGCTGTTCCAACTGTAGATCTTGGATTTTTTGACAAAGGGCTTTGGTTTATTGCTATTGCTGGGGATATCCCTTCTATGCTATCTACATTTGCCTTTTTTATATCTCCTAGGAATTGCCTAGCATAAGTTGAGAGGCTGTCAAGATAAAGCCTTCTTCCTTCTGAATAAAGGGTATCAAACGCTAAAGATGATTTTCCAGATCCGCTTAATCCTGATACAACTGTAAATTTGTTCCCGGGTATTTCAACATCTATGTTTTTTAAATTGTGAATTTTTGCACCACGTATAAAAATATTTCTAGACATAATAAATAAAGGTATTTATTTTAAAGGTTGTTTTTTATTCTTTTGGAGAAATAAAAGCTAGGGGTATTAATTCTTTTTTTGAACTCCATGCACCTATTTCTTTTCCGTTGTGTTTAAAATAAAATTCTTCTATTCCTGGGTAAGAATCATCTCGTAAAGTGAAATTTAATGTTGATATTTTCCCACCATTTTTTTCAATGTTTTTATTCGGAAATAAAATGATTGTTATTTTTCCAAGTGAGGAATTGTCTGTGATGGCGTACCAGTTATTGTGATTATTTTTTTCAATCCCATTGAAGACAATATTTTCCAAAATCATTTTTTCAGAAGGGTAGTTGATTTGGATGCTTGCAAGGCCAAACGAATCTAGATTTATCGTTTTTAAAAAAACTTTATATTTTTCTCCAGATTTTTCTTTTTCTGGTTTTTGGTGCTCAAGAAAGAGTTTTTTATTCGTTAGATCTATTTCAGAGGTTTCTTCTTTATAGCCATCTGAGTCTTTTACTGTAACTTTTATGTTAACTTTTTCTGAATCCTTATTCGCTTTCCATTTTATAAGAGGTGTATTTTTTCCTTCTAGTATTTCCGCCCCTATAACCTCCCATGAAAAAACCAATCTATCAAAGTCAGGATCAGAAGCTATTGCTCTTGTTATGGCTTCTCCTTCAAAAGAAACAAAGCGAGGGGTTGTTTCCATCTTTTCAACAACTGGAGGTCTATTTTGTGTATTTGCTGCACTTGAAGGTATTCTTGCGCTTGTTGGTTGAGATCCGGAACAGGAGTTTATTGTTGAGAGCAAAATGAAAACCAAAATTCTCTTCAAGTGGTTTTCTCCTGTTTTTTAGAATCGTTTTCTTGGCTTTTTCCTTTTTTGATTAAATAATAAATAGCAAAAATAAAACCTAAAAGAACCCATGAAAAACTTAAGTTTTTATTTTTTGATCCAAGTTCGTTTGGTCCAATTACTTCAAAAGTTACAGGAACAGAGTTAAGGTGAATTTTATTTGTTATATCCAATGTTTTCAAATCTGCTCCAAATATAAATGGAGCTTTTACTGTTGCCCAGACTTTATTGTTAACAACTCTTAGATTTGTTGGAGCCATGTCGAATTTTATTTTTCCAACAATTTCTCCACTTTCAGTTTCTGCAATATGAACAAACCTTGTTCTCATGTCTGCTGCTAAAACCAATTTGCTATCATCTGAGAAAGTGACTGCCCTTGGGGCATCTCCAACTGGTATAGAGAAGATAAGCTCATCCGCATTTTTGTCATATATTTGAACAGTATCGGTTTGAGTGAGCGCAAGAGCGATGTATTCTCCATTGGGGCTAACTGCCATTGCTGCAGGTGAGTTTGAAAGAATTTTTTCTTTTTTTATAGTTTTTTCTTTTGTGTCAATCAAAAAAAGCATTGCTGTATTTGCCCTTGTTGCATAAAGGACATTGCCGTTGGGATGTATTTCGATATTATTAATCGTGTTCCCAACAGGTATTGAATCTATAAGAGTTCCTGAATCTACAGAAAATATACTTACGTCATTTGCTTGAAGTGTTTCTGGATTTGCTACAGTTGCATATATTATTTCACCTGAAGGAGGACTGGTTAAATGAAGAGGAAATCCTTTTGTTGGTATTTCACTCTCAAGAGTGCCTATGTTTAAATCAACAACAGATATGACTCCTCCATGTTGATTTGCTATGAACCCTAAGCCTTTTTTAGGAAGTAATGTCAAGTCATTCAACCCTTCTCCTGCCATAAACCTATTGCTAACCTTTTCATCCAAGGTGTCCACTATTACAACTTCATCAGGCCTTTCGTTAACTAGGTATAAAAGAGTGCTTTCATTGTTTACTTTCCCACAAGAGCAAAGGAGCAATGAGGTAAGAAAAATTATCAATATTTTTTTCATTTTATTTAGAACTCCCCCTAATTTTAAAATAATTAAAACCAGTCCATGGGCTAGTTGGGTTTTTTTCTGTTATTTTTAGTACTAAAACACCTATTGCGATTATTAATATTGAAACTATTTGAGTTAAAGTCAATATTGAAAATCCAATTTCAGGATTCTCTAAGAGCTTCCAGTAGATTGGGTTATTCCTGAAAGGTTCTTCTATAACTGATCTTAATAATGAATACCATATAAGCCATTGACCTGTTAACCATCCTTCATGTTTTGATTGTCTTGTGCCAATCCAAAGTATTAAAAAAAGAATCAATCCAACCATCATTCCATAAACTTGGGAAAGGTGTACTGGACCTCTTGCAAGCTCCATTGAGCAATTTAAAATTGTTTCTTCTGGATTTGGACAAAAGCTAGAAAAGCCATATGCTTTTTCTGGCCATGTATAACCAATAGGCAAATTTGTTAATCTTCCTGCTGCATCATCGCCATTCATGAAATTTCCAATCCTTCCAAAAATTATTCCAATTGCTGAGGGGTAGGTTAGCAGGTCAAGAACCCTTGTTAACTTTATGTTTCTTTTTTTAGTCCAAAACCACCAGTATAAAATTCCAAAACCTATTGCTCCATGAAAAGAAAGCCCTCCTTTCCATATTTGTAGACTGTCTAGGAGATTGTCATATTTTGATAAATTGGTTAAAACATAGACAAGTCTTGCTCCAATTATCCCCCATACAACAGCCCAAAAAAGGCCATCTTCAAATTCTTTTTTATCAAGGCCAGCCTTTTTGTTATTTTCTATCCATTTAGCTGACCACCACCATGAAATAAAAACTGTTGAAGCCATGCAGATTCCATACCATCTAATTGAGAAATCTCCTATTGAAAAAAATTCTGGATTCATTTAGATGAAATTTTTTTTATCTCCAGGATTCATGATTTGTCCAAACGTTTCAATTTTTATTTTTTTTCTCACAAGTCAACCATCCATCCTTTTTTTCCTGCTGATGTATTTGGATCTTGATGTACCCAGTTCAATTGTTCCATTATCATCATCATCCTAGAGGCTTTATTGTATCCAATTCCAAAAATTCTTTGAAGCTGACTAACGCTAATTGCATCTTCATCTTTTATCCTTTGCCTTATGTCAGCTATCAATTTACGATCGGTGCTTGAAAGGCCTTCTAAAACATCATCACTTATTTCATCTATTGGAGTGATTACTTCCTCTTCAACAGATTCATCATATTTTGCTTCTCCATAATTTTTTATAAGATAGCTTAATACATTTTCTATTTCTTCTGTTTCTACTAAAGGCGCTTGGCATCTTATTAGGTCAGGATGTGTTGGACTGTCAAAATACAAATCCCCTCTTCCTAGAAGATTTTCAGCCCCTCCTCTTCCAAAGACAGTAATTGAGTCTGATCTTGTTCCAAGCCTAAAGCTAACTTTTCCAGGAAGGTTTGCTTTCACTGACCCATCAAGCTTTTTGGAATCAGGCCTTTGCATTGTTGCAATTAGATGAACTCCTGCAGCTCTTGCTCTTTCTGATAGGTCGGACAACGATTCAATAACTCTGTTTTTAGACGTAATTAAAAGAGCAGACAATTCTTCCAGGACTATAACTATATAAGGAAGTTTTTTCTTTGATTTTTTATTGTATTCTTCAAGATTTTTTGTTTTCGATTCTTCTAGGAGTTCATATCTTCTATCTACTTCTTTTCTAGCCCAATCTAATGCATTCAATGCTGGATCAGGTGTTGAAACTATGGGAACTAAAAGATGAGGAATATCTTTATAAAGTGTCAATTCAACTTTTTTCATATCAGCAAGTATCAATTTCAAATCTTCAGGACTTTTTCTGTATATTAGGTTTAATAAAAGAGTATTTATAAAAACCGATTTTCCCGACTGGGTTGCTCCTGCAACTAACATATGTGGTAATGCTGAAAGATCAACATTTAAAAGCTTTCCATCAACTTGTGCTCCCATTACAAAATTTAAACCATCTGATTTTTTTTGATTTTCTATAACTTCACTTAACCTAAGTATAGATTTATTTTTTTGAGGTATTTCAACAGCTATTGTGCTTTTCCCAATAACAGGAGCTTCAATTCTTACCTTTCCTATGCTTGCTATTGCTACTGCAATATTTTCTGCAGAACTTCTTATTTTTGGAAGATTTGCTGATGCAGGAACTCTAAATTCAAATCTAATGACTGATCTTCCTTGAGCACAGCTTTCAAAAAATGCATCTGCTCCTGCACAATCTTTAAGAGTTTTTATTATCGTCTCCGCCATATGGTTTATTTCTTTTTTACCCATTTCAATTACAGGTTCTGGTTTTTTTAAAAGTGTCATTGGAATGTTGTAACTTTTGTCATTTTTAATTTGTTTTTTTGGGTTTTTTATCTCTTTCGCCTTAAGGGTTTTTATTATTTTTTTAACAGTTTTTTTTCTAGCATCTTTTTTTATTAGGTCATTTGTAGTTACATTGGATTCTTTTAGAGATTTGAAATCTTGTTCAAAATCTCCTGAATCGAAATCCTGTTCAGAAGATTCTTTTTGTGAAATGTTTTTAAACATGCTCTTTACGTGTTTGTCTAAACGAAAATAAACAATGCCTATTGACATAAAAGCAAAAATATTCAAAATGAAAATTCCTTCGTTGTCAATTATTCCTTCCAAGAAAGAATAGATGTTTTTGCTCCAGATTCCACCCATTTCATATTTTTCTGCAAAAAGAAAAATCCAGGGGATAAAAAGTAGCCTTGCTTTTTTGTTTTTTTGAAAAGCTGATGAAATGGGATGATATAAAAGCAAAGGGTATATCCAAGAATTTTTACCCCATAAGTTTTCAAAAAATACCCTATAGCTTTCTGCAAGTGGATCAAAAATTTGTGTAGTTGTTGCAAATGTATGAAATAGTATTGAGAAAATTAAAACAACTTCAAAATTTAATTTTATATTTTTCATGGTTTAATTATTATGACTGAAATGAACCCCAGAACAAGACAGTAGATTGCAAATGGTTCTAGTTTGTTGTTTTTTACATAATTTAACATAAATTTCATTGCCCATATTCCAGAAACAAAAGATATTAAAAACCCAACTAGGGAAGGGCCTGGATTTATCGATATGTATGAATTTATATTTTCTAGCTTTAGCAAACTAGCACCTATTATTACTGGAATTGAAAGCAAGAATGAAAATTTAACTGATTCATATCTGTTCATTCCGATGAGCAAACCTCCAGCTATTGTTGCTCCAGATCGGCTGACTCCAGGTATTATCGCAATTGCTTGAAGAAGCCCAATTGCAATCCAGTCTAAAAAAGTAGTGTGTCTTAGATTTTTGAAAGATTTTGATTTCCTTAATTCTGCATATACAAGAATAAATGCTGTAAAAACAAGACCTATTGCTACACTTCCCGCATCTCTAAAGCTGGATTCAAAGAGGTTTTCAAAAGAGAGGTAAAAAAGAACCGTGGCCAAGCTTGTTATGAAAAGTGCATGAAACTCAATATTTTTAAATGGATGTTTTGAAAGTATCATTTGCCCAAGTTTTTTTCCATTAACCACTAAAAGGCTAGACAGGGTTCCAAGATGTAGTATTGTTAAAATTGCTGTATTGCTTTCTGGATTGATTCCAAAAAAATCTCTTATCAATACAAGATGCCCAGTTGATGAAATTGGAAGAAATTCAGTTACCCCTTGTATTAGGCCTAAAATCAAATGCTCAATCCAGGTATTATTCAAAAAGAATCCTTCCTAGTCTAAGAATATTCGTGCCTTCAGATACAGCAACTTTCCAGTCTTGTGTTGTGCCCATTGAAACCAATGGATTTTTGAAATTTTTTTCTGCTAGCTTTTTCACTTCCCTAAACCATAGTCTATTTTTTTCTGGTTCTTGTGTATATGGCGGCATTGTCATTAATCCCTTAAGAGGAACTTCCGGAGCATCTGTTTTTGCTTTGTTTAGAAAATGTTTTAGTTCATTTATGTCTATCCCTGATTTTGATTCATCGCCTAGATTGACTTGAATTAAGCATGTTGGATAAGGAGGTCCTACTTTGCTTATGGCAAGAATTTCTTTTATTCTTGATACTGAATGGATAAATTTAAAATTTTTAGATATTTTGCTCAATTTATTCATTTGTAGCCTACCTATAAAGTGCCAAATTATTTCTTTATCTTCCAATGTTTTTTTTCTTTTCAGATGTTCTTGAAGCCTATTCTCTCCAAAGTCTTTAATTCCTGAAGATCGTATTTTTTTGAGGTCATCTTCGAACCTGTTCTTTACAGCAGCAACAACTTTTATATTTTTAGGAATTTCCATTTATAAAACCTTTTGTTTGCTGCTCAGCATTAAATAAACTTCAAGCATTTTTTGGTTCATTGTATTTATCGAAATATTCACTTTTCCTTGCCTTCCATCCATTGAAGGGGATAGCCTTGAAGAAATATTTTCTATTATCTCCTGATGCTCATAAGCAGTGATTGGAGGTCCGTTAATCCAACACAATGCTCTATGGGGTGGGTTGTTTATAGGTAAAGGCCTTAAGAATGTGTCTTGGAAGGAGTCTTCTAGAGCTGTGTTTATTTTGATTTCTTCTGTTGATTTTCCCTGACCAAAGTGTATCTGTCCAGCATTTCTGAAAAATTCAAGAATATTTGCTTTGTCAAGGTTTATAGTGTTGTAGTTATTTTTAATAATTAAATTTATTATTTCAAGTAATGAAGAATCTGCTTTATGCAAGGCATCTTCAAAAGTTCCTGTGAAATTTGAACAAAGTTTATCATTTGAGATTATTAGATATGAATCTAGGTTTTCTTTTGAATTTGATAATGAATCTTCAATTATTTCTATCGATTCTGGATTTTCGCTAATCATTGGTTGCACAAAAAACCCTATTTTTATTGTTTTTCTACCCAATTGGTCTACACAATTGTTTAGCTGTTTTAAAGTCCATGGTAGCAATGCAGAACCGCTTCCATAACCCAAGCAAGATATAAAAATAATAACATCTGTGGTCTCCCTATTTTCAATTTTTTTATTTTCCATTTCGTCTTCAAGCAAGTATTCTTTTAGTCCATAGTAATCACAATCAGTTCCTTTGCCGCCATATCTTTGTGTAGCTATTTCGTATTTATTGATCTCTTCTGAAAGGTTTTTTAAACTGGATACAGAAGTGTCTATTGCATCTTTAAACACGTTTTTTGAAAGCCTGCTGTTAATTCTTTTGAGTATTTTGCATCCTGCTCCACCCAGGGCAATTACTCTTACCTTCATATCAAAATTATCTAATTTCTGATTTTCAAAAAGGTTTTCACTCATATTTAAACTTTCCTATTTTTTCTACTTCAGCAGTTAAAGATATCCCTGTTTTTTCAAATACATTAGTTTTAATTATTTGAATCATTTCAAATACTTCTTTTGCTTTTGCACCACCTTCATTTATTATGAAATTCCCATGTTTTTTTGAAATTTTTAAGTTTTTCATCTTGAATCCTTTCAAGCCACATGAATCTATTATTTTTCCAGCAGAATTATTTGGAGGATTTTTAAAAATACACCCAACAGAACTGCCTTTTGGTTGTGTTGAGAGCCTGTATTTCATATATTTTTTATTTCCTTCTTTTATTTCTTTCTTTGTTCTTTTTTTTAATTTCAATTTTGCAGAAAGAATAACAAATTTTTCTTTCAACGAGCAGTATCTATATCCATAATCAAATTCATTTTTTTTTAAAGTTTTCAACTGGTATGTTTTTTTGTCTATAACGTCAACGGATTCAACAATGTCTAGGATGTTCATTTCACTAGGACCGCAATTTGTTGCAATCCAGCCACCTATTGTTCCTGGAAGTCCTGAAAAAGGTTCTAGGCTAGAAAGCGATTCTTTTTCCGCATATTTAATTGCAGATGAGCCAAAAGCTCCAGCTCCACAAATTAAAAATTCTTCTTGATTTGTTATTTTTGAAAAATCTCCATTTAGTTTGATTATTCCATCTACTCCATCATCTGAAATTAAGATATTGCTCCCTCCCCCTAACAGGTACCAGGTTTTTTCATTTTGAAGAATTTTTATTGCTTCTTTTAGATCTTTTACAGATGAGGCAATAAATAGTTTTTTTATGTTTCCTCCAATCTTGAAGGTGCTTAACTTGCCTCCATTGAAATTTTCATACTTCTTCAACATTAATTTATTTGGGAGTAATTGAAAGTTTCCTGTGCAATTTTATGTATGTTTCCAGCTCCTAAAAACACAACAACATCATTTTCTTTTTCAGTTAAATCTTGTACAAGATTTTCTTCTGTTGTCAATTTTGTATTTTTTGTGCTGTTCACAATCAGATCGCTATTAATTCCTTTGATTTTTTTCTCTCCAGCTGAATAAACTGGAAGTATCAGTTTTGAGTTGAATTCAAATGAATTTAACACTTCTGAAAATTCTCGATGATTTTTTTCAAGCCTTGTATACCTGTGTGGTTCAAAGACTATTGTTACTTTTTTGTTCTTGTATTTGCCATCTATGCTTTTTAATGTTTCTCTTAGGGCTGTGGGATGGTGAGCATAGTCTGAAAAAATTTCACCCATCAGTGTTTCACCAATTTTTTCCATCCTTCTTCCAACCCCTCTAAAAGACCTTAAGCCTTCATAGATTTCATTTTCATCCATTCCTAAGCTTAAACAAGCTCCAATTGCAGATAAGACATTTCTTGCATTATGTTTTCCTGACATAGGCAAGAAAAATTCTCCCAATGGCAACCCATAATAAAGGACCCTAAGGAGCATTCCATTTTCGCCTTCATGAAGGATTTTGCCTTCAATCAATGCTCTGT
This sequence comes from uncultured bacterium, assembly GCA_964507645.1. GTDB lineage: Bacteria > UBP7 > UBA6624 > UBA6624 > UBA6624 > UBA6624. The sequence goes on from CAZDPU010000001.1 coordinate 130,724, forward strand.
CAGACATGTTCCCGAATCCGAGCTCTTGATCTTCTTTTAGCAGTGCCGTGGTTATCATGCTACCAGGTCTAATTGAGTTATTTTCAAGTATTTTTGATACACCTAAACCTTTTTCCCTGGGGAGGATAAAGTTGCATTTTTCATCACGACTTGTTAGATAGTCTGTAATGTATTTTTCCAAATTTTCCATGGTTTTGTATGTATCCATATGATCACAATCCAGATTGTTAATAATTAGAGTTGTTGGATCAAGATTTACAAATTCCACATTGCTTTCATCGGCTTCGGCAATAAAATAATCACCATCTCCAACTTTGTAGCCAGCATCCCAGTTGAGCATATTTCCTCCAACAATTACATTTGGATCTCTTCCAGATTTGTAAATTAGCCAAGATACAAGTGATGTTGTGGTTGTTTTTCCATGGGTTCCAGTAATTGCAATCCTTTTCTTTGCTTTGTTGAATTCTTTTGCAAGAAAGACTGGTCTATGCAAAGCTGGTATCTTTCTTTCTCTTGCTCCAATAAGCTCTACATTGTCTTCTGGGATAGCATTTGAATAGACTATCAAATTGCAATCTCTAGGTATATTTCCCTTTGAGTGGTTTAATTTGCAATCGAAACCAAGGTCATTTAGTTTTTTTACAGATTTTTCTGAAACATCTGAACCGGATACCTTGTATCCTTTTTCTGCACACCATCTTGCCAAAGGTTCCATTCCACTTCCACCCATTGCTATAAAGTGTATATTTTTTTGACTATCCATATCTACCTCCTTTAATTTGTTTTACGAAATATGTTCCTCTTTCTTCATAATTTTTAAATTCATCAAAACTTGCTGTTCCTGGAGAAAGCAAAACGGTTTTTCCCAAGCCATCTATTTTGGCTTTTTTAATTGCTTTTTTTAGGCAGCTACAAGGCTTTGAAGATTTGACATCAAGCTCATGCGCCTCGGTATAAAGTGATGAAGATATACTTCCAAAAGGAATCAGTTTCATATTTTTTTTCTTTATCTTTTTAAGTGTTTCTTCATAATCAAGGTCTTTGTCACTTCCACCCATAAGCACGATTGATTTTTCAGGGGTCCTGTCTATTGCTGTCAAGGTTGCCAATGGGGTTGTTGCTTTTGAATCATTAATCCACTGGATACCATCATCTGTATTTACCTTTTCATATCTATGCATAAGTGTTGTGAAATCCTGAATTGCTTTTTTGGCAATATCCTTGTTTAGATTTAATTCTTTTACACACGTTCCAATTACCGATAGTGTTTCTTGGTGAATGTCTTCTCTTATTCTTGAAAATTCATTTTCTTTAATTGTTTTTTCTCTTGCTTTTCCAAGAATGTATTTTTTTTCAATATTTTTATTCACTATCCTTAAATCTTGAGAGTCTTGACTTTTAAACAAGAGGCTTTTGGAAACTTTGTAATCTTTGATTGTTTTATGCCAGTCAAGATGATTTTGAGAAAAGTTTAGATAAACAGCAATATTAGGTTTTAATTTTCCGAGTCTTTTTGCCTGAAAGCTGGAGACCTCTATTACCCAGAATTCATAATTGCTATTAATAACCTCCAATGGAGATAATCCATAATTTCCAAGTGCAATTGTTTTTTTACCGCTCAAATTCAATATGTCTGCGAGAAGGCTGACCAATGTTGATTTTCCAGCCGTTCCAGTTACAGCAATTATTTGAGGAAGATTTTTTTCATAAGAAACTAGACCTATGTCACAATATATTGGAATCTTCAACGACTCTGCTTCTTTTAGTATTTTGTTTGAAGGAGGTATCCCAGGAGAAACTATTATCCTTTTGATGTCTGAAAAGTCTTTATTCCATTTTTGATATTTTTCAACATCTACCTTGTCGTCAAAAACAACAAAATTATCTTTTTTTTCTTCTAGGTATTTCGCAGAGGATTTTCCACTTATCCCCATTCCGTAAATCAAACTTTTCATGATGGATCAATCCTCATTAAAGCAGATACTGTTAGTGTTAATTGTGTAAAAAAAGCAGAATAAGCGATTTTATTTTCAGTCCAACCTTTTTTTTCTAAGTGATGATGAAATGGGGCCATTAGAAAAATTCTTTTACCAAATTTTTTATACGAGAAAACTTGAAGTATTACAGTTGAGATTTGAAATGCTGGTATTGCTAAAATAATAAAAGTTATTGATGGGTTTAAGCTAACAGAATATATGGCAATGAAACCAATTAAAGAACCTAGTGAATAAGATCCTGTTTCACCCATAAACAATTTTGCAGGATGTTTGTTGAATGGTATCCACGCCAACATCAAAAGGGCTAAAAATAAAAATAAATAATTTGTATTATTTAAAGTTTTTTCAAAATTGAAACCCAGGATTGGTGCTGTTTGGTGGAGTATCAAAATTCCAATTGGTGTTGCAAGGATTACCGCCGCCAGGAGTCCATCAGACCCATCGGTAAAATTAATACCATTGACGGCGGTTCCAAATAATAAAAAACCAACAATGATGTTGGTATATAAATCCCAAGGTAGGAGGTAATAACCTAAAAGAGAGCCAACAAAAAACTGTCCTGCAAGCCTGTATCTTGCTAGAAGGCCCTCCTTCTTGCCTTTTATCTTTTGATAATCATCAAGAGCCCCAAGGCAAAACATTACAAAAGTTGAAAGAATGCAAATTATGGTATTTTTTTCATTTAAAAACAGGGTAGGGGCATAAATATAAATTACAAGACTTAAAAAAACAAAGAAGACCCATCCTGCTGCTGTAGGAGTCCCTTCTTTTTGCAGGTGTGTCTTTAAGCCTTCTTTTCTGACGGATTGACCCCATCCATTTTTTTTTGCAAAATATAGATGAGATTTAAATGCAACAAATGAGAAAAAGAATATCCCCAAAGAGGTTTTTGCTAAAGAGGGGTCTTCTGGCTTGTTGAAAAATATAAAACTAAAAACAATTAAAAGGCACAAGATGTAAAAGTTGGAGTGCTTGTTAAAGGGGGTCATTGTTTACGTTTTTGATATCTCCTTGATTTTTTTTATGGCTTTTTCTAAATTCATTACCCTGGAGCCCTTTACCAAGGTGACTTTTCCTTCAAAGTTATATTTTTTTATTTCATTTAAAAAATCATTTACAGTTTTGTAGTGTTTTCCTTCCAAAGTGGATTCCGTTAAAGAGTATTTTGATAGTTTGCCAATGGTGATAACTTCTGAATAATCATTTTCTTTCAATTCTTTTCCAATTTTTTTATGTATATCTATTTCTCTAGATCCGGTTTCTAAAATATCCCCAAGAATTATCAATTTTGAACGTTTTCCAGATATAGAACTTGCCCATTTGATACTTTCTATTGTTGAGGTTAAGCCTGCGTTGTAGCAATCATCTAACAAAACACCATCTTCTTTTAGATGACATATTTGTTTTCTGTGAGGAAGAGGTTCAACTTTCTCAATTCTTTTTATTGCTTCGTTAATATCTACACCAAAAGATATTGCTGTTGATATTGCTGCTAAAGAATTTTCAACTTGAAAAATTCCAGGGAGACTTAATGAGACACTGTATTTTTTTTCATTGTAGATTATTTGAAACCTGGGCATTCCGTAATCATTTAATGATATTTTTTTGCCTCTATGCCTTCTTTTGATCCCCATTTTATTATTTTTGCCCCTGATGAAAGGTTTGATATTTTTTTGTGTTCAGGGTTTTTTGAAGAGATTATGACAGTTTTTTCTTCACCCCATCCAGAAACCAAAGATCCTTTTTCCCTGATCACTCCCTCAATTCCACCAAGATATTTTCCATGGCTTGTGCATATTGGAGAGTAGATTGCACAATCTGGTTCAGCAATTTGTTTTAGATAATTGATATCTCCAGGATTTTTTGCACCCATTTCCAAAACCATATATTTTTCATTTCCTTTTGCGTTAAGTATTGAATAAGGTAGGCCAATTTCATTATTGAATGAGTTGGGAGAAGAGGCAACTTCATTTTTTTCACCCAGCGCTGCAGCAACCAAGTCTTTAATTGTGGATTTTCCTATTGAACCTGTTATCCCAATAACTTTCCCTTGCCATTTTCTTCTTGCAGCATTTGCTAATTTTCCATATGCAAGCCTTGGATTTTTATAACTTAAATTCCAGATACCTTTCTTTTTTTCAATTCTTTCTGAGCTTAATATTCCTTTAGCCCCTTTCCTAATTGCCTCATCAATAAAATTCAAGCCATGAGTGTTTTTTCCTGGGATTGCAATGAATAGAGAATTTCTTTTTATCTTTCTCGAATCGTTTGTTATGTAAAGTTCTTTTTCAGGAAAACTTCCAGAAGCTTCACATTTTAAAGTTTCTTTAATCTCAAGTGGGCTTAGGCGCAAGTTGACAAAACCTCCTTCGCAAATAGAGAGTCATTGTGGGGTATTGTTTTTTTCCCTATTAGCTGGTAATCTTCATGTCCTTTTCCAGCAATAAGAACAATGTCTTCTTTTTTTGCTGACTGAATTGCATTTTTTATTGCTTTCTTTCTGTCGATTTCAACTTCAAGTTCTTTAACCTTATTGTCAATTCCTGAAAGCATATCTTTTATTATTGATTTTGGATCTTCTGTTCTTGGATTGTCTGATGTTATAAATAGCCTATCTGCATCTAGGCCTGCTTTTGCCATTTGTGCTCTTTTCCCCTTGTCCCTGTCTCCTCCACATCCAAATACAGCAAAGATTTTTCCTTTGCATATAGTTTTTAATGTTCTTATTGATTTTTTTATTGCATTTGGAGTATGTGCGTAATCAATAAAGACATTTCTTTTTTCTGTATTTATTTTTTCCATTCTTCCAGGGACATTTTTAAGTTTTTTGATTCCAGATACCATATCTTCTTCAGATATGCCCAGTCCATATGACAAACATATTGATGCGAGTATGTTTTCTATTTGGAAGTCACCAACTAGGTTTGTTTTTATTTCAACATTTTTTCTATTAGGTAAATTTATTTCAATAATTGATTCGTTGACTGTTTTTGAAACTATTTTTCCAACAATATCAGCATTTTCCCTTCCCCATGTGATCCATTGAAGTTTAGGGTATTTTTTTTGAAGCTTTTGTAGAGATGGGCAACTTGAGTTTATTACTGCCGGAGAAAAATCATCTAGTTTAGAAAATATAAGAGATTTTGCTTTAAAGTAATAATTTTCATTGCCATGAAAATCTAAATGATCTCTTGTTACTCTATTCATTGCCGCAGCATGAAGCTTTATTGGGTCAATTCTGTCCTGAAACAATCCATGTGAAGAGCATTCAACAACTGCATACTGATGATTGTTCATTCGTAGTTTTTTTAGAGAGTTTGCTAAATCTGAAGACACAGGTGTTGTTAAGTTTGTTTTTATATTGATTTTGCTTCCTTGTATTCCCAAGGTTCCAATGCAGGCAGATTTTTTAGATTCATTAATTATGCTGTTTGTAAGCATTGAAGTTGTTGTTTTGCCATCAGTTCCTGTTATCCCAACAACCTTGATGTTTTCAAGTTCATCAACATATAGGTTTTGAATAATGTCTTTTTTTAATTTAGTAGTGTCTCCAATTATTTGATTTGTTGAGATATTTTTAATAAAGTGAGGTGTTACTATGACGGAAGCACCTTTTTTTTCTGACTCAATAGCGTGCGTGCGCGCGCCCGCGTGCGTAATAAATATATCTCCTCTTTCTACTTTTCTTGAATCTTCTTTAACTTTAAAAACTGGGTTGTTGTTTTTGCCAACATACAGGCATTCAATTTTAGAAACCAGATTGTTTATTTTCAACTAAACAAAAGCCTCTAAAATTGATCCTGCCAAAAATAAAATTCCGCTTGCAACGACAGTCATGACAACCATGGTTGTAGCCCATTTAGGTATTTCGTTTAACATGCTTAAACAACTAGTGTTGAAACAATAAAATATCCGGTTAGTATGACTAAAAAAAATACAGGAACTAATAATTCAAAAAAGAAATCTAAAGTTCCAGGTTTTCTATTGTGGTTCATAATGCCTCCTTGTTTTTTTTAAATTCATTCATCAATCAACATGCCTCTCAAATGGAATCTCGGCTAGTTCAACTCTTTGTTCATAGCTGAGCGATTTAAGAAGATGGTCTCTTTCTTCAACGAGTTGTTTCCAAACTGGCGGAGAATAAAGAGCAATTCTTTGCACTCCTCCAATATATGAAGTATCTTCAATTCCCGCTAAACCAAGAATTTCTATTGGAATAGAGACCCTTCCAGAAGGATCGATTTTTCTAACTATTGCATTTTCTTCTATCATTGACACGACTCTCAAGCTTTCTGCTTTGCTTAATAGCTGACCAGTTTTAGATTCAAAACCTTTTGAAGCAAGTTCACGCAAGTAATTTAAATGAAGTAAATGATCTTTTCCAGAATAAATAAGAACTCTTCTTCTTATTTCGTCAACATCATCAAGAACAATAACAATATTATTTGAATTCTCAAAAATTCTCCTTCTTTCAGAGGGGATAACAAACCTACCGTTGTTATCAATTGTAATCTGTGTGCCAATAATTGCCATTTCCTTCAATTCCTACCCATTAGTCTATATCCTTTTATTTCCCCTGTCAAGCATTTAGAGTGTTTTTTATTCCATATTTAAGTATATAAAATGTACAAAAGTTAACCAACGCTGTCTAAAATAATGTTTATAGATTCATGAAAAAAACTGGAATTTTAGAATTTTTTTATTCGATCTCGAGGGAATTGTTAAGAAGACGTTATGGAAAAGACCCTTTAAGGATTCCATCAAAAGTTATTAGTGTTGGTTCTGTTCAGGCTGGAGGCGCGGGAAAAACACCAATTTCTATACTTTTATCGAAATACCTTTTATCAAAAAGGCATAATGTTGGAATCGTATTGTTGGGATATGGCGGAAAAAGAAATTGGGACAATAAAATATTTTCTCCTGGACAGACTTTAAATGCTGAGGAGGTTGGCGATGAGGCTGCCTTGGTTAAAAAAGAGTTACCTGAAGCTATTGTTGCTATTGGAAAAAATAAAAACCTATTGTGCAAAGATTTATCTACAAGTGGCTGTGATGTGATCTTGATAGAAGATGGATACCAGTGGTCTTCTATAAAAGTTGATTTAAATATTGTTGTGATTTCGAAAAACAAACCATCAATACCTTTTCCACAAGGGCTTCTTAGGGAGTGGGGTAGTTCTTATTGTCGAGGTGACTGCTTGCTTGCAATGCCTGATTCAGATTATTCAGAGGTAAACAGATGGGCTCCTTCAATCAAAAAGTTTGAGGTTATCTTGAATAAAAATAGTTGGCTTGATGAATCTTGGGAACCAACAGATCCTCCGTCAGAAAGGCTTCCTATTGCTGCCGGAATAGGAAATTCAGAGGTTTTTGAAAATGATTTAAAGAAAGAAGGAGTTGATTGTTTTGATCTGAATATTCCAGATCATGCAATTTCAAAAAAGTGGAAAAATTTTGTTATAAAAAATGCTAGATCATATGGAGGTGTTATTTTGACAAAAAAAGATGCTATAAGGTGGAACCTAAAAGGCCTTCCTTGCTGGATAAGGGTAAGAGAGCTTGAAATTCCAAAAGATTTTACAAATTTTTTAGATAAGGTTCTTGATCTATGAAGATGGATTCTCTCAAGGAAGATTCAGATCTTTTGGAAGCTTTGATTTCTTATGCTAAAGGCAATAATTACAAATCATGTTGGATTTTTGGAATTGGAGCTTTGAAAAAGGCAAATCTTGCTTGGTATAACCAAGAAAAAATGAAATATGAAGAAAAGGTTTTTGATGAAAGCCTTGAAATAGTTTCTCTTTCGGGGAATATTTCATCAATTGACAATCCCAATTTGAAAGAAAATTTTTTTCCTCATTTTCATTTGTCTTTGTCTGACAGGAACGGGAATGTTTATGGAGGCCATGTTTTACCAGGTTGTAAAATTTTTGTTTGTGAGATAACCTGTATTCAGTCTGATAAAAATAAAATTAGAAAATATGACAAAAAAAGAGGTTTGTGGCTTTGGTCCTGATTGAAAAAGTTTAAGTTAATCCAATGAAAGAAAGCTATCACCCTTCAGCAATGACAAATGAAATAGAAGAGGTAATGGCGCTTCTCCCTGAAGGGGGAAATGTTGTAGACGCTACTCTTGGAGATGGAGGCCATTCAAAGTTATTTTTAGAAATGGGATTTAGGGTTATTGCGATTGACATGGATAAAACTGCAATCCGCAGATCGAAAAAAAGACTTTCTTCTTTCAAAGGAAAGATTGACTACATACATTCAAGGCATAGTCGGATTGAAACAATTTTGACAAATCTCAACTGTGGAAAATGTGATGTCCTTTTTGCAGACCTTGGTGCTAGGTTAGATCAGCTTTATAGAGAAGATATGTCTTTTCATGGCAAGGAAAAAGCGGATATGAGGTTCAATCAAGACGAAGATGTTTTAAACGCGGAGGAAATATTGGCTTCATACGAAAAAAGAAACCTTATGGGTCTTTTTAAAAAGCATGGTGTAAAAAATTATAGGAAAATATCAGAAGAGATTGTATCCAACAGGGTTTTGTCTGGAAAGATTTGTAAAGATTTGTCAAAAATACTCTCGGAAAAATCATTTAAAAAAAACAACCCAGCAACAAAAGCATTTATGGCTCTCAGAAGAGAGGTCAACAAGGAGGAAGAAGAATTGAAATCCTTACTAAGTTCCATGCTTAATGTAGTAAGAAGAAATGGTATCAGTATTTTTTTAACTTGGCATAGTGGGGAGGATAAGTTAGTTAAAGATTTTTACAAGAAACTTGAAAGAATGGAATTTGGATATGCAATAACTAAAAAACCGATGAGTCCAAGCAAAAAGGATATTGAAAATTTTCCTCAAGTTAGGTCGGCCAAATTAAGAGCTTTTAAATTTATTTAATTTTTTACATCAAAAAAAGCATTTCTGAATATTTAGGGATTGGCCAAAGTTCATCTGGCAGTATTCCCTCAAGAGTGTCGCTATTCTTTCTAACTTTCTCCATTAAAGGGATAACAGAATCTCTAACTTTTATTGGTGAAAGGTTTTTCTTCTCTTCATTTTCCAGTTTTTCAACCAATTTCATGGTATCAGAAATCAAGTTTGTTATTTCGTTAAGTTTTTTACCTTGAGCTCCCATATTTGAAAGTTTGCCCGCTATCTGTGTTGTGTTGATTGTTCTTGCAAGTTCAAATTGATAGATCTCAGCTGCAGGGATTATTTGTGTGTTTATCATCGAGATAAGCGTTCGAGCCTCTATTTCCTTGTTTGTAACATATTGTTCTTCTAGAACATCAACTCTTGCTTCTAATTCTCGATTGCTGAGCACATTGTATTTTTCAAAAATATCGAGTGATTTTTTTGTTTTCAGTGAAGGCAAAGCATCAGCACATGTTTTTAATATTGGCAACCCTCTCCTTTTCGCTTCTTTTTTCCAATCGTCACTATATCCATCTCCATCAAAGCAAACTTTTTTATGTTTTTTGATTACATTTTTCAAAACCAAGGAAACTGCATCTTCTATATTTGAAGATTTCATTTTCTTTTCCAGCTTTGTCGCAATGTCATCCATAGATTCAGCGATTATCGTATTCAGAACAGTGTTTGGCCAAGCTATTGAACATGCCGATCCTGGTGCCCTGAATTCAAATTTATTCCCAGTGAAAGCAAATGGGCTTGTTCTGTTTCTATCTCCGCTATGTCTTGATATTTCGGGGATTGTTCTAGAGCCCAGGTTCATCTTGCCACCTTTTTTGGTTGAACTAGCTTTTCCTTCTTCTATTTGTTTCAGTATGTCTGTAAGCATATCTCCAAGAAATATTGAAATTATTGCTGGAGGTGCTTCGTTGCCACCTAGGCGCAAATCATTTCCAGCTGATGCTATTGAGGCTCTCAATATATCTGCATGCTTATCTACTGCCTGGATGACAGAACATAAAAATGTTAAAAATTGCATGTTCTCATGAGTATCATCCCTGGGGTCAAGGAGGTTTATTCCTGTGTCTGTAGATATTGACCAGTTATTGTGCTTTCCCGATCCATTTATTCTTGCGAATGGTTTTTCATGCATTAAACATGCAAAGCCATGATCTCTTGCTGTTTTTTTCAGGACATGCATTGTTATCATTTGATGGTCTGTGGCAACGTTTGCATTTTCAAATGTTGGAGCTAATTCAAACTGAGCTGGAGCAACTTCATTGTGTCTTGTTTTAAAGGGGACACCTAGGTCAAGAAGTTGATTTTCGATATCATGGTAATAAGCTAAAACTCTCTCTTTCATTGTTCCAAAATAATGGTCATCTAGTTGGTGTCCCTTTGGAGCTTCTTTCCCTACAAGTGTTGTTCCACAGAGAAGAAGGTCTTCTCTTTGCTCTACAAATGATTCATCAATTAAAAAAAACTCTTGTTCGCATCCAAGGGTTGTTATTGTTTTTTTTACGCCTTTGTCATTTCCAAATATTTTTAACAACTTCATTGCTTGAGAATTTACAGCATCTATAGATCTTAATAAGGGTGTTTTTTTGTCTAAGGCCTCTCCTGTCCAAGAGACGAAAGCAGTTGGTATGCATAATGTGGATCCGGTTTCCGTTTTGTTTATAAAAGCAGGACTTGATGTGTCCCAGGCGGTATAACCTCTCGCCTCATAGGTGTCTCTGATTCCCCCTGAAGGGAACGAACTTGCATCTGGTTCACCTCTTATGAGGAGTTTTCCGGAGAAATTTGTAATTAAATTTTCATTATTGTCAGGATCATAAAAAGAATCATGTTTTTCCGCAGTGCTCCCTGTTAAAGGTTGAAACCAGTGGCAATAATGGGTACAGCCATTTTCGATAGCCCACACCTTCATTGCTTCAGCGATATTATCAGCAATTTTTGAATTTATTGCTTTTCCATCTTCTAATGCTTTCAACATTTCTTTATAGGTCTTTGGCTGCATGTAATTTTTCATTGCTTTTTTGTTGAATGTTAAGCATCCAAAATTTTCAGAATAATTTATCATTTTCTCTACCTTCCTTTTGAAAAATTTAATATAAGGTATATCATTTCATAAAAAATTAAAAATGTCTATCTTTTTTCAAAAAAAGATAAAAAAAAGAAAAAAATAGGTATTTTTTAGGAAAAAAACCTAAAAAATATTTAATATTTGATAAAAAAATTATTCACAAAAAACAAACATTTCACCTTCTTGTTTAATGAAACCAGATGTTGGATGTTCATCATGCTCAAAAAAAACTCTAGTGTCTTTTTTTAAGAACTCTTTATAAAGTTTTTTTCTCGTTTTTAAAGTTAAAAGAGGTTCTAGGTCGTAAGCCATAATCCATGGTATTGGAATGTGTTTTGTTGTTGGGATTAGGTCTGCAAGATAATATAGAGTCATTTTTTCATCTTGAATTTTAACTATCCTGTGTCCGGGTGTATGACCAGGAGCTTCAATGAAAAATATATTCTGAAGTATTTCTTTGTCCCCTTCTACGAATTCAACATTTCCTTTCTCAAGAATTGGTAAAAATGTTTCAGGGTAATATGAACCTGATTCTCTTTCGTTTGGATCTGTAGCTCTTTCCCATTCCTTTTTTCCAATCCAGTAAGTTGCATTTTTAAACCTTGGAACCCATTCTTTTCCATCGAAAATTGTGGAGCCTCCAGTATGGTCAAAATGTAAATGAGTAAGTATTACATGGTTTATATCATTTTCGTTTATGTCAAGATTTTTAAACGGATCTTTATTTTCTATTTTGTAAATTTTTTTTAACTTTTGATTTTTTATCCCCAAGCAGCCAGTATCTACAAGGATATTGCCTTGAGCTCCCTTTATCAAGAGTAGGTTCATTCCTAGTGTTATTCGATTTGATTCATCACAAGGGTAAACTCGATTCCATAATTTTTTTGGTACAACTCCAAACATCGCTCCACCATCAAGAGATAGTGTTCCAGAAGAAAAATGTGTTATTGAAAAATTTTCAAAATTATATTTTTTCATTTTCCATTATCTTGTTTGAGGCCTGCATTAATTCTCTAACATGCTCTAGGCTATTTGTCCAAAGTTCTTTTTCTTTTTCAGAAAGTTTGACTTCAATTATCTTTTTTACTCCGCTTTTTCCAAGAACAGCAGGAACACCCATGAATATATTTTTTTCCCCATACTCTCCATTTAATTCAGTGCATGTAGGTATTATCTTTTTTTCATCAAGGATTATTGCTCTAACCATACTTGCAACAGATATCCCAGGGGCATAGTAGGCGCTTCCTGTTTTTAAAAGTGAAACGATTTCTCCACCTCCTTTCTGTGTTCTCTCAACAATTTCATCTAAGCGTTTTTCTTCTATCAATTGTTCAGCAGGTATTCCTGATATTGAAGCAGAGCTAACAAGCGGAACCATTGCATCACCATGGCTTCCTAAAACCATTGCTTGTATATCGTCAGACGAAACACCGGTTTCCATTGAGAGGAATGTTCTGAACCTTGCACTATCAAGTGCGCCAGCCATTCCAATAACCTTGCATATTCCTTTTAAAAACTCTTGTGCAACATAAACTATAGCGTCAAGAGGATTTGTTACCATTATGACAATGCTTCCTGGAGCATTTTCTTCAATTCCATTACATACCTGTTTTGTTATTGTTATATTTGTTTTTAAAAGATCATCTCTGCTCATTCCTGGTTTTCTAGGGATGCCTGCAGTAACGACAATCACATCACAGCCCTTTAAAAGTTCGTAAGAACTTCCTCCAATTGCATGTTTGGAAGTTTTAAGAATCGGTGCTGATTCTGTTAAGTCTAAAGCTTTTCCCTTTGCCATATCGCCCATGATGTCTACTAGTGCTACATTTGCAATCCCTTCAGACATTACCTGTCTTGCTGCTTCAGCTCCAACAAACCCAGCACCTACAAAACCTACCTTATTGCTCATTTTTGACTCCTTTTTGCAAAGTTAAATTTACACCTTCTCGTATTCTAGTTTTTGGAACCCAGGATATCTCTCTTTTTGCCTTAGATGAGTCCAAGACGCTTCTCTCTATCTCCCCTGGTCTTTCTTTTTTATATGTTGGTTTCTTGTCAGGGTTGAGAATTGCAAACAAGTCATTTGTAGAGGTTCCCAATCCCGTAGAGATGTTAAAAAGTCCTTCTTTTCCTATTGCTAAAATGTTAGCGTTTACAACATCTTCAACATAAACATAATCCCTAATCGATTCTCCATCTCCATAAATAATACATTCTTTTTTTTCTAGAATATTATTCATCCATATTGCTATAACGCCTGATTCTCCATGTGGGTCTTGTCCTGTCCCATAAACATTGGAATACCTTAGTATTGTTGTCTTGATGTTGTTTTGTTTTCCCCATATGGAAACTATTTTTTCTCCGGTCATCTTTCCAAGAGCATACGGTGATTCAGGTTTTATTTTGTGTGTTTCATCTGCTATATTTTCTATATTCCCATATATTGCTCCACCTGTACTTGCAAAGATTATCTGCTTTACTTTGTTTTTCATGTTTTCAAGAAGAGATATAGTCCCAAAAATATTATTTTTTGCATCTATTAGAGGATTTTTTACAGAAAAAGTTACACTTGTTTGTGCTGCGTGATGGCTTAGAAGATCAAAATTGCCTAAGCTTTTTACAAGTTCTGTATCACATATATCTCCTAATATGAAATTTGCTCCGTTTGGAATATTTGATTTTTTTCCTGTAGAAAGGTTGTCTAATATTGTTACTTTATAGCCCTTTTTCAGATATGCTTTTGCAATGGTGTGGCCAATAAATCCTGCACCACCTGTAACTAAAATTTTCAAGTTGGGCTAGGCGGCAGCTAATGCAGCCATAACTATAAAGAGCCAAAAAACATGCTGAGATTCAACCTGTGTTGATCCATCTGCATTTTTATTGTCGTATTCGGACATTCTTTCTTCAATGCTCATAAGTCTCATGCTCATTTCATCAAGCATCAATTTTGTTTCTTCCTGAACTGCTCTATTTTCAAGATCGGCTCTTAATGAGTTTAAATCATTTTCAAATTTTGATAATTTTTCGGTAACTTCAATTTTTATTGCTAAAAAGTCATCTACTACTTTTGATTGTTCGTCTTCTAGCAATTTTATCCTTTGTTCAAAAGCATAAATCTTGTCATCAATTCTTATTATCTCTGGACCAAATTCTTTTGTGAGCAAGCGAATCGCATCAGATTCTTGAAGAGTGGGGTTTTTTTCTCCGGCTGAGACACTTTTCAAAATTTTGTCTACCATTATTGCTGCACCGATTCTTGTTAAAGGTTCTCCACCTCTAAATTCATCTCCATCATAAAGAGCCAAGAAGCCCTCTTCCACCAAATATTGAATTATGTTGTATGAAGGATTATCTTCATCAAGATCTCTAATATCTGAAGCGGATAAGGTATTTAAACTCATAATTGATAAAACTAAAAATAAAATAATTTTTTTCATTGCCATATTTCCTCCAATGTTTCGCAATCCTCACTATTAATGTTAATACAGTTTTTTAAACGATTCCAATTTTCGTCTGGATTTCCAGAATGAAAAACTCTAAAAAGGCCGGTTAAAGGTGGGAGTTTTTCATAATTCCCAGAAATTGTTATTTCAACAATGTTTTCATAACAATTTGATTCAATTTTGTATCCATAATTTTCTATACTGCCTTTTCCGACGAATTCACATTTTCCTGGAAGTTCCCATTTTCCATAAAATCTCGAGAATGAATCAAGGTTGATTCCAGTAACCAGAGAATTAGAAAGATTTCTTTTTATAGA
>CAZDPU010000001.1:145587-149183 GCA_964507645.1 uncultured bacterium
GGTTTCTCCAGAATTTTCAATTATTAGACTTGCATAAAACTTTGTGGGGTCATGTTGTATCCCCGTTGATTTGATTGTTGGCTTTTTCATAACTGTCATTTTTAATTCAGCTGGTTTAGATATTTTTACGGTGTTTGTATTTTCGCAAACAAAACCTTCTGGAGATTCAATCCTTAATGTATAAGTCGCTTGTTCTTTGCTTATTCCGGGGTTGAATATTTTAAAAGAATGATAACCATTTGGAGTTTTGGTCAAATCTATTGTTTTTTCTTCTGTTAAAACTTTTAAACCATCATTTGAATAGATTGTTAATTTTGCTTCTGTTGGCCTTACCGGGTATTCATTGTCTATAGTCCAATTTCCAAAGAAAGATTTTTCTTCATCTTTTCCTATCTCGAAAGGTTTTCCGCTAATGTATGCTGATAAAGGTTTGCATGCAGGTGGGGCAGGTGCGTCTGCAATGCCATAGGTTGTATAAAACTCCAATGATTTTGATTCAAGCTTCGCTGGTTTCCAGATGATTGCTACAGCAGTATCTTTTTCGTCTTCAAAATCACCATCTCTAACGAAGCTTGAACCTGGTTCACAATCAATTTCCCAATTTGTTTTTGCAAGTTTTCCCCAGTTTGCTAAAACAAGTTTTTCTGGATTTATTTTGTCTTTTAGCTTCAGTCTTCCTTCCGCTTTGATTGTTGCTTCATTTTCAGTATCCCAAGCTTGCCAAAATTCAGGCATGTTTTCTTTTTCAAAGCATATTTCTGATTCAATTAAGCCTTCAGCACCTTCTGCTCGCAAAGGCGCTCCATCATTTGCGCCCAGCATTGTGTCTAGGACTAAGATAATTCCAACATCATGATCTTTTCCATCGATTGATTCTGAAAAATAACTAATACCCATTGCGTCTTTTAGATTTGTTGAGTAGCCTTTTTGAAATGATAAAACTTGCTTTATTTCAACTCCACCAAATCTCCAAATTGAAATTATTTTTTCATCTTCAATATAAGGCCCAGAAACCTTTTCTCCCGTTTTTAAATTTTTAAAAAAGTTTTTTCTATCCTCTCTAGGCTTGCCTCCGAAAATAAATGTTTCTTCATCTACTTTTACTATAGCAAAACTAGACCAAGGCATTTTTGCCCCATAGACTAATTTTTTTTCATCATCATTCGGTTCTTCAGGGTTTCCCTGTGTTGTGTCAAGTGCAAATCTCGCCTCTTCCTCAGGTCCTGGATTGACTCTTATTCTTATGAATTGATTTTCCAATGACAATGGAGTTGTTAACAGGGTGATCAGGAGAGTTAAGGTTGTCATGTTCCGGGAAAATAAAATTGAATCCTCAAGGTTCCCCCATTTTCCATTTGATGTCTATTGAAGCTATCTTTGAAGGTTGTTTTTTTCATCCATGCTATTGCTCTTTTGTCTAAAGAATCATATCCACTTGTCAAGATTATCCTTGGCTCATTCAAAGGTTTTCCATCATTGGAAAAGGTCATTTCCACAACAACCGAAGTTCCTTTCTCTAAGCCATCTCCGTCAGTTAGGTTCTTGGGAATGTTTAAAGGAGAAGAAGATGTTCCAAATTCAGCTCTTCCCATTAGTTTTCCGTTGTTGTCTTTTATCGGCTGCTTAAACCATCCGCCAACATTTTCGTAACCAGCTAGCTTTGTAACTAGAGGCTTTGGCCTTTCTTTGTCAAGTGGCCAACAACTTTCATCATAGGGTTGATCAACTGCGCATGGGTCAATTATTTCTTCTTCAGTTTCTTGGTTTTCTTCGTTAGTTTCTTCGTCTATTTCCAAAACACTTTCAAGAAGTTCTTCTTCAGTTATTTCATTTTCTTCTAAATTTTTCTGATCTTCTTCTTTGGTTTCGGTGCTTTCTATTTTTGAAGAACATGGTCCAGGCTCCTTCCTTCCAGCACCTGGAATCATAAGCCTGTCTCCAGGTTGAATGATTAAGGATGGGTTGTCGCCAAGGTCACAAGGATTGAATTTCCTCATATCTTCTATGGTTACTCCTGCTTGGGAAGCAATTCTTCCAACACTGTCTCCGGACTTAACAACATAGATTTGGCCTTGTGTTGGTTTTTTTACTGCTTGGTTGCTTTTTTCATTTAATTCTTTTGACCCATGTCCTTGAGAGTCTTCCCTCTTTTCTTCTTCTAGTGTATTTTTTTCTTCCTTTTTTTCATTTTCTGTGAAACTCTCTTCGGCAATTTTGACTATTAGGGGAGGAGGTTCAGGGAGTGGAAAATCTATAAATGCAAGAAATGAAATAAGGATAAGGTGAAGGAATAAGGATAGCTTCAATGGCCCATGTAGCGATTTGGGGATTGTTTCATGATCTGTTTCTGTTATTGTTTTCAATTTCTATTTGGTTCAACTGCCAATATAACATTCATATATTTTTCTTTTCTAAGATGGTCAAGAACCTGAACAACCTTTTCATAAGAAACTTTTTTGTCTGCTCTTATTTCCCATGGTTGATCTTTGTCAAATCTGTTTAGTTCATTTAGAAAATCAGCAATTGAAAGAGGAGTTTCTTGTTCATTGATATAAATTCTTCCTAAATCATCGATATAAATTATTTGTGTATTATTTTGCTGTGTTCCTGAACCTGCATTTGGTAACTCCATATTCATTCCTGCTTCTTTTGAAGCCCATGTTGTTGTTACAGCAAAAAACAAAAGAAGAATAAAGACCATATCTATCAAAGGGGTCCAAGCTATTTTTAATTCTGTATTATCCGATTTGTTTTTGAATCTATTTTTCAATTATTCCATTTCCTCAGAATTGATTGTCAAATCAAAAAAGGACGGATGAGATATAACTTCCGAAACGCAATTTTCCATTTTCACCCTTATTCTTTCTATTCTTTCTTTGTAAGCGCGAAGAATGATTCCGAAGAATATTGCAACAATTAACCCTGCAGCAGTTGTTATAAGTGCTGTGGATATTCCTCCAGCAAGTTCTTCATGGTGCCCTAGGCCTCCTTCGGAGATGCTTCCAAATATCTTCATCAATCCAACAATTGTTCCTAGTAGCCCAAGGAGAGGTGAAAACTCCACGATTGTTGCAAGGCTTGCTAAATTTCTTTCAAGCCTTGAAGATATTTTTAAAAATGTTTTATTAACTTTTTCTTCAAAGATTTCTTTTGTTTCTCCTCTGGCGTTGAGTACTGTTATTAACATCTCAGAATAAATATCTTTTCTTGAGGAAACTTGAACTTTTGCTTCAGCTAGGTCATCTATATCTAATGAGCTAGTTATTCTCTTAACTAAATCCTGGCCTCCTTTTCTGGGGATATTGGCAAAAGTTTTTCTTCTGTCAAAAACAATTGCAAGGCCATATACGGAAAGAAGGATTATTATTATCAGTATAACAGTTCC
Source organism: uncultured bacterium (assembly GCA_964507645.1). Taxonomy (GTDB): domain Bacteria; phylum UBP7; class UBA6624; order UBA6624; family UBA6624; genus UBA6624. The sequence goes on from CAZDPU010000001.1 coordinate 148,973, forward strand.
ACCTAGGCCGCCTGAAGTTAAAAAATTATTCAAAAATAAAAGGATGGGATTAATCATAATGATTACATTTTATGTATTAAAAATAATTAAATGACTTTTTTTGAAACTAAAATCATAAAAAAGCGTAAAAAAAAATAAATTTTTTGGAAAACTCTTGTTTTTTGCTGTTAGATTATTAATTTACTATGATTGAAAAAATTGCTGAAGAAAT
>CAZDPU010000002.1:0-33885 GCA_964507645.1 uncultured bacterium
TCATCGTAAATCTTTGAAATGCTATTGATCCAAGTGTAACCAGATTCAATTTTTTCTGCAGCTCTCATTGCGGCATCCAAATCCCTAGTCCAGACAGAAGAACCTAAGCCAAAAGGACTGTCATTTGCCCTTTCAATAGCCTCATTCATCCCTGAAACTCTCCATAATGGCAAAGCTGGACCAAAAACTTCTTCCATATTCATTTTGCTATCTTTAGAACAGTTTTCCAAAACTGTTGGCATTAGGTAATTGCCCTTGTCGTAAGAGTCTCCAGAGGGTCTATTTCCACCTATAAGAATTTTTGCTCCCCTGTTTACAGCGTCATTAAATTGACCTTCAACTTCTTCCCTTTGTCCCTTTGTATGCAAAGGCCCCATCCTGTTTGACGTATCAAAACCTGAACCCACTGTAATTTTCTTAACTTTTTCAACTAATTTTTCCTTAAATTCTTCATAAATCGGCTCATCTACAAAAACTCTCTTTACAGCCAAGCAGGCCTGTCCACAATTGAAAAACCTCCCAACGGAACATGCTGAAACTGCCTTGTCAATATCTGCATCAGACATAACAATGAAAGGATCGCTTCCACCAAGCTCAAGGGTCACTCTCTTCACTGTTGAAGAGGCTTTACTCATGACATCCTTTCCAACTGGTGTTGATCCTGTGAATCCTATTTTTGCTACATCAGGGTGAGTTGCTAACCTTTCCCCAACAACACCTCCTGGGCCACAAACAACATTTAAAACTCCTGCAGGAAGTCCAGCATCAAACATGATTGCAGCAACCTTCAAAACTGTTAATGGAGTTGTACTTGCTGGCTTTAAAACAAAAGTGTTTCCAGCAATTAACCCTGGCCCTAATTTATTTCCCGCTAAAGACAATGGGAAATTCCAAGGTGTTATAGCTCCACAAACACCTAAAGGCCTCTTTAATATCAAACCCATTCTCGCAGGATTGTGATCTAAATTTGGAACAGATCCTCCTCTCAGGGATTTCGCCATTCCAGCATAATGTTCTAAAGTATGTGCAAACCTGAAAATTTCCATTTTTGCTTCCTTGATTGGCTTCCCTTGCTCAGAAGTAAGCAATGCTGAAAGCTCATCTACATTTGACTTTACAGCATTAGCACAAGAATAAAGTATCTCACCTCTTCTTGCTGCAGAAAAAGCCCACCAACATTCAAAAGCATTCTTTGCTGCCGATACTGCAACATCAACAATTTTTTCATTACCTGAAGCAATAGTTCCAACAACAGAACCATCCGCAGGATTCAAAACCTTAGATGAATCGTCTCCCATTACCTCTTTTCCGTTTATAAAAAAACCCATATTAATCATTTTGCACATCCTTATGTAAATCCATTAATTTTTGATAGTAAAAATCTGCAGCACTAGAAACATGCTTTAAAGCAGATCCGTCCAATTCTTTTTTAACCTTAGCAGGAACACCTGCAGCAAGCATTTTTTCTGGGATATTGTCACCTTCCCTAACGACACTACCTGCAGCAATCAACGAACCTGCTCCAACACTTGAGCCATCCAAAACACAAGCATTCATCCCAATCAAAGCACCATCCTCCACAACACAACCCTCTAAAACAGCACCATGCCCAACAGTGACACTTTTTTTAACTATTGTTGGGTTTATGTGACTTGTATGGATAACACTGTTGTCTTGAATGCTCGATTTATCTCCAATCCTTATATCAAATCCTTGATCAGCCCTCAAAACAGCCCCGTACCAAATATTTGCTCTCTCTCCTATAAAAACCTGACCGGCAATTACAGCATTCTCAGCAATAAAAGCTGAGGGATGAATTACAGGAGTCTTGCCATTGATTGTTAGTATCGTTGCCAAAGTTAATCTCCCTTGAAGGAGGGTTTTCTCTTTTCTCTAAAAGCTTTTACTCCTTCGTGATGGTCTTTCGATAATAGCATCTTTTTTTGAGAATCATACTCTTTCTCTAAAGCGCAGTCTCTATCGATGTTTGTCATCATGTTTAATAATTTTATAGCTTCTCCCGTAGCCATAGGCGCTCTTTTCAAAAGAGACTCAACCCAATTAAAAACAACCTCAAGAAGCTTTTCCGATTCAACAACCTTTGAAACAAAACCCAGCCTAAAAAGCTCATCGGCATTGCTCAAGGATTCTGAAAGATAAAAATGCTTTGCTTTTGAAAGACCTAATAGCTTCACAAGCCTGTAAGTTCCACCATGCGAGGGAATTAAGTTCAACTGATGCTCTCTAAAGCCTGCTTTTGCATCAGAAGACATTACCCTGATATCACATGCCATTGCAAGTTGGATTCCTGCACCGGTTGCAACACCATTTATTGCTGCAAAAACTGGTTTTGGAAGATCTTCTAAGAAGTCATAAAAATCACTGACAACCCTGCTTTGCTGAGTGAAATTTGAAGCATTCCACTTTTTTTCAAAATGACTTATGTCACCTCCAGCACAAAAAGCCTTACCTGACCCTGTAAAAATCACAGCTTTTACTTTTTTCGCAACAAGTACAGAACTCAGGTTTTTAAAATCCTCCCTCATTCCATCATCCAAAGCATTCAAGAATTTTGGCCTATTCAAGGTTATTAAAGCAATCCCATTGTCAAAAAACTCATACTTGATTGAATTCCAATTCATAATCTAACCTTTCTTCCATTTGATAATCGAGAAAGGCGAGCTGCAGTCTAAACAGTGGTACTGAGAAGACATGTGAAAAGGACCAAATATCCCTGTCTTTTCTATCTTTTTAGAACCACAATGTGGACAACAGTTGTTTTCTTCTTTTTTGTCTAACTGTTCTTTTCTTTTCTCAAATATATTCAATTTAAAATTTCCATCAAAGGTTTGATTTTTAACTCAAACTCCTTAACCAGTTCTGAAGAATCCTTATCGATAATCTTTTCATCTTTTGCAAATTTGACTAATTTTTCATTTTCAAAAGAAAACCAAGAAATTGTTTCTTCATAGATTTTGTCTACAGCATCTTGCAGATCCTTTTTGGATTCTTCAGCAAGAAGGGAAAACCAGCCAGAAGAAAATATCTCATGATAATTTTCTTCCTGCAGCATTTTTCCCATTCTTGAGGAAAAAAACTCAAAAGAACTATCTTTTAAAGAATTCAAAACAACAGTCATGGCAGTATCAAAAATACAAGCAACAGCAACGAAGTCAGTCCATTTCTTCCAATCTTTCTTTAGGAAATCAGGAACTTCAAAATTTAACCTATCTGCTACAACAACCATTTCCTTAGGGGCATTTTCAAATTTTTTAAATAAAGGATACAAAACCCTGGCATGGCCAACCTCATCTCCCGCCATAGACGCAGCAGCTACAGATGCCTCTAGCGTTGGACCACTACAAGACCAGTGTCCATATCTTCTACCCAGACAATACTTGGCATCAGCCAACCTGATTAAAATCTGCAAAATAGCTTCTTCTCTAGACATTTTCATATAACCTTTATTATTGAATTCTCTGGAACTGCAACCAACTCCAGCCAATCCTCTCCATATTCCTCAACAACAATAAGCCTTGGGTTACCTTTAGAAGAAACAAGCCCTAAAAAACCAAGTGGGTCCTCCCCTTTCTTTCTCCCAAAAATATGCCAATTACTCATTAACAACTTCTCCATCATCAATTATTTGAACTGTATCCTTTCTTGCAACAGCAATCATCTCAACCCAGGTGCTTTCTTGGTACATTTGATAGGCATAAGCTTTGGCTAAGTGTGCAGTTGGAGCGATTACATCTCCATTTAATTTCAAAAATTCATCTTTTGTTGATTTTGAATAAACATCATAAACATCCCCGGTTGGTTTCAATAAATTTGAATCCCTTATACCCATTTGATTACTCCCCAATCATTCAAACCCTTCACCCCATCTTGAGATAACATTTCCTGGTTCCAAGGAGGATCCCAAACAACATTTATAGAGACATCTTTAATGTCTTTTTCAGAAATCAATCTTTCAACAACGTCATCAGACATAAAATCCACTGCAGGGCAAGACATTGAAGTAAAAGTCATGTCAACAATAACACTTTGTTTTTTATGGTCAAAATGAACACCATAAATCAAACCCATGTCAACAATGTCTATGTCAAATTCAGCATCTTGGACATCATGCAGAATTTGAAAAATCTCTTCTTCCCTTGAGGTTCTTTTTTTTGGATCCTGAATCACTATCTTTCTAACATCTGACAAACTTGCTTATGTCCCTTTTGGAGTATCTCAACAAATTCCTCATTCATTTCCCCTCTTTTTTTCCATCTCTTCATAACGCTGTATCCATCAGAATTCGGTTCAATCCAAGGAATTTCCCCTTCACTGAAAAGCCATTTTTTCTCTTGGGCATCGAATTTGCAAGGAAATGGATATTCCAAAACATATTTCTTTTTATTTTCACAATAATGTGCTGGAACCTTCAGCCCAAGGCTTTCTGCCAATGGAACAGCTGTACTCATCCATGTTTGTCTTAGTTGATCATTACTCTGTCCCTTGAAACCATATTCAAGTTGAATATTCTGTGTTTTCAGGGAATCTGGAAGACCAAACCATTCAACAGTCAAAGGGAACATCCAGTCTAAAGCCTTCTGCAATCTTTCTTTTCCTACAGGGTCTTTAACAAGTTTTTTCATCCATGTTTCCCCATGCCTTAAATGAAAACCCTCTTCTTTACCAACTTTAACTAAAGCTCTTTTCCAAGGTCCAAAAGTAGTGTTTCCAAAAACATCATCCAAAAGAACAAAACCCGCCCTGTCGTAAAAAGCATTTGCTACAGCAAGCTCTGTCCATGTCACCAACGGAACATCAAAAGCATATGGGTACCTAAAACTCTTCGGATCTCTTTCGTAGATAAACTCTTCTTTGTTTATCCCCAAATCTTCCATCAGCCTATAAGCAATATGAGCATGTCCTAATTCGTCCTGGATAATCCCCATTGCCGAAATAAAAGCATTTGTTGTAGGGGCATCTTTTGCTGCAAGGTAGTAAGCAGGGGCACTAACCAACTCAGTATCAGCAGATACCGTAAGAATTTTTTTAATGCCATCCAAATACTTTGGAGACATCATAGAAAGCTCCTCTATGTACTTGTCTTCCTTTAATCTGTTTTCAACAAAAGATTCTTCTTTTAGATTGAACAAAAATTACTCTCCTTTAAAATCAGCTCTTCTTTTTTCTGCAAAGGCCGTTAAGCCTTCTTTTGCATCATGGGTTGAAAACAAAGGTCTCATATGCTCTCTTTCATTTGAAAGGGCATCATTTAATGACATATTCAAACCCTGATAAACACTACTTTTAATATGAGCAATCGCTGCTGATGCTTGAGATGCAACTCTCTTTGCCCACTTAACAGTTTCCTCTTCTAGGCTTTCTGCCGCAAACAATTTGTCAACAATACCGTAATCCAAAGCGGTTTGTGGATCTACAACCCTGCCTGTAACCATCATATCTAAAGCCTTTTGGCATCCAATAAGCCTTGGTAGCCTGACGGTTCCACCGTTTCCTGGAAGGAGTCCTAAGGTTACCTCAGGTAAACCAACTCTGTATTCGCCTTCTGCAGCAAACCTGAAATCACATGCAAGGGTCATTTCCAAACCACCCCCAAAAGCACCTCCATTAATCATTGCGACAAATATCTTTCCTGAATTTGCCATTTTTGACAAAGTCATATGGGCATAATTTATCATGTCTAAATTTGCTTCTAAGTCATCTAAGTTCTCAATGAATTTCTTAATATTTGCACCAGCGCTAAAAAGCTTTGAGCTTCCGCTCTTCATAATAACGACCTTGACCTCTTCATCATTGATGTTTTGGTCAATAACTGCATTTAATTGCTTCATCGTATCGATATCATAAGAATTTACTTTTCCATCATCAAGAATGATGAACCCAACCGCACCGTCTTTGTCAAAATGTACTCTTTTTTCCATAATTACCTCACTTGTTGTGTATTTAAATACTTATCCTAACTTTTTTATGGGTAAAAAACTAATTAAAAATCTCTTGTAACGTCGTTTTTCGAAAATCAAAGATTTTTTCTACATCCCTTTCAACAAACATCTTATAAATCAAGAATCCTCCTGGAACCCCGAATTTAATGGAATCAACAACCAAGGTTCCGCCATCCTTTTCTTCAAACGTGTGTAGATGATCCCAGTAAACATATGGGCCCTTCCTTTGACAATCTTCAAAAAAAGACTTTGGTTTCCATTTTGTTATTTCGCTTTGCCACCTAAAAGGAATACTATGTAATTTGAGTTTGTAGTCAATCAGCAAGCCAGTCTTCATTTTAATTTCACCTTCATTCAAAACCTTAAATTCCAAAAAAGAAGGTGTCATTCTTTCAAGGTTTCTTGCATTTGAGAAAAAAGAAAAAACTTTATCTATATTTTCTGGAACCCAGACCTCGTATCTCTTTTCTACATGATGAACAAAAATAGACATTTGGAAAGTCTAAATCCTCGTTAGGATTTTATCAATGCCAAAACATTTCCTATTCGGACTCAAAACTCTCTTTTTAATTTTTGTATTTTCTTTTTTGTTTTATTTTCCACCAAAAGCAAAAAACCTGGGTGCACCATTGAATGAATTTTCATCTGCAAGAGCCTCTTTGATTCTTTTGGACCTGATAAAAGAAGAACAGCCACACCCTTCAGGATCAAAAGAAAATGAAAAAATACGAGATTTAATTGTTGAGAAAATCATTGCAATGGGTTTAAGTCCTGAAATACAGAGTTTTGAAGCTTCTATAAAAGGAAAAAAAGAAACGCTTTTTAATGTCATTACAAAAATCAGCAGCAAAAATTCAAAAGGAGAAAAAATACTCCTTTCCTCCCATTATGACTCTGTAAGAAAATCTCCGGGAGCAGCAGACGACATGCATGCTGTAGCAGCAACATTTGAAATAATGAGGATACTCTTAGCACAGGAAGAAGAACTTAATCATGATCTTGTTATCATGTTTAACGATGGAGAGGAAATCGGATTGCTTGGAGCAAAAGCATTTATGGAAGGCCACCCTTGGGCAAAAGACATTCAGTATGTCATAAACATGGAAGCAAGGGGAACAAGTGGTCCAAGCCTCATGTTTGAAACAAGTGAAAAAAACTCCAGCCTTGTTGAAATATATGGCTCTTCCGTTACACACCCAAGATCATCTTCAATCTTCTATGAAATCTACAAGAGGCTTCCAAATGGAACTGATTTTGCAATATACAAAGAATATGGATTAAAAGGTTTTAACTTTGCATTCATAGGGAATGCCCAAAACTACCATACAAAAAATGACAATATTGAAAATCTGAATTTTGACACTCTCCAGCATCAAGGTCAAAATGTACTCCAAGTCCTTAACCAGTTGCAAAAAATCGATCTTTCAGAACTGAAACATGAATCAAATAGTGTTTATTTTGATTTCTTGGGAAAAATTTTCTTTAGCTGGCCAGAAAAAAACAATATTCCGATTTCAATAGCCACAATGGTACTGTTATATTTTGTACTGATGCGACTTGGGCAACTGAAAGCCTTGACGTGGAAAAAACTTGGTTGGGGATCTTTAGCTTTCCCAACTTTCATCCTTGGAACAATTGGGGTTGGGGTAGTTTTTGATGTTTATGTTTTTGAAAGTTTTCAACCTCGGGATTGGTGGCCTGAAAATCCAGCGCCTTCAATCCTTGTTCTTTTCCTCATTCCATGCTTTATTTTCTGGCCAATACTTAAATTTCTGAGAAAAAGAGCAACCTTTTGGGGGCTTTGGGGCACAACATGGAGGTTCTTTTGTGGATTCTCAATACTTATGGCATTTATTCTTCCAGGAGCAATATACCTATTCCTAATTCCTTCTTTGGTTGCTGTAACCTCAGGATTGGTGTTAACAACTGCAAAAACAATCAAGGGCCCAAAAGCAAAGCTTCTGGCTTCAATCCCTGCACTTGTTGTATTGGGTCTGATATGGATTCCTACAGGAGTCCTTCTTTATGATGCAATTGGTTTCTATATGAAAACATACGTCTCCCTTGTTTTTGCAATGACTCTCGCGGGGCTCATTCCATTAAGTGCCCCTATTGAAAAGAAGAATTAGATTCCGCCTATTACAGCACCCTTGTTCTCAAGGTAGTAATCAACAGCTTCAGGACCATGCTCATGACCTAAACCACTCGCCTTAACTCCTCCAAAAGGAAGCTCATCAAAACCATAATGCAACATGTTCACCCATGTCACTCCAGCCTCTATCTCCCTTATTGCTTTATGTGAGTCAGCAAGGCTTGCTGTCCATATCGATGAACCAAGACCCCATTCCGTATCATTTGCCATTTTTATTGCCTCATCCAAATTGGAAACCTTGAAAACAGGGAGAACGGGACCAAAAACCTCTTCCGTGACCAATTTACAGTCATTTGGAACATCCACAACAATGGTAGGCTCGAAGTAATGTCCATTTTGAAGCTCTGGATCTTCTGGCCTTTTTCCGCCACAAATCACCTTTGCACCCTTTGAGACAGCGTCAGCAAGCTGGTCTTCAATCTCCTCTCTTTGGAAAGCTGTGTGTAAAGGCCCCATCCTCAATTGCCCTTTTTCAGGACGGCTTTTTGGGTCACCAGGAACATAACTAACGGTTGCAGCTTTTAGCATTTCTAAAAACTCATCATAAATATCCTCATGGAGGATTAGTCTTTTTACCGCTAGGCAGGCTTGTCCGGCATTCCAGAACCTTCCAATCCTGCAGCCTTGAACTGCAGCCTTTAGGTTCGCATCGGGCATAACTATCATCGGATCACTTCCTCCAAGCTCTAGTGTGATTCTTTTGAATTGAGGAGCTGCGGCTTCCATGACTTTCTTACCAGTATCGGAAGCACCAGTGAATGCTATCCTCCTAACAGCTGGATTTTCCAAAAGCTCTTGCCCTACTGTGCTTCCAGGACCAGTAACAACATTTAAAACTCCAGCTGGAAGCCCTGCTTCCATAAAGAGCTCAGCAATTCTCAGTGTTGTTAGTGGTGTTGTTCCTGCAGGTTTAACAATAACAGTGTTTCCAGCAATAAGTGCTGGACCCAACTTTGTTCCAAGAAGGGTAATTGGGAAATTCCAAGGAACTATAGCTGCACATACTCCAACAGGTCTTTTCAAGACCATCCCGTATGCATTTTTTCCCATCGCACTTGGAAGAGGGACCTGGGCACCTCTTATCTTGCTTGAAAGACCAGCATAGAAATCCATCCCATGAATAAAATGATGAATCTCTCCGCTAGCTTCAAAAGGAGGTTTTCCCTGCTCTTCAGAAAGAAGGTTCGCAAGTTCCGCCATATTGGCTTTAACCAAACCCATTGCCTTGTTGATAACCGAAGCTCTGTATTCAGCATCTGTTTCTTTCCATGTTTTGAAAGCTTCGCTTGCAGCTGAAATCGCCTTTTGAACATCCTTGACTGTACCTTTTGGAACAGTTCCTGCAACAGAACCGTTAGCTGGGTTTTTGATCTCAGACCTTTCACCTGATTCTGATTCTGTCCATACTGGAATGAGGTTTTTTTCAGGATTCCTCGGTCCAGCTCTTTTTTCCGGATTGAATTTTGGATTGTCTTTCCACTCTCCACCTATTAACATTTTGAAATCTGCCATTGTTTTTTCTCCTATTTTGGAATTTTCCCTAATCCTAACAAATCTTTATAAATTTAAGCGAGTAGCGAATCACATTTTGCGGCAAAAACAAAATCACTTTCTGTCAATCCATCAATCTTGTGTGTCCAAATCGTGACCTTGACACGTCCCCAAGACAATTCAAGGTCAGGATGATGGTCCTGCTCTTCTGACATTTCGGAAACCCTATTCAAATAATCCCAAGCTTCCTTGAAATTCGGAAATTTGAATTCCCTTTCAAGATGGTGGTCTTCAACAAGGTTCCAATCATCATTTATCTCTTTCATCAAGACTGAAAGACATTCTCCCTTTAACGAAGGGATGCCGCCTTTACATGGGATGCAATTCTTTTCGGAAAAATCACTCATCATCTGAGAACTGGCTTCCATTTAGCTGCATTAAGGCAAGAGACTATGTGAACAATCCAGCCAAGAGCAACAAGCCAGAGAATTGCTGCCAATAAAAAATGGATTATTGCAGCACCTGCCCTACCTTGAATCAACTGCCCCAATCCAGGAGCAAAAAAACTCGCCAAAGCAGCGATGGTGTTGCCTGCTGAACCCTGTCCACTCATCTAATCGTAATCATAAACACCTTTTCCAGATTTCCTGCCCAGCCTACCCTTCTCCACCAAATCCTCAAGCTTCTTGCTTGGCTTGAAAGCCGAACCAAGATGCTTCTCAAGATTCCTCATGCTTGCTAACCTGACATCAAGGCCGACAAGGTCAATCATCTCAAATGGCCCCATTGGATGATTAAGGCCCAATTTCAATGCCTTATCAATATCTTTAGGAGATGCAACCCCTTCCTCCCACATTCGGAATGCCTCAGCACCAATAAGAGCATTCATTCTTGATGTGACAAACCCTGCAGCCTCATTGACCTCAACCGTCTGCTTTCCCATCTTTTCTGAAACCTCTTTCACAATCTCATAAGTCTCTTGTGATGTTGCCTTAGATCTAACAATCTCAATCAGTTTCATGATGTGAACTGGATTGAAAAAGTGCATTCCTATGACCTTATCCTCCCTCTTTGTGGCATTGCCCATTTCGGTAATTGAAAGACCTGTGGTGTTTGTGGCAAAAATCGTTTTTTCATGAACAAAATCTTCAGCATCACTGAATATCTTCTTTTTCAGATCCATGTTTTCGGGAACGGCCTCAATGATTAGATCTGAATCTCTTGCAGCTGTTTCAAAATCCTCCGTAAAAACCATATTAGCTTTTGCATTATCACTTTTTTCTTGAGGAATTTTTCCAAGTTCAACACCTTTGTCAAGATTCTTGTTTATTTTCGATTCTGCAACATCAAGCTGTTCCTTACTGATGTCAAAAAGTGATGTCTTGAAACCAGCCATTGCAGAAACCTGCGCAATACCATTCCCCATTGTTCCAGAACCTATAACAGTGATTTTCCTAATCATGAAAAACTCCTTGTGCGGACTTGTACGAAAGATTGTCTTTGTCCTCTTGTGATATCGGCAAACTCAGAATCGCATCAAGATTCTTCCTTATGCTTGGAACTCCGGGGCTTGGCCAATCCGTTCCGAACATAACCTTATTCCCAAGTTCAAACAACCTTGGATACCATTCGAGAATCCTTTTCGGGGGGATTCCAGAAAGGTCCCAATAAATATTCTTATGCCTCCTGAAAACAAACCATGCCTCATCAGTCCAGAGAGGCCTTCCTCCATGGGCCATGATTATTTTCAAATCAGGAAAATCTATTGCAACATCATCAAGCTCCATTGGTCTTCCCCATTTGCTTCTTGCTCCCGGAAACATACTGGTTCCGGTGTGGACCAAGACAGGTTTTGAATACTCCTGGCACATCTCATAAACTGTTGCCAAATCAGGAACAGATCCATCAACATATGCATTTGCAGGCATGTCTTGGTGAGGAGGGTGTATCTTTAATGCATCAAGTTGACAGTCTTCAAAAATAATCCTCATTTCGTCTTTGACATTCTTGCAAGAAGGTGGATGTATGCCTCCAAATGAAATTATCCTTTCAGGTGCGCCTGATTTATATTCTGAAGCCCACTTGTTGACACCTGAAGTAAACCCCATGATTTCTGGAGCTACATAATTTATAACACCAACTTTTGCGATTTCCTCCTTGTCAAGATGTTCAGCAAGTGCTTTTGGGGAATCTAGACATTTTTTTACAATTTCAGCATCTTTCCTTCCACTTTCAATAAACTCAATTGCCCTTGGAGACATCATTTCTCTTGGTTGCATGTGGATATGGATATCTATAGCATTCATTTTTTATTTCTTCTCTCAAGAAACTTTATCATTCTTTGCTTCTTGTCTTCAGATTCAAAAAGAATTGCCTGATATTCATTTTCAACTTTTGAATGATCATGTGCGGTTGATCCGGCCTTGTTCAAAGCCTTCTTTGCAAGCTTCAATGCCTGTGGAGCCATTTTAGAAACCTGTACCATTATCTCCCTAGCTTTTGTAATAACCTCATTATCTTCAACAATATGGTTGAGTAACCCTATCCTGTAAGCCTCTTCAGAATCAATGATCTTTCCGGTAAAAAGCATCTCTCTTGCTATACCCGTTCCAACTATACTTGGCAATCTGTGGGTTCCTCCGGCAGCCGCAATAATGCCTAGCCTCCCTTCAGGTTGTCCCATCTGAGTGCTCTTTCCGCCAATCCTGATATCACAAGCAAGGGTCAACTCACAGCCCCCACCCAAAGCATATCCCTTTATTGCAGCAACAACAGGCCAAGGAAAATCTTCAATTTTTTGAAAAAGTTTTGAGTTAATCCCTTTCAAGGCATCCTCTCTTCCCCTTTTCAGCAGTGCCTCTACATCAGCGCCAGCAACAAAAGCCTTGTCTCCTGAACCGAGAATTATCAATCCCATAATGTCTTTATCTTCTTTTAATTCATCCAATGCAGAATGCAAATCAGCAACCACACTGTCATTAATGGCATTTAGGACATCAGGCCTATTGATGGTTATTTCTGCCCACTTTTCCTTCTTTTCTACTATCAAAGTCTCATATTTGCTCATATTAGTGATTCTAGATTCGAAATTAGTATCTAAAATTAATAATATGGCTTCTCATCTCCCAATTCTTAGCATTGCTCAAATGCGGGAATTAGACAAGAGGACAATAGTTGAAGACCTCCCGCTCTTAACACTTATGGAAAATGCTGGAAGATCAGCTTTTGAATTTTATTTGGAAAAATGGGATGACAGCCCAATGCATCTAATGGTTGGCAAAGGCCATAATGGTGCTGATGGAATCGTGATGGGAAGATGGGCAGCTGCTCATGGCCTGAATGTAACAATCTATGGAAATAAGGATGATCTTGGAGAAATTGGAGAAATCCAATGGAGACTTGCTAGAAAAGAAGGTGCAAAATGGTCTAGAAAAACACCTGAGAAACTAGGTGATAAAAATGGAATAATTGTTGACTGCCTTTTGGGGACTGGGGCCAAAGGAGCTCCAAGAAAATCATCTTCACAATGGATATCTGGAGCAAATAAAGCCCAATTCAAAGGAAGAATGGCTTTAGATAGCCCAAGTGGAATCGACATGGATGACGGTTCAAAAAAAGGAGTCGCTTTTAAAGCTGATTTAACTGTTACTTTTGCATACCTTAAACCTGGACTTTTATTAAACCAAGGAAGAAAACACTCTGGAGAAGTCTGTATTGCCTATATAGGAATACCAACCAAGCTGGATTTCAAACCGATGGGATATATGCCAAATAGAGAATCAATAAAAGAAATGTTGATTGATTTTCCTGCTGATGGGCATAAAGGAACTGCGGGAAGGCTTGGCATTTGGGCTGGAAGCGATAAGTATCCAGGAGCAGCAAGGCTTGCAATGGAAGGTGCACTTAGAAGTGGCACGGGCGTAATTCATTGGATAGGTCAATCTAATGACATACCACCAGAAATTATTCAAGAAAAAAAATTGGCGAATGAAATAGCCAAAATAGATGCCTGGGCAATAGGTCCTGGCTTGGGAAGAAGTTCAAAAACAGTCAAAACACTAAAATCTCAACTAAAAAAAATAACATGTCCGACAGTTGTTGATGCTGATGCCTTAAATGCCTTTTCTGGAAAAGGAGATCCTGAAAAAAGACTTAAAGCTTTAGGTTCAGAAATTGGAGAAAGAGTTTTAACGCCTCATCATGCGGAAGCTGCTAATCTTCTTTGTGGAGATCTTAAAAAACTCGAATCAAACAGGATTGAAGCAACAAAAGAAATTTCAAACATGTCAGGAGCAACAACCTTGTTGAAAGGGTCACCCACACTCATATCAAAGGGAAATAATCCAATTTTTTTCATTGACTCAGGAAATAAAAATTTGGCAACTGGTGGAAGTGGTGATGTTTTGTCTGGCCTTATCGGAGGTCTTCTTTCTCAAAAAATAAATCCTTTAGATTCTGCAATAATTGGCTCATGGATACATGGAAGAGCTGGAAGCATCATTGCAGAAAATGGCACACCCAGACAGTCTGTATCAGCGTCAGATATAGCTGAATCAATTAAATCAGCATGGATGGAATTAAATGTATAGAAGAGTTTGGTCAGAAATAGATTTAGATAACCTTAAGCACAATTTAAGAATATTAAAAACATATGTAGGCCCTGTAGGTCTTTGGGCTGTAGTAAAAGCTGATGCTTATGGACATGGGTCTGTAGAAATCTCAAAGGCAATACAAAATTCAAACATAAGAGGTTTATGTGTTGCAAGCCTAGAAGAAGCAATTGAATTAAGAGAAAACGGTATAAAAGTTGAAATCCTCGTCTTGGGAGAAACGGTTCCTGAAGGAGTTCCATTACTTCAACATCACAAAATCACGCAATGTCTTTTTAGGCCAGAGCATTTAGAGGGTTGGGAAAAACAGCTTGACTCGAATCTGCCCGCACCAAATATACATGTCAAAATTGATACTGGAATGCATCGCCTAGGAGTGCCTCCGGCATCTTTAAAAAACCTTGCAAGAGAGTTTCAAAAAGGCCCATTTGAACCAACTGGAATTTTTTCCCACTTTCATGTTGCTGACACTGATTCAAAATCAACAAACTCATCACTCAACAAGTTTAGAAAAGCTTTAAAAAAATCCCAGTGGATGGAAAAATTTCCTAAATGCGAAAGACACATTGCAAATTCTCCAGCATTATTGCGAGGTCCGGAATACTACATGGATTCCGTTCGGCTTGGATATCTCCTTTATGGATCAAAACCCAACGGGATTGACTTAAAAACATGCCCTCCAGTTTTGCCTGTAATGAGCGTTCATGCAAGGGTTGTTGATAGAAAAACAATAGAAAAAGGTGAGGGTTTTGGATATGGCAACATAAAAAAATTCAATGAACCAAAAAGGCTTGCAATTGTTCCAATAGGTTATGCTGACGGATACATGAGGAATTTAACAGGGTCAGCAGAAGTTCTCATAAGGGGAAAAAGAGCTCCAGTTGTTGGGGCAATATCAATGGACTTTTTATATGTAGATGTATCCGAAATTCCTGATGTAGAAATTGGGGATAAAGTAACAATTTTGGGAAAACAAGGAAATGATGAAATAACAATGATGGATTTAGCTTTATGGGGAAAAACAATACCTTATGAAATGCTTTGCTCTTTTGGCAAGAGGCCTCCAAGACAATTTAAAAATACCGAAAGTAAATTAAAAATTTGATAAAACTTTCTACAAGAGACATCAGAGGTCTTGGACACATGTTCGTAATATCTCTCTTATTTTTACCAATAATCAAAACCACCGCACATGTATTGTTTTTGGCTTTATTCGGGATGATTGTTGCAGTCTTATGGCCAAGAATCCCTTTTCTCAATACACTAAACAAAAAATGGCCAGATTGGGGAATAATCTCTTATCCTGCATCTGTTGGATTGTCTATTTTTTTATTTAGATTAACAGCATTAATGTTTGAAATAGATGAAGGTTTGACTCTGGAACTTGCGAGAATAACATGCTTATGTATGGCTATATCAGACCCAATACATGGATTTATCGGAAGAAGGCTTGAAAATAAAAAGAGAAAAAACTATCATGGTGTTTTCATCTCGATACCCATTTTGATACTTGTTGTAAACTTCTGGATACAAAGAACATCTATAAATTGGCACTGGATCAACTTTGAAAACAACTTCTTTTTATCTTGCTTGCCGTTTATTGTTGGTACAACTAGTGAGCTTTGGTGGAGATGGATTGCAGACAATGTTGGAATGATCTTTATGACATGGCTAACGTTCACTATACTGTTCTACTTAATATAATCCTTTCCCGGTTACAAAAAAAATGAATAAAACAGTCTTTAAAGAAACCGTTCTTGAGTTAAAGGGTTTAAGCGTTGGATACGATTCAAAAAAACCACTACTTGAGAATATAAACCTAGAAATTGAAAAAGGAGAAATAATCGCACTCGTTGGGCCTTCAGGATCTGGAAAAACAACACTCGTAAAAACAATAGCTTCGATAATCCCAGAAATATCTGGAGAGATATGCATACTTGGAGAATGTTGCGCTGACTGTCTCCCATCTGGAAATGTTGGATATATCCCACAAAGACTCGGTCTCGTAAACAATAAAACTGTTATGGAAAATGTTGTTTTTGGAAGTTTTCACACAATGAGTTTCGTAGATGTTCTCTTCTCTAACCCTAGCAACAAAATAACTTCAGAGGCAATGTCGATACTTGAATCACTTGAAATAGGTCAAAAAGCAAATGAGCAAGTAAAGTTTCTGTCTGGAGGAGAAAGAAAAAGAGTTGCAGTTGCAAGAACACTTCTTCAAAAACCAAAAATAATATTAGCCGATGAATTCTTGGGTGAACTCGATGATGAAACATCTATTAGTGTCGGTTTTAAAATGTTTAATTATGTAAAAAAAAGTGGTTCAAGCATTGTATTTGTAGACCATAACCCTTCTAGAGCCATGGGTGTTTCTGACAAAATTTTCAAAGTTTGTGAAAAGAAAGTTGTCGAACTTGAGAAAAAAGATCAAGATGTTGAAATTTCAATATGACAACAAATAAAAAAACTTCACTTAGCTTTTTAGCAATCATTTTCATCCTGTTTCTATTTTCAAACAATCTGAATCTTGATATTGGAACGATTGTTGATGGTGGAAAAAACTCAAAAGACTTTATTCAAGAAGCATTACCTTTGGATATGAGTATTTTCAATGCCCAACCTTATCCTGAATGTGAAAAAAAAATCCCATTCTTCTGTAGTGTTGCATGGTTAGGAATTTCAGAAACATTTCAAATGGCATATATTGCAACAATACTGGGATTTCTACTTGCAATTCCATTTTCAGTTTTTGCATCCTCCAATTTAGATTTTGGGAAACTGAAATTTCTATCAAGATCAATCCTTTCCTTTGTGCGTGTTTTGCCAAGCCTTGTATGGGCAATTTTCTTTGTGGTAGCTGTTGGTTTAGGTCCACTTGCAGGAGTTCTCGCAATGACTCTCTACACTGTTGGATTTCTTGGAAAACTTCAATATGAAACATTTGAAGGAATAAGCAACCACCCTATTGAAAGTGCAAAAGCATTGGGTATGAAAAAATGGCAGATAGTTCGTCATGTTGTTTTTCCCGAATCAGCAAACAGCATGATGTCTCAGCTTCTATTCATGCTTGAATACAACATAAGACATGGTGCAATTATCGGACTTGTTGGAGCTGGAGGGATTGGATACTATCTCAACCTTTACCTCAAACTAGGAATTTATGACCGGGTCTTGTCAATATTGATAGTCATGTTTATTAGCGTGATGCTAATTGATTCAATCAGCACAAGGCTAAGAAAAAAATACTTCAACGAAACAAAAAAGGCTTGAGGTTTGAGATAGTTTTAAAAAAAGTTATCTAGCTTTTTTTTGATAACAATCTGACAATAAGGTTGATTCTTGTTTGATTCATAATAATTCTGATGATAATCTTCAGCCTTATAAAAATCACCTAAAGACTCCACGGTCGTGACAATCGGATTTTTGAAAACCTTCTTTCCGTTAAGGATTTTAATAAATTTTTCCGAAAGGTTTTTTTGCCCTTCGCTTAAATAAAATATTGAAGATCTGTACTGAGTTCCGACATCTGCCCCTTGACGATTCAAAGTTGTTGGATCATGTGCCTCAAAAAAAACTTTTAATAAATCTTGAAATGTTGTGATTTCTGGATCAAAAGATATTTTGCAAACCTCAGCATGACCGGTTGAACCTGAACAAACAGATTTATAGTCAGGATTTTTTGAGGAACCACCACAATAACCGGAAACAACATCCTTAACACCATCAATTCTCAAGAAAACAGCTTCAACACACCAAAAACAACCCGCACCAAAAACAGCCGTTTCAAGATTATCTTGGTTCAAGTTACCAATACCTATCTTTGTTTTTTTTGTAAAAATCAAATGTCAACTCAAGACCCTTCTCAATATCCACAGAAGGATTCCAGCCAAGAAGTTTTTTTGATTCTGAATCATCAGAAATAAAGTCACCCACCTCTATTGATTTCCTATCTTCTGGCCATTCAACATTAACAACTTTGCTTAAGCCAACAATTCCAACTATCTTTTCAGCCATTGCTGCAAAAGAAATTCTTTCAGGAGCTCCAAGATTCAATATTTTCCCGTTAATCTTGCCTGGGTTAATAGAGCAAATTTTTGAAAAAGCATCTGTTATGTCTCCAATCCAAGCATATTCTCTCAATTGTTCTCCTTTGCCATAAATTGTCAAATCCTTTCCATCCATTGCAAGTCTAAAAAACCAATTCAATATTCCCCATTTTGAATGTTTCATCTGGTGTCTTGGCCCATAGGCATTTGTAAACCTCACAGAGCATGCATTTAGGTTGTTTGTTCTTGAAAGAACTAGTGCATACTGTTCTCCTGCTGCCTTATTCACACCATATATATCTGTTGGATTCAAAGCAGTATCTTTTGTTGCTGGGGGATTTAATACTTTTCCATATTGACCCCTTGTTCCGCCATAAACAAACAAGCCATTTGGACAATTCTCTTTCATTGCATAAAGCAATCTCAAAGTCCCTAATGCATTATGGTTTAAATCATTCTCAGGATCAATCATTGAATCAACATGACTTACATGTCCTGCCAAATGAATCACAACATCATTATTCTTTAAAAAAGATGCGTATTTTTTTGGTTCTCGGACATCAGCTTCTAAAACTTCACCTTTAAAATTTTCCAAATTAAAAGAATTTGCCCCAGACCCTTCTAAAAAACCATCAATTATGCTGACATCAAAACCCTTCTTCTCGAGATCTAATGCAAGATTGCTGCCAACAAAACCAGCACCCCCGGTAACCAAAACTCTTCTTGCCATCAGTCAGGAACCGCCAACACCGATTTGTCTCCAAGGACAATTTTGAGCCTTGGGTCAACATTCCCTTCCACAGTGCATCCCTCGCCAATTAAACAATCTGACATAGGGTAAGAGACTGCAGAAAGAGTGCATTTGTCCATGATTATTGAATTTCCAATATCAACAGTGTTGAGATGGCAGTTTTTGCCCACACTCGTTCCAGCACTAATGTTGGAATTTCTAACAATAGAGCCTTCACCGATGTAAACAGGACCCTCTATATATGAATTTTCGACAATAGCATCTTTTTCTATTATCACCTTTCCATCAAGTCGTCCTCCTGACATTTTTCCATCAATTCTTGTTTCTATATCCTCAAGAAGAAGCTTGTTTGCTTCTATCAGATCTTTTGGCAGGCCTGTATCTTTCCACCATCCATCAACTCTCATATGTTGAACCTTCACCGAGTTATTGATCAAGCCCTGTATAGCATCGGTGATTTCATATTCCCCTCTTTTTGATGGCTTTAAATTTTTAATTATTTCATGGATTTTTTTATTGAAAAAATAAATTCCAACAAGAGCCAAATCAGAGGGAGGTGTTTCAGGCTTTTCAACCATTCCAATCAATTTTTCATTTTTGAAAATTGCAACTCCAAACTGCTGTGGCCTATCTACTCTTGAAAGGAGAACCATTGATTCCATATTTTTGGATTCAAATTCATGAACATACTTCTTGACTCCACCCTTCAAAACATTATCACCTAAAAAAAGAAGAAAAGGCTCATCTCCAAGGAGGGGTTTTGCCGTTGATACAGCATGTGCAAGACCTAAAGGCTTATCCTGTACAACATACTCGAGATTCATACTTCTCCAAACATTCCCGCATGATTTCCTAACTAAATCTCCTGTTTCAGGAGAGATTAAAATGACTGTTTCTTTAATTCCCGCATCTTCTAGAGAATCTAAAATGTGATGGAGTATTGGGCTTCCAACAATTGGTAGCAACTGCTTTGCCCTAGTATGCGTCAAAGGCCTTAACCTCGTACCGCTACCCCCGGATAAAACTAAACCCTTCATAAAGCGTTAGAAAAAAATTAAATTTTAAGGCTTGCCAAAAGTTTCAAAGAGCTCAACAAGCTCGTCTTCCTCTTCGTAAGCAAAATAACTATTTACGCCTAATGCAAAACCAAAAGTAAACATAGTCTCATTTGTTCTCAGATTATCATTTGAACAGCCAGTCAAATTAACAGTACAACCGTATAGGTCAAGGGTTGTTGCACCAAGGCTTAACCATAATGGGTTATCAGGGCTTGTTTGCCACCACAAAGATACGCTTTGCCCTGGCTCCTTTGTGACAAAAGCTGATGAAGCAAATTCATAATGCATTCTCAACCTTGGAGAAAACCAAAGACTAAAATTCCCAAATACTGAAGCTTCTGTGTCTTTATTTTCATCTGGTCCAATATTTACTCCTAAATTAAAATCACCTCTTGAATAAGGAGATTGAGCAACAATATAACCTCCCCATTCTTCAAAATTTCCATGAGAAGCAGTCCAGCCAAATGTACCCCCCATAGCAATTCTTCCAAAAAATGAATCAGGATTGTTTTTCAACAATTTTTTAATAGTAAACTGATGCCAATCGTATCCATGAACATTGGATGTGCTCCATCCACCTTCCATTTGATCACCCATGTACCAAGAAATTCCTCCAAGATGTAAAACATCGGAATTTGCATCGGACATGTTTGATTCACCCCATCTAGACAAATAGAAAAAACTTGCTTCTGGTTCAGAAACCTGTGAAAATCCAATTCTTATTTCATTTTTACCAGGGGTTTCTGCAACAGGGGTTAAAAAATACCCTGAAGAACCCGTGTTTCCTGCATAATGGCTTGGTAAAGCAAAAAGATTTCCAGCACAAATTAAACTAAATAACAAAAATAATATTTTTTTCATAATTATTTCCCTCCAATAACCTTTGAATTATAAAGGTTTCCGTAGCCAGATAAAACACTTAAAAGCAATCCTACTAAACATCCGAGCGATATCCAGCCTGAACCACCTTGAGAAAGCGGAATTAATGGAAAACCCGTTGTTGGAATAAGCTCCAATGCAACACCCACATTAAACAAACAGTGACAAGCCATGTACCCAGCAAAACCAATAACCAACTGTTTAGCCGCTTCACTTGGAATTTTTTGAGAAAAATTTAGAGCCCCAAGCGATGACCACAAATACAACCCGATAACAATTAAAACAAGAAACAAACCTCCTGCTCTTGAAAAAACAGCAATCACCAAATCATTTTGCCTTTCTGGAAGGTAATGAAGCTCTTCTTTTACATCTTCAGAAAATCCAGATCCCCAAAGCCCTCCTTTTGCAATCTGGAAATGAGCTTGTTCTATTTGATATCTGTCATCATTAGAGCTTTCCTCTCCAAGGAAAAAAGTTTCAATTCTTTTAGCCTGGTAAGAATTCAAAACTTTTTCATAAACAGGCATTAATTTTAGGCCTCCAATAAAAAAAGTTCCTATTGCCAAGATGGGTAAAAGAACACTAAAAAACTTGCTTACTTTAGAGCATAAAACCTGAAGCCAAGTTATCCCAGCCATAACTATCACAGTTCCTACCTCAGGTTGTAGGCTTAAAAGATAAAAAACCAATAAATTAATAACAGAACAAAAGAAAAAGCCTTTAAGAGGTCCTAAGCCTCTCCCATTTCTTCCCCCAAGAATTACTGAATTGCCAACTATCAAACCTACCTTCGCCAATTCAGAAGGTTGAAAGGTAAATGAACCTATCTGTATCCATGATCTAATATTTCGAATTTCAGGCAGAGACAAAACAACAATAAGCAGCAAAAAAGAAACTATTGCAGTGATTATGGAAAAATTCCAAGCAATATTTGCCTTTTGCCTTGAAAAAAAATACCCAGCTAAGAAAGCAACAATTGCCAAAATTACTATCTTTCTCCAATCTCCACTTGACCAATCACTTAAATAAACCTGGACAGAAACTCCAAAAAAACCAAGGATAAATACAGGATATAAGAAATTTGGAATTTTTGAATTTTTGAGCATCAATTTACAACAGCATCAATTAAATCTCTATAACTTCTCGCATTTAAACTTGCTCCGCCAACTAGAAACCCGTTGACTAAACCTGATTCCAGATAATTTGATATGTTTTTACTGTTGACCGAACCTCCATATAAGACTGGAACGTCACGATCGCAAAACCTTTTACACAAGCCAGAAGCCTCGTTGGCATCTTCAGAACCAGCAGGGATACCACTCCCTATTGCCCAAACTGGCTCATAGGCTATCATTAAGTTTTCATCAGAAAGAAAATCACCTACAGAATTGAGCTGAGCCCTTAAAGCGTCTTCGGTTCTACCGTCTTTTTTTTCAGCCATTGTTTCACCAATACAATAAACTGTTTTTATCCCCAGGCTCAAAGACACTTCGACCTTTTTTTTCAACAAATCTGAATCTTCCCCGAAAATATGCCTCCTTTCACTATGTCCAACTAAAAGCCAATTTATATTCATGTTTTTTAAATCAAAAATTGAAATCTCCCCAGTAAAAGCTCCATCTTTTTCCCAATATCCATTCTGGGCTCCAACATCAATAGTCAATGATTTTTTCAAAAAAGAATCTAAACATAAAAAAGTTGGGAATACAACAGCCTTAATACCTTTTGGAATTTTTCCATAAGATTCAAACTCTTCTAAAAAAGAAATGCATGATTCTGAATCATGATTCATTTTCCAATTTCCAGCAATTATTGTCATAATTTCAAGACCTCCAATCCAGGCAATTTTTTACCTGAAAGATAGTATAAAGTAGCACCCCCAGCCATTGACTTAAAATGAAAAGAATCTTCAGCATTCGCCATTTTCACTGAAGCAAGCGTCTCTCCTCCCCCGATATAAACTTTTGCAGAATGGTCTCCAAGCAATTTCGCCAAAGTTAAAGTTCCTTCTGCAGCACCCTTCATCTCAAAAGCTCCAAAAGCCCCATTCCAAAAAATTGTTTTAACAGAATCAAGGTTTTCAAATAAATTTGATATGGAATCTAAAGTGGTGTCTAATATATTCTCATTTTTCGAAACTTGAGTATATTTTTTTTTCTTAAAACCTGTTCCAGTTTTTACTAAAACCTCTTCTGGAAGAATTAGAGCAGGTGATTTTTTGTTTTGAGATTTTTTAAAAAAATCTTTAGCCCAAGAAATATTTTCAGAATCATAAAGACTTTCTCCTATTTCAAAACCTAACGCTTTATAAAAAGTATTTGCAATTCCTCCCCCTAAAACAAATCCATCAACCCTTTCCCTTAAAGCATCGATTAAAGGTATTTTTGTTTTTAATTTTGCTCCACCCATAACAATCCAAAATGGCTTTTTTGGACCACTCAATAAAACTTTTAAGTTTTCTATTTCATGCATCATTGAAGGACCTGGGGATGATGGTAAATATTTAGCAACACCAACAACAGAAGCATGCTTTCTATGAGATACAGAAAAAGCGTCATTGACAAAATGACTAGCAAGTCCTGCTAGCTCTTTCGAAAAAGAATCTGCGCAAGACTCTTCCCCCTTGTTGAATCTGATATTTTCTAAAAAAACAACAGAATGTCTGAGTTGTTTTTTTATTTCTTTTTTCACAAGCGGTCCTAGATGCAAAAAACAAGGTAATTTTGAATGTTGAGCAAAACTTTCAACAATTGGACGTAATGTCAAATCGCTCCTGCTCTCTCCTTTTGGTTTTCCGAGATGAGTCACAACAATAACTTTTGCACCTACCTCATACAAACCCTGGACAGTTTCTAAAGATTGGGTTATTCGTGATTCGTCAAGAATATCAGAATTTAAAATTGGCACATTTAAATCAAGTCTTAAAAGTACAGTTTTTGATTTAAATTTTTTAAACCATTTTTTATCAATCACTCATTTTCCGCCATGTATTCAGCAAGATCTACAACCCTTGTTGCATATCCTGTTTCATTGTCATACCAAGAAAGAACCTTGATTAATGAGCCCATAACATAAGTAGAAGCAGAATCTAAAATCGAGGACCTTGAATCCCCTTCAAAATCTTTTGAGACCAAGGGAGTTTCTTCATATCCCAAAAATCCATTAAGCTCATTTTTGCTTGCATGTTCAAACTTTGAATTAACCTCGCCTGTATCTTTTGGGAGATTTGCAACCTTTACAGTTAGATCGACAAGCGAAACTGTCGGTGTTGGAACCCTGATAGACATTCCGTTCAATTTGCCTTTAAGTTCTGGCAAAACAACACCTATAGCCTTGGCTGCCCCTGTTGTTGTTGGGACAATATTTAAAGCAGCAGATCTTGCTCTTCTTAAATCCTTATTAGGGCCATCAATCAAATTTTGTCCGGCTGTATAGGCATGTATTGTTGTCATTAAACCCTCTTTGATTCCGTAATTATCATTTAGAACCTTCGCAATCGGAGCAAGACAGTTTGTTGTACAGGAAGCATTGCTGACAATGAAATCTTTCGCTGGGTCAAACTCTTGATGATTAACCCCCATAACAAATGTTCCGTCTATTTCACCTGCTCCAGGAGCAGAAATGATAACCCTTCTAGCACCTGCTTTTATATGTGAAGAAGCAGCTTCTTTTGTTCTAAAGATACCTGTTGACTCAACAACATAATCAACACCCATTTCCCCCCATGGTAAATCAGCAGGATTGCGAGAACTGAATACAGGAATCTCAGAATCGCCAACACATAATTTTGAATCACCTGAAGAAACCTTGAAAGGAAATTTTCCATAGACTGAGTCATATTTAAGTAAATGAGCTAAAGTGCCTACGGGCATTAAATCATTAATACCGACAACTTCAACACCTTCTCTGCTAAATGCAGAACGAAAAACAAGTCTCCCTATTCTTCCAAATCCATTAATTGCAATTTTTATTTTCATTTCTTTTTCCTCCATTTTTTAGCAATTTCATATACACATTGACCCAATTTTTCAGAATCATGGTGAGCAAACTTTTTTTCACTTGTAAAACTTTTTACAACAGGTTTAACCCCTGATGCTAATAAATTTATTAAATCATACTCCAAAGGAGCGACCCCTCTTTCCGCATATCTCTTTTTTTGTTTTTCTGAAACTTCTTTATTTAGTATTATGTAATCAAGATTTCCAATTTTTGAAACTATTTCAAACATGTGATCTTCAACAGACATGTTGTTTGTTTCTCCTTTTTGGGTCATCATATTTGAAATATAAATCTTACAAGCCTTTGAATCCTTTATTTCTTTTGATAAATCCTCGATCAGAAGATTAGCAAGAACGGAAGTAAATAAACTCCCTGGGCCAAAAATTATTAAATCAGACTTCCTGATCGCTTCTATTGCTTCTTTTGTAGCTTTTACATTTTTTTCTTTAAGCCAGAGCTTAACAATGCGTCCCTCTTTTTCAGGAATATTTGCCTCTCCTTCAACTATGGCCCCATTCTCTTTTTCTCCAATTAAAGTTAAAGGCATATTTGCTGCAGGTATAACAGAACCCATAAGATTAAAAATTTTTCCTATATCACCTATTCCCTTTGCTAGATTTTTCTCTTGTTCAGAAAGTGCAAAAAGGATTAGGTTTCCTAGAGAGTGTCCTTTGATTTTTCCTTTTTCAAACCTATATTGAAAAAACCTTTCCATAAAAGACTCGTCTTCTGCTAATGCAACCAAACAATTCCTTATATCTCCTTGAGGTATTGCTCCAAATTCATCTCTAAGCATCCCGCTTGAGCCCCCTGAATCTGCAACTGTAACAATGGCATTGATATTTGTTGTCCAAGCTTTTAACCCTCTAAGTAAGGTCGAAAGACCATGCCCTCCACCAATAACAGTTACAGACATCCTGTGGGAAAGAACCTGGTCTACAAAAACTTTGCCTGCCAGCTGTCCCTTTTTCAAATCCTTACTTACTGACCTGATTAATATTTGGTTTATTCTGTAAACACCCAAAACAAAAATAAAAAAACCACCAATTAAGAAAAAATTAGTAAAGAAAACCTCTTCAGACAAAAAAACCGACAAGGAAAGAGAAAGTTCTTTATCTATATTTGAGACCAAAAATCCATGAACTCCAATACTAAATACGATAAGCCCAAATAACGCTAACCATGTCCATCTCTTGATATTCATTCCCGGAAAAAACCAAGCCAAATACTTCCTCAAAAAATCTTTCAATTTATACTCACTCCATTCTTCTTCAGTTGATCAATAAAATCAAAATAACCTCTTTCCAAATAACCCTTATCAATCAAAACAGACTTGTCTTTAGTTGACAAAGCAGCAACAATCAAAGCTGCTGCACATCTCAAGTCACTTGATTTTAATTCGGCTCCATGAAGTTTCCTAACACCTTCAATAATACATTCTTGATTTTTTATTTTGATTTTTGCACCCATTTTTTCCAACTGTTTCAAATGTAAAAATCTTTTTTCAAAAATTGTTTCCACAATCCTGCTGGACCCTTCTGCCTTACATAAAACAGAAGTTATCAATGGTTGTAGGTCTGTTGGGAATGCTGGATAGGGAGCTGTTTGAAAGCTAACAGGTTTTATTTTTTTAGGAGACTCTATTAAAGCATATCCTTTTCTTTTTTTGACCTTTGCCCCCATGAGGGAGAGTAAGGAAGTAAAAGACTCCAAATCTTCAAAGGGGTAGTTGTATATCTTTCCAGACCCTTTGGTTGACAAAAAACAACATGCCAAAGTGCCAGCAACTATCCTGTCTGAAGGAATTCTTAATCTTCCTCCAGAGATTTTAGATGGTCTTAAAGTTACTGAAGAGCTTCCAACACCTTTGAACTTCACACCGTACTTTCTCAAAGCTTTACATAAAGCAATCACCTCAGGCTCTCTTGCTGTATTGTTTATGGTGATTTCTTTATTCAAAAACAAAGATGCCATAATTACATTTTCTGTTGCCCCAACGCTAACACCAACTAAATTTATTGAACTTTTGTTTTTTAAAATATTTTTTTTGTTAGAAAAAACCTCAATTAATCCATTTTCCTTATAAGAACATTTGTAACCGAGAGATTCAAAACCGGACAAATGGAAATCTATAGGCCTTTTCCCAATTTTGCAACCACCTGGTAAAAATACTTTTGCTTTTCCAAACCTGGCCAAGAGTGCTCCTAAGAACAAAACACTTGCTCTCATTTTTTTACTTAAATTCAGATCAATGGAATTGCTTTTTATCCCTCTTGTATCAACATCTATGCCCCCATCCCTCCAATCACATGTAGCTCCTAATTTTTCTAAAATTTCTACAGCTACATCTACGTCAGATATTTTGACAACTGGATAAAGCCTACACCTATCATTTGCAATAATTGTTGATGCAAGGATTGGCAAAACGGCATTCTTTGAAGGTTGCACGTAAAAACTCCCTCTCAAGGGTTTTCCACCTTTGATTTCTGTCTTACTTAACGACGTTTAAAAAATCCCCCTGAACAACATTGAGTCTCGCTTTTGCCCTCTTTAAGGAATCCTCGGCTCTTTTTTTGTTAATGTTTTTTTCCAACATCCTCGCTTTTGCCCTCTTTAAGGAATCCTCGGCTCTTTTTTTGTTAATTTCATTCTTTAGTTCAGAAGCGTCTGTTAACAAAAGAACCCTGTTGTCCTTGATTTCAGCAAATCCATTGGAAACAAATCGAACTTCTTCTTTGTTATTGTTTTTTATCCACAAAGTACCTGGAACAACTAGCCCGGTCATTGATTGATGATTATCCTTTACACCAATATAACCTCTTTCAAAAGGCATAATGAGAGAGTCAGTTTCAGAATCTAAAAGTTTCCCTCTTGGTGAAAGAATTGTCAATTTCAAAGACTTTCCGCCTTTTTGATAGCGCTATCGAAATCACCAACCATATAAAAAGCATCTTCTGGCAAATCATCACCTTCTCCATTCACTATCTTTTCAAAGGACTCAACAGATTTTTCCTTTTCAACATATATCCCAGGATTTCCAGTAAACACCTCAGCTGTAAAAAATGGCTGACTTAAGAATCTTTGAACTTTTCTTGCTCTATTTACTGCAAGTTTATCTTCTTCAGAAAGCTCTTCCATTCCCAAAATAGCAATAATGTCTTGTAGTTCTTTGTATTTTTGCAACAATGAGAGAACATCTCTTGCAACACCGTAATGATGTTCTCCTACAAACCTTGGATCTAACATTCTGCTGCTTGAAATAAGTGGATTAACAGCTGGGTATATGCCCAATTCAGCTAAAGCTCTATCTAATGAGGTTGTTGCATCCAAATGTGCGAAAGTTGTTGCTGGAGCAGGGTCCGTATAGTCGTCAGCAGGAACGTACACTGCTTGAACTGAAGTAATAGAACCGTTTTTTGTTGAAGTGATTCTTTCCTGAAGAGCTCCCATATCTGTTGCAAGTGTTGGCTGGTAACCAACAGCAGAAGGCATTCTTCCCAAAAGACTTGATACTTCTGATCCTGCTTGCAAAAATCTAAATATATTATCTACGAAAAATAATATATCTTGACCTCCATCCAAGTCTCTAAAACCCTCAGCCAAAGTAACCCCGGTTAACCCTGCTCTAAACCTAACCCCTGGAGGTTCATTCATTTGTCCAAAGATCAAAGCAACCTTGTCTCTAACTCCAGCCTCTCCTAATTCATGCCAAAGATCATTTCCCTCTCTTGACCTTTCTCCAACACCAGCAAAAACAGAATAACCTCCATGTTTTTTACCTACATTATTGATCAATTCAGTTAACAAAACTGTTTTACCAACACCAGCCCCACCAAAAAGACCTATTTTTCCTCCTTTTGCATAAGGAACCAGAAGATCAATAACCTTGATTCCTGTTTCGAAAATCTCACTAACTGTAGATTGGTTTTCATATTCTGGAGCTGATTGGTGAATTGCTCTCGTAACCTCTTTGTTTGAATCAAGTTTTTTTCCTCCATCCATAGGATTACCTAAGACATCCATCATCCTTCCCAAGGTCTGCTTGCCGACAGGAACTCTTATAGGCGCTCCAGTAAGCTCAGCATCCATTCCTCTCCAAACACCGTCAGTAGAACCCATAGCAACACATCTAACCTTGTCATCTCCAAGATGTTGCATTACCTCTAAAATCAATTCCCCATTCGATCCAACTAGCTCATCTCCTTTTAAGACAACTGCCTCTAAAAGTTCTGGCAAATTTCCTGACTCAACAGCTACATCAATAACAACACCTTGTACTTGTACAACTTTAGCTTTTGTATTTTTACTCATAAACCTCTCCTTAATTTATAGCTTCGGCTCCTCCAATAATGTCCAATAACTCACTTGTAATTGCCTCTTGCCTCAACTTATTAAATAATTTTTGTTTTTGTTTTTCTATGTCTTTTGCATTGTCAGTTGCCTGAGTCATAGCAATCATCCTTGCAGCTTGCTCACAAGTCAAAGATTCTTGTAGTGCTCTAAATACTATTCCCCTGACAGCAACTGGAACCAACATTTTTGCAATAATCTCCGGCGATGGTTCAAAAATCCAAGATCCTATATCTTCCTTTTCGTCACTTTCTTCAATCTTGAAAGGAAGAAGTGTTGAACTGCTGGCTATGTACTTGGATTGATTAACATATTTTGTATAAAGTATCTCAACCTCTCTCCAATCTCCTGAAATATAGCCATCAGTAAGTTTTCCTAAAATTTCTTTCATATCTTCGTCTGGCAGATCTGAAGATAAATTTTCAGTGTAATCTTCCAACAAAGAAACCCCTCTAAAAAGGGCCAAAGATCTTCCTTTTTTACCAATTGAATAAACTGCGTAGTCATCCCTCTCAAGCTTCAAAGCATTCACCCTTTCTCCTAAAAGCTTCAGAACGTTTGAGTTGTAAGCACCGCAAAAACCTTTATCTCCCGTAATCAAAACAAACAAATGCTTTCCACCCTTGGGATCTTTGGAAAGAGGGTGATCTATCTCCCCAACTATATTCATTATCCTTTTAAAAAGCCCTTCAAAAGCATCATGATATTGAGATCCCTCTTTTGTTTTCTGTTCTAACTTTCCCAACTTCACAGAAGCAACCATCTTCATAGCATTGGTTAACTTAGCAGTATTTTTGACAGAACGAATCTGTCCTTGAATTTCACGTAATCCAGCCATTACTCTCCTTTCTTAAACACCTTACCAAACTTCTCACAAACAGATTTGAGCCTTTTGTCAATATCTTCAGTTAATTTAGCCTCTTTGTCTATCTGGCTTATTAAATCAGAATCTTCATGATTAACAAAACTCAATATTTCATTTTCATATTTTGAAACATCCCTTACCTCTATCTCGTCCAAATAACCTTTTGTTCCAGCATAGAGAACCAAAGACATTTCTCCAACAGACATGGGGCTGTATTGTGGTTGTTTAAGAATTTCAACCATTCTTTGACCTCTGTTTAACCTTGCCTGAGTTCTTTCATCCAGATCACTTCCAAACTTTGCAAAAGCTTCAATTTCTCTGTATTGGGCCAATTCAAGCCTTAAGCTTCCTCCTAGCTTTTTGATTATGTTTGTTTGAGCAGCACCACCTACACGACTAACAGAAAGTCCTACATTGATTGAAGGCCTGACGCCAGCATTAAACAAATCAGGGTATAAAAATATTTGACCATCAGTAATTGAGATAACGTTTGTGGGGATATAAGCTGTTTCATTTCCCTCTAACGTTTCAATAACCGGCAAACATGTCATTGATCCTGCACCAAGTTTGTCACTTAGTTTAGCTGCTCTTTCAAGCAATCTACTATGAAGGTAAAAAACATCTCCAGGATAAGCTTCTCTTCCTGGAGGCCTTCTGAGAAGCAATGAAATTTCCCTATAAGCATTTGCTTGTTTTGACAAATCATCAATAAGCAATAAAGAATGTTTGCCATCAAACATGAAATGCTCTCCCATTGCTGCAGCAGCATATGGTGCTAAAAATTGTAGTGCTGCTGGAGAACTCGCTGGGGAACTTACAACTGTTGTGTATTCCATGGCACCAGCCTTTTCCAAAGCTTCAACAACTTCTTTAACAGCAGAAGCCTTTTGTCCTACAGCAACATAAACACAATAAACATCAGTATTTTTTTGGTTGATAATTGCATCAATAAGAATTGCTGTCTTTCCAATCTGCCTATCCCCAATAACAAGCTCTCTTTGCCCTCTTCCAATTGGTACCATTGAATCTATAGCTTTTAAACCTGTTTGAAGTGGCTCATGAACAGCCTTTCTCTCCAAAACTCTTGGTGCGATTATCTCCATTGGCCTATTAGAGGCTCCAATAATTTCGCCTTTTCCGTCTATTGGCCTTCCTAGCCCATCAACAACTCTACCCAAAAGAGATTCTCCTGTGGGGATATCTAGCTGCCTTTGAGATCTTTTAACTGTGTTTCCTTCTTTGATCCCTTTGTAGTCATCAAGAATAATTACACCAACAGAACCTTCATTCAAACTTAAAGCCAAGCCTCTTTCTCCTCCTGGCTCAAATTCAACCATTTCTCCAGCCTGGACACTATCCAAACCATAAACTTCGGCAATACCATCTCTAACCTGTATAACAGTACCAACACTTTCAAGTTTTAATTGGTCCTTATGGTTATCCAAAGATTTTTTTAATGCAGATGCAATCTCATCAGTTCTTAATTTACTCATTTTTCCTCCTAATTACCTGCAAGCGATTTTTTAATTTTCCTTAACGAGCCTTGGACGCTTGCATCAACCATGTATCTTCCCATGCGCAATTTGAAACCACCAATCAAACCCTTAACAATTTTTTGTTCCAAAACGACCTTACATTCAAGTTTTTTGCCAAGATCTTTTTCAAAACCAGTTAAAAGTTTTTTTGGAATTTCATTTGTCAGTTCCAAAATACCTCTTTTTATACCTTCATGCTCATCAACTAACTCTTCATAATTTTGAGCTATTTGATCAAAGTATTCAATTTTTCCATTTTTAACAATTATGTTTAAAAATAAAGAAAAATCTTTATCAGCTTTCAAATCTTTACAAATTGAATTCAAAAGACTGTTTTTTTCATCTAAAGAAACTGAAGGGTGTTTTAAGACTTTAATCAACCCTGGTTCATCTTTTAAAAAACCAGAAAATGAATTGAACCAATTTTTTGATTCAACTAATCCAGTTTCGGAATCAGACCAGATTCTCCAAGCTCCTTTAGCGTAAGCAGCACCGATTGACAGACCTTCAAGCCTCAAGAGAGCTACTTACCTCCTCCATTAATTTCTCAATTAACTTTTCATCATTTTTATCCAACTTCTCTGTAAGAAACTTTTCACTAACATTAACAATCAGGTCAGCGGCATCTTTTTTAATCTCCCTTCTGATCCTTTCTCTCATGTCTTCAATTTCCTTTTGCATTTTGACCTTCGTTGCCTCGGATGCCATCTCTGCTTTCTTTTGCATCTCAGCGACTATTGAATCACCTTTTTTTATTGCTTCAGAAATTTTTTCGTTTACTTCTGTTTCTAATTTAGAAATTCTCTCCTCATACTCTGATTTTAAAGATTCCATCTCATTGCGATTTTGTTCAGCTTGATCAATATCGCCTTGAATCTTTGATTTCCTCTCTTCGAGAATTTTAGAGATGGGCGAGGCTAAAAACTTAGCAAACGCCCACCACACTAAACCAAAAGCACCAGCTTCTACAGCTATCTGTTGCCAACTGACTTCCATTATTAACTGATTTTACCCATCAATAATATAGCCAAAAGAAGACCGAAAATACCTAAAGCTTCAGGGAAAGCCAAAGCAATGATTAATTTTCCTCCAATTGAGTCAGAAACCTCAGGCTGTCTAGCCATTCCATCCCAAGCAGCTGCGATAGCCCTTCCTTGTCCCAAAGCAGCACAAGCTGATGGTATAGCGAAAGCCAAAGCTACAGCTATCATATTAACGTCTACGTTATCACCAAAAAACATAATTAACCTCCTATAAATTAATTGTCATGATCGTGCTCTTCATCATGATGATGAGAGCAAAAGCCTGATATATAAACTGATACCAGGGCTGTAAAGACTATTGCTTGAATAACAGAAGCAAGGATATGCAACAATACAACCGGCAGTTGTAGTGGTAACGGTATCCAAATCTTTACAGCTAAATCTGCAAGAAGAACAACAAAAACAGCAAGAACAACATCTCCTCCATAAATATTTCCATACAGCCTTAAAGCAAGAGAAACCATTCGTGCGAATTGTGCTGTAATTTCCAAAGGCAACAACAACATAGCCCCTATTGCTTTAGCTAGATTGTCTCCAGGTTTAGGTTCTCCCATCCAATGATGGATAATATGCTTCAATCCCGATTCTTTTAAACCTATAACAAGACTACAGATAACCCCAACAACAGCAAAAGCCAATGTCGTATTTATATCTGCTGTTGGAGAATGAAAACCTGGGATAACACCCCAAAGATTCAACGTTAAAATGAAAGTAAAATATGCTCCCAATAATCCAAAATACTTTCTTACAACATACTCTCCGCCAAATGCTGAAAAAAAATCAGTCAGGCTTTCAACCCAAAATTCTGCAATCAATTGAATTTTTCCAGGAATGAAACTAATTTTTTGTCCGCCTTTTTTAAATAAAGCAATGAGAATTCCACTCACAATAAAAGTATTGAAAGCCATAGTCATATTTATTTCTCCCATCGGTGTGGAAGATCCTGGACCAGAACACTTCCAAAAAGAAGGCATCCAAGGCTGCTCTTCAACATAAGTGTGAACAGTACCCCCTTCTGGGCCAATGCCTTTCCAATTAAAAAAATTTAATAAAGCATAATCTGGATGTTCACAGCCATGATGAGAATCGTGGCTATCTCCATGGTCATCGTGAGAATCGTGGCTATGTGCATGGTCATCGTGAGAA
>CAZDPU010000002.1:33985-73441 GCA_964507645.1 uncultured bacterium
CATGGTCATCGTGAGAATCGTGGCTATGTGCATGGTCATCGTGAGAACTCTCTGCATGAGAATCATGCGATTTTTCTTCAGGTTTCAATTCAAAAAAAATCATAAATTAAGAGATATCTATCTAAGTTGAAAATCATAAATCGATATCCTTCAAAATTGAAATTTTTTTTAAGGTTTTTGCGACTTTTTTACCATTTTTATCAATCCAAAAATAGAACCTGCAATAAAAAAGAAAGCAGCGTCTTTTTTGGTTAGTAAATTTTGATAAAAAATTACTAACAAACATGAAATTAAAAAATGGAAAAAAGATATGGATTTTACAAAAGCTTGATTTATTTTTTTTAGATTTTCTTTAACAAACCTGTCTATCAGAATCCAAGAATAAAAAATAAAAAAACCCAAAAGAAAAGAAAATAAAAATTCCTCTGGCCAGGTTTTTGAAAAATCAGTCACAAAAGAATAAATGATCATCATTGTAAAAAGCTAAGAATTTAAACTTTTATGCACTCTTATTAACAATCTGCTTGCAGCACCTAGGCCAAACAAAAAACCAACAATAATCCCTGTAGGGTCTGAACCATTTGCTTTGTCGTAAAGTTGTCCAAAATAAACACCTACGCATATACATATAGCAATTGATAGCCCCAAACTAGAATCTTCAGCAATTTTTGAATATTTTCCAGATTTTTTAATTATTTGCTTCTCCACCAATTAAGCAAATCTTCTAGAGTTTGGTCGAGGGAGATTTTTGGTTCCCATTTTGTTCTATTTTTGAAATTACTACAATCCCCCAATAACAACGGAACATCGCTTGGCCTATCTAATTCGGGATTTTTCACAATTTTTGGATTAATTGAAGATAACCCAATTAATTTATCTAGCAAAAGAGAAATTGAAATTGCTTTTCCAGTACATATGTTGTAAACCTCTCCGGCCTTCCCTCTTTCAACAGCAAGCCTGTAGCCAGCAACAACATCTCTAACATCAGTAAAATCTCTTTCAGCATCGAGGTTCCCCACTTTTATTACTGGATCAGCTCCTCTTTCTATATCTACAATCTGCTTAGCAAAAGCACTTGCGACAAACTCTTCGCCTCTTCGTGGGCCAGTGTGATTAAAAGCCCTAGTCCTAATAACCTTCATTCCATACGATTGAAAATACTGGTAACCCAAAAAATCTTGTGCAACCTTGCTGACTGCATAAGGGGAAAGCGGCCTTAAAGGATTGTCTTCTTTTATTGGAGTTTCTTCAGGATGAACAAGACCATATTCCTCAGAAGAACATGCAATCTGTATAACGGGAGAAACATCCAAATCTCTAACCGCTTCAAAAAGATTAACCTGTCCTGTAATATTTGTATTAATCGTATCTGCTGGAGCTCTCCATGAAGTCGGTACAAAAGATTGAGCAGCTAAATGAAAAATCCAATCAGGATTTGCCTCTCTTAATATAGTCCTTAAACTAGTTGAATCTTGTAGATCTCCTTCAAGGAGGTTTATAGAATCCTTCACATCTTCCAAATGATGTAAAGGAGACCTTCTCCTTATCAAACCAAAAACCTCAACACCTTCACTTAATAAAAATTCAGCAAGATGACTTCCTGCAAAACCACTAATTCCAGTTATTAAAGCTCTCATTGTTTCAACCTTTATTCTATATTTTGAAATTCCAAATCTTGAAAATCTGAAAAAATCGAAATTAATCTATTATATTTTGAAGTTCTTTCTCCTCTAGCTGGAGCTCCGGTTTTTATGTATTTTGAACCTGTTCCCACTGCTAGGTCAGAAATGAAATTATCTTCTGTCTCTCCAGACCTATGGCTAACTGACCAATCCCAACCAACAGATTTAACTTTCTTGATCGCATTGATGGTTTCTGTAACAGTTCCTACCTGATTTAATTTAACCAATAGAGTATTACATAATTTCTTTCTTATTGCTAAATCTATTTTTTCAACTTGTGTAACCAATAAATCATCCCCAACAATGTTGATTTGATTTCCCAATCTTGAATTCAGATAAGCCCACCCATCAAGATCCTCTTCCCCGATTCCATCCTCAATAGAAATTATTGGATATCTCCCAGTCCAATCCTCATAAATTGAAGTTAACTTTCTTGGAGAGATAAGACCATCTTCCCATTGATACATTTTTTCATTAAGTAATTCTGAACTTGCAACATCCAAGGCTAAAAACATATTTTTTCCAAGATTGTATTCAGAGTTAGAAATAGATTCTGCAAGAAGATCTAATGCTGAAAGATTATTGTTGAGATTTGGAGCAAAGCCACCCTCATCACCTAGCGCAATTGACATGTTCTTTTTTTTGATTAACGACTTTAGTTCATGATAAACCTCAACTCCAGCTCTTAGAGAGTTTATAAAATCTCCTTTTATCCAAGGAACAACCATAAACTCCTGAACGTCTAAATTATTATTAGCATGAGCTCCTCCATTTAAAACATTCATAGTTGGAATAGGCAGGGAAGGTTTTAAGTTACTGATTGAAGAAATCCATTCAAACAATTCAATGTTTTCAAGAGAAGCTCCAGCTCTACACATTGCCATTGAAAGCGGCAATAAACAATTTGCTCCAAATTTTGATTTTTGAAAAGTGCCATCAAGTTGAACCAGAACATTGTCTATTTCTTTTTGATCTCTTGGATCCATATTTAAAACTTCTGGAATAACAACCTCTTCAAGGTCTTTTAAGACATTGTCCACCCCCTTCCCTTGCCATGAAGACCCACCATCTCTTTTTTCCAAAGCCTCATAAATACCAGTTGAAGCCCCTGAAGGAGCATTGGCACCAACACAAAAACCATTACTTAAAAAAAGTTCAACTCTAACAGTAGGGAACCCTCGACTATCAAGGACCAACCTTGATTTATAAGTTTTTATTTGTTTGGCCATTCGATTCTTAAACCTCTTGAAATTGCTTCAATTGCTTTTTCCTTGTATATTGGATTTGAAGATTTATGCTGTATCAAAGCACTTCGACAATATTGATGAGCATATGTTTCTGGAATATTCTCAGGTGAAGAAAGTTTTGTTCCTTTCCTCCATTCTGTCCACATAAAACTCAAAACCTCTTCATTTTTTTCACACCATTGTTTAACCTCAAAATCATTTACTCCAACATATAAATTTATAATTTCCTCATACATCAATCTTTTATTAAAATGAATGACTATATCGACCCAAGAAAGATTATTTCTTTTTAAAAAATCAATTAAATTTTTATTATTTTCGAAATTTGACCTTGCCCAGTTTATTGCAGCTGATTCTGATAAAGCATAATTAGATTTTGAATCTCTTAAAAAACCCTCTCGAACAGACAATGTTTCCAAAAAAACATCTTGAATTAGATCTTTATAACTTGCATCATTCTTTTTCAAACCTGCTTCACGTGCAAGAAGAAAATCTGGTCTTGAAAAAAAATCACTTTCTGTAAAAACAAAATCATTAACTTTAAAGAGGTAGTCATCATCCTTGTATGCACATCCATTTAAAAAAAAGAACACAAGAAAAAAATAGACAATCTTCAAAGTTTGCTTAAATGGTTCCAGGTAGAGCTTCTACAGGCCTATCTTCTGGGCTCATAAGAAACTCTTCAACCTGTCCAGATCTCAAAACAACAAAACCCAAAGTATCCTGCGGATGGCTATCACGAATCAAACCAGCGAGTTCCAAAGGGGTGGAAACGATTTCCTCGCTTGTGTTTTCTTCACCGTTGTAAAGCCTTCTCACCCTTGTTAAACCAAGAATAATATCCCCTCTAGACAAGCCTTGTCTAGAAGCAGGAGAATTTGGATCTACATCCTGAACCATTACCCCTGATTTCCCCAAATACTCTTCAGGGATATTTGCATAAATCGCTAAAGTATCGTCTAAAGGCCTCAAGCTAACACCAACCCAAGAATGGAAAACCTCTTCACCTTGCATCATTTTGTAAACAGTATCCCAAACAACATTTGATGGTATAGCAAAATTCAAGTCCAAAACACTGGTCATCAAATACTGGGGAGTGCCCAAGTTTTCTTGAACAGAAAAAGACATTAGTCCAATAATCTTTCCTTTTAAATCAATAAGAGGTCCGCCTCTGTTAAAAGTGAAATTATGAGCATCAGTTTGAATCATATTTGGCATTAAATACCCATTAACCATCCAGTAGTCTCTTAAAGCAGAAACTATCCCTCTTGTAGCTGCTTGCTGGTTTGGTAAAGGTCGACCAACAGCTATAACAGTCTGTCCCTGAACCAACTTATCGGAGTCTGCAAAAGAAGCTGCCTTAAATAAAGTCTCAGAATTGTCAACTTTTATTAAAGCAACATCATTGAATCTATCAGATCCAACCAATGATGCACTGTATCTAACACCTTCAATTGTCACATTTATTCTTAAAGCATCCTCCATATTTTTTGCTGTTGTAACAATAAACCCATCTGGAGAGATGACAACTCCGGGAAAACCATTTATGCCTACTGTTCTTGTGAATGTTCCAGATAGGCTAATGCCATATCTGTTTTCAATAACCTCAATTGAAGCCAAGGAAGGATCAATAACCTCAAGAGCTTTTACGGTTGGAAGTTGAGATGTGTCTAAATCAAAAGTAGGAACCTCTTTTGCAAAAAGAGAACCTGCAAAAGAAAAAAACATAACCAAAAAAACTAAGAAAATTACAGTTTTGTCATTCTTAGAGAGTTTTATCTTTTTCATAAAGTTCCTCCAGCAAACTCACCAGCACCTGGTTGTTCTCCCAATAACAAAGGAACGTTGAATACTTGTCCGCCTCTATCAACTGAAAGGATTACTTTAACTCCCCTGTCTAATGAACGTATCCAGAACCTGGCTTCAAAAGCATCCTCTGGCATTTTCATTTCACTCTTTGTAATTTTTCCATCTGCATTTAAATCCCATGCAATTTCGAGAATCTTGTCCCCTTTCCTCAAACCAGCTTCATCAGAAGGGCTGTTAGGGTAAACATCATGTACCTCAAAAGGGGTTTTTACCTTATTTCTAGCTTGCTTAACAAAAGTGTCTGAAGCACGGTCATAACCCTCTCTTCCAGTAAAAGCTCCACCGCCACCCAAAGGGTTTCTCCCCTGTATCCCAATGTCATCAGACCATTCGAGTGTCATCCTGTCCATAAAAACATAAAGCCCTAACCAAGGGTAGATAACACGTCCATGCTCTATGGTGTCAAATAAAGTTTTAGAAGCATCGTTCGAAACTATCGCCATGTTCTGCCCTTCAAGCATTGAAGACCCAGCAAAATTAACACCTACCTGAAAACCACTTTCATCAAAAAGAGGTCCTCCAGAGTTTCCACCATTTATGGTGGCATCAGTGTCAAAAGTGTGTGAAAGTTCCATTCCATAATCCCAAACAGTCGATGTTCCTCCGATAGCCCCGTTACCTCCAAGCATCCTGTTAACTAATTGCGGAGAAAGAACTCTATCTCTAACAGAGCCCGCAGTTACAGTATTTTTCAAAAGAAAATCTTTGTACATGGTGAAATTGGATTGGTCTCCAGGGTTTCCAATGGCATAAACCTGCTCTCCAGGAACAACTTCGTCAGAATTTCCGAATTCTACATATGGCCAAATGGTTCCTTCTTCTCCAGGCTCAGGAACAATTTGAAGAATTGCAACATCTATTTTGCAATTATTAAAAAGGAGTTTAGCATCTTGTACTGAACCGTCATTGAGCCTTATAAAAGCCCACCTCTGCTTTCCCCAACCCATAACGTGACAATTAGTTACTATATGACCTTCAGGAGTGACTATAGAGCCAGATCCACCACCCAATACAAAACCTGATTTATCACCAGCAAAATCTCCTCCACCAGAAGTAACTGTCACTGTAGATTCAACACTTGTTGAAACACTTTCTACCCAAGCAGGATCGTCATCACTAAACACAAATGCAAAAAACGAAACCGCAAACAAAAACAAAAAACTATTTTTCAAATTCATAAATTTATACCTCATTTAAAACCAACTCTCATCTTTAAAATCTATAACTTTCCTAACTGCCTTGAAATCAAAATCCAAGAAAGATCCGTTCCTGTAAATAGTGACAACATGACCTCTCATAAAGGGATTTTCCTGATCGATCCAGGACCCAAAGACAGACCAAAATTCTTCATTTGTTAATATGTCAACACCATCAAGAGAAATAATAATGTCTCCGGTTCTTAGGCCACTTCTCCAACCAGACCCAACTTCAGAAAGTCCTGGAACATACAAACCGTTTCCAAGATATCCAGTTTTCAATCTAATTTCTTCAGGAATCCCAACAGGGTCCAAACCCCATTCGACATGAAGGTATCTTCCATTTGTTATCAATTCTGGAAGAATTATCTTCATCACATCAACTGGAAGACCAAAATTCAAAAATAAATTTTCACTATTTCTTTGCTGGAATGTTGGCATACCAATAACCTCACCCCTTAGAGAAAGTAGAGCTCCTCCTTGTTGTCCACCATTCAAAGCAGCATCAAACTG
Source organism: uncultured bacterium (assembly GCA_964507645.1). GTDB lineage: Bacteria > UBP7 > UBA6624 > UBA6624 > UBA6624 > UBA6624. The sequence goes on from CAZDPU010000002.1 coordinate 40,493, forward strand.
GAAAAAAGTAGAAAGGCCTCCTCCAAGCTTGTTTCCTGATAATGTTTTTGCAGAAACGATCCCTTTGGAAGTGTTACAACAAACTCCTTCTGGATTTGGAGACATGACCATAACGGACTCTCCAACAGAATAAATATTTTCAGACAATTTTAAAGCTGGAATTTGTGGTCTTTTTATCTCCAATTGAAGAACGGCCAAGTCTGTAGGAACATCATATCCAATAACCTTGGCTTCAACCTGCCTTCCATCATTAAAAAGTATCCCTATATGCTTAGCATCTCTTATGTTTGCAGCAGTAGTAAGGATTAAGCCTTCCTCAGAATCGTAAATAAAACCACTTCCTATTTCTGTATTGCTCACATCACCGTAAACAGAGGGGGACATTTTGGATTTAACAACCTTTATACCCACTATACTGTTTCTTGAGTTTCGATAAATTTCCTCAAAACGACTTCTTTCAAAATCTCCCAAATCAGCATCGGAAAAAGATGCTAAGAAGAGACAAAATAACATTTTTAATACTTTCATAAAATTCTTCCTGGTCCTCCTGGTGGAATTATGGGTGGAATTCCGGGCAGTCCTGGATCTCCAGGCAAGCCTGGATCAATAGGATTACTAGAATCATCCTCTTCCTCCTTTTCTTTATCATCCTCTTCATCAAGCCCAAATCCAACAAACTCACAAACTTCAGTAGCATCCCTTCTGCCAATTATCTCAAGCCTGTTTACAACATCCCTTATTTCAGGGACCAACTTTGCCAATCGTTCAGCTTCTCTTTTTTGTCCTGAAGTCTCTATTGTTCCTTCTAATATTGCAACCCTGTTTTCAACACGTGGTTTTATAACGCCATGGTTTCCATTATCTTTATCGTTTAGTTGCAGCTGTAAACAAACATCAGAGGAAAGCTGCACTAAAAGAGCGGCTTCAAGAGTTTTATCTATTGCTTCTTTTGTCTTCTCCAAAGGAGCAATTTTTGTCTGTTCTGCAACAGTTTTTCCAACTCCAAGATTCATCAAGCAAGCTTGAAGAGAAAATAAAGAAAAAATTAATATAAAAAACTTCATACTTTACAACCTAAGGATTATAAATTATTCTTATATAAAATTCTATGAATTTTAGATATTTACTGAACTAACGAATAATCAAGAACACTGGCATTAACATATGCTGGTGAAATCATCTCAGTATGGAAGCCATAAATCATAGCTCCAACAAAAATAACCCACATGAATCTTGAGAACAGAATAGCGGTATATGACTGTGATGTGGAAAGCCTATAAAGCTGTCCGAAACCCAAAACAGATATTCTGCAAAGCATCACTGAGGCAAAAATGATTAAAAGCATTCCAAGAGATGAAGAAAAACCCTGAGTAAATGAAACTAACAAAAGCCCCATTCCAAAAATACAACTGTAAGGTGCCAAAAGACCTGAAGCAAAAAATGTAGGAGTAAATCTCAAATCACTCTTTACCACTAGAGAGCCTAGGTAATTACACAATGAATTCGTAAACCAAAGAACAAGAACAATCGCAGGAAACCACTGTATAAACATGTCAACATGCTGTCTAAAAAAGTTAATAAGGTTTTGAGCAGTTCCAGCTAAAACAATATATCCCTTTTCAGGATCATTCCCAACATTGGAAAAAATTGTTAACTTGTTCATTTCCAACTGCGCGGAAACAAATGTAGCATTAATGGCTGAAAGAAGAATCCCTCTAAATGATGCTGCAAAACCAACAAAAAGGAAAGAGGAGCACAAAACCAAAGCCAAAGGGTAGAAAAATGTTTCTCCTTTTCCAAAATCACTAAAAAGTTCCCCTGGATCCTCAAAGCCTTTAATGAAATCATTAGCACCTTTTTTCCCAAGAGATAAAAGTAAAAATACACCTATCAAGAAAAAAGTCAAAGCAGTTGCTGATCTTTGTGTAACAACTATAAAGCCGATATCAAAAACAACAGGATAAACGGAAGTAAAAAACATCTCCTCAAAATTCTCTATTTCTTTTTCTCCAACAGAAGATGTATCAGTCATCCATATCCTGTACAAAGTTGCTGATTCCTGACTATAAACTATCCACCAAGCTCCATTTTGTCCATTGGCATCTTGATAATCAAGTCTTGATATGTAATGATTGTCTGAATAGCTAGTTTTTTGGGAAACGCTAAATCCAAGATTTTCTTCAAGATGTCTTTGAAGCAGTCTTGACTTCAAAACAGTTGTAGAAACCTGACCTGAAGAAACTGAAAGGGGAACAGACCTTATGTCAAGAATCTTTTTAGAGCCAGAATTACAAACAAACCTATCTCCAACCTCTTCAACTTTTAACCAACCTTTCTTAAAGTGTTTTCCTGAAGAATACTCCGTATCTGGAACAACAACCTCCCATGAGTCTTCTCCCATTGAAGAACATTCCCATGAAGAAGGTAAGTTGAGTCTTATGCCAGTGGAATCATCAACAACTTTCGCATATGCAGTAAAAACAAATGAAATTAAAAAGACAAAAAACAAAGTAATCCTTTTAATCATAAGTAGATTTTATTTTAAATAAGCTAGGGATGAAAAAATTCACCCCTGTTTATTTAAAATCCGCCCATTCCAGGCATTCCTCCTCCTGGAGGAGGGCCTCCCATTGGTTGCTCTTTGTCTTCAGGTAAATCGCTAATCATGACTTCTGTTGTAAGAACCATTGAAGCAATACTTGCAGCATTTCTCAAAGCACTTCTTGTTACAACTAGAGGATCTATAACACCAACCTTGAGCAGATCACAATATTTACCTGTTAAAGCATTAAAGCCGTTTGAACCTTTCTGCTCCTGAACTTTCTCAACAACAACAGAACCTTCGTACCCTGCGTTTTCAGCAACCCTTTTCAAAGGTTCAGTAAGAGCATTCCTTACAACATTAATACCCCAATTTATAGATACATCGTCATCACTTAAAGTTTTAATTTTGTCAACACATCTCAAAAGAGTGACCCCTCCACCAGGAACAACACCCTCTTCCACAGCAGCACGTGTTGCTGATAGAGCATCTTCAAATCTATGTTTTTTTTCCTTCATTTCAACTTCAGTTGGAGCACCAACCTGGATTTCAGCAACACCACCAGCAAGTTTAGCCAGTCTTTCTTGTAGCTTCTCTCTTTCCCAATCACTATCTGTACCATCTATTTCAGATCGAATCTGATCAATTCTCCCAAGAACTGCTGGAGATCCTGAATTAGAGCTCACAATTGTTGTATTGTTTTTATCAATAATAACTTTTTGAGCAACACCCATCTGGGCTACCTCAACATTTTCCAACTTTATACCAAGGTCTTTACTGATGAATTCTCCACCAGTCAAAATTGCTATGTCCTGCATCATTGCTTTTCTTCTATCTCCATAACCAGGAGCTTTTACTGCACAAACATTCAAAGTCCCACGCAATTTGTTAAGAACCAAAGTTGACAATACATCATTTTCAACTTCTTCAGAAATGATCAGGAAAGGCCTTCCATCTTGTGCAACTTTTTCTAAAATTGGTAAGAACTCTTGAGCATTGCTAATTTTTGATTCATATATAAGAACCAAAGCCCCTCTTTCATCTCCGCCAATTTCACATTTTTGCATTTCTTTGTCATTTGCAAAATAAGGGCTTTGGAACCCTCTGTCAAATTGCATACCTTCAACAAATCCTGGACCAGTTGTCAATCCGGTTTTTGATTCCTCTATCGTAATAACACCATCATTCCCAACTTTTTCAATTGCTTCAGCAATTAATTTTCCAATTTCAACATCATTGTTTCCAGATATTGTTGCTACACGCTCTATGTCTTCCCTACCCTTGATTGGCTTTGCTGTTTTTTGAAGATTTTCAACAACAGCATCGACAGCTGCCTGAATACCTCTCTTTAACAACATTGGATTAGCTCCAGCAGAAACAGCCTTTAGCCCTTCTTGAACCATCTTTTCAGTCAAAATAATAGCAGTAGTTGTTCCATCTCCAGCAGCATCATTAGTTTTACTTGCTGCTTCTTTTGCAACCTGTGCACCCATGTTTTCAAAAGGGTCAGGAAGTTCGATTTCTTTTGCAATGGTAATCCCATCATTTGTAACAACAGGAGAACCAAACTTCTTGTCTAAAATCACATTCCTTCCTCTAGGCCCTAAAGTCTGTCCAACAGCTTTAGCAACCTTTTCAACGCCTCCTAAAAATTTCTCTCTTGCTTCTGTATTAAAAATTAATTGTTTTGCCATAATATTAAACCTCTATTTGTTAATTTTTGCAAGAATATCATCTTCTCTAAGAATCAAATACTCCTCGCCTTCATGTGATAATTCGTTTCCTCCATACTTTGAAAAAACAACAGTATCACCAACCTTTGAATTCATCGGAACAACAATCACCGTACCTTGCATGTTTGTCTCCTTCTTTCCAGGACCTACAGCCATAACTGTACCTTTCTGTGGTCTCTCTTTTGCTGAATCAGCAATAACTATCCCACTTGGGCTAGCAGCATCAGCATCTAACCTTTTCACTATTACACGATCACCTAACGGCATTAACTTCATTGCCATAACCTCCTAAATCAATAAAATCAAACTGCTATTATAAAATAAAAACTAATCCAATGGACAAGGCCTGATGGTTTCAATTGTTTCAAAAACATCAGATGAAACTTTCCCCTTTGGCATTCCTGCTATCTCAAAACCGCATTTAGTTAAGGTTCCAGTAACCCAAATTGGATCAAAGTCACCAACTCTATTTGTTGTTAATTTTTTAGTATAGCCAGTCTTTAAATGAGTTAAATATATTTCATGCCTCAGATATCTATCCTGAGCAGAATAAACAACCCATTTTCCATCTGGAGACCAATCTCCACTGTGATCTACACCAACAGAATTAGACAGTCTTACAGGAGCTGTTGCGCCTGTCTCTAAATCGTAGACTACCAAAGCTTCAGCTAAGATAGACACCAGAAGACCACCTTCCATCTTTCCCGCCAATCTTGTTTTTCCTTTGGATGGCTCCAAAAACAAACTTGGGACAGAATAAAGATTAGCCTCAATCAGTATCTGTGTTGAATCTGGAGACCAGGTGTATCTATTAGCTCCCAACCACATATAAGGCTCTTCTGCATAAAAAACATCTTTATCAGTCATGTCTTCCCAAAAATCCCTTTCTACATCAAGCATAACAGTAACAATATCTCTTTCACCATCTTCATTAAGGGCAACACTCATCAAATAAAGATAATTCCTTATCCCAGGCCTATTTGCCATATACGCAATCCATTTTCCATCTGGAGAAACCTGTGGTTTGATATTGCTATCAACCTCATCAGTTACCCTTTCTTCACAAAGAGCCTCAGGGCTTAATGTGTTTTTTTGATCATATGGCTCTAAACTTTCCCATTCTTTAATTTCAGAAGAATCAATTGAAAAAATACAGCTTAAATCAACTATGAACAAATCCCTGTAAGCTTCTTGAGACCAGGTTTCTAAAACTGTATCCTTTTCATAGAGGTTGTGCTTTGGAAAATAATGTCCAATTGGCGGATAAACATCTTGTTCAAGCCTGTATGACTCATAAATCATATATTTTCCATCTGGAGTGAAAGAAGGAGAATAATCTCCCCAGTAATTCCTTGTTACAAAAACCTTTTTTGAAGAGTCAGGGCTTATTAAGACAATCTCGGATTCTTGGCCCAGGTCGGTAACAAATGTTATCCATTCCCCATCAGGGCTCCAGAGAGCCTGTCCGTTAATGCTTGAGTCTTTTGTTAAAGTTTCAGTTTCTCCGGTTACTAAATCAATAACAAGAATATCTTCAGAAGTGGCATCACAAATACCTGGAGCAAAAATCCCCTTGTGCTTCGGATTTTTTAATGTATTTGCACAGGTTTCATCAGTAGAGGCTCCCCAGGCATAATACATCAGGTATCTTCCATCGGGAGAAATCTGTGGTGAAGTATCTCTTATCCCATTAAAAGTTAAACGATGAGGGGTGGAACCATCAGTACCCATTATGTAAAGTTCATCACCTCCATCTCTATTGGTCCTAAAAACAATTGAACCCCCTGGGACATCCAAATTCTCACTTTCAGAAGATGGGAAAACCGTATAAGGACTCAAAAACAAGTAAAAAAGAATTAGTGCATTAATCATTACTTTACTCCACCGTCAAGGTAACTTGGTTACCCTGTAAAGAAGGTTGTTCGACTCCATTCTTCGTAGGAATTATCAAAGGCTGGAAATCGTAAGTTGAAGAAGCAGTACCACCACCGCCTCCACCAGAAAGCCCTCCGGATGAAGAATTTGAATCTCCACCTCCGCAAGAAACAACAAACAAAGGTAAGATAAAAATAAATAATTTAAGATTTTTTCTCATAATTTAACTCCCAAAAACATAGCTTATAACATAATAGGTATCAGCCAAAAGAGGACCATCTAGATTGACTGTAAATGAAGTTGATTCAGAAAACGGATTTAATTCCTCACTAATCATATTGACAAGATTTCCACTCGCATCTGATTCATAGATTCTGACAGCATCAACCTTTTGGAGGTCGTTTAAACCTGCCCAAAGATCTCTAACTTCAAAAGACAAGGAGTCGCTGATAGAAACAGCTTCCTTTATTTGGAAATGAACAATTTTGTAATTGTTCGTTCCTGGAACAGCTTGAACACTTTCCAATTCATTTAGCTTAATAATGAAAGGATCTATTGAAACTTGCAGTCCAGTTGATTCAATAACTGAACTTTCTTCAATAAAGTCGAAAGCAACTGCATAAACCCCAGGGTTCGTGTAACAGTGTGAAACACCTTCCGGTGGAAGTCTGTAAACTGTTCCTTCCAAAACATCAACTGATGTATTGTCACACTCGAAAGAATGTCCAGCTACAGAAACAACATCACATGAAAAGATACCGTTATCTGTAAAGAAGCTAACAGTTTGACCAACAAGACCAGAATCAAAAGTGCCATGATCAACATCTATGATTACGTTGGATGAAGGATCACTGTCCACGACACCTTCTTGACCTAAAGAATTACGCCAGAAAAGATCCCCAGAAAGAATGGAGATACCTTGTTCTAAAGTTATATTGGTAAAGCCAACGATACTGTTACCGTCACCAAAATCCCATTCATAGTTGAATCCATTCATTTCGGAACCCTTCTTCTCAGAACCAATGCTGAATATTTTCTTTGTGCCAGCACATGCAACACCATCTGCCTGACTAATGCTGTTAACAAAAGAAGTTGATGATTCAGTTTCCTCTTTAACAACAATGAAAGTATGAAGAGTGTTTTCAAGATTGACTTCACCTTTAGACGAATTATTATCCGTAACATTCAAAGAAGATCTGAAAGTAATCTGCCCAGGAACATCATTACCACCATTAAACAAACTGTCGTAATCAACTATCGTCCAATCATCATCACAAAGGTCTCCATTTGTATCTTGGAAATTTTCTGGATCATCATCCGTGCTCTCTTCTTTGCATGGAGGTTCAGATATTATCAAATCACCCATGCCTCCAGGTCCTAAATTTCCATCCCAGGTATTTAAACCAACTTCAACTTCACAATTGCCTGTTGCAGAACATGGTCTTGTGTAATTGAATTGTTTCGTCCATACAGCAAGGAAACCTTCAGAATCATCAGGGTCTGAAAAATTCCAGATGAAACTTCTTATTAGTCCATCCGTATCATTTGATTCAGAACCATCAAACCTAACCCATCTATTAGAGTCATCGGAACTAGAAACCCTGCACTCTTCATCATCATCTTCAAAATCCCAATCATCATCTAATGAAATAAACCTGCTTTTATAAGGGCTATTACAAAATGAATCTGCTGGAAAGTCCAAAAGAACCGGTAGAGGATGTGAAGGCACTAAAACAAAAGGAGGGGTTGGCATGCTTCCATCATCATTGTCATTGTCATAAACAGTCAAAAGTATTGGAAAAGATCCTCCTTCAACATACTCATGGTCAACAACGCTGTCGTTAACCAAAGGACTTCCATCACTGAAATTCCAAGTCCAACCTACAACAATGCCGTCTGGATCCAATGAACCAGAACCATCAAAATTAAACGTTACCCCATCTTCGCTCTCTTTGAAAAAATTGAGTGGATTTGGTTCATTAAGAATGTTTCCGTTGTTATCGGTTTTACAGTTTTCAATACATGTTATATTGATAAGAGGAACAGGGTCTTCATTTGCAAACGGGTTCTTTACCTTGATTGTTGTAGTATCAACATCAAGACTAGGAGGTACCAAATCATCTCCAACAGTCAAAGCAACTTCATAATAACAATTGCCTTTTTCGTCTTGTTGCTGCTCTGTACAATTCAGGTTAAATGTGTGCGCTATAGATGTAGTACATAAACCGTCTAAACATGGTATCAAATCACTTGTACCATCTCCCCAGTTCCACTCATAAACGGCTATATAAGTTCCTAATTCACTAGGAACAGAATCGCCTCCATCAAAATTAAATGTTGACTCAGGGCCCTCACCAACAATCTTGTCACTAACGATAATTGCCTCTGCTCCAGTAGAGTCTCCGCCGCCACCTGGATCATCCGGATCATCCGGATTTTCAATAGGTAAACAACCTTCCGGATTGCCACATGGATATTTTCCAGAAGCATCAGTTGCGTCATGATGCCCTCTAGGGTCATAATGAACACCACCTCCGAAATTATTTTCTCCAGGAGGGTCAGGTGGGGTGCTGTAATTCATAACAGATTCAAAATCACCCAAACCTTCCGGTGGTCCAAAGCCATCAAATGGATGCGCAAATCCTGCACAGTGTCCAAATTCATGAGCAGAAATTGACCTTACGGTTACCTGGCTCCAGTTTGGAGCTTTGTTCTCATGCATCTCAACATCACATTCAACCATCTGCCCTTGACCATTCCATGTGAAAACTGCCCAACCAGCTGCACCACCCAAGTCATCACAAACAGACCAGTCCCATTGGTTGTTTCCAAAATCTGGACATCTTGGAGCATCATCAGCAACATGAATACCGTCAAGATCAGCGGTATCAATCCATTGCCACCATGTCATTCCTTCCTGAGAAAGAGTCTTCCATTCTTCCTGTGTGAAATTGTTTCCAGAAAAATTAGGGTTGAAATGGAATTCAAGAGGACTTGTTGCCTTTACGCCACCACTGCTGTTGTATTCATGAGTTGTTACACTCTGAGGAAACGCAATTGCTATAGCAACAATGATTGGGAATATACAGAGAAATAGGAAATAATTAAAATTCTTTTTAGCCATTACTCTTCACCCTCCTCAAACTCGATTCCCCGCAACTCAGTCAACATATTTTTCTCATGAACAAGGAATGCATCCAATGTTATAGGAACACCGTCTTGAGCAGTTTCACCAAAGTTTACATCAGTAGCAATAGCGCCAATCTCCATAATTTCCAATGGGCTCTCCGTAACTGCTCTTGAGATAAAACCTTTTATTGGGTATATGCCTTCAAAGTCATACATCCTGGCAACACCATTGTTATCTGGAATAACCCTAAAAGCTCCATTGCTAAAGCCAACAACAGGAACAGCAATGTTTCTTACATCTCTATTCCAGAGATGGAGAACATAAACCTCGCCAGGAAAGAATTGTGGATGACCAGAAATCCTTGTAGTCAAGCCTTCAAAAACTCCTCCTGGATGATCAATCTCAATGTAAACATTGTCGCCAACTTTTTGATAGCTTGGGAAACCCTCTATATTGTTCATCAGGTCTTCCTGAACCTTGACTGTCACATATGTCCTTTTCCAAAATCTTTCAGAATTGTCTATTCGATACTCATAAGAAACAACCTCTCCAAGAATAGCAAAGTCAGTAGCCCTGACAGACTCTTCCAAAGAAAGATTGCTAAAAGTATGAGAATCCAATCGAAGGACGCTCATAATGAAAAGCATGCAAAAGATAAAATATTTTTTCATAATCAATAACTCCTATTGTTGTTTAAACCTAGAAATTATAAACACAAAATTGGGATATTTGCAGCAACTAAGCCCCAAAGTATGATTACTACGTAATCCATAGGCAATTATGTTGGAATATTTGAAAATGACAAAAGATTTCGGTATCGTGATACCTTTGGACGAAATTCCAAACCTAATTTGGAATCTTTCAATGATATACCTTTTCTTTCAAGCATATCGGCTAGGCCTAAAAGTAAAAGAATACCTGATAGCTGTTTTGATAATTTCTATAACCGTTGTGTTATTTGGTTTTGGCTCTAGCGAAGCCCCAAACAATCCAATTCTTGCAGTCATTGTTATGTTATTGGCTGTAGCTATTGGAACAGTTTTTTTAGTGATGCTCGTGAAAAACGCCGAAAGCAAGGATATTGGATTTGGTCAGCTCGGGCGCTTAAAGCGTAGTAAAAATGTCGAAGAAACATACCGAAAAAACCTCTACATAAACAATCAATTCAAGATTTGGGTGAGAAGCAAACAAAACCCTTTCAACCTAAACGAAGATGATCGCGACCATGAATTTGAAAAACTGTATGCAATGGGAGAACTTGAAAGATGCAGGAGAAGATTGAATGAAATGGGAATAGAAGGTGTTGACAGATCTTCTGGAATTTATACCGCATTCAGCCAATATGCAACAGAACTTGCGAGATTCGACAGGGCTGTTATGAAAAGCTACAAAGGAAAAAAGGTCTACGGCATTGAGGATGACCCTGCGGGAGCCAAGATAGACAAATGGGCAAAAAGAGACTAAATCAATTCCACCAAGCACCCCAACCTTTATCTTGTATTTCTTTAGCATAATCTTCTTCTAATTTTTTTGCTTTGTCTTTAATTCTTTTTAAAACTCCTTTTGTGGCGCTCATTTTAATCATTGTCCAACCACTTTTACTTTTTCTAAACCTGGAAGAAAAACCCTCTTTTCCGTATTTCTTAACCCAATAGGATGCCAGTGATGTTTTTCCCGGTTTTTTATATTTGCCTGTATGTTGGTTACGTCTTTTTTTAGGGTGTTTTGAAGTTTCACCAACATATATACATGGCGAACCTAGTTTGTATTTTTTGTTTCTTATAAAAAACTTTTCTTTATCCTCCTCGCTAAATAAAGATATGTCCAAATCTATAAAGTAAACCCAATGATAATAATATTTTCCACACCTACTCTTCATTCAACTTGATCCTTTTGAAAAAGACAGATAAATACATCGAAAAACCGATAATTGGAATTGCTCCAAAATTCATCATCACAATAAACATCAACCCTTCAAGAAGCCCCATTGTCGCAAAGAACTCTGAATTGACTGCTTCAAAAACCCCAAACCCCACAAAAACCCATCCTGCAACACTAAATTTTGAAACTCGATTCTTGTTTGAGTTTGGATGATTGGAAAAATAATCATTCATCCTGTTTGAAACAGCAAAAAGAATCCAAAGACTTACTGCAAGCGAAAAATAACCCACTAGCATCCTCGCATCAGGAACCTGAGAGCCATCTTGTAACCTTCAAAACCGAATCCAGATATCACAGGTTGCCCTGCATCAGCTGTAATAAGCTGTTTCCTCCATGACTCAGGCCTAGAATGAACGGCTGAAAGATGAACCTCAACAACTGGAATATCTAAACCTTTCAAAGAATCACGTATTGAAAAGGAACTGTGAGATAAGGCCCCCGGATTAATTATCAATGCATCAAAATTACCTGAAAGCCCATTTATGCAATCAACTATGGCACCTTCTCCTGAAAGATTTTTGAATTCCAAAAATGCTTTTTTTGACTCAACCCAAATCTTGATTTTTGACTTTTCTTCTTTTGAAGAAAGCCCCCCATAAACCTCAGGCTCTCTAACGCCAACCATGTTAAGGTTTGGCCCTTCTAAAAGAAGAATTTTCATGATATCAAGTCTAACCATTTTTCTGCAGGAGGGTTTGTTAAATTACAGACTTTCAAATTGCCAATTTCCTTAGGGTAAACAACATTCAAACCACCACTTGTCCACTTTTTATCTTTTTGTAAAGAGTCAACAAAAGTCAATGGATCAACATCAAATGGTTGAGTATTTGTTGGCAACCCTAACATCTTTACCTTTTCTTCAATTGTTTTAGCTGTTCCTTTTTTTGTCAACCCTTCCAATTCTGCCCACTTGGAAATCGCAAGCATTCCTAAAGAAACAGCTTCTCCATGCCTGATTTTCCTTGATGCTGCCAACTCGATTGCATGTCCTACAGTATGTCCAAAATTAAGGAAAATCCTTCTACCCTTGTTGTCATAAACGTCCCCGTCAACATAATCACACTTCAAAGCAACAACCCTTTTTATATATTCATTAAGAACAACCAGATTTTGATCTTTAATCTTTTCAACATCCTTGGAAAAATCATCAAATAAAACCTTGTCCAAGCAACTCATCTTCAACATCTCTGCAGTTCCGCTGATGTAGTCTTCATAAGGCAAAGTTGGTAAAAATGAAGAATCTATCCTTATTGATTTTGGTAAATGAAAACTTCCTGCAAGATTTTTTACAGAGTCTATATTTACAGCAAATTTACCACCAATTGCAGCATCAACCATGCTTAAAAGGGTTGTCGGGATCAAATGTATAGGAACCCCCCTTAAATGTATTGATGACGCAAAACCCACAACATCAGAAATTGCACCCCCGCCCATGACAACAACACATCCATCTCTTGAAAGCCCCAAATCCTTAAAAGATTTCAACATTATTTCGACATTCTTGTAATTCTTAGCCTTTTCAGAACCTTCAAAATTCAAAACCTGAACAGCACCTTTTGGAAATGCAAAAGAATAACTAGACAGTTTGTCTTCAACCACCCCAATCCAATGGGTCTCATCAATTGAATAAGAAGAAGAACCCCATCCAAAAATAATATTATGTTTCTTGTTGACTATCTTTATGCTTGTTCCAAGGGTTCTTAAAACAAGAGAAACAACCTCTCCAATTGACCTTCCCGAGGTGTTAATCTTTATGCCTAAAGAATTATGATCTTCTCTCTCTTTGTAAAGTTCATATCTTCGATCCCATAGTGGCCTATCGTTACCGTTTCCAATCCTTTTTTCAATTTCCTCAATTGGAGCAACAAGCCTAACAACATGTTGTTTTTTCAAGAAATTTTTTATATCTGGATCTTGATCTGAACCTCCTCCAATAGAAATCACCTTTTCAGAATCGGCTAATTCCAGAATAACCTTTTTCTCTTCTTTCCTAAAAGAACCTTCACCTTCCTTTGAAAAAAATTCTTCTGTATTCTTGCAAGAATTACTTTTACAAATAATTTCATCGGTATCAATAAAATCTTGTCCAAGATGTTTTGATAGCCTTTTGCCAACTGAGGTTTTTCCAGTTCCCATGAAACCGGCAATAAAAATTGTTTTTTTCACTTCTTCTGTAACCATTCAGGAAAGCTTTTCAAATAATCGCTCCAACGCTGTGTCCATTGATCAAAAGTTCCTCTCCCAAGCATTGATCCAACCGATTCCAAAACAATTAAAGAGGCCAATGATTTTGCAATAACGCTAATCGCTGGCACCACAACGACATCACTCCTAATGTAAGGAGATTCAGTTTTTTCTCCAGTTTTGAGATTTATTGAAGGGAGAGGTTTTCTTTGGGTTGAAATTGGTTTTGACCAAAGTTTCACAATGATTGGCTTTCCGTTTGTTCTCCCTCCTTCAAGGCCACCAGCATAATTTGTTTCTTCGTCAATTAAATCATGAGCTTCATAACCCATCTTTCCTGAAACATCAAGACCCTCTCCAAAAGAAATTCCCTTTATAGAAGGGATGCTTAACAAAGCCTGTCCAAGTCGTGAAGATAATTTGCTCATTGGCATATCAGATTCCCCAATCCCAGGAGGAAGATTTTTGATTATGAGGGATACTGAACCTCCTAGAGTTGTCCCTTCCTTCCCTGCATTTTTAATTGCTTTAATGGCATCATCGTAGGTCTTTTCATTTGGCCAATTCAAATTATTTTCAACACTTAGATCAACCTCTCCACAAGATACATCTCCAATTGATTCGACATAGGAAAAAATTTCTGTATCAGATAAATCCTGCAGAAGAGAAAGAGCGATTCCTCCCATCGCTGTCCTGATTGCGGTTTCCCTGGCACTAGCTCTTTCTGCAATCGCTTTTGGTGGCATTCCCGTTCTGATGCTTCCAGAAAAATCTGCGTGGCCAGGCCTGACTCTCCAATCTTCTTCTTTGGGTGGTTCTTTTTGTCCTTTGTTTGATATCTTCAACAACAATGGAGAACCTACTGTCTTCCCTTTCCAAAGACCACCAATAACCTCAATAGTATCATTTTCAAAACTTTGTCGTTGGCTTCGCCCAAAACCTTTCGAACGCTCCGCTAGAAGATGGTTAGCAAGTGAAGGTTCAAACTTCCATCCGGGGGGAAGCCCATAAATAATCCCTATAAGGCATTCCCCATGAGAGTCTCCTGCTGTAGCCCAATGTATTCCACCTTTGTAAGTTTTCATATACCCCACCTAAAGTAAGCGTGCCTTGCTTGAGATACAAACATCCCCCAACCATCAAAAGTCAGCAAACCACTTTTTTCAGCTTTAATTAAAAAGTCTGACCTTTTCTTGTAATTCAAGTCCCAAGCACAAACGCAATTCTTCAACACTGAAAAATTATCATAAGGCAATTCTTCAGGAGTTGCATTAACTATTCCATATACACTGGAAGAATAGTCTTTCACCTCATCATAAGATATTGTCTTAAACCTGGAAGCAGTGTTTTTTTTCTTATTTCTTGAAACAACAATTGGCTTGGATCCATGATTCTTCAAGGCATCACTGCAAGCCCTAGAAGCACCTCCAGATCCCAAAACAAGCCATGTTTTATTGCGTGGAATTGATTTATTTTGAAGTTCATTGAAGAACCCTAACGTATCCGTATTGTCTCCAATTAAGATATTTTTTTTCCAATAAAGCAAATTTACCGACCTACACCTTACCGCCTCACTAGTGAGCATTTCCGCTGCCCCATAAGCAACACTCTTGAAGGGGGATGTTATATTTGCTGCAAGTAAATCTTTCATAATCAAAACAAGCTCTTTTTCCTTAAGGGATTCTTTTTTTTGAATTTTTACATATCTAACAAAACTGTTGAGCAATCTTTGGTTGTGCCAATCTGGCGAAGCAGAATCACTTACAGAGGAACCTATAATTGCAACTTTCTTCATTTGATATTTACACCGAGTGATCTAAAGGTGTCAACCCATCCTGGGAATGCAACATTTCCCATGCCAGGATTACCAATATCGACTCCATTTTTACTACAAGCTCCTGCAACAGCCGCAGCTAAAATAATCCTATGATCTGAAGAGTTTCCCAAAACTCCGCCTACAAGGCTATCCCTCTTTCCATGGATAATCAAATCATCATCCACAATTTCTGCATCACCGCCAAAAGAATTGACTAGATTGCAAGAAGACATGAGCCTGTTTGATTCTTTGTTACCCAATATGCCATTTGTTTTAAAAGTGACTTTGCAATTTAAATTGCTACACAAGACAGCAGCTAAAGGAACTTCGTCTATCATGTCCATGAGTTCCTGATCTTCAACAATCAATTCCGAATGAATGTTGTTTTTATTAAAACTGGACGAAACAGTCCCAATTGATTCTGGCCATTCGGACTCCTTGGCTATATTCAAATCTCCACCTAGGTTTTCGATCAACCTCAAAAATCCAGATCTTCTTTTATTTGTAAGCACTTTTGAATAAATGCTTGAACCTGGCGTTAAAGCGGCCAAGCCTGCCAAAACAGCAAATGCAGAAGCATCTGGAGGAATATCAATCCAAATTGGTTCATTATTTGTTCTCTTTTTAGGCCAACAGTCAGCCCAAGAATAAAGTCTTTCAGAATGATCCCTGCTTAGGGGTTTTTCTTTCCAGGAAAAACCCAATCCCGTGCTGGCAGAAGCTATCAACAAAGACCCTTTCCTTGTCCCACTTCCAGGATTTATCTCCAAATCAATATCTCCTTTTATTCTTCCTTTTGTGAAGACTGGGAAATGCTCATTTTCACTCTTAACAAAAGCTCCCCAGGCAATTAAATCTTTTTCTAGGTCCCCAACCCTTCTTGAACATAGGTTTTCATCTCCTGTAATTTCCGCAGTTATTCCGTTTGATGCAGCCCATGCAAGAGAAAACCTTGCAGTAGTCGCAGAATTACCAGCATCAATTTTTACATTTTCTGGATTTTTATAAGGGGGAGAAACCTTTAAACTCCCTCTATATCTTTCTATCTTTGCCCCAAAAGACCTTATTGCCTTGAGTGCGCTTCTGCAATCTCTGCCAACAGATTCATTATTGATTATCACAGGATGCATCAAACCTAAAAAATAAGCTCTTATTGTTATTGATTTATCACCAGGAACCTTGACTCTCCCTTTGAGATTTTCACTTCGAAAAATTTTCATTTAAAAAACCATCTTGAATTAAATTTAACATTAGATAAAAATGAATCCGGATGAAAAAGAAATCCTGCCCAAGGAAAATTCTTTCCCTTTAAAGCTAACACCTCATTCTCTTCTGAAAATCCAATTGGAATCAATTCATCTGGAATTGGATTCCTAATCATCAAACTGTTATATCTTGGAACTAGCAATGGGGAATCATACTCAGTAAAGAAATCATTCTGATGAAACATCTTCACATTCTCTCCATGACAAGGATTGCCATTAGCTTCAACAACTCCTCCAAAATAATGTGTAATTAATTGGCAACCCAAACATATTCCAAGCATGGGCCTATTGCCCCAAGAGTCAATTAAATCAATACTTTTCTGCCAATCCCCCGGACATCCCGGACCAGGGCCTAGGACCAAAAGATCATAATTTTCCAAGCACTCAACTGAAATATTGTCAGAAACATCAACATCACACCCCCCAAGGGAAAGCCAAGATTCAACATTCCTTGTAAAGGAATCCTCGTGATTGATAAGCAGGGTCTTGATTTTTTTCAATTTCTTTTTAATCAGAAATTTCTGACACCGGAATTATTTTTTCCTTTGTTCCAAGAGGATAATCTCCACTAAAACAAGCATCACAAAAATCACTTTCAGAATCAGGGAGCTTTTTCAAATCCCCCAAATCAAGATACCTTAAAGAATCAGCGCCAAAGTACTCTGCAAGGTTTTCAAGCTTCACATTGTTGATTATCAGTTCTTCCTTTGTCGGGGTGTCTATGCCGTAATAACAGGGAAAAGCAACTGGTGGAGAACCTATCCTTATGTGAATTTCTTTTGCTCCAGCCTTTTTAATCATTGATATTAATTTTTTCAAAGTGCTTCCCCGAACAATTGAATCATCAATCAAAACAACCTTCTTGTTCTTAAAAAACCCTGGGACCGGATTGAACTTCTCTTTGACCTTTTCATCTCTAATGACCTGGTCAGGAGCTATAAATGTTCTTCCAACATAGTGATTCCTCATTAAACCAAAACCAAAATCAACATTTGAAAATTCTGAGTAACCTAAAGCAATCACATTGCTTGAATCTGGAACTGGGAAAACAGCATCTACATCTAAATCTTTGTCATCTTTTGCCAAGGCAGCTCCAATTTCTTTCCTGAACTCATAAACCGACTCGCCAAACTGCTTTGCATCCGGTCTTGCAAAATAAATCATCTCAAAAATACAATGATGTTTTTCTTCTTTTGAAACAAGCTGGGTTATCTCAAGATTACCATTTTTATCTAAAACATGAACAGAGCCAGGAGAAACTTCTTTTTGTTTTGAAATTAAATGAATGTCCAACCCAACGGTTTCTGATGAATAAATAAAAGATCCATCTTTTGTTTTTCCATAAGACAATGGCCTAATCCCCCATGGATCCCTAAAAACAACAAGCTTGTCATCAATCATGCACACGACACTAAAAGCACCTCTTATATTTTCCATTACCGACTTAACAGCATTTGGTATAGAGCTTCCTTTGGAAATCTCATATGCAATAATCCTCGCCAACAACTCTCCATCGTTCGTTCCTTCAAAACTCACACCCATTCCCGAGAGCCTTTCTCTTTCACTTGAATAATTTACTATATCTCCATTACTGGCAAGACAAACATCTGGAGAGTTGTTTACATTGACAAGGTGAGGCTGGGTGTTTTGTATTGTTACGGGACCTTGTGTTGGATACCTAACATGCCCTATTGCAAAATTGCCTTTAAGCTTGTTTATTTCTTCTGAACTAAATATCTCCTTAACGAGACCAAGCCCTCTGTGTATCTTCATAGTCCCATTTTCCCCTGCGGCAATACCTGCTCCATTTTGGCCACGATGCTGTAGGGAAAATAGACTAGTGACAACTTTAGAAGAAGCACTATTGAGATTGCTAATTGCAACAACTCCGCACATAGAACTTACAATTCTAGGACTTAAATTATTCAATCTACGATTGAATTGGAGGTTTGTTATGAATTTTTCTAGAAGATCTTTAATCAAGCTTCTCGGCTCTTTGGGTTTTATTGGTATACCACAGATGAAAAAGAGATATTCTTTGGATTCAAAAAATAAAAATCCTTTGAGGGTTGGCAAGTCCATGATAAATAAAAAATTTGCTCCACTAGACGAGGTCAGAGTTGGAATTATTGGTTTGGGGAATAGAGGTTCTGGCCATGTTGGAAATCTTTTAGATATAGATAAAGTAAAAATTGTTGCACTTTGCGACAAGGTCAAAGGAAAAGCGGACAGGGCTGCAAAAAGAGTGACTGACAAAGGTCATAAAAAACCAAGAATATATTCAAATGGTGAATCTGATTTTGAAAATCTTTGTAGGCAAGATGATATTGACATTGTTTATATAGCAACCAATTGGATATGGCATGCGCCAATGGCAATTTGCGCAATGGAAAATGGAAAACATACGGCTCTTGAAGTTCCCATGGGAACATCAATAAAAGAATGTTGGGATATGGTGAATGTTTCAGAAAAAACACAGCGTTTCTGCGTCATGCTCGAAAACTGCTGCTACAACTACTGGGAAATGATGATTCTGAATATGGTTAGAAAAGGTGAATTTGGAGATTTGACACATGCTGAATGCGCTTACATTCATGACTTGAGAGAACTTCTTTTCCATGATACATATTATGAAGACCACTGGAGAAGAAAATGGTACACACAAGCAGATGGAAACTTTTACCCGACACACGGGCTGGGTCCTGTCGCACAATACATGAATATCAATTATGGAGATAAATTTGAATACATGGTCTCAATGAGCTCTCCAGAATTTGGAATGTCAAAATGGGCAAAGGAAAAACTCCCGGCAGGACATCCCGCAAAAAATGAAAAATATGTTCGTGGAGATATGAATACAAGCATTATCAAAACAAATAAAGGCAAAACAATCATGCTACAACATGACACCGTTAGTCCAAGACCTTACTCAAGAATCAATATGGTTTCTGGAACAAAAGGAACATTTTGCGACTACCCTGCACGACTTTATCTTGATGGACAAGAAGGGGGTCACTCCTGGAAACAGGGCTCTGATCTTGATCCAATAAAAAACCAATTTGAACATCCCTTGTGGAAAAAGATTGGTGAAATTGCACGAAAGTCTGGTGGACACGGAGGAATGGATTTTGTAATGAACTACAGGATGATGACATCATTGCTTGAAGGAAGAAAGGTGGATATGGATGTCTATGATGGCGCAGCCTGGAGTGCACCATTTCCACTAAGCATCCTTTCAGTTGAAAATGGTTCCGAACCTGCAGAATTCCCTGACTTTACTAGAGGGGAATGGAAAACAAGAGGTGAGTTCTTGATATGATTAAACTGATACTTGCACTAATCCCCTTATGGCATACATTAGACATGTCAAATCCTGCGGATTCCCTGTTGGATGTAACTATTGTTGCTGAAAACGCTGGAGAAAACCCGACATTTTCAATTCCCATATGGACTACGGGACATTATGAAGCAGATATGCCTGCCCAATTCATACAAAATGTGACAGCAGAAGATGCAGGTGGGAAAAAACTAAAAATCAGAAAAACGAAATCATCAGACTGGATGGTAGAAAGCCCGGACGGAACCGTTGTTGTTAAATACAAAGCCCATCTGGCAAGCCCAGGAGCAACAGGGTCTGAATTCAATCCTGAACATCTCTACTTCCACCCTTCTGACTTCATGATGATCCATAACGGTAACCTTGATTCTCCACACAAAATAACACTTAAAGGTATGCCTTCCAATTGGAAAGTTGCAGTCAGTTTGGAAAAGTGTGAAAAGACAAAAAACATAAAAAATAAAATAGATGATGAAGAAAATTATTGTGCAAAAAATGCACATAGGCTTTATGACAGTCCATTTGAAATATCCAACTACCAAGAGCTTACCTATGAAAGCCATGGTGCAACCTTTCATATCATTTTTTCAGGAGAAGGGGGACCTTATGACTTAAGTGTTTTTGACTTTGCAAAAGATTTCAAAAAATTCACCGATGCCCAATGTGAGGTATTTGGCGGCACTCCCGGGGACCTCAAAGACTATTGGTTCCTTCTTTTTCCCGGTGGTGGCGGAGGGCTTGAACACAGATACTCAACAACAACTTATTTCAGCACAAGCATTTTTGATCGTGATATTTCAAGCTACTGGTGGCTAATCAGCGTTTCAAGCCATGAGCTTTTTCATGCATGGAATGTAAAAAGGATAAGGCCTTCAGAAATGGTTCCTTACAGTTATTCGGAAGCAAAACCAACAACACTTCTTTGGGTGAGCGAAGGCTTTACCAGTTATTTTGGAACCCTGACAATGGCAAGAGGTGGAAATATTTCAATTGAAGATTATTTGAGTCACATGGAAGGAAAAGTAAAATCCATTGCAAATAGTCGCGGATACCCAAACACAAGCGCAGCACTTTCATCATATGACTCGTGGATTGGAAGCGGCACCGCTAGAGAACAAAGAAATGTCTCTTATTACACAAGTGGGGAAATGCTTGGTTTTTTTATGGATTCAAAATTAAGGCATGATAGCAAAAACAAAGTTTCAGTAGATCAAATGATGAAATGGCTTTATGAAGAGAAGTGGGATGATGACAAGGGTCCAGGATTCACTGAAGAGGATTTAGTGCAATGGCTTGAAAACAGCACTGAAGGAGATAACGCCTGGGAAGAATTTTTCGATAAATGGATAAGAGGTTCCGATCCATTGCCATTAGAAAATTGGGATTGGAGCTTAGTTGATCTTGAAGCAAGTTCAAATGAAAATGCCGAATTGGGCATGGAAACATCAGGGTCATGGCCTTTGAAGGTGACTCATGTTTATCCTGATGGTCCAGCAGCAAAATCCGGACTCGCAATAAATGATGAAATCATTTATCTGAACACGGGAAAAATCACAAAAAAAGACTTGAAAGACCTTGAGCTAAAAACACCCATAACATACATCAGGAACGATAATATTTTCAAAACAAGCTTTCTTCCAACAATAAGGAAAACATGGGACATATCAATAAAACTCCCTGAACAAAACACAGAAGAAAGAGAATGGGCAAATGATTGGTTGAGAATCAACGGAGAAAAAGAAATCAGCTTAAATGAAGACGATTATGAAGAGCTTGTACATTCCGACATCGGCATAGAGTTCACCAAGAATGGTAATTGGGATTGGCCCCTTCGGATCAAGGCCTTATCTGGAGAAGCAAAAAATTGGGACTTGAAACAAAATGATGAAATCATCACAATAAACGGCAGAAAAGCGGTTAGAAAAGAATTTGAAAAAATTATCAAAAAAACTAATCAAATCACAATAACGATAATTAGAGACAAGAAAGTCCTGGAGAAAACTATTGACTTAACAAAGGTCAAAACCGATTCTGAATAATAACGAATCATGACTGAGGTCAAAGAAGGAAGATCAAAGAAACTCCTATTATCGCTATCAAAGCGCCTACGATAACACGCTTTTCGGGAACTTCTTTTGCAATCAGCCACGCAATGGGTATCGCAAATATTGGGGTTGTGGTTCCAAGAAAGCTCAATTGTGTTGCTGTTGTCAACTTGGAAGCTGTTTGGTAAATGCACATGCCTATTCCAGTACCTAAAAATGAACCCAGCATAAGGGGTTTTAGATGAGGTCCTTTAGAGATTGCTGAAATATATTTTTTCTTTAACCCTTTCCCCATGATAACAACCATCCCCAAAACCCCTCCAAGAACCCTGAAAAAAGCGGATGTTCCTAAGCTTAAATCTGGATTTAAGTCAAAAGACCATCTTGCCAAAACTTGAGCAATTGCAACAAAAAGACATGCAAAGAAAACAAGCCTAAAACCTTCTTTGGAAACATTTTTCACAGGGCCATTGAGGTAAAAAACGCCCGCTAAAACCAAAAACATTCCAGAAAAAGACCCAGGGCTTGGAATTCTGGATAATAGAAAAAACTCCAAAATTAGTGTCAAAACAGGAGTTAAAAGCGCCATTGATGTAGCTTTCCCAACTCCTAATTTTCCTATTGCAGATAAAAAAAACACATCCCCAACAGCCATGCCAACCACCCCTGAAATAAACATAAGCTGCCATGCTAGGTTAACATCTCCAGGGTTCCATCCTCCAGTTGAAAACATCCAAATAGTTACAATGATCAATCCAACAGAATTTTTAATTAAATTAATTTGAGATGAATCAATGTGCTTTTCAGCAATTTTGAAAAAAGAGAGTGCAAGAGCCCATATTGCACAACCAACCAATATAAGGGAATTTCCTAAAGATTCATTCAAAAGTTTTTAAGCTTTTTCCCAGTGAACTTCGTTCCATATTTTTGTTGTTTCTGGGAAAATCTCAAACATAACTTCTTTTATTGCTCTAGCATACTCTTGAATTTCCCACTGAGCTGTTTTCTCATCCCTTAAATCCAAAAAATTCATTATCGCTTGAAATGATGCCGTCCAATAAATTTCTGTATACTGATTTAAAGGCAAGATCATTCTTGCTTGCTCTTTTCCAACCCCTAGGCTCAAAAGTTTTTCATAATAATTTTGTGATGAATTCATAAACTCATCAAACACCTCTTTGGCTTTTTGAGGATCATCTACAGAACCTTCGCTTCCTTGCTTGTTATCTTCCGATTGCTTTCTCCACACTTCAGGCTGGTAAAAATCTTCAACAGGGACATATCTTCCACTTATCTCATTCCAGGCATGATCTTTTGTAGGGTAAGAGGAAGATGTCTCTATGCCTACAACATGTTTGTACCATTGACGCATGACAAACTCTGGTGCTTTAATGTGAAACTGAACAAACATGTGTCGAAAAGGAGAGTAATGCTTGTGAGCAGCAAGGTATCTAACTAAACCTCTGTCTGCAGCATCAAAAGTGGTTTTTCTTTTTCCAAAAGAAACCCTTGCTGAATTGACAACTGTAAGATCTGAACCTAAATGGTCAACAACCTCAATAAAACCTTTGTCCAAAACATCTTTTCTTATTGTGCTCATACCTTATCCAAACCCGTCTAAATCGGTTATCTCTCTTCCAAGAATCAATGTATGAACTTCATGTGTACCTTCATAAGTAAACACACTCTCCATGTTTTGAGAATGCCTCATGCAATGGAAATCAGCCAAGATACCAGACCCACCAAGAATTGATCGAGCCATTCTTGCAGCTCTTAAACCAAGTTCACAACAAAACATTTTTGCCATTGAGACATGAGGATGCTTGAGGACTCCTTCCTCTTTCATCCTGCCAAATCTCAACATCATTATTTGAGCTAAAGATATATCGCTATGTAGTTCTACTAATTTTTTCTGAGTCAACTGAAATTGAGCAATTGGTTTGTCAAATTGAACTCTTTCTTTTGAATACTTTAATGCTTCAAGATAGCAATCAGTTGCTAAGCCCAAGGTGCCCCAAGCTATCCCAAATCGAGCTTGATTCAAGCATGAAAGAGGACCACTTAAACCCTTAGCTTCAGGTAAACGGTTTGAATCCGGAACCTGAACCTTGTCTAAAACTAACTCACTAGTACGACTTGCTCTCAAAGAAAGCTTTCCTTCTATTTCTGGAGCACTAAAACCTTTCATTCCTTTTTCGACAACAAAGCCTAAAATTTCGCCTGAAGAAGAATCTTTAGCCCAAACAACTGCCAAATCAGCTATAGATCCATTTGTTATCCACATTTTTCTCCCTGTTATTTCCCAAGAATCCCCTTTTCTTGTTGCCGTTGTCGACATTCTTCCAGGATCGCTCCCAGCATTTGGTTCAGTCAAACCAAAACACCCAACAAGCTCCCCCTTTGCCATTTTTGGCAACCATCTTAATTTTTGATCCTCTGTCCCATAACGATAAATCGGGTACATACATAATGCTCCTTGAACAGAAACGAAAGACCTAATTCCAGAATCTCCTGCCTCAAGCTCGTGAAGCATCAAGCCATAAGCAACATGGTTTAATTCCATGCCTCCATATTTTTTTGGCAAAGTTGGTCCCAAAAAACCCTTAGCAGCAATTTTGGGAATCAAATCTAATGGAAACTCTCCTTTGATATAGCAATCTGAAATTATGGGGTTTACTTCTTTTTCAACAAAGGACCTTGCAGCACTTCTGACCCCTTTCTCTATTGAAGATAACTGGCTGTCTAATTGAAAAAAATCTGGTGCTCCTAAAGGCATAGAGAAATTCTATCCAATAAGATTTAAAAATTCATCTTATATTAGATATACCTTCAATCAAATCTTGACCGAGTGTTTCGATTTGCCATTTTCTCATACCCTCAATTCTGTATAAATCCTTTAGGGTTTTTGGTCTCTGTATAGCTACTGCATTCAAAACCCTTGCTGGCAAAAGTATCCCTGGAAGAATTTTTATCTTTTCACTTTTTTTCAATCTCAAATCCCTCAAAATTTTTGTTACATTTTCAGGTCCTTTTTTGTATTTTTTCTTTTTAGGGGGAGAAAAAACTGGTAGGGATTCTTTTTTATTTTCTAAAGACTTTATCGATCTGATAAATTTTGACTTCACCCTGTGATCCATCCTTCTTGGAAAAACATCTTTGTAAACATTGTAATTTTTTGCTATCTCTATAAGTTCCTGGTTCCCAATAAGCCTGAAAGAAGCAAGGTTTCTCTTTTTGCATATCGCTTCCCTAGTTTCAAAAAGAGCTTCCAAAACAGCCAACTGAGAGCGATTCAGTTTTTTTGCACCTTTGATTTTGTGGGCATTTTGCTTTGTTATTTCTTCTGGAATTGGAGGTATTGAATTCTGGTAAATAAGGCACTCTTCGAAATACCATTCTGATCTTTTTTTTTCTTCAAGGTTTTTTAAAAGTTCGTTTCTTAAATCTGCCAAATGGAGCACGTCAAGTGCAGCATAGTTAACTAGCTTTTCGCTCAAAGGTCTTTTTGCCCAGTTTGCCCTTTGTAATTTTTTGGTTTTTTTGATATCTATACCCAGGTAATCTCGTAACAAACTATCAAGACCCGGTGATTCGCAACCAAGCAAATCCGCTGCTATCTTTGTGTCTTCAACATTTTTTGGAATTATGTTATAGGTTTCGTAAATCATCTGAAAGTCGTATTCTGAACCATGAAATAATTTTGAGATATTCTGATTTCCAAAAAGCTGATCCATGGGTAATAAGCAATTTTCATTCCAAGAAATTGGATCAACTAAAAAAACATATTTTTTAACATGGTCTTCAACGCAGAGTTGCCATAGACATGGTTTTGCTTTATATGCATAAAATCCATCAGCCTCCATATCTATGGATATTTCTTCAAACATTTCTATAAATTCC
Organism: uncultured bacterium; assembly: GCA_964507645.1. GTDB lineage: Bacteria > UBP7 > UBA6624 > UBA6624 > UBA6624 > UBA6624. Next base: position 66,261 of record CAZDPU010000002.1, read on the forward strand.
ATCATTTCTAGAAATTTTTTTGAATCATTGATAAAAACAATCGAGGAATCTTTCACTTTATTCATTATAATTTTGCGGTTTTTTTTAGAATAAATGTTTATAGCATATTAAGGAGCTTTATATGAAAAAATATTTTATTTTGTTGATTATTTCTATGTTTTTTGGATGTTCGAGCACAACATCTGATTCCAAAGGAGAGATTCAGGAGGATTTGCCTTTGGTCACATGGGTGCATCCAGAAAAAACAATTCAAAAAAAACATTACCCAGCACTTGGTCTAATAAACACTATCGGATCTGGAAATCTGAATTGGAAAAACTCTGGGAAGATTGAAAATATTTTTTCTCAAGAGGGTGAGCAAGTAAAAGAAGGTTCAACAATAGCTTCCCTTGAATGCAGAATGCAACTTTTAGATATGTCTAATTCAGAAACAGCCTTAAAGCAAGCAGAGCTAATCTTCATTGATTCTGAAAAAGATCTCGAAAGAGTTGAAAAGATATTTCATACCGGAAGCATTACTCAAGAACAATTAGAAAAACTTCAAAATGCAGTGGAACAAGCAGAATTAAATCTTAAAAGTGCTGAAATAATGCTGTCGCTAAAAAAGATACAAGTGGAAGACTGTAGTGTGATTGCCCCTTTTGATTTACAGATTGAATTCATGTTTTCAAGAATTGGCAATGATGTGATAATCGGGACACCAGCAGTAAAAATACTGCCATTAGAAGGTATGCGTATGGAAATCTTGCTTGCTCCACATGTTGCAAAAAAAATAAACCTCGGAAATACACTTATTGATGAAAATGAAAACGAATGGAGTATGGTTCACAAATCAAGATCCTCTGAATTAGGGACAGGGGCAATCAACACAATCTGGAAAACAGAAAAAGATATGGATTCTGAAAATGGAATATGGGTTACAACCATAATAGATATGGGGGAAATTCAGGGTTACATTGTTCCTCTTTCAAGCATAATCCAACTCAAAGGGCCCGGTGTTTACTTGATAAGTGAAAATGATGAAATCAAATGGATTCCTATTGAAATTCTTGTTGAAAATGATGCCACTGCTCTCGTGGAAGGTATTACAGAAAATCAAAGAGTGGTTTTGAGAAGACCAGGGAATCTGAGAGATGGCCAAAAAGTAAGAATTAAAAAATAATGAGATTTTTAACTGATTATCTTTTAGAAAGACCTAGGTTGGTTTACCTCCTCATTGCCGGATTGATTTTTGGCGGCTATCGAGCCTACAGCACGATACCAACAGCATCAACCCCTGACATAACGGTTCCTTATGTAATTGTCAGCATTCCATGGCCAGGATCTTCCTCTTCTTCAGTAGAAAAAACCCTTACCAATCCGCTTGAAACAAAAATTGACGACCTTAAAAGGCTAAAAAGCATGAGATCTTATTCTGTTCCTGGTTTTAGTTTTTTAATTCTTGAATTTGATGCTGGATACGAAATAGATAAAGCTCTGAGTGAAGTTCAGAATAAAGTAGATGAATCCAGATCGCTACTTCCATCAGGGATAGAAACCCCTGAAATTTCTGAAATAGCATTTGAAGAATTGCCTATTGTCATATTGACAGTATTTGGGGAAATGGATTCCGAAACACTGAAAAAAGAGGCCTTACTTGCTGCAGAAGAGATAAAAAAACTTGATGGTCTTGCCAGCGTTGAGCTCTTTGGGGCAAAAGAAAATACTATCCAAATTGAACCAAACCCATCAAAACTACGCCAAAAAGGCCTTACCCTGAACGAGCTTTCTAACTCCATTCAACAGCTTCTTTTTGACATGCCCATAGGTTCCCTAGATACGGGATCTCAAGAATTACAAATTTCATACAGGGGAAAATCGGAAACGGTCAAGGAGATTTCAAATCTTGTTGTTCCAGACTCATATGGAAATTCTTTCTTGCTAAGTGAAATTGCTAGTATTAAGATCGGACCAAAAAAAATCACCACCTACTCAAGACACAATGGCCAAACTTCAATCAATATAGTTGTCAAGAAAACAACTGGAGAAAACACGGTAAAAATTGGAGAAAGTGTTTTTGATCTTGTTGATGAAATAAATGAAAAAAATCCAAACATAAGAATAGATATTGCCTCTGAACAAGTCTCAGCAGTACGAGATGAGCTTATTGGTGTTATGGTCAATAACTTAACAAATGGTTTTTGGATTGTCATAACTGTTCTGATATTGTTTGTAGGTGTGAAAAACTCACTGCTTGTTTCACTTGGGATACCTTTAGCGCTTGGTTTCGCTTTAGTCATTGCAAATGTATTGGATTTTTCACTTAACAACGTAACTGTTTTTGGAATCATAATTGTTCTGGGAATGCTTGTTGACGATGACATAATTGTTGTTGAGAACATTTTCAGACACATAGAAAAGGGAACTGAACCCAAAAAAGCCGCAAGAAAGGGAATACATCAAGTAAGCATGCCTATAACAGCAGCGATATTAACAACAATAGCTGCTTTTGGCCCATTGATGTTTCTTTCAGGAACAATGGGGGAGTTCATGAAGTATGTTCCAGCAATGGTCATTTTCACACTAGCTGGGGCTTTAATCACAGGACATTTCATACTCCCTTCAATGTGCGCAATTTTCTTAAAGCAAGAAAAAAAGAAAAATATTTTTAATGGTATTGATTTCACAAAATACTCAGAGAAACACAGAAAAATAATACTAAAAATAACGAAAACCCCTTACAAAACATTGGCTTTCTTCATCTTGGTTTTTGCTGGCACCATGTCGTTTGTTCCAAAACTCTTAGAAAACTCAGAATTTTTTCCGAAAGTTTCAGTGAAGGAATTCATTATCGATGTTGAAGCTCCTTGGGGAACATCTGTTGAAATAACTGACTCAATCGTCAAAAAGGTTGAAGAGGTTCTTGACTCGACACCTGAAGTGAACTTTTACACAACAGCTGTTGGAGATTCTGGTGAAAATATATATGGAACAATAGGTGGAGGCGGAGGTCCTCATTTTGCAAGAATTACAGGAGAGTTCTTTGAAGAATACAGAAAAGAAGCTGTAGACAAACACCAACCCCAAATTCAGAAAATATTTAATGATATCCCTGGGGCAACAATTCAATTTATAGAAATAACAGAAGGTCCTCCAGCTGGAAATGACATAGTCGTAAGGGCTCTTGGTAATAATTATGATGACCTTATTGAATACACCGGTGAACTTGAAGCCTCAATGCTTTCGAACCCCTTTTTGACAGAGATTGATCGCAGTCATCAACCAGGAAACCCTGAACTTAAAATACAGATACTTGAAGACAAGGCAGCAAAATTAGGAATATCAGCATTTTCAATTGCAAATGAATCCAAAAATGCCTTTGATGGATCTTTGGTCATGAAGCTTCCTATTGAAAACCAAGACGAAGATGCAGACGTAATAGTTAGATATCCAGAAAATTTCAGAAAAAAAATCTCAGATCTTTCATTAGTGTCTGTAAGAAACAATGCAGGTTTTTTAGTTCCCATCGATTTGGTTTCAAAAACAGTAAGGCAAGTAACACCTGTTCTTTTCTCTCATTGGAATGGTAAAAAAAGCATCTCAATATCCGCTAATGTTAAACCTGGTGGACCCACATCACAAAACACACTTAAAGACATTCAAAAAGAAATAGAAGACAAGCAAATTCCAAGTGGCATAACGATAGAGTATGGGGGAGAAAACGAAGAGGCAATGACAGGTCAGGCTGAAATGGGAACAGCATTTCTAGTTGCTCTTGGCTTGATTGCTCTTCTCCTGGTTGCTGTTTTCAATTCTTTCAGGCAATCAATGGTGGTTCTGGCAGGAATTCCCTTCTCGCTTATAGGTGTTATTTTTGCCTTGGTGATAAGCGGAGAGCCTTTTGGCTTTTTGGCCCTTATGGGAGTTGTTGCATTGACAGGAATTATTGTTAATGACTCAATCGTTCTAATCGACAGAATAAATCAATTAAGAGCAAAAGGAGTTGAGCTGATGGAAGCTGTTGCGCTAGGCACAGGTCAAAGATTAAGACCTATACTAATGACGAGTGTAACAACAATCGGAGCATTAATACCAATGAGCCTGGATACAACAGGGCAAGGAGAGTGGTTCAAGGCTCTCGGAGTTTCAATCATGGGAGGATTAGCGATAGGAACGATTTTGATAATCTACCTGATACCATGCCTTTATGTTATTGCAGAAAAAATGAGGAAGAAAAATGCTTAACTTAATAACTTTTTTTCTCTTCATGAATGCAAGCGAACCGATCAGCATATGGGAAGCAATGAAAACTGCAAAAGAAAAACCAAGTTCGATTTCTTCACACTACTTAGTTCTTTCTGCAGAATCAGATTTAAAAAAATCAAAAATGGACTGGGATCCCTCCATAACATTCACGCTAAACGCCACTCGGACAGATTCACTAGAAGGATTCTCCCCCCAGGGTGTGAATTTTTTCGGCATAGGTGAAAATTTTGGAAATGCCTCATTAACCCTCAACTACCCTCTTTACTCCTTTGGGTTAAAAAATTCTCAAATAGAGCTTCAAACAGTCAACTATCTTTTAGCACAACTGAATGAAGACTTGGGGCTACAGCAATCAAAACTTGCAATTGCAAACTCCTGGCTAAATCTTTGGCTCGCAAAAGAAAACCTATCTCTCGCACTTAGCAAGCTCGAAAATGCTAAAACAGTTTTTTCAGATGCAGAAGCAAAACATTCGGTCGAACTTACAAGCGATCTAGAGTTATTGCAATTTGAAAGTGAATTCTTCAATGCTGAAGAAAACATGCACCAGGCAAAAGCTGCTCATGAAGCGTCTTTGACAATTTTCAAATCTTTAACGGGGCTGGAGGGAGAGGTTTCACTTGCTGAGCTTCCCCGAATGAACGAAGATGTTCTTGTTTCATTCATGACCAAGGAAACAAACGAAAGAGCAAATGTCAGGAGGGCTCGTTTAAACCTTACATTTTCTAAAAAAAGCAAGAGTCTATTAGAGAATCGCCCCAATCTATCTTTCAGAACAACTGCAACCCATCCAGAAAACGAACAAGGTTTTGAATCTGGTGACACATTAAGAAGTGACATTTCTTTCAGCTGGGATATTCTCAAAACCTCAAGAAAGATGGAATTGAAATCAGCAGATGAACAAATTAAATCAGGAGAGCTTCTTTATGAACAAACCTTAATTGATGAAAATGCTCTTATTGAATCATCTTTGAAAACAATTGAAATGTATGAAACAAGAATTAATTCAGCTGAAAAAAGACTTGAACTAATGCAAAAAATATCCCTTTCTGTAAGGGAGGGTCTAAATGTTGGATCAAGCTCTTACACGGATTGGAGCAATGCTGAAAATAATTATTTTGCTGCAGGAGTTTCTCTAGCTACGGTGCAAGTCGACTTCCTTAAAGAAATTTTCAATTTAAGTGCTGGAAACATTGATTCAATATCGAATCTTCAAAAAACAAAACCTGTCTTGAAAATTGGAGAGCAAGAATAATTAAAATACCATTTGGAGAAAAACATGAAATTAAGCAACTTTAGAAATGAGCCTTTTACAAACTTCAATGAAGCTGGGGAAGCAAAAAAATACAAACAATCCTTAGACAAAATGAAATCAAAATTTGGAGAAGAGATACCCCTTGTTATCAATGGTGAAAAAATCTTCACTGATGAGAAAATAACAAGCATCGACCCAAGCAACTCTTCGCAAGTTGTTTCCAGATGCTCAAAAGCAAACCTAGACCATTTAGAAAATGCTTTGAATGCAGCTGAAAAAAGATTCAAAACATGGAGCCAAACAAGTGTCGAAGAAAGAGCCTCTATCGCTTTAAAAGTTTCAGAAATCATGAAAAGAGACAAACATGATCTTTCGGCCCAGATGACTTATGAAGTTGGAAAAACTTGGGCAGAAGCAGATGGAGACACTGCAGAAGCTATAGATTTTATGGAATACTATGCTCGAGAATCATTAAAGTGGTGCAAAGACCATGATGTTGTTCCTACCCCCTCTGAAAAAGGAGTTTTGAAATATATCCCTATAGGGATAGGTGCTGTAATTCCTCCATGGAATTTTCCTTTTGCGATTCTTGCAGGGATGACAACAGCAGCATGGGTTACAGGAAATACAGTCATATTGAAACCTTCAAGTGATAGTACTACTATTGCATACAGGTACATGGAGATTCTTGAAGAGGCTGGATTACCAAGTGGTGTTGTTAATTTCCTACCAGGACCAGGATCTTCAATAGGGAGCAAAATGGTTACTGACCCAAGAACAAGATTTATCTCTTTCACAGGGTCAATGGAAGTTGGATTAAACATCAATGAAAATGCCGCAAAAATGTCTCCTGGACAAATATGGATAAAGAGAGTTGTTGCTGAGATGGGTGGAAAAGATGCGATACTTGTCGATGAAACTGCAGATATAGAAGATGCTGCACAAGGAATCGTTTCAGCAGCTTACGGTTTCCAAGGTCAAAAATGTTCAGCATGTTCGAGACTCATTGTTCATGAAGATGTTCATGACGAACTGATGGAGAAGGTTATCAATTTGACTAAAAAAATAAAAATTGGACATCCGGAAAACAAAGAAGTACAACTTGGTGCTGTGATAAATCAAGCAGCATACAAAGATATCCTTAACTATATTGAAGTTGGAAAAGAAGAAGGAGATTTAGTTTGTGGTGGCAATACTGCAGGTGATGATGGATACTTCATCTCTCCAACAATCATTGACAACCTCGATTCCAACTCAAGAATCATGCAAGAAGAGATATTTGGACCTGTTCTTGGGGTTACAAAAGTTTCATCTTTTGAAGAAGGTCTAAATGTGGCAAATGGTACCATTTATGGATTAACTGGAGCTTTCTATACATCTATTCCTGAAAGAATCAAACAGGGAGCAAATGAGTTTCATGTTGGCAACCTTTACATAAATAGGAAATGCACAGGAGCCTTGGTTGGGGTTCACCCTTTCGGAGGGTTTAATATGAGTGGAACTGACTCAAAAGCTGGAGGTCCTGATTATCTCGGGCTTTTCCTACAAGCAAAATCTATTGCTGAAAAAGTCTAACAAGCAATATAAATAAAAACTTATTGTTTTGAATAGCAGCGAGAACAAGTTTTTGTTTTTATTGAACCACCAAGTGATCTAGGTGTAGTCATCATCTGACACCTAT
>CAZDPU010000003.1:0-72034 GCA_964507645.1 uncultured bacterium
AACCTAAATCCTTCAAGGGATGTTTTTCCTTCAGTCTGGATGCGCGTGTTTCAGGTTCTGCTTGGTTTAGTGTTTATCAATTTTCTTATCCTGAGGTCGAGGAAAAAGAGATTCGGGGAAGCAGATGACAAAAACGATACATCTTCCTAGTGGAACTATAAGGGAATTGGATCAAATCAGCTAGAAACCGTTCTTTCTTTTCTCTGGTATAGTAACCATTGTGAAAGGCAATTTTTTCAAGTGCAGTGAGTGCGGATGGGAGGACACCGCAAGGAACCAGAAGGTTTTGTCGATTGTCTGGACAGGCCTTTACTGGATGTTCAAGGATTGGATATTCCTCATGTGGCCCATAATCCCCCTTTACCTTGCTGGGTTCATTGTTCTCTTTTGGAAAGACTTGAAGAAAGAGTGGGTTGGCTTCTTGAGGAATCCAGGTTTTTCACTGCCTCTCACAATCTATCTTTTTGCAAGATTGCATGGAGGCCCCGTTGGAGAGGTTGTCACGGGTTTCAATTCGCTTTGGTTTGTATTTGCTCCCCTCTGGTTTTACCTTGTTTTCGAAGGCATGAAGAAAAGGGGATCCTGCATCAATCTCAAGTGCAGGAAAGCCAATCCGAAGAAAATGAACCCTGTCGCAAATGGCTTCAAGTGGGCCCTTCTTGCTTTCATCTTCACTTTCGGCGCATTGTTTGGAGCGCCAAACAGCAATGCAGTCGCAGTGTTGGCGATGATATGGATAGGGTTCGGTTTCATTGGTTATGCAAGGGCCGGAAGGTTCAAGAGGAAATAAAATAAGAACATGAGAGTTGATGGAAGGAAATTTGATGAGCTCAGGTCAATTGAGATTATTCCGAACTGGACAGAAAACCCTGACGGGTCTGTGTTGGTGAAGTGGGGCAGGACATGGGTTCTGTGCACTGCTTCTGCTGAATACAAATCTCCGAGATGGCAAAAAGAGAAAAATGAGGGGTGGGTCACGGGAGAGTATGGAATGCTTCCTGGGTCTACCGATACAAGGAAGAGGAGACCGGGCTTGAGGCCTGATAGCAGGGGCACTGAAATAAAAAGACTTATAGGCAGAAGCCTGCGGGGAGCATGTGACCTTTCCGCAATACCAGGGTGGACGATATCCGTTGACTGCGATGTCCTTCAGGCAGATGGTGGAACACGTGTTGCATCAATCACTGGTGGAATGATAGCATTGAGTGTTGCAGCTGAGTCAATGGTCGAAAAGGGCCTTTTGGCTTCTGTAGAGAAATTGGTAAGAGAGCCAGTTGTTGCAATATCACTGGGTATAGTTGGTGAAGATCGTGTTCTTGATCTTAACTACAAGGAAGACTCAACAGCTGAGGTTGACTTGAATCTTGTGGGTACTCTTGATGGAAAGTGCATTGAGGTTCAAGGTACCTCAGAGGGAAGGGCGATGGAGAAAAAGGATCTTGATGACCTTTTGGAATTGGGTTTTCAAGGTCTTTCAAAGGTTTCGTCTATTGTTAAACCCTTTTTGAAAAGATAGGTTAGATGATACATAACCTACTCTTCATACTTACATGCTTATGTCTAGCCTACCTTTCAGGTGCACGTTCCGGGTTGCTGTTCTTCTGGATGATGTCTTTGCTTTTCATCAGATACTACCCATTGCCGACTTATGGGCTTGGAGTCATGTTTCTAGTGTTGCTTGTCTTTAGTGTCAAGATAATGACAGAAGGTACTTATGGTGATGTTTGGGGTGAAGGAGACACACTTCGATAGAAAGTGGGGTATATTTAACTCTATATAGTTATTTCCGATAATCAGGATTATGTTACATAATGTAAGTTACAGGGGGGAAGTATAGGTTTTTGATTTAAAAATCCTTTATTATTAACCTTGTGAAGAAGATCCTTTTATCCTTATGTACTCCATTGCTAGGTTTAGCAACAATGCACGGGCTTCTTTCTATAGTGTTGGCTTTTGCAGCATCTAATGTGTTAGATGAGTTCTGGCTTGGAAAAGGTTCATGGGGCTTGCCTGCGGGCCTATATATATTTTTCTATTATTTGATTGTTTTCCTCAAGTTTAGAAAAAGCTTAAAATCCTGAGATGTTTCTGAATGTAAAATTCTTTAAATCTTTTAGAAACTCCTTGGGGGTTTGCTTCTTTATATCAGGGAAACCTCTGAACTTGTTTTCATTAAAGGTCACAATCCTCTCTATGTCATTGTTTTTTATAGTCCAGTAAAGGTTGGCTTCTTCAGTGTCAGACGTATAAAACCTCTCTTCCTCCATCTTCCTAAGGCCTTTTTCTAGATGGTATGCTGACATATGGAATATCCTCATGTTTCCAAATGTTTCAAGTTCTTTGACAATCTGATTTACGAAATTATGCTTGAATGGGGGATAGATGACTGAGGGGTTGGAAAGTTTTGTAAAGAGTTGTGCAATGTGATGTGAGGCAATTACACCTTGAACATCGCCATATTGGCACCTCTCACCTTTTAATGCCGCTAAAAGCTCCCTGCAAATATCCGTTTCCGGACATTTTATAAATGTTGCTATCAGGGGTCCTTTATCAATCAAAAATCTCATGTTTTAACCTTATCTCAACTGTTGCTATTGGAATGTTTAACAATCTATGATCGCCTTCTGTTGCCGGCTCAGGAGCAGACTCAACCTCGTACTGCAGGACTGAAGGGGGTTTCGATTTTGTTTCTGACATAAATTCCGTCAAGCTGGATTTATGAAAATAAATTCTTTTTCCTCGCTTGATACCAGAAAGCTGCCCTTCCCTAAAGTACTTTCTTACTGTAAAGGGTTTAACTGAAAGAAGCTTCGAAACTTCTTCCACAGTTAAAAAATCATTGTTTGGTTCTTCCGACAACATATACGAATGAATATTAACATAAAATAACTATTAAACAACATATAACAACATAAAAAAGTGTCTAAATCGGTTAAAAAAACAAACTGAAAAAAGGCATTTCAGTTAATTTCCAGTTAAAAAAAAAGTTTCTATAGTGGCATAAAGACAAGGGTCTTGTCGGTTTTTAAACAACTTTTGCCCAATGTGATACTTGAGTCGCAAATAATCATTTCTCTATTATTCTTTTTAAAATTGCTATTATGGATATAGGTTTAATAATTTTCATTCTTTATATAGGCTTGATGTTTTTTCATGCCTGGACAGGGAACAAGAAGACAAAAAACCCTGTTGATTTCAATGTTGCAGGAAGGAATCTTCCAGGTTTTGTTATAGGTTTGTCTTTCTATGCCTCCTTTATGAGCACGAATTCATTCCTAGGCCTTGCTGGAAGATCCCACTCCTGGGGTTTTTCCATATGGGGCTCTGGACTTCTTTTTATACTTTTTGCTTGGCTCTCATGGAAGTTTATTGCTCCTAAGCTCAGGGAGCGAACTGAAGAACTAGGCGCCCTAACCCTTTCTGACTATCTTGGATATTCTTTTGCTAGCAAGGCTTATGAAAAAGCTGTTTCTGTTGTTATCCTTGTTGCGAGCATTCCTTTCATGCAGGCTGTTTTTAAAGGGGTCTCTCTTGTTGTTGAGCAGCTTACAGGACTTTCTCCGGAAGCTTCTCTTTTGACAGCATGGTTTGTTGTTGTTGTTTACACTGTTGCCGGAGGCTTCCATGCTGTTGCAAAAACTGATGTTGTTCAGGGTGTTATTATGGTCATTGCTTCAATAGCGCTTCCCCTATCAATGATTAAAGCAGGAGGGGGTTTTGGAAACCTTGTAGAGGTTGCGTCTTTTGATGCTGGAGTGAATCCTGTAAACATTTGGACAATGGCTCCCTTGGGGGCGGTTTTAGGTATCGGTCTTGCGGGCGGTTTTAAGATGATGTCTGAGCCGAGGCAGGTCTCTCGATTTTTTGCTATAGGGAAAAATGAGATAAAAAAAGGTCAAAAAATAGCGTTGTTGACTCTTTCTGTTTCTTACCTTTTGGTTTTGCCTGTGGGTTTTCTTTCTAGAGGTTTTTTAAAAAACTATACAGGGGATCTTGATAAGATTGTTCCTACCCTACTCTCGATGCCTGAGGTTGTTAACCCTATTTTAGGCTCTGTATTTCTTGCAGCCTTTCTTGCTGCTGCGATGAGCAGCCTTGATTCAATCCTTCTTGCAGTTGCAGGAAGTATGCAAAGAAGTCTTCTTTCAAGGCCAAAGAGCAACCCCCAACAACAACTTCATTTAACAAGGTGTATTGTTGTTTTCTTGAGCATCGTTCCAGCATTGCTTGTTCTTTACAACCCTGGAGAGATAATAGCTTTAACTACTCTTTCTGGAGCTGTCTTTGGGGCTGCCTTCCTTCCTTCTTTAATTCATTCTCTTTATAGAAAAACAAAACCTGTAAATGCAGCTTGGGCTTCTTTGTTCTCAGGGGTTTTTTCAGTTCTTCTTTGGAAATTTTTTGTTACCGTGGAATGGGCTCAACTCAAAATGATCCATGAGGTTGTTGCCGGTACCTTGATTTCTTTTATAGTTTTTTATTTATTTAAGGGCAAAGATGAATAAGAACATTCGCTTGAGGGTTGCTGCCATAGTTGAGAGTGAAGGAAGGATACTTTTCAACAGGCAGGAGATACCTGGAAAAGAGTGTGCTTATTCTTTGATGGGAGGAGGCCTTGAGGCTGGAGAATCTGCTAGAGAATGCCTAGTAAGAGAGTTTAAAGAGGAGCTCAACTGGAGTATTGATGTTAGAAATCTTCTTTATGTTTCAGAAAACACATGGCTTGAAGAGGATCCAGAAGATTTTAATTTCAATCAAAAAATGCAGGAAGTTTGTCTGTATTTTTATGCAACATTAAAAGAGTCATCAGTTGGCAAAACTCCAGAAACTGAAGAAGGCCATCTTTGGCCGGGATGGTTCTCTGAAGAAGAGATAGAAAAAGACGGAAAGATTTTTCCTCCCTTTTTAAGAGAAAGGCTTTTTGAGGATGCGAAAAAGAAATTCTCCTTAGAGGTTGAATTTTTTACTGATGGTTTTTAGTTGATTTGAGTTTTTATTCTTTTTGAAACTTTTTCAATTTCTTTATTTATTTCACATTCCCAAAACCTCATAACAACCCATCCTTTTTTTTTCAGCTTGGAATCTACCCTTTCATCTCTTTTCTTGTTTTCTTTGAGTTTTTTAGACCAGTATTTTTTATTAGAAGAAGGTTTCTTGTAACAGAGTGGACACCCATGCCAAAAGCATCCATCTACAAAGATTGATATTTTTTTTCCAACATAGCATATATCTGGTTTCCCAGGTGCTTTTTTGTAGTTTAACCTATAACCTTTATAGCCAGAATGCCATAAGGTTTTTCTTAAGCTTATTTCAGGCTTTGTATCTTTGCTTCTTATTTTTGACATTATTTTGGATCTTGTTTCTTTTGAAAATTTGTCACTCATTATCAAAAAAAGGAAAACCAAACAGCGCCGGGGTTTTTGAGGCTTAGCCCTTGAGGCTTGTGCAGTTTTATTCTTTTGTCTTTTTTAAGTATCTCATAAACCATTTCCTTAAGAGTACCACCGCTTGCTCCATGAACAATAATGCCCCACTCCATCGAGGAGTTGTAAAGGTCGTCAATCCAATTTAGAGTTTTTTCTTTTGCCTCTTCGTATCTTAGATGGCGTATATGGAGCTCTCTTTCAGGATTGTAGGAGTCGCCTTCATAGCTCCAATTTTCGCCTTTCATCAATCTTCTGGAAAGAGGAATTTGCCTGGATCGCTGAAGAAATCTACTCTGAAAATACAATTAAAACCCTTTTTTTTCCATCTAGGAATCCTTCTGACATCCCTATGTGTTACAAGTCCTATGGTTCTTACAAAATCAGATATGCTAGGAAAGCTTTCGATTTCTTTAGGGTTTTGTGCACCTAGGTCAACAATTATCAAATCCCATTTTTTTTCTTCTATCCTTTTTGCTACATCTTTCGGGTCAACATGTTCAACTTCGTAGCCTGTTGCACCTAGAGATACTTTTATGTGTTCTCCCAAGAGCAAGTTTGGAATACTCAAGAGAACATCTTCATTTATTTTCAAGACTCAACCTCTTCTTTGGAAATTGGTATTTTTTTCCACAAGGCTTTTAGTATTGCAAAACCTACTAACCCAAGAACAAGGAAGGTCCAAGCACTTGAGTCACTGTAAGAAGTTTCAGAAATCAAAGAATCTGAAAAAAGGTTGTTTTTTGCAATTATTACTGATATCGTGTTTACAAGGAAATGAATCATTACTGCGTACCATATTGTTCCTGTTCTGATTGTCAGCATTGCAAACAGTATTCCAAGGACGAACGTGAATACGAATCTAGCAGGATGCATGTGCATTAATGCAAAAAGAAGAGAGCTGAAAAAGATTGCCTTTTTTGTTCCTAGTTTTCTGAATCCATGCAGTATAAAACCTCTAAAAACAAGTTCTTCGGTTATTCCTGGCATTATTCCAACAACAAAGATTAAGAAAGTTATTGAATTTTCATCTATCAATTTTGTGAATATCTCTTCAAATTCAGGTGGAGATGGCCAAATTGACTCCCCAATATAGCCAAAAGGCAAACCAAGAAGCCATGCCCCTACTCCAAAAAGCAAAAGATAAAAACCAAATTTAAACCTTTTTGGAAAGATGTAGTCTCTTCTAAGGCCAAGGGTTTTATTGATGAGATGAGGCAGAATGAGCATCGCTCCAATTTGCGCTATGAATGTTGCCATCAAAATGCTCTGCCCTTGAGACAGGTCCTTGAAAAGGTTGTATTCGCCGAAATAGCTTAAAAGGAGAAAAGTTATGAATATAAAAACAAAAGACATCATTGTTTCCGGGATTGATGCATACCGAGTTCCGTCTCTTCCCGTTTTCCACCATTGCTTCCAGTTGATTCCTCCCATACCAAGTATTGTATTTTCAGATTTGAATTGATAGGCTGATGCATTCAGTAAACCAATCCCTATTCCTGTTGTCCATAAAACAGAAATCCAAGAAGCTATGTCTCCAGAGGATGTTAACCATGATTTCAAAGATACTCCTGCCCCAATTCCAGGAACCCAATTTACCCAATTTGATATATTGTCTCCACTCAGGCTTACAAATGCAAATATCATAAAGACCAAGATGAATGTATGCAAATAGCTACTTGCTTCTTTTGTAGATCTTGAAGATGATGCTATAAAAATGAGTGCTCCACTAAAGAAGACAATCATCGGGATTGACCCAAGTACAGTTATAAGAAAGTGAGAAAAGAAATTCGCGCTTGCTCCTCCCATGAAATGAATAGATATCATCAGCAGTGCAATATTTAAAGCTATTGCAAAAAGTGTAAGTAACCCTATTACTAGAAATTTTCCAAAAACAATTTCTTTTGCCTTTATTGGGAGGGCAAGCAGGCTTTCTGCCGTTCCCCTTTCTTTTTCTCCAGTCATTGAGTCTATTGATGGGTGTGCAAGAAGGTTCATGACCATCAACAAGACAACAATTGGCAAAAATTGTGCTAATTCAATTCCAGAAACTTTTTCTTTTGGGGCAATGTTAATTGCTGTCACAAGTGGTGGATTTAGGATTTCTTCTGAAATTTGATTTTCCTCTAATGTTTTTTTTGCTTTTTCTAATTTCGATAATCTCAGATGTTGAACAAGTGCCTCTGCTGCTCTTTGCGATTTTCCATCACTTCTTCCACCGTCAAAGTGAATAAAAAACTCGTTTTCACTGAATTCAAGATAGGCATCTGCTTTTTGTTTTGTTAAAGCTTCTAGAAAATCTTTATTGAAAGGCTCTATGGTCAAATTTTCGCTTTTGGTTTCAGAAAATTCACTTATAAGACTTTCCTCAACAAGGATAAGGTAGTTTTCTTCTGCCCTCTTTGTGACTGTTTGTGTTTCTTGTATCCCTGCTACAACCAGGAATAAGGGTATGAAAATTACCGGAAATACAACCATTGCAATTATTGTCCTGATATCTCTTATCAGTTCAGTTCCATCTTTCAGGAATATGGCTCTTACCCTATTCCATCTCACAACTAAACTCCTGCAACCTTTAAAAAGGATTCAGAAAGGGTTTTTTCAGGCCATTTGTTTTTTTTCCAGCTCGCAATGGTTTTGCCATTTGATAAAACAACAACGAGATCTGCTATTTTTTCAGCAATCCAGACTTGGTGAGTTGATACGAGCAAGCCTTTATTCTCTTTTTTTGCATTGTATAAATCTTCTATTATTTTTGTCGTTGCTACAAGGTCTAGAGTTGCTGTTGGTTCATCAAGTATTAAATATTCTGTATTTCTTGCAAGAGCTCTTGCAATCAAAACCCTTTGTCTGTTTCCTGTTGATAGTGTTTCCATTCGTTGTTCTGAATATTTTTCAACATTGAGCATTTTCAAGTATTTGTTGGTTTTCTTAAGAGCTTCTTCTTCCCTCAAGCCCTCTGCCCTTAGGCAGAAGAGTATATGTTCTTTTGGGGTCAATCTTTTATACACTCCAGCATCAGCATGAACATAAGCCACAGATTCTCGTAGTTTCAAAGAGTCAATTTCGTGATTGTCTAACAGTATTTTTCCTGAATCAGGCTTCAAAAGACCTATTAGGGTTCTTATTGTTGTTGTTTTTCCAGCGCCATTGGCTCCCAGGAGAGCAACTATCTGACCTTTCTTTATCTCTAGAGATACGTTGTCACAGGCTTGAGTTCCTTCAATGTTTTTCCGAATGTTTTTTAAAGATATGCTCACATTTTTTCCGGTACAGATATTCCAAAAACTTTTAAAGACTTTTCTAAGGTCTCTAATGTACAGTAAGTTAAATTTAATCTGAAATTTTCTGTTTTTTTGTTTTCGTTGATGATTGGGCTTGAATGATAAAAATTAGAAAAGGATTTTGCAAGCCTATGAAGAGCTTCTAATAGAGGGGTTGGACTGATGCTTTCAAATGATCTTTTTAATTCATTCTGTATTGTGAAGAGCTGAAAAAGAAGTGCTTTCTCCTCTTTGTTCATATCCGTTGGACTATATTGAAGATTGGGTTTTTTATCACTTTTCTCCAAAACTCTTTTACATCTAACAGCAGCATACTGAAGGTAAGAGCCTGTTTTTCCTTCATTGGACAATACTTCATCCCATTTGAATGATATCTTCTTATTAAAGTCTCTTGAGAACATTAAATGCTTAAGTGCGCCGATCACTATTTTGTCCAAATCTTTAGATGAAAGCTTGTCGCTAGATTTTGATTTTACAAAGTTTTTTGCCTGATTCCATAGTTCAGAAAATGCTACAATATTTCCAGACCTACTCGACATCTTTCCCTCTGGGAGATCTACCATTTCATATCCAATATGTGTCAATTTTGAACTATCTCCATTCTTTTCTAAAATTTTAAACACCTGCTTGAAATAAAATCCTTGCGGAGCCCCAACAACGTAAAAAGACTTATCTGTTTCATATTGATTTTTTTTCAACTGGGCAAGAGCGAGGTCTTTTGCGGAATAAAGGGGAAGTCCATCCGATCTCAATAAAGGCAAAACATCAAGACCTGGTTCATTGTAGGGTTCTTTTTTAAAATCAACAAAAACTGAACCTTTTTCTTCTTTTGCTAGGCCTTTTTTCACAAGTTCTTTTGAGATTCTTACAGCCTCTTCTTCTAATTCTGACTCATAGTAGATTTTTTCAAATTCAATTTCAAGAAGTTTGTAAATTTCGTCAAAAGCTTCTAAGCACCATTCTTTTGTTTTTTCCCAATCTTTAACCAAAATCTCATTTTTTTCTTTCCACCTTTGGGCAATTTCATTTTGTGAATTAATGTCTTTTTCCCAGGATTCTGCACTTGAAACAAGTTCCCTTAAGTCCTCTCCTTTGAATTCTCCTTGCTTAAAATGTTGAAAAATCTTATTTATTAAGAATTTATTTTTTTTAAGTTTCTTGAAGTTGTCTTTTATTTCAAATTCTCCAAGTTTGTTAATTTTTTCTTTGTTTTCCCAGATTTTTTTAAGAAATTTTTCTTTTGACTCAGATTCTTTTTGTGCCCATTCGGAATAAAACCCACCAAGCCAACTTGACAAATCTCCTTTCTTTGGAGGTTCAGGCTTGCCTCTCTTCTCCCAACCTAAAAGTGCTTTTAGGACGTGTGTTCCTATGTCTCCAATGTAATTTGTTGAAATCACATCAACTCCAAAAATTCTTGATATCTTAACTATAAAGTCCCCAGTTACAACATTCCTAAAATGCCCTATATGAAAAGCTTTGTGCGTGTTTGGTTGAGAGTATTCAACCATCCATTTTTCTGAAGAAGTCTTGTTTGAAAGTATGTTTTTTTCATTTTTATAAAAATCAAACAATGCTTCAGCAACATCTTCATAATTCAGATTAATTTGAAGTGCTTTATTGTTGTTTTCGATATTTTTGACAAAGTGATAAGGTTTTAATGTTTCTAATAGAGAATCTTCAGATCCTCCCCATTTGATCGAATTTGTACAAATAAAACTAAGTTTTTTATCATCCCTCCTTAAAGAAGGATCATGGCTTTCTGCAGGTTTTAGGTCTAGCAGAACGTTTTCGATATTTTTTAAAAAAAGATTCCATGGATGATTATTCATAACTACCAACAATCATCATAAGAAATTTTTTTAGATTTATCCCTTCGGCTTTTGCGCTTAGCGGCAAAAGGCTTAGTTTTGTCATTCCTGGAATTGTATTTGTTTCTAAATACCAAATTCTTTCATCATCAACAATGAAGTCAGATCTTGAAAAAGACCTGCATCCAAGTGAATTATGGGCGATTAATGCATATTTTTTTAAATTTTTAATTATTGTTTTGTTTATATTTTTAGGTTTTTCAATATATTCTGTTTCCCCAGAGGTGTATTTCGATTTGTAATTGTAGAAATTTGAATTCTTGGGTACAACCTCCACAGCTCCTAATGTAATTTGAATCCCTTTTTCTTCAACAATGCCCACTGTTAACTCTCTCCCAGAGACATAAGGTTCTACAAAGCATTTTTCTTTTAACTCTAAGGTTTTCCACTTTTGCTCTGTGTCAACCAGGTGAGTGTCAATGCTCGAACCTTCATTTATCGGTTTCACAATTAGCTTATTTCCAAAGTTTTTGAAATGAGGCATTTTTTCAGGGGAGTAGATTTCATGAGGCAGAACAGGTATCTTTTTTTCTGCAAGGAGTTTTTTTGTTTTTATTTTGTCTAAGGATAGAGAGCTTGCTTTTGGCCCAGAGCCAACATACCTTATTCGATGAAGATCCAAGAAGGCTTGAACTGATCCGTCTTCCCCCCCACCCTTTCCATGTAGGCATGGAAAAACAAGTGTATTTTTTTCAACTTCTTCCAAGAGCTCAACAAGGCTGCTTCCATCTTTTATATCTTTTTTTTCTGTATTTGCATGAAAGGTCTTTAGGGTTTTGTAGATTTGTTCCATGGAATTTAGGCTAACTTCTCTTTCTTTTGACCAGCCTCCACCCAAAACAATAATTTTCTTCATGAAAAAATTACTGAAGGCTTTTCTTTCCAAAGCTCGGAATCTGTCAAAATCAAGGGTTGGTTTCCAACAACTACCGTATGCTCATAGTGTGCTGTAAGAGAATGATCTTTTGTAGCTATTGTCCATCCATCTGGCTTTGTGTACGTTTCCGTCTCTCCTTGTGATGCCATTATCTCAATTGCTATGCATTGATTTTTTACCAATGTTTCCCCAGTGTTTCTTGTGCCAAAATTGGGTATTAATGGATCTCCATGGAGGATTGTTCCTATGCCATGGCCAAAAAGCTCTTTACTAGGAGTGTATCCACCCTTAAAAAGAACTTCCTGTGTTGCAAAGCCTATATCTCCTGTCTTGTTTTTTGGAAC
Organism: uncultured bacterium; assembly: GCA_964507645.1. Taxonomy (GTDB): domain Bacteria; phylum UBP7; class UBA6624; order UBA6624; family UBA6624; genus UBA6624. The sequence goes on from CAZDPU010000003.1 coordinate 11,800, forward strand.
TGCTTGATCAATGGATTGATAGAGGGAATCCCAAACACAGTCTAAAAAAATCATGTCTTTTTTTGAAATTCTTCCTACAGGATACGTATATGCAGAATCAGAATACATTCCATTGACAATGACACCAAAGTCAACTGTAACTGTGTCTCCCTTCATCAAAACCCTCTCTGAAGGGAAACCATGAACAAACTCCTCATTGACGCTTATACACGTTGCAAAAGGATATCCGTTATATCCCTGGAATGCAGGTTTTGAATTTCTTTCTTTAATTTCTGCAAGAACCATGTTTTCAATTTCTAATGTTCTTATTCCGGGTTTAATAAAATCTTTTAGCCTATCCAGAACTTCCCCTGTTATTGCAGCGCTTTTCATGGAGTACTCAAGAGAGGTTTTGTCCAATATTTGAATATTTTCTTTTTTAATCATTTTAAATGTCGCTAAATTTTAATAATTTAATTGATTTTTCTTCACTAAAAAATGTTTTTATTTTTTTGTTCACCAGTGTTGAAAGCTCTATTTCTCTTTGCCATGAATAATAAAGATTTTCAATAGTATTTTTTCCCATTGATCCAGGATGGCACGAAATATCTGTTGTTCCTTCTTTTAGATTCTTTAGTATTTTTAAAAAACCTGGGACAGTTATCCCAGGCTCTTCATAAAAGTCTTCAACAAAATAATCTGCAGTTTTTATATTTTCTTTTTTAGCAATTTCCCTTTGCCATTTTGACGTTACCCTCATTGAAAGATTTTCTTCTTTTGCAATGATTAAAATAATATTAAAAATTTTTGGATTGTTCTGTAGATAATCAGAGCAACTTATCCATTTCGGATTAAAGGATTTTTTTGATTTTTCTAACTGAGCATAAAACTCTTTTTTGATTTCTTTTATTTTTGAGTTAAGAAAAATTTCACGACCAGTCTTTAAAAAGACACCCTCTTTTCCCAAAAGAGAATCTATTCCATTTTTTGAGATTGGGTTTCCCTTTGTTAAATTTAATTGGATCCCAAGATCAACATCTAATTTTTTCAACTTGCTAAGGAACTTGGGTTTTTTATTAGAGTTTATTATTCCCACATTTTTCAATATCCCTTCTTTGCATGCTCTAACTATGCCTTCGTCTATTGAATTAAATAGACCAAAATCATTAGCCCCTATTATTAGATTTTTATTCATTCAGGGTTTTTTCATGCTTTTTCCACCAATGTTCGGGGAATTCCCACATTATTCCTGATTGTGAAAATTGAATCACTTTCTCTTTTGGATAGAAATATATGTCAAGCTTTATCCCCTCTTCTTTCCAGCTGATGTTGATAGATTTTTTTTCTGTTAGTTTAGTTATGTCTGCTGGCTTTGTTTCTTCTGGCCAGGGTTCATTAAAAAGTTTGACCCATGGGTTGTTAGCATTTTCATTTTCACTTACTAGGATTTTTAAATTATTTGGATCTGTGATTTCATACTTTTCCCAAGATTCAATTTCAAGGAATTTTTTCCTATAAATAGATATGCTGGAACCTATTATTGATTCTGGATTCCAGTTTTCTTCCATATAAAAACCTCCAAAAGAGTCTCCCCAGGCAGCCCAGTAGTCTTCATAGGGGTTTATCATTATTTCCAAAGGAATCTTTTCTTCATATCTTTCTATAGATATTTTTATCGAAGGGTCGTCCAAAAAATCTTTGTGGTTCAATTTCTCCCCTTCTGTCGTCAGTATTCTTTGGATCAAGTTTTTTACAGCCTTAGAGGAAACAGGCAAATCTTTACCGAGTTCACGCCACTCTCTACCCTGTGTTCTCCTCAAGTCCCAAAGAACAATTTTCTCTAGCGTGTCAACATCTGAAATTTTAAAATCTTTTGTATTCACATGAACTGAAATACTTTTGATTTCTTGAGGCTTTATTTTTGTTAGCCTCTTGTCAACCCACTCTTCTTTTTCTCCTTTTACTGATTCGTAAAAGTTTAGGGGTATTAGGTGAACAGCGTCTTCTCCATCGAATTTTAAATAAGATCTTTTTGAATCTTTGCTAATGCCAACAAAAAAAATCGATTCTTTAAAATCACCTCTTAAAGTTATCTTGAATTCATTTTCTCCGAACCCATATTCTTTTTGATTCTCAATAGCATCAAATGAGTCCAAGGGTTTTAAGTTGGTTAGGGATTTTAGAAGGGTGTTTAGTCTTGTTTTTTCAACATTATATCCATTTGGGAAATTCAAAACCCACTTTTCTCCAAAATTGACAAAATGAACCTCTTCGTCATTTGATTTTTTTTCAATTATTAATTCATTTGGAGGAGTGTCATTTATCCATTTAAAGCTGTTTGTTTCAGGGTTTAAGAAAATTTTTGCAAGTACTCCTAAGGTTGCAAGCGTTAGCAAGACTAAAAATATTTTATTTTTCATTTTCTTTTTCTTTTAACTTGAGTCACTATAGCTTGAGACAAGACTGCAAGGATTAATCCTAAATATAACATTATTATTTTCAAAATTTCTTTATCATTTATGGAAATTGGATTCAAACCCCTGCTCTTCCTTGGTATATTTATTATTTTTTCTCTCTCTGAAAGCCAGTTAAACAAATTTAAAACAAGCTGGTTGCTTGCAGGAAGCATTTGTTGTGTTTGGTTATTTGTTATGTCAAAATCAGAAACAATGATTCTTTTTTGCATTGTTTCTATGTTTTCTTGAGCTAGAGACATTAGGAATGGTCCAGAGGTTTCTGATGTATCTTTTTCATTATTCCCATTTGACTCCAACCATGTTTGTATTCCACTGTAGATTAAATCTGAGTTGACCCAAGTTGACTTTTCGTAATTTATTGCTTTTGCTGTTGGAAAAAGAATAAATTCATCAATACCCCCTACTGCCTGATGGGATGTAATGCTGTTTGGAGATGCCAAAACTATCAAAGGATCCCAGTCTTCTCCGTAAGAATCATAGATATATTTTTGACTAAATGTCATTCCTTCAGATTCAAGCCATTTTGAAAGTAAATTTTCTCCAAAGTCTTCAAACATAATTAAAACATTTTTAAAATTAGAAACTTTTTCTATTTCTTCGCTGATGAGGTTTCCTGTTCCTCCAATAATTGCTAATATCTCACAGCCTTTTGTTTCTTGTGCATATAGTTCGATTGTTCTGATTTCATAAGCTCTGTTTAATAGAGAATTCTTAACCGTTGTCATTCCATTTTCACCATAAAGGCTTTTTTCTCCATGCCCCTCTACAAAGCATATTGTTTTTATATCCTTGTAAAAGCTATAAAAAGCATTTACCAAACCTTCTTCATCATTTGTGTCGAGGATAATTCTTTTTTCGCCTTGAAGTAGGTATATTTGGTTTTTTCTTGCATTAAATTTTGAAGCCATGGAAGGCTCTCTGTCAGGATTTACGAATTTGTAGCTGATAAGGTTGTTTGTTTTTTTCACTTTTTCAAATATGTTTTCTAGCTTTGGTCTTTTTTCATCAGAATCTTCTAGAAATGCAAATATTTCAACCTCTTCATCAATACCTTTAGCCATCTCTATTGTTTCTTGCGAGATGGACCTAATATTGTTTCTAGTCATATCTAAAGATGTTGAATATATTTTTGATATTGTGAATATTCCCCCGAACAAGAAAAGAGTCAGGATCGTCGATGGAAGATGGTGGATGATTTTTGTTTTTTCTTTTGTTGAATTATTTTTTATGATTAAGCCAAAAATCAATATTGAAAAGGAAGCAAAGAATTCAATATCTGTAAAGTTTTTTCCTTTAAGAAGGTAAATCAAGGAGGATATTGATCCAATCGTTATGAAAATCGAGGAAATATTGTTTTTTTGGTTCATTTCCACCCTCTTATTTCCATGCTTTTCTTTGTCATAAGAAACCAGAATATTCCAAAAAGAATGAAGAAAACAATATCTTCAGTATTTATAAAACCTTCAGAAAATCTGCTTAATTTTTCTTGAAAACCCAACTCTGAAAATCCTTTAAGGATTAAGGAATCTGAGATATTTGTATTATTTAGAGAGCTAATAAACCAAAACGAAAGAAATACAGGGAATGAAACAACAAAAGCTGTTGTCAGATTTTCCGTTACTGAGGAGATGAATATGCCAATCCCTGAAAGAGCAAAAGAAAGAAGGAGCAATCCCAAAAGACCGCTTAGATAATGTCCATAGTCGATTACTCCAAACTTACTTAGCCAAACAATTCCAATTGTGGGTAGAAAAAGTATTGAAAAAATCAATAATGTGGATGTTATCAACTTGCCCAGGATTATCTTTGAAGAGCTTATTGGTTGTGAGAGTAGGAATTCCAATGTGTTTTCTTTTCTCTCTAGACATATTGTTGATATCGTTATGAATGGAGAAAACAAGATTCCAAGAAAGCAGCAGTCTAAAAGAAGGACAGTCATTGGGCCATCATTCCAGTCTCCTGGTGTTGAGAATGGATTTGAATAGCTTATCAAGTTCAATGTTAAAAAATAACCCTGGACAAGCAGCAATCCTGCAACTGCAATCCAGATGCTTATGCCTTTGTTGTAACCATTAAGCTCTTTTTGAATTATTTTTTTAACTATTTGCATTTTCTTTTTTTGATTTTATGGTTTCCAAATAAATATTTCTGAGGTTTCTTTTTTCGATTTTTGAATCAAGCTTTATTGTTCCTTTATGAAGTATCAACGCTCTTGAGCATAACTGTTGGATTATTTCAAGTCTATGACTTGAAATAACAAATGAAGTTCCCATTTTCGATATTTTTTTAATTGTCTTTTCAAAATTTACAATTTGTTCAGGGTCTAGCCCAGTTGTAGGTTCATCTAAGAAAACAACTTCTGGATCTCCAACCAAAGAAAGGGCAAATCCAACCCTTTGTCTAAATCCTCTTGAAAGAAACTTGTTTAACCTGTCTTTTACTTCTTCAATCTGGGTTAGCTTTATTATCCTTCTTGTTTCTTCTTTTGGGTTCTGGACCATATGGAGGTTTGTTGCTAAAGATATTTGTTCAAATGGGGTCATGTTTGAGTAAAGAGGAATTTTTTCAGGAAGATAACCGATATTCTTCTTTATAGTGTGGTCATATTCAGAGTATTCTTTTTGTTTGAAAAAGATATTTCCATCATCTGGAGGAAGAAGTCCGGAAAGTATTCTCAATGTCGTTGTTTTCCCTGCTCCGTTTGGTCCTAGAAAACCAATGATGCTTCCTTTTGAAACGCTGAAGTTTAAACCTTTTAATACTGTTTTTCCTGAAAAACTTTTATTTAAATTTTCTACACGCAACAACACAACACCCCTATCTTAAAACTATTAGATATATTACTGATTAGAAATTAGAATATTCTCATTGATGGTTACCGTTCCAAAAATTAAAAACTTTCCAAAAGGTGAAAAGATTATTGCAGTTACTGCTTACGACAGGCCTTCAGCTATTTCCGCACAAAATGCAAAAGTAGATGTTGTTCTTGTTGGAGACTCTCTTTCAAATGTTGTTTTGGGTAACAAAAACACTACATCAATAGGGATAAAGGAAATAAGTTACCACCTTGAGGCTGTTTGTAAGTTCATAGATAAAAGTTTACTTGTTGCGGATTTGCCTTTTGGATCTTCTCAGGCTGGCTTGCAGATAGCTTCTCAGCATTCATGTGAATTGGTGAGAAAGGGAGCCAATGCAGTGAAAATCGAAGGAGGTAAGGAGGTTTGTAATTTAGTAGAGCATCTTACAAGCCATGGAATTCCTGTCATGTGCCATGTTGGGCTTACCCCACAGAAGGTAGAGCAATTTGGAGGATACAAGGTCCAAGGAAAAAGCTTGGAGAATTCTCAAAAAATATATGAAGAAGCAAAACTTTTAGAGTCTGCTGGAGCATTTTCGATAGTTCTTGAATGCATTCCTTCCCAGTTGGCAAAAAAAATAACGGAAGATTTGCATATCCCAACCATTGGGATAGGAAGTGGTTCATTTTGTCGTGGGCAAATTTTAGTTTTTCATGATCTTATTGGTTGGCAAAATGAAAATTTTAAATTTTTGAAAAATCCCTTTGGCAATGTTTCTAAAAATATACACGATGCAATAAGCTCTTTTTCAGATTCGGTAAAATCTGGAACATACCCATCTTTAGATGAGTCTTGGTCTCTGGATGAAGATGTTATTGAAGAAATAAAAAAATTTAAATAATGAAAAAAAGAGTTCTGGTCCCAACAATGGGCGCACTTCATCAGGGCCATGGTGCTTTGATAAAAAAAGCTTCAACCCTTGGGGATCCAATTGTTTCAATATTTGTAAACCCAACACAATTTGGACCAACGGAAGATTTTGAAAAATACCCAAGAAGCGCTGAGAGGGATTTGGATTATGCTTTAAAGTGTGGTGCGAAGGAGGTCTTATTTCCAAAAGTAAGTGAAATTTATCCAAGTGGACCTGTTGCAACAGAAGATTCTGGATTTCTTGGTTCTATACTTGAGGGGGCCCATAGGCCAGGGTTTTTTAATGGGGTTGTTACTGTTGTAAAAAAATTATTTGAAACAATTGTTTCGGACATCGCTATTTTTGGGGAGAAAGATTGGCAGCAGCTTATCCTAGTTAAGGATTTGTCGAAAAGAATTAACGGGCCGTCTATAGTTAGCGTAAGCACTGTAAGAGATGAAAATGGCCTAGCCCTCTCTTCTAGGAACGCATATCTCTCCGATGAGGATTATGAAAAAGCACTTTATGTATCAAAAGCACTAGAAAAAGTTGAATCTTTTTGGAAGGATGGCTTAAGGGATAAGAAAGAGTTAGAAACCGTTGGTATTGACTTTTTATCAAAAAAAGTTAGTAAAATTGACTATTTAGAAGTGAGGCCGAAAAAATTACTACCGGAATTGAAAGTTTTGAACCAGGAATCTAGGGTTTTGACAGCAGTTTGGATCAAAGAAACAAGGCTTATAGACAATAAGGGTTTATCCTTATGAAAGAGATGCTTAATTGCAAGATCCATGGAGGAACCGTTACAGCTTCTGATATTGACTATGAAGGCTCTTGTGGATTGGGTCCAGATTTGTTAAGAGCATCGGGACTTTTGCCTTTTGAAAAAATTTCAGTTCTTAATGTTTCTAATGGAAATAGAGTTGAAACTTATGTAATCAAAGAGACAAAGGACAGGGAGATTACCTTGAATGGAGCTGCTGCTCATTTTTTCAAGGAAGGAGACAAGGTAATAATTCTTAATTGGAAAATCTGTCGTGAAAGCTGCATAAAAGAACATAAGGCAAAAGTGATCATTCTTGATGATGACAATTTGATAAAAAAGAAAATGGTAAAGGTGGTGGGAGATGAATAAGTTCTATGATTTTGGAAAGAAGGTTTTGCTAGATGAGGCAAAAGCGCTTGTTGCTGCTTCTGAAAATTTTGATAAAAATTTTGATATTGCAGTAAATTTAATCAGGAAGTGTTCTGGGAATTGTGTTGTTTCTGGGATAGGTAAATCAGGGCTTGTTGGCAGAAAAATATCTTCAACTCTTGCAAGTTTAGGAACCCCGAGTGTTTTTTTACATTCAGGAGAAGCATTACATGGCGATTTAGGTTTAATTTCAAAAAAAGATGTAGCTTTATTGATTTCTAACTCAGGAAATACAACTGAGGTTTTAGGTCTTATTCCTTCTTTAAAAATGAAGAAAATTCCAATTATTGCACTCACTGCAAATTTAGATTCAGTACTTGCAAAAGAGTCAGACGCAGTTCTTAATTCTTTTGTTGCACGTGAGGCAGATGAGCATAACCTTGCTCCAACTTCTTCAACAACTGTAATGATGGCAATAGGAGATGCTTTGGCGGTTTCTTTAGCTAAAGAAAAAGACTTTACCCCTTCTGATTTTGCTATGTATCATCCTGGGGGATCTCTTGGAAACTCCTTATCGAAAGTTTCTCAATGGATGACAAAGGACAACATTCCCAAAGTCAATCCAAAAGATTCATTGAGGTCGTGTGTTATAAAGATGTCAAGTGGAAGACTTGGTGCTGTTGTCCTTGTTGAAGAAAGTCAAATTAAAGGCATTTTTACAGATGGGGATTTAAGAAGGCTTTTTGAAAACAGAGAGTCTTTTGATACTCTTTTGGATGAAAAGATAGTAAATGTTGCTAACAAGAATCCAAAAACCTTAAATCAAGATGATTTAGCAAGTTTTGCTATAGGCAAGATGGAGGCTAATGCAATTACTGTAATGCCGGTTGTTAATAATAAAAATAATCTAGTCGGAATAATTCATTTACACAATCTTGTTCAGGCTGGAACTGGAGTGGTTAATGAAAAATAAATTAAAAGTTGTAGGAAAAGAATCATGGAAGACGATGGCTTCTGACGTTAGAGACAGTTTGTCAAAAAGTATTTTGGTCGATGGGTACCATCTCGTTTTAGATTTAGAGAAAAGCAAGGGTTCTGTTCTTGTTGATGCATCAGATGGGAAAGAGTACATTGATCTTTTTAGCATGTTTGCTAGTCAGCCAATAGGAATAAATCACAAAGAGTTGTTAGAAGAGGATTTTCTATTGAAGTTGGGACTTGTAGCTTCCCATAAGCCTGTTAATTCAGATGTCTATACACAGCCATACGCTGATTTTGTTAATGTAATGTCAAGGATAGTGACGCAAGATTATCCACATCTCTTCTTTATAGAAGGAGGATCCTTGGCAGTAGAAAATGCTCTAAAAGTTGCTTTTGATTGGAAGATGAGAAAAAACTTAGAAATGGAAGTTGATATTGATGAAAATCTTCTTTCAATTGCTCACTTGGAAAAGGCTTTTCATGGCAGGTCTGGTTATACATTAAGTTTGACAAATACTGCAGATCCTAAGAAAACAATGTACTTTCCTAAGTTTGATTGGCCAAGATTGCCCTCCCCTTACAGAAGCTTTCCTGAAACTGAAGATTCTGCTTCATCTCTTAAGGAACAAGAGGATGATTTTTTATCTAAGCTAAAAGCTTTTGAAGAAGAGAAACCAAACCAAATGGCTGCGGTTTTAATGGAGACTATACAGGGTGAAGGTGGGGATAATCATTTCAGGAATGATTTTTTACAAAGAGTAAGAGATTGGTGTGATGATAATGATGTTTTACTGATATTTGATGAAGTTCAATGCGGAATGGGTATAACTGGAAATTGGTGGGCTTGGGAAAAAACAGACATAAAACCGGATGTTTTTTGTTTTGGAAAAAAGTCTCAGGTTTGTGGAATAGCGGCTAGCAATCGTATAGATGATGTTGATAATTGTTTTAAGGTGAGCAGCAGGATTAATTCAACTTGGGGAGGAAATTTGGTTGACATGGTCAGAGTTACAAAGTATATTGAAATAATCGAAAGGGAAAAACTTCTTGAAAATTGCAGAAGCGTCGGAGGTTTTCTGATCGAAGAGCTAAAAAAAATATCTGATGATTTTGATGGATTGGTAACAAATGTTCGAGGTTCGGGACTGATGTGCGCTTTCGATTTGCCAGATGGGGAAACAAGAGATAAGGTAAGAGGCTATCTTGTTGAAGAAGGTGTTTTGATCTTAGGTTGTGGAGACAAGTCTTTGAGGTTTAGGCCAGTTTTAGATATATCCATGGATGTTATTTCTAAAGCTTTAACCTTAATTAGAAAAGCCTTGAAAAAAGTGTGATTTTTCGTATTTTCTTATTTTTTTATATAGTTTTTTCTTTTAACTCTTGTTTGGATTTTTCCTTCCCGGTTCATCCCGAAAAATCAAAAAATATAAATTTTTCACAAGTAAAGGAAGAATGCAATCTTGTTAAATTTAATTATTCCGATGAATCTTTTTTGCCTGAATTCATAGACTGTATTTTTTCTGCTTATAGCTACAGGGGAGACTATTCTGATGAGATTACTTTTTTTCTTGACGAGAATGTTGGATTGCAAGGAACCCCTTCTTTGATAAAAGCTGATTATGGAAAAAGGTTAAATTTTTACAGAGAATTAAAAACAAAGGAGAAAATTGTAATTGTTGATGACAGTTTTGAAATTTATCATTTTTCTTCTGTCGAAGACTTGAATTTTGCAAATTCTCAATTAATGAAATGGGAGAGCTTAAACGGAATCTTCATTCCCCTAAAGGTTTTTGATGAGCAAAAAAGGATTTTACTGATTGGAAGAAATAAAGATCCAGCGCATATATCTAAGAACATCAAAGACTTAATCAAAGATTAACTCAGAGATTTTTTTTGAATTCCCCAAGCCTTCTTTGAGGGGGTTTTTTTCTGAATCCAAATTTTTCATAGCTTTTAAAAGAAGTGAAGCATCACTGCTTTCATCAATGATTTTTGAAGGGTAGTTCCTTGAGTGTTCTTTCGCATTTTCCATTTGGTGTCCATCTACTCCTTTTAACGGAATGATTATTGATTTCTTGCCCAATGCTTTAATTTCAGCAAGTGTGCATGCTCCAGCTCTGGAAAAAACAACATCAGAAGCACTTATCCATGTGTCTAATTTTTCAGTATATTCTTCAACTGCATGTAATATTTTTTTACCTTCAAGAGATTTTTTTATTTTTTTTGCACCTTTTCCACATTGCCAAAATATGAATAAATTTGAAAATTCTTTTTTCATCCCTTCTAAAGACTTCAATATTAATTTATTTAATTTTTCTGAACCTTGGCTTCCCCCTGTGATGGCTACAACAAAAAAATTACTATTTAAATCAAGGTCTTCCCTGGATTTTTCTTTTGTTACCTTCTCGTATTTTCTATAAACAGGAATGCCCACAGGTATTGATTTTTTTCCAAAATAATTCTTTAGATTTTTTTGACATATTACCTTTTCTGAAAACTTGTAAAGAATCCTGTTTGCCCAACCAGGTTTTGCATTAGGTTCTATTAATATGATTTTTTTATTCATTATTTTTGAAGCAATTACTCCTGGAAAACTTGCATATCCTCCAGTTCCTATAACCAAGCTAGGTTGAAATTTTTTAATTATTTGTAAAGTTTTGAAAATTGCTTTTAAGTGTAGTGCCATGCTTCGAAGATTTCTGCCTGAAATTAAATTTTGATCGAAATGATTTATGTTTTTTTTGTTCAAGATTTTTAAATCTATTCTGTTTGTTCCAAGCCATAGCAAGTCATGCTCTATATTTTCAAGTAGTGCAAGTGCTGGTGTGACATGCCCTATTGTCCCCCCTCCGCAAACAAGTACTTTAATTTTCATATTTTAAAATTTCATTTTTCCATATATAAAGCATTGCGCAACCACATATCGAGATTTTTATCCAGTTGAAGATTTCTGGTTCAAGACCTTCAAACGTTACAAATAGTATCAATATGAAAATCAGAAAATTCCTTGTCCTAGCTGAAGGGTTGAGTATTTTTCCTGAGTTCAACTGAAATTTTTTCAAAAGAAAAGCAACACCTACAATAATTGAGAATATTGAGGAAACGGGGACAGCAATTAGTTTATTTTGGAAATCTCCATAGTAATAAAAAAACAGAACAAAAAGACAGCTTAGAAATTGTATAAATTTTATCCTTATAAGCTCTTTGTGTTCGTTTATCGCATAATAAGCTTTTGTAAGGATTGATTCAAATATCACGAAAGGCAAAGACAAAGATAATATTTTTAAAAGATTGGAAACTTGAGTTGTGTCTGAAGCTGTGAACTCTCCACGTTGAAAAAGCTGTTTAGTGAAAAAACTTGCTTCAAAAAAGAAATATATTGTCAGAGGCAGCGCTATAAGGAACCCCATTTTCAAGGCTTTCTCTAGCTCTCTAGAGAATTTTGGACTTTTTGAGTTTGAAATTTTTGAAAGCTCTGGAAGTGATGCCTGTGCAATACAGACTCCAATTAGGGAATTTGGAACTTGTATTAATCTTGTTGAAAAATAAAGCCAAGCGACAGATCCGCTCGCTAGTAATGTTGCATAATATCTTGTACTGATAAATGTGAGACTTTGGAAGATGCCGATACTTGCTCCTTGTGGATATTTTTTTTCAAATGCTTCTTGGTATTTGTTTGCCCAGTTGATTTTTGGCCATCTGTTTCCAAGCCCAAAAGCGTAGAGTTGAAAAATTACTCCAAGCCATGCTCCCCACCCTGCTCCTGCAGTCAAGGTTTCAACTGGGCTTTTTTCCATTAGATAAACAAATCCAATTATTGAAATGTTGAGGATTATGGGGGTTAGGGATGCTGCCAACATTCTTCCCTGGCTTCTCAATACAGAGCTTGCCCATATGCTTATTATTCCACCAGCTAAATAACCCGAAAGACCTCTTATCAAGCTGGATAAAATTTCAACATCTGTAGATTTGTATGCTGTTAAGAGGGTTGCAATATTTTTAGAAAAAAGTGAAACTAAAATTAAAGAGGGTATCGAATAGGCTACTAGTTTTACCAAAAGAGAACCACTTGCAATTTCATGTTTGTCCTTTTGGTTTGAGATTTTTGAAAGTATAGGAATTGATATTGATTCAAGAGGTATATCAATTAAGGCTGTTTTTAGAGAAGAGAGAAATCCAAACCCTAAACCCCAGGCCTCCATAATTAAACCACTGCCAAAGTTAGAGGCAAAAAGATTGTCTCTTATGTATCCAGTTAGCTTGCTTGAAAAAATTCCTAAAAAATTTTTAAAGGTTCTTGTTTCTAGTTTTTTTTGCAAACTACTCTCTTCTCAAGGCTACGATTGGATCTAGCTTCGATGCTTGATTTGCTGGAATTAATCCAAAGATTAAACCTATCAACGTTGAAACTGATGCTGATATGAAAAAAACAGTCATGTTGAATTGAGGTTCCCCTGGGAAATCTGGAATTCTTGCTATCGCATTGATTCCGAGGTATCCGAGAAGCATTCCCAATAGCCCACCCATCAAAGCAAGAGATATTGACTCAATAAGGAATTGAACTTGAATATCCCTATTTAGTGCTCCAAGAGCTTTTCTTAGGCCAATTTCACTAGTTCTTTCTGCAACTGTTACAAGCATAATGTTCATGATTCCGATTCCGCCAATTAGCAGAGATATGCTCCCTATAGCAAGAAGAAACATGTTGAATCCTTCTATGAATGCACTAACCGTATTTACTATTTCGCCTGAATTAAAAATTCCAAAATCATTCCCTTCAGAAAATTTTATATTGTGTCTTTTCCTTAGAAGCTCAACGATTTCCTGTTCTGTAAGGGCGATATCTCCAAGTGATTTTGCTTCGACGTTTATCGTTCCCACCCCTTTTCCTCCAGAGAAAAAAGATTTTGCTGTTGTTATCGGAATTAAAGCTATCTGGTCAGCGCTTGAAAAACCTCCATCATCTCTCCCCCCACCCTCTTTTGCACTCAAGACACCAATAATTTCAAAAGAAACTCCACCCAAGGTTATATTTTCTCCAATCGGCTCTTGTCCAGGCAGCAATTTTTCCCACAAAGCAGGACCGATTACAACAACTCTTTTTTTTCCTTCTACATCTAGAGGAGACAGGAATCTTCCTTCATCTATTTCATAAGACCTAACTGAAGAGTAAACTGGTGTTACGCCCCTTATGTCAGCATTAAGATTCCTATTCCCAACTCTTGCAATTTCTCGAGCACCAACTTCAGGTGCTGCAAAATTAACATGAGGAAGTTTTTCTATCTCTTCAGCATCTTCAATTGTTAAAGGCTGTACTCTTTTCCTTGTCTCAACAGAGCTTTCATAATCTCTTCCAGGCCAAATTACCAGAAGGTTTGTTCCAAGCCCAGCCATACTTTCTTCAAAGTCCTTTTTAAAGCCTTCTCCTACTCCTGTGACTATTACGACAGAAGCAACACCAAACGTTATTCCAATGAGTGTTAAAAAGGATCTAAGGGGCTTTGAAAAGATTGCCCTTACTGCAAATTTTAAATTCTCAATGACCATTAGCTTATTTTTCCATCAAGTATTTCAATCGTTTTATCAGTTTTTTGAGCAATTTTGTGATCATGTGTAACAAGTATGACGGTTATGCCTCTTTGTTTTTGATCTTCTAGAATCTTTAAAATTTCATCACCTGTTTTGCTATCAAGATTTCCTGTTGGCTCGTCAGCAAGTATTATTTCTGGATTGTTTACAAGAGATCTTGCTATTGCAACTCTTTGCATTTGCCCTCCAGAAAGTTCATTACTTTTGTGGTTTGCCCACCTTTCAAGACCTACCAAATCAAGGTATTTCATTGCTTGTTTTTTCTTTTCTTTTTTGTTTTTTCTTGAGTAAGCGAGAGGAAGTGCAACATTTTCCCATGCTGTTGTTGCTTGGAGAAGATGAAAGCTTTGAAAAACAAAACCAATTTTTTGATTTCTTAAAATAGCCAACTTGTTGCTATTTAAATTGCTAATATCTTCTCCATCAAGAACATAAGAGCCTGTGGTTGGCTTATCCAACAATCCAATGATGTGCATTAAAGTACTTTTTCCAGATCCGGAGGGCCCTATGATAGAAAGGCTTTCTCCTTTCTCTATTTTCAAATCTACATTTTTCAATGCCTTGAAAGCTATCTTGCCAGTTCTGTAAATCTTCGATATATCTTTCAGCTCAATTAAAGACATCGGTTTTAGTCTTTGGAAGGTCCGCCTCTGCCTCGACCACTTTTTGAACCAATCAGCTTCATTTCAAGATCTGCTGGAGGCCTATTTACAACTTCGTCTCCAAGAGAGACCCCTGATGAAATTTCAACATTTTCATCACCAATTTTTCCAACAGTAACAAGAGTTCTTTTTGGGGTTCCATTTTCATCTATTTTCCAAACAAATGTTTTTGAGTCTTCAAAAATTAAAGCTGTATCAGGAAGCCCAATAGTTTTGAATTCAGAAACAGTAAACCTCGCTTCTCCAGTCATCTTTGGTAGAAGTTTGTATTCTGAATTATCAATTCTGACTTCTATTTGATAATTAATTATCCCCCCGTAATCAATCCCCATTGGATAAACTCTATACAATTTCCCTTTGAAAGTTGAATCTGGTTGGCTTTGAACTTGTATATTGCAATCCATTCCTTCCTGAACAGTGCTAACTTCAGTTTCATCAACGAGGCCTAGAAATTTCATAGTTTTCATATCTCCGACAATAAGCAAGCTAGTTCCCCCTCCCATTCCTCCTGTTGCAGAAGAGACGGCAGAACCTTCTTCAACTAGTAGATTTAAAACTGTTCCATCTAGGGCGGAGTATATTGTTGCATTCCCAAGTTCTTCCTGGGCTTCATTAACCCTTTCAAGGACTTCTTGAAGATTTGCTTCTTGTATCTTCAGTGTCAATTCCGACCTTTCAAATCTTTCTTCAGCCTGGAAAAGTTCTTCTTGGGTTCCAAAACCTTTTTGGACCAGCTCCCTCGTTCTTTCAAGATTTCTTCTTGACGACTCTAGTTCAAGCTCTGAGGATTTTAAACTCGCCTCTGAAGAGGTCTTGGTTGCCAAGGCTTGATTGAGTTTTGATTTTAGTAATTTTTCGTCTAGTTTTATTAATTCTTGTCCCTTGTGTACCTTGTCCCCTTTTTCAACTAGAACTTCTGAGACTATTCCAGAAGCCTCACTTTTTACTTCAACTTCTATAAGGGGTTGAATTGAACCATATGCAACAACTGTTCTTTTTATTGTTATGTTTTCAACTGTTGTTTTTTCTAATTCATCGAGTTGGAAGTTTTCTTTTTTTGCCCAAGGGCTAGAGCAGGATGGAAAAATTATAGCTAAAAAGAAAATAAATATGTATTTTCTCATTTTCAAGGAACGATTATCTTTCTTTCGCCACCCTCTTTCATCCCTTCTTCAATCGTCTTGTTTACTTTTTGCATGAGTTTTTCAAAATTCATTTGGGCAGCAACGAATTGTTGATAGATTGGCTTTGCTTCAACTTTCATCTGAACTGCCTCTATTTTCTTTTTTAGTTCATCAGGGATTTCAGTTCCTCTTGCTTTCATTCCATAGGCTTGATCTTGTAAAGCCTGCATTTGGCCTAAAAAACCTTTGAGTTCTTCATCTTTACCCAGGGACTCTTGAGCCCTTCTTATAGCTTTCGCTTCTTCGGATTGGCCTAAATTTAAACCTAGGCTCTTGGCTTTTTCAAAAATTGTGTCCATAATTCCTTTATCATAATCTCTATTAGGATAAAAAAACATGGCAACGCCTATTAAATTTGGGACTGATGGCTGGAGGGCAGAGATTGGTTTTGACTTCAATGAAAACAACCTAAGAAGGTTGATGCATTCGGTAGGAAGAAGAATAAATGACATGGTTGATGGCAGAGCTCATGTTTGTGTTGGGTATGACACTAGATTCAAGGCTAGAGATTTTTCTTCTATAGCTGTGGAGTGTTTGATTTCAGAAGGTTGTCATGTTCTTTTTTCTCAGTCTTTTTGCCCTACTCCAAGTTTGTCTTTGTCTGTTAGGAAGCTAGAAGCAGACCTGGGTGTTCAGATTACGGCAAGCCATAATCCTTATACATATTTAGGAGTCAAACTAAAAGGTTCAAACGGGGGACCTTTATCCTCGGAAATAATTTCTCAGATTGAATCTGAAATTGAATCTGAAGTTTTTGATATGTCTGACAAAAGGCTAAGGCCTCATGTTCCTCAAGATTTTAATCAAATTTACAGAGAGGAAATTGAAGAACTGGTTGATTTTAATGTTTTGAAAAAATCCAAGAGAAGTATTTTTGTTGATTTTATGCATGGTGCTCAAATAGATTTATTCAAAGGCATTTTTATCAATCCTGGCAACATGACTATTTCGTATATCAGAGATTTTAAAGATTCAACATTTGGGAATGTGACCCCTGAGCCTATTCCTTCAAATTTAAAAATACTTTCTGATTCGGTTCTTGCTTCTCGAAAAAACTCTATAGGAATGTCTTTTGATGGAGATGGGGATAGGTTTGCTCTTTGTGACGAAAGGGGTGAGGTCCTATGGCCTCAAGAAACATTTGCGATTATTGCAGACATTCTCATGAAGGAAGGCAAAGGGAATATTGCAAAAAGTCTTCCAACGTCACTATGGTTAAACAGAATTGCAAGTAAATACAAGGTTGAACTGATTGAAACCCCTGTTGGATTTAAATACCTTTCAGATTATTTAGACAATAGGGAAGCATTGATTGCAGGAGAGGAGTCTGGAGGTGTTGGATTTAGTTTTCATATCCCAGAAAGGGATGGCCTATTAGCTTCTTTGAAGATTGTAGAACATCTGATAAAAGAAAAAAAAACTTTAAGAAATTTGAGAAAAGATCTAAGGAAGACGTATGGAGATTTTCATTACGAAAGAGAAGATTTGAATGTTGAAAGTAGCATTGTCGATTCGATCAGGAAGGATCCAGAAAAACACATTAATCCTCTATGCAAGAAGTTTGGTATAACCAAAAAACAAATTATTTTAGAAGACGGTATAAAGTTAAATTTAAATAAGGATAGCTGGGTTATGGTTAGAGCAAGTGGCACAGAGCCTGTCTTGAGGGTTTATTGTGAGTCTTTGGAAAAAAAGAATGTTCCTTCAATTATTAATGATTTCAAAAAGACTCTATTTGAATAGTTTTTCCAAATTTAATTTTTGCCATTTTTTAAATTTGTCATTGATGTTTGAAAATTCCCAGAATGATTCTTTTTCATTGATTCTTAATACATTCGAAGACACTCTTTGAATATATTTGTTTTCTAGCTCTTTCGATTCTAAATTTTTTTTCATTTCAGATTTGAAGTTTTTGTAATTTAGGTTTTTGCATTTATTTTTGAGCTCTTTTATCCTTTTGCAGCTCTTGTCATTCAATAAATAATTTGAAATGTAGTAATTTCCTTTTTCCAGCCCTGTTATAGTTTTTGTAATATTGTTGGCGTAAAAAACTTTATCAGCGTTCCCAAATATTAAATTAAAGCCTTCATAAGGGCCGCTTTTAACTTTTTCCCGAACATAAGAAAGGCATTCTTGAATTGTTTTTTTTGAAAGCAGGTTTAAAAGAAGCAAACCTCTCGATGTTTTTTTGGATAATTTCTTTTCATGCCTGTTTGTGACAAGGCAGAATATTTTTTTTTCATTGATTCCGAACCAGGTTCCTCCAGCTTTTTTATCTATTCCTGAAATTATTTTTGTTTTTTTATATGTAAAAATTTTTGGAGATTCAAATTTCCTAAAAGGTGATTCTTCTCTGTTGAATCCAATGGATATTGAATCATCTAGTGTTTTTATGAAAATTGAAGATATGCACATTCAGAGTTCATTCCATCCCGGAACTCCTTCTTGGCTTATGTTGTTTATTTTTTTGTTTATTTCATTTATTTTTTTGATTTTGTCTTTTTTTTCCGAGATCGAGACAAGCCTTCTTTCTTTTTTCAAGTTTCTCAAAATCAATATTTTTAAAATTTCTTCAACATCTTCAATGGTTGTTTTTTCTTCTGATATTAAAGATCCTGTCATGAATGAAATTTCTTTTTCTTCTAGCTGTTCTGCTAAAATTTTTGGATTTACAGATTTGATGCTATTCATTACGAAAAAAATGTTTCTTATTTTTTCATTTTGAAATTCATGAATATTGTATTCATTTAATATTTCAGATATCAGATCCCATTTATTTGGATTCTTAAAAAGGTATTTGAAAAGTTCTTCTTCCTCAGATACAAACTTCTTTTTTTCCTGCCTATAGCCCTCTTTCTTTTTTGGAATTTCTTTTTTCAATTCCGTAATTACTAAGTGTTTTGGAAGAACAAAAGATTGAGATATTTTTTCAATTATTTGATCCTGTAAAAAATCCTTATCAATATTTTCAATTATTGGTTTTATTTTTTCAATTGCACGTTGTTTTGAAATTTCAGTTTTAAGGCCATTTTCTTCTTTGACTATTTGTTGTAATTTGAAATCCAATGCATTTTCTTTTTTTGCAGCTGTCCAACCTTCTTTGCCTTTTTCCCTCAACCACTCATCAGGGTCCTTGCCTTCGGGAGGAATTACAACCAGGGGTTCGATTCCTGCTTTTAAAAAAGTTCCAATTGCTTTATTTGCTGCCATTACCCCTTTTTCATCTCCGTCCATAACTATGATTGCTTCATTTTTAACTCTTTTAACCATATAGGCTTGATTTTCTGAAAAGGCTGTTCCTAATGGTGCAACAGCACCCCCTATACCTTCTTTTTCAAACCTTAAGACATCAGCCTGTCCTTCACAAAGTATCAAAGGCCCTTTGTCCTTTCTTGCATTATGCCAGTTGTACAAAAGTTCACTTTTTTTAAAAATGGATGAATTTGGTGAGTTTACATATTTTCTTGGATTTTTATTGTCGAGAGTTCTTGCTGACCACCCTCTTATCCTTCCAAGAGAATCTCTTATTGGAAAAGAAACTCTTTCAGCAAAATACTCCCAATCATTTTGGTATTTTTTTTCTGGATCAGATTTTTTTATAACTCCGAGGTCAATAAAGATTTTTTTATCTATTTTCTTCTTCTTGATGTATTCTTTGAACAATCCTCCCTGAGGAAGCCAGGCTCCAATTCCCTGATCAACACACCATTCTGTTTCAAATCCTCTTTTTTCCATGTAATTTCTAAACCTTTTTCCATAATCTGTATCTTTGAATATCTTTACAACCCATGCATTAAGGTCTTCAAGAATCCGATAATCTGATTTTTCTGTTGAGTTGGATTTTTTATAAGTTAGTTCTATGTTGTGCTTTTCTGCAAGATATATTAAAGCTTCAGAAAATTCTAAATTTTGTTTTTCTTGTATAAATTTAAATATGTCCCCAGATGCCCCACATGAAAAACAGTTATAAAGTCCCTTTTCTTCACTTACAGAAAATGATGGATTTTTGTCATTGTGAAAAGGGCAAAGCCCTGTCCAGCTTGAACCACTTTTTTTTAATTTTGTATATTCGCTTATCGTGTCAACAATTGAAACTTCATAGCGAATTTTGTCTCTGTCATCCATTAAAAAGTTATGTTACCAGTGTTTCTGTTTAGCTCTTCTCCTTCTAAGAATTCGACATTTGTTTTATGGCTGTTTATTCCATTGAGCATAACCTCTAGGCTCTCTACCGGATCTAAAGAAGAAAGCATTCTTCTTAATTTCCATATTTTTCTTAATTCCTCTTCCTGGTAAAGAAGTTCTTCATGCCTTGTTGAGGATTTGTTTATATCCACAGCTGGATAGAGCCTTCTGTTTGCTAGTCCTCTATCAAGATGAACTTCTAGATTTCCTGTTCCTTTAAACTCTTCATATATTATGTCATCCAGTTTTGACCCTGTGTCAACGAGTGCTGTAGCAATAATGGTCAAAGATCCTCCATTCTCTATGTTTCTTGCTGACCCAAAAAACCTTTTTGGTTTATACAAACTTGCAGGATCAAGCCCTCCGGACAAGGTTCTTCCGCTTGAGCTTACAGTGAGGTTGTATGCTCTGGCTAATCTGGTTATAGAGTCTAAAAGTATAACAACGTCTTTGCCTTGTTCTGCTAAGCTTTTTGCATGTTCTATAACCAATTCAGCAACATGGGTATGGTTTTCTGGCCTCTCATCAAATGTGCTTGATATAACCTCCCCTTCTATAGATCTTTCAAAATCTGTAACTTCCTCAGGCCTTTCATCAATCAATAATGCAAATAATTTTACTTTTGGATGATTTTGTGAAATTGAGTCAGCTATGTCTTTTAAGATTGTTGTTTTTCCAGCTTTTGGAGGAGAAACAATTAATGCCCTTTGGCCAAGTCCAATTGGAGCAATGATGTCAATTATTCTCGCTGTTGTTTTTAGTGGTGTCGTTTCAAGCCTGATTCTTTGATTTGGATATATTGGGGTTAATTTTTCAAACGTTTTTCTTTTTTTCATGTAATCTTTTGGTGAAGATGAGCCATTGATGGAAATGATATCTGAGATTGCTGCATGCTTCTCTTTCCTCATTTTCCTTGGAGGGATTATTTTTGCTTCAACAACATCACCAGTTTTGAGTTTGAATTTATTTTTAATTAACTGAGGAATAAAAACATCATCACTACTTTGAGTCCATCTGTTCACCCTTACAAATCCATGTCTATCAGTCAGGTCAACAACTCCCTTTCTATTGGTTAGCTTTTCTATTTTTTTCTCTTCTGCCTTTGGCTTCTCTTCTTTTGGCTTATTTTCCATATTATTTCCTCACTTTTTCAAGATTTCTTATTTCTTCTAAATTTCTAAATTTTTGATTAATGTCTAGTCCGTATCCAACAAGGTAGTCATCTTTTATCTGAAACCCGGAGTAGTCAATTTGAACACCTTTAACCCTGTTGGCTTTTCTCTCCAGCAGGGAAACTATTTTTACAGAGGCAGGGTTTCTTGCAAGAATTATTTTTTTCAAATAGTTCAATGTAAGTCCGGTATCAACTATATTTTCAATAATTATTACATGTTTGCTTTCGATCGAGATATCAAGGTCTTTTTTTATTTGAACTTGGCCAGTTGAGCTTGTTCCCTCAAAGGATGAAGTTGCTAAAAAATCTATTTCACAATTGGTATTTATGTTTTTTATTAAATCTGAAGCAAAAATGAAACTTCCTTTAAGGACAACTATAAAAGAAATTTCTTTCCCCTGGTAGTCACTATCTATTTTATTTGCAATACTCTTGACCTTGTTTTTGATTTCTTCTTTTGAGAAAAGTATTTTTCCAAGTTTATTCATGGCTTTTTATAACAATTTTTGATCCCATTTGATGTTTGATGGCGGCTTTGCGGAAATATCGTGCCGCAACGATTTGTTTTTTGACTCCAGCAGTCATTCTATACATAAAAAGCTTCATAGTGTTTTTCTCTATCATCCTTCATCATTCCAGCAGTTTCATTCATGAATTCATTTCTATCCTTCCTGGTTTTGAATATCCAAATGCATATTGAGTTTTTGCTATGGTAAATTGCTTTAAGTTCGTCATCAATGTTGCAGATTTCTTTTGGTATTTTAGCTTTTATGCAGATCATTTTTATATTTTTTTATTCCCACTCAATTGTTGAAGGCGGTTTTGTGGAAACGTCATAAACACAGCGATTTATCCCATTTACTTCGTTCATTATTCTGTTAGACATTCTTCTTATCAGGCTCCAAGGAAGCTCAGGAAAGTCACAAGTCATCCCATCAACACTTGTTACTGCTCTGATTGCGCACAAGTGCTCATAGGTTCTTCCATCCCCCATGACCCCTACCGTTTTCAAGTCTGTTAAGACTGCAAAATACTGCCAAACTTCTTCATCCAGGATTGTCCCTTCTATTTCCTTTCTGACTATTTCATCAGCTTCTTGCAAGATCTTTATTTTCTCATTTGTAATTTCTCCAATCACTCTTATTGCAAGACCAGGACCAGGGAAAGGCTGTCTGTAAGCCATGTCTTCAGGGATGTCTATTTCAAGTGCAACTTTTCTCACTTCGTCTTTGAAAAAGTACCTCAAAGGTTCTACTAATTCAAAATCCATTTTTTCTGGCAGTCCTCCAACATTGTGGTGAGTTTTTATTGTTGAGCTTGGCCCTCCCTTTGGGTCAAAAGATTCAATCACATCTGGATAAAGTGTTCCTTGTGCCAAGTATTTGATATCTTGTCTTTCTTTTGCAAATTTTTCAAAGACTCTTATAAAGCATTCTCCGATTATTCTTCTTTTTTTCTCTGGATCTGTTACTCCTTCTAGCTTTGTTAAAAACATTTCGGAAGCATCTATTACATGAAGCTCTATGTTGAAGAATTTGAAAGCATTTTCTACCTCATCCCTTTCTCCCTTCCTCAAAAGTCCGTGATCTATAAAAACACATGTTAAATTGTCTTTTATAGCCCTGTGGATTAGTACTGCTGTTGTTACACTGTCAACGCCTCCTGAAAGAGCGCAAAGAACTTTATGATCTCCAACTTCTTTTTTAATGTTCCTTATGGCCATTTTGCTTATTGATTCTGGCGTCCATGTTTTATTGCATTTTGCTATTTTTGAAACAAAGTTTTCAATCAGGTCTTTTCCCCACACTGTATGCGTTACTTCTGCATGAAACTGAATTCCATATAGGCCTTTTTCTTCATTTCCAAAAGATGCAATAGGTATATTTTTCGACCTTGCTAACACTTTAAATCCTTTTGGTAGTTTTTTTACTAAGTCTTTGTGGCTCATCCAGCATATTAGTTCTTTTTCCAGGCCTTCAAAGAGTTTTTCTTTTTCTAGAACTTCAATTTGGGTGCTTCCGTATTCGCTTTTTTTTCCAGGCTCTACGTTCCCACCCATTTCATTAGCTATCAATTGCATTCCATAACATATTCCAAGAATTGGAATGTTGAGCTCCCAAATCTTTCTATCTATTCTTGGAGAATCTTTTTCATGGACCGATTCAGGGCCCCCTGAAAGGATTATTGCTTTTGGGGATATTTTTTGTATTTCTTCAGCAGGCGTGTCATACGGTTTTATTTCACAATAAATATTTTTTTCCCTTATTCTTCTTGCGATAAGCCTTGCATACTGTGCTCCAAAGTCAAGAATAATAATCGAATCATCAATTGGCTGGATTTTTTCTTTATTGTTCATTTAGCCTGGCCAACACCATCTACAAATTGATAATGTTTGCCTTCATCTTTAAGAGAGGGGCAATGAACCACGCTTGCTTCTTGCATTTCTTTTATGTTTATCGCTCCAACCATCCCCATGGAGTTTTTCAAACCTCCTACAAGATTCAAGGTTCCATCATCCCTATCACTGGGTCCAAAAAATAATTTTTCCAAATCAACCATATTTTTAACAGAAACCCTTGTTCCTCTGGGAAGATTTGGATCTTGTGTTGCCATTCCCCAATGGTACCCTTCTCCAGGAGTTTCTTTAAGTCCACTGAAGCAACTTCCTAACATTACAGCATCTGCTCCAGAGGCGATAGCTTTTGATATCTCTCCCCCCTTCCTCATTCCTCCATCTGTAATTATTGAAATATATTTACCCGTTTCTTCAAGGTACCTTTTTCTAGCAATACAACAAGACATTGTTGCTGTAACTTGACCAACGCCAACACCTGTGACAGCTCTTGTTGTGCAGGCTGCACCAGGGCCAATTCCAACTAGTATTCCTGCAGGATTTGTTTTCATTAGCTCATATGCAGTATTTTCAGTGACACAGTTGCCCAGGACTACAGGAATTTCTATCTCTTCTATAAACCTCTTTATGTCCAGAGATATTTTCCCTCTGTGTCTAGAACTGATTACAGTTGCTTGGATAAAAATCAAATCAGCGCCTGCTTCTCTTGCCAAAAATCCTATTTTTTTTGCATTTGCTGGAGTAACGCTTACTGCTGCATCAATGCCTTTTTCTTTAAGTTCTTTAACCCTAAGGGATACTAGATTTTCTTTTATTGGTTCAGAGTAGACTTCCTGAATTATTTTTATAGCTTCTTTTGAATTGCAAGAAGTAATTTTTTTAAAAACCTTCGAAGGGTCTTCGTATTTTGTTTGCAATCCTTCAAGGTTTAAAACTCCCATAGACCCCGTCCTAGATAATCTTTCTGCAAAAACAACATCAACTGCAGAGTCCATGGCACTAGCAATTATTGGAATTTTAAGTTCTGAGTTACCTATCTTGACTGAAGTGTCAACATCTTTTGGATCCAGGGTGCTCATTCCTGGAAGTATTGAAACATCATCAAATCCGTATGTGGATTGTAATTTTGGTAAAGAGCTTTTTTCCATATTTTCCATATTAAATCAGAGATGCATTCACTCTTGTATTTGGGTGAATGCTACGATTTTCTAGATTATATATTAAAACTAATCTAAATTTAAAACAAATATATCCCAATTCCAATGTTGTTTATGGGTTGTTGACGTTACGGCAATTTTTTTATTGTCAGGGCTAATTGATAGGCTTTTAAGTTTATCCATTTTTGCAATTATTTGAAATTTGTTATTTTCAACATCCCACTTAATAAGGTTTATTTGATTTGCCTTTACATCAATCAATGAATTGATCCAAAGGTTCTCTTTTAAAGACCATTGGTAAACTTGTAGAAAATGGCTATCTGTTGGAGTAAAACATTTTTTTTCGATAAAAACAAAATTCAAAAAGGTACAAAATTGTTGCTTTCTTGAGGACATATTCTTGGGGTTCATTCTCCATCCGAGGTTTTCTCCACCATATATTCCTATTGTGTATTCTTTTGTCCAGTCAACAACAATGTCTATTCCAGAGTTGCTCTTTGCAAGTGAGAGGCGGCTTAAGCCATCTTTGTTTTCAAGAATGAGAATGTTGGCTTTTTTGTCAATAGCGAAGTTTGATATTTTTGTGAAGGGTTCTTCATTTTGGTAAATTGTTTCAATTTCGCCATTTTCAACTGTCCTTTTTATTTTTCCTTCTTCAAGATAATAAATATTGTTATATGCATTTTTTGATATCTTGAAATCATTATCAATCAAGTAGGTTTCATCATCAACCCACCCTCTTATCCAAAGTTTTCCTGATTCAGTCAATGAGATTTCATCTTCTTTGATATCGGTTTGAGATTCTGCAAGAATTTTTTCTTTGCCGCTTTTGCCATACCACAAGACTGTTGGACCCGCAAGGGTCTTTTGTTTCCACAGTATGTTGCCATTGTTTACTTTAAGGATTCTTCCTATAGGGTCTAGAGATGAAAAAATTCCATTTCTGTTTATGTTCAAGAATTTAACTTTTTCTCCAAACGGCGGAGAGGGGCTCTCTTCTAAAAATACTATATTTTCATTATCTAGCCAATTTAAATCTTTAATTTCAAGCCCTTGCCCCCATGGCCCTAGGATTTCAAAAGTGCTTTCTATTTTTTGTTCTTGAAAAGATAAAAAACCTACCAATAAGCAAAGATATATTTTTAGATTATTTTTCATATGTTAGTATTATTAATCATGTCTTTTTCACACCTTCACTTGCACACTGAGTATTCTGTTTTAGATGGAGTGTGCTCTCCTAAAGAAATTTTAACTTATGCCAAAGAATGTGGACAAAATTCAATTGCAATTACTGACCATGGCGTCATGTATGGAGTCCCCTCCTTTGTTAGAGAGGCAAAAAAACTAGGCTTGAAGCCGATTATAGGATGTGAAGCTTATGTATATGATGATTTTGAATTTCATGACAAGGGTAAAGATACCAAAAAAACAAATCACATTACTTTGTTGGCAATGAACAAAAAAGGTTATTCAAACCTTTCAAAACTAACCACAAAAGCCCATTTAGAGGGTTTTTACAGAAACCCCAGAATAAATTTAAATTGGCTTGCAGAAAAAAATGAAGGAATAATAGTTCTTTCTGGGTGTATTCAGGGGATTCTGTCAAAAGCAATCATTGATGGGAATCTAGCTCATGCTGAAAATCGAATTGACTGGTTTAAGGAGGTTTTTGGAGATAGGTTTTTTCTTGAAGTAATGAATCATGGGATAGAAGAAGAAGAGATTATTGCAAAGCAGCTATTTGAATATGGAAAAAAACAAGAAATAAAGGTTGTTGCAACAAATGATGTTCATTTTTTAAAAAAGGGGGATCACTCGGTTCAGGATTTGCTTCTTGCGATAAGAAGCAATCGATTGATAGACGATCCTGATAGGTTTAGGGCAAAATGGCCAAATCTTCATTTAGCAACAGAGTCTGAGATGTTAGGCCTTTTCAAGGAAAATCCTGAATGTGTAAAAAATACCAACCTTGTAAGTGATATGGTTGAAGATTTTTCAGAGGTTTTTTCAAACCCAAACCCAATTTTTCCAATTGTTGAAATTCCAAAAACCTACAAAAGCTCTAGTGAGTATTTGGAGAAATTGGCAGAAGAAGGTTTGCAAAAAAGATATAAAAAAAACATTAACGAAGCTAAAGAAAGGTTGAAAAAGGAACTTGATGTCATAAAGGATCTTGGCTACCCAGACTATTTTTTAGCTGTAAGAGATTATGTCAAATACGCAAAAGACAACGAAATACCTGTTGGCCCCGGAAGAGGTTCTGGTGCTGGATGTTTGGTTGCTTACTGTTTAGACATAACAACGATAGATCCGTTAAAGTATGGATTGATCTTTGAAAGATTCTTAAACAAAGGAAGAAAATCTCTCCCAGATATAGATATGGATTTTTGTACCTTGGGAAGAGATGATGTAATAAAGTATATAAGAGAAAAAAATGGAACCAAAAAAGTTTCACAAATCATTACTTTCAACAGGCTGAAAGGAAAGCTAGCATTTAGAGATATTGCTAGATTGTCTGCAATTCCTGAGCCAAGGTTTAGTTTGGTTGCAAAAGCTTTATCCGATGGTGAAAAATTAAAAGATGCTTTAAGAAATAATATCATTAGAGACATAATTAACAGGGATCCTGAATGCGAAAAGGCTTTGGAAAAAGCGATACTTATTGAAAACACAATTAGAAACAAGGGGGTTCATGCAGCGGGCTTGGTTATTTCAAATCAAAACTTGGCTGGAATGGTTCCTTTGGCGCGAGGAAAGAATGGAGAGGTTGTAAGCCAATATGAAATGAATGACTTGGAAAGTATGGGTCTTGTAAAAATGGATATATTGGGAATAAGGAATCTGACTTTTTTAAACGAGGCACAAAAAGAGATCAATATCCAGGGTCATGAGTGCGATATATATGACTTAAGTGACAAAGAAGATGACAAAAAGACCTTTAAGCTTTTAACCAAGGGTTATACGGACGGTGTTTTTCAATTTGAATCTTCAACCGCTGTTGGTCTGTTGAAGAAAATTAAACCCAAGTCAATTGAAGATCTTGCGATAATTAACGCTTTAAATCGTCCCGGCCCTTTGAATTCGGGTCTTGCTGACAGCTATGTGAAAAGAAAACAGGGAAAAGAAAAGCCAACTCCCCCACATCCAGCGCTTAAAGAGGTCTTAGAGGAAACTTTGGGAATCATGGTTTATCAAGAGCAGGTTATGAGGATAGCTCAAGAGCTTTCGGGTTACTCTTTAATTGAAGCAGATGATCTAAGAAAAGCTATGGGAAAAAAGATTGAGTCCTTAATGAAGACACAGAGAAAGAGATTTATAAACGGTGCGAAGAAAGTTGGAAAGATAAGCCAGGATGAAGCCTTGAAAATATTTAATCAAATAGAAGAGTTTGCTCAATATGGTTTTCCAAAATCCCATTCTGTTGCGTATTCTGTAATAGGTTTTCAATGTGCTTATTTAAAAGCGCATTTTCCTTCCTTCTTTCATGCTGCTTGGCTTTCTAGTTATGCTGGTAATGCTGAAAAAGTAGGAGACTGTGTTTCAAGGTTAATCAGCTGGGGGAAAGACGTTCTTCCTCCTGATATAAACTCAAGTCAGGATTTGTTTAGTGTCAATAGTAATAATGAGATTCTTTATGGGTTAGCGAGCATCAGGAATGTTGGAGAGGTTTCTGCAAGAGAGATAGTTTCCGAAAGAAAGAAAAACGGGAATTTTGAAGATTTGCAAGATTTTATTTCAAGGTGTCAAAAAGTTGTAAATACGAGAGCTTGTGAAACCTTGGCTGCTGCTGGAGCTTTTGATTCTTTTAATCTTGATAGAAGGCATCTCCAGCTGGTTATAAAAGATATTTACAAGGCGGTAGAAAGGCTTTCAAGGCATAAGGGGCAAGGTTCACTATTTGGAGAAAAAACATTAATAAATATTCCAACTGTCAGTGAGGATGATATGAAAAATGTAGATTCTCTTTTTCAGCTTGAATTCAATGCTCTTGAATCATTTATCACAACATCTCCAATTTCAGATAGGTATCAACATTTTTTAAACATGGGCGTAAGGAGGCTAAACGATCTTAAGGCGGGTTCTAAAATTGATGCGATTGGTTATCTTTCTTCATGCAAAATTAGAAAGACATACTCTGGAAAAAGAATTGCGGAAGGGGTTATTCAGGATAAGGGTTTTAGGTTTCCAATTGTTTTTTATGAAAGATCGTTAGATAGTATTGATTCAAGCCATCTCTCTGATGGCGTTGTTGTTGTAAGGGCTCGTAGCAGAAAGGGTAAAGATGGAGCAGTTAGCCTTTATGGTGAACAAATTTGGCCTGATGGAACTAACTATGAATCTGAAAGTGGATTAGTTTCGCGACATGAATTGCTAGAGAGTATTATTTTGGATTTGAATGGCTTCCTTAAAAAGAAATATTTGAATTCTTTAGGTGATGTCTTAAAGACTTTAAAACCAGGAAATGTGGAAATTTATTTAGACTTTGGTACAAAGAAATTCAAACTTGAAGATAAATATGACAAAAATGCAAAAAAAATACTATTAAACTGGAAAGAAAAGCTGGAAAAAAAATAGAATTTGCCTTTATGGAGAACAAGACAAAAAAGACATTGCCTGACTTGATGAAAGAAAAAGACAAGAGGAATGTGTCTATAGACAGGGTTGGAATATCTGAATTAAAAGTTCCTTTGCGATTTAAAAAACCAAATGGGAAAATCCATAGCACAGTTGGAAAGTTTGAAATGTATGTAAATCTAAATTCAGATGAAAGGGGTACACATATGAGCAGATTTTCCATTCTTCTTAACGACTTTCTTTCGAATGAAGACAATTGTTTAGATTCTGAATCAATTGAATTGCTAACAAGAGAAATGAAAAAGTATCTTGAAAGCTCTGAAGCTTTTATAGACGTTGAATTTGATTATTTTAGAGAGGTGAAAGCTCCAGTTACTTCTATAGTTGGAGTTGCCCCCTATTCAGCTGGGTATAAAAGTTCTTTTGATAAGGATGGTAAATTTTCTCTAAAAACATGGGTCAAGGTTACGGGTCAAACATGCTGTCCTTGCTCAAAAGAGATTTCTGATTATGATCCAAGTTCAGGTAAGGGAAAGGGTGCCCACTCTCAACATGGGCATATTCTCATTGAAGTTGAGAATGCACAAAAGGAAAATATTTCTTTAGATTCGCTAATTGATTTAGCTGAAAAGTCTTTATCTGCTCCTTCGTACCCTATTTTGAAAAGACAGGATGAAAGAGAAGCAACAATATCAGCATATGAAAACCCGTGTTTTGTTGAAGATGTCATAAGAGGATGTGCTACAAGGTTAAGAAGGATGGATGGCATAAAAAGCTTTTCTTTAGAGGTGGTTAATGATGAGGTTATCCATTTCCACAAAGCAAAAGCCTCTCTTCAGGAAAACTTAAATTGATTTTTTAAAATTTCCTTTGCAATAACGTACTCTTTTTTTGTGTTCATTTCGTAATTAACCCAAATATCTGAGGTTTTTAAAATTTTTCTTTTTTGTTTTTTGGTCCAATCTCTCAGGGGTGTTTCTGGGTGTATCTTTTTCAAGCTTCCCAGGATTTTTGAACCGATTAAAATTGGATGCCCCCCCTTTTTTTTATGAACAGGACAAACGATGGAATCTTCTTTGTAGGTTTTTTTCAATCTTCTCAATGTTTCTTTTTTTACAAGAGGGTAATCTACTGGCCAAATGAGGCATCCATTTTCTTCATCTACCAGCTCCAAGCCCTTTTTGATTGACAGGGATCTGTGATTGTGGTTTCTATTTATTGCAAGGTTTTCATTCTCGATGTACTTTTCAATATTTTTTTTATTTTTTCCTGCAACAATGATTGTTTGAGAGAATTTTATTTTTTTTATTTTTTCAATTATTATTTCAATTGATTTTAAGTTTCCAAAATCAAGTAAAGATTTATCAGTACCCATTCTTTCTGAAATTCCAGCGCATAAGATGATTGCTGATATTTTTTTCACTTATTGTTCGTTTAATCGACTTATAAGCCTTTTGCAAAGAACTCCAATCATTTTTTTCCTATAACTTACAGGAAGTGTTAGGTTGTTATAAGGTTGAGATTTTTTTTGAATTTTTTCTGAAATTTCAGTAATGATTTTTTCAGACAGCTTCTCCCCTTTAAATTTGCTTGTTTCAGCATCATTAATTATTGGGTAAGTTCCAACTGCTCCAAGAACAACTCTTAAGCTCTTCATTTTTCCCTTTTTATCTTTCTCAAGGGCCCCTGCCACTGAAACAAGGGGGTAGTCAAAAGTGTCTCTGACTCTTAATTTCTCATATCCTGTTTTTATTTTTTCAATATTTTTTGGAAGTTTTATTCTTGTAATTATTTCTTTGTTCTCTTTTATGTTTCGCTTGATTCCATCATGTACATAAAAATCTTGTGAATCAAGTGTTCTTTTCCCATCAAGTCCTTGAAGTTCATATTTTGCATTAACCGCTACAAGCATGGGAGCTGAATCGCTTGAGAAAGTAGCTACGCAGTATTCCTTCTGGGGGATAACCCTACATTCATCTGCTTCTGCCTTTAGGCAGGAACCCAAAGACGTTCTCCAAAATGATGTCTGGTTGTAAAAGTAGCACCTGTTGTCTATCAGTAGATTTCCGCCTATTGTTCCTGTTTTTCTGACAAGAACACTTCCAATCTGACTACAAGCTTCAAAAAGTCCAGGAAAAGTTTTTTTAGTTATTTCGTTCCTTGTTATCGAATCTAAAGTTGCCAAAGAGCCAATTTCATTTTTCTTAATGAAATCTAACTTTTTAATTTGTTTCAAGCTTATTAAGTGAGGCTTGACGTTTAGTCTATTTTTGTAATTTTGTAAAAGATCTGTTCCTCCAGAAACATAATCAAAACCTTCATCTTTCACCTCTTTTGCAATCTTTATAGCTTCTTCGATAGATGATGGAGCATGTATTTCAAAAGGTGGCAATATCATTTCTTTTTACCTAAGGCTGAGATTATTTTTTCAGGGGTCATGGGTAGGTTTCTCAATCTGACACCAACAGCATCATAAATTGCATTTGCAACTGCCGGGAGTATTGGAAGTATCGGCCCCTCTCCCGCTTCTTTTGCCCCAAATGGACCTTCAGGATCTTCAGATTCAACTATAAAAACATCTACATCTGGCATCATTGTTGGGGGTATGCATCTGTAGTCCAAGAGGTTGCTGTTTTCAATTCTTCCAGTGCCTCTGTTGTAGTCAAAAGATTCCATTAGAGCTTGTCCTAAACCCATATGAATGCATCCTTCAATTTGACCTTCAACAGAAAGTGGGTTAAGTGCTTTTCCACAATCATGTGCTGCCCACACTTTTTCAACTTTCACTAAACCTGTGTCAGGATCTACTTCTAGTTCACACACGTAAGCATTCATTGAGTAAGAGGGAGAAAGCCCTGCAGCGGCACCTTTATGAGAGCCTCCCATTGGTGCTCCCTTTTCTGACTCCTTACCCCTCAGTTCATCCACTCTTGGCAAGTCTGGATTTAAATTTGGAGCTTGATAATGCCCTTTTCCATGGAGTGCTCCAGAATCATGAAGAGCTTCTCTTATTGCTTCAATTATAGATATCGAATTTTCATTTTTAAAATCAAAAATTTTGTCATTTTCCATAACTAGGTTTGTTTTTTTTGTTCCCATTATTTTTGAAGCAGCATCTAATATTTGATTTTTTACATCTTGTGCTGCTCTTTTTGCAGCTAAACCAGCCATAAAGGTTACCCTCGAAGAGTATGAACCTAGATCTATTGGTGCTGTATCTGTATTTCTCGAGTAGATTCGAATTCTCGACATATCACACTTTAGAACCTCTCCCACGCATTGTGCCAGCATTGTGTCAGAACCTTGCCCTATTTCTGCAGCTAAGGAGTGAACTGTAACACCTCCATCAAAATCAATTTTTACATGAACAGTTGATTGAGGCATTCTTTCCCAGTTTATAGGAAGGGCACTTCCTGATATGTAAAAACCGCAACCTATACCTATCCCTTTGCCATAAGGAAGTTTTTTAAATTTTTTATCCCAACCTGAAGCATTCTTAACTTTTTCTATACATTCTTTTATTCCGCAAGAGGTTATACGAAAACCATTTGCTGTTATTGAATTTGCTTCATAGGCATTTCTTAGACGTATTTCACATGGGTCTATATTTGCCTCTTCAGCAACTTCATCTATTAGTGTCTCTATTGCAAATCTAGAGTTGACAGCGCCATGACCTCTCATTGCACCAGAAGCCGGTTTATTTGTATAGACTCTTTTTCCAGTGTAATCAAAGTTTTTTATTTTGTATGGTCCGAGACTTAGAACACCATTGTAATAAGTTGTTATAACCCCAAAACTCCCCCATGCTCCTCCATCTATGAGAGCATCGATTCCCAGTGATGTAAGCTCTCCATTTTTATTTGCTGAAATCTGCATTTCTGTTTTTGTTGGATGCCTTCCATGATTGCTGATGAAAACCTCATCACGATCAAATAATATTTTTACAGGCTTGCCTGTCTTTTTTGATAGTATTGCTGCTGCCATTTCATGAGGAAAAGGATCGCTTTTCCCTCCAAAACCTCCACCAACATAAGGTCTTATTACTTTTATCTTATGCATTGGCATTTCCATGACTTCAGAAAGAGATCTGTGAAGATAATGAGGAACTTGAGTTGCACTCCACACAGTTAGTCTTTTGTCTGATCCATAGCTTGCAACAACTCCCATTGGCTCTGTAAAAGCATGAGTTACCCCATTGAAAGAAAACTTCCCTTTTTTGACTATTGGAGATTCTTTGATAGCTTTTTCAACGTTACCAAAATTTTGATTGACTGTTTTGAATATATTGCCTTCGTATTTTGACCATGGCTGTATTTTTTGATCAATATTGGTTATAGGTTCTAAAGATTTTTCAGGTTTTAAAATTGCAGGAAGCTCTTCGTATTCAACATCTATTAAATCAAGGGCTTTTATTGCAGTTTCTTCATCTATTGCTGCCACTGCAGCAACTTGATCACCAATGAATGTTACTTTTTCAACAGCAAAGGCAGTTTCGTCTTTTGTTATAGGCAAAACACCAAATCTGTTTTGAGAGTCTTTTGACGTTGCTACAGCAAAGACTCCCTTTAGAGCCTTTGCCTTTGAATAGTTTATTTTTTTAATCTTGGCATGGGCAAAAGGACTTCTCAATATTTTACCAATAAGCTGCCCTGGCAAAATGATATCATCAACATAAACTGCCTGGCCTGTGACCTTTGCAGCACCATCAACAAGAGGAGTTCTTTTCCCAACAGTGTGGTTTTTCTTAATCGGAATTCCTCATTTTCTTAGCAGCTTTCTTTATAGATTTGACAATTTTTATATATCCAGTGCATCTGCACATGTTTCCTGAAATTTCTTGTTTTATTTCTTCATCTGTGGGGTTTTTGTTTTTTTTCAAGAGAGCGAAGCTTGTCATTATGAATCCAGGAGTGCAAAATCCACATTGGCTACCTCCTTCAGTATGAAAGCATTCTTGTATGGGGTGCATGTTTTCATTTTCTTGAAGAGACTCTATGGTTTTGATTTTTTTCCCTATTGCTTGAATTGCGAGTGTTAGACATGATAAAACCGGTTCTCCATCTAGTAAAACTGTACAACAGCCACATGTACCCATATCACAACCTCTTTTTGTTCCGGTTAGGTTTAATTTATACCTAATGACATCTAGGAGTAAATCGTTTGGATTTATTGCTAATTCATAAATGTTGTCATTTATGTCTAATTTAATAATTTTTTTTGTTAATTTTTTATTTGGAAATGGAATTAATGTCATAAGATTGAATTTTATTACTATTATTAAGAAATATGCATAATTTCAAATTTAGAAAAAGAATAGTCTCTCTTTTGGAAAAAGGGGAGGTTTTTGCTGTTGCAAAACTGATACTGGTTAACGGACATGCGCCACAAACTCCAGGAACCTCCATGATAATCAAAAGGAACAAAAGCATTGAGTTCACAATCGGAGGAGGCCCTTTTGAAGCTGAGGTTATCGAAGATGCTCTCAGCTTGATTAATTCTGAAAAAGTGATTATCCAAAAGAAGTACAAGCTCAATATTAAAGAATTAGGGATGTATTGTTCAGGAGAGGCAGTTGTGTTGATTGAAGTTTTGAAACCTCCTCCAAAATTATTTATTTTTGGTGCAGGTCATGTGGGAGGTAAGCTGGCAGTTATTTCCTCACAGCTTGATATTTTTAATATTTTTTTGATAGATGATAGAAAAGAATTTCTTGACGAAGGTTTGTTTTCTCAATATGAAAATTTGAAACTAATTCACACAGACGAAAAATGGATAAAGGGCGTTCCGGAGCCCGACAAAGATTCTTTTTTGGTTGTTTTAACGCGATGTCATGGAACAGACAAAAATTTAATAAAAAACTATATTGATAAAAATTATGCTTATTTGGGGATGCTTGGAAGCCAAACAAAAGTTAAAAAAATGTGGAAAGAACTTCAGATTGAGGGTGTGGATGAAGAAAACCTAAAAAAAGTTTATGCACCAATCGGCTTGAAGATAAGCGCAAAAAACCCCTCAGAGATATCAATTTCAATATTAGGTGAAATTTTAAAAATAAAAACAGCTATCTCAAACTGAGAAGCCTTTTTCTTTCAATAGGGCTAAGGACAAAAAGAATTATGAGCTTCAGAAGATTCAAGCCTATTGCTAATGGAATGAAATAAGCATCACTCTCAGTCATTAGTTTATAAGTTGATCCTGATAGTAGCCCTAACCCTACAGCAGGTAAAAATATTGATATCCAAGCTGGATAGTTGTCAGCAGAATCTAGTTTTTTTGACAATGGAAGAGCTGGGTTCAGTATGGTATCAAGCTTCACAGAAAGAAGGCAATCCAAAACAAGGGAAACAACCATCATTATTGTGTATTTAACAAGAGCACCGTCAGCCCCTACTCCATGAAAAAGAAAATGAACAGTTAAGCCATAAAAGATTGTGATTGGCCCAAGGTAAATAAGCCATGTTAAGAATAATGTACATCTATGAATAAAAAGAGGATCTATTGGAAGGGAAAGAAACCTGAGCCCCCCATCACCATGCTTGGCATATCTAAACTGGTGCACAAAGCTTGTGGATCCAAGTATGCCAATTGCTGGCATTAATGCGGAGAATCCAATCATCAGTCTCCTTCCCCAGGTAACTTGGTTTTCTGGACTTATGATATGAGACATTTCTCCTGGTCTAAACCATGCTATTAAAAAGGGAATTGCCAATAAAACATATAGTGGAGGTATGTTTTGTTTTAGTCTTTCCTCCCATTGTAAATGCCTGAAAAGCAAATGGATAATTGCACCTTTTTTGCCTAAAAATTTTGGCCACAGTCTTGCAATTGCATATTTTTTTATTTTTCTTTTGGCAATTTGCTTACTCAACAAAAAATCAAAAGATTTAAGTGTAGGCAGCGTGAAAAGAATTGATACAAGGATTGCAATTCCTGTTGCTTTCACATATTCTGTAAGATATGCTCCATTCATAAACTCAAACATCATTGAGAACCATGCAGGTGGTAGATACCATATGCTAGATCCAGATGAAAGATTTAAATGTAATGCTAAGGACTGTGTATGCCCTGTGCTTGACCAAACAACAAACCAACCTAGTACAGAAACCATGGTTAGGCTTGTTGCCCAGGAAAGATGAGGTCTTAGGAACTTTATCCTCCACAATATTGAATAAAACAGTATTGTGAAAGATTGTGTAAATGCTGTAAAAAACAGAGAGACCAAAATAAGACCTATAAAAGAAGTTGCTATTCCAAGGATTGACTCAAAATTAAACCCAGAGCTCAAATAAGGCTTCATTCTTAGGAATATTGTTGATGGGAGATTGAAGAATATTGACCAGATTGTTCCGAATATAAAAAGAACAAAAAGTTTTGCTTTTGCAAAATCCGAAGGAGATAAAGGAAGAGACCTTAAAAGCAAATTTCCTTGATGGGAAAGAATCAAGTGTCCCATATTCAAGGAGGTGAAGCCCAAGAGTATAAAAAAAAGCAATGAAAGTGAAACAAAATTTGTAGTTAACAAAGATCCATATTGCCAAAGTACAGAAAAAACATAACCTATAGAAGCAAGGCCAACAAGCGGAATTAAGAAACCTATGTTTTCAGCAATTTTAGATTCAAGAATCTTTCCCAAGATGCCACCAATTTTTATAGAAATTCCTCTCCTGAATGAAATCAATTCCATTCTTAAGAGAGCATTGAATGCTGATCTTTTATTCAAAGTCTTTCAATTATTTCTTGAGAAAGATCAAAATAGCTTTTTTCCTGAGCTTCTTTCCTGAAGAGCTTTTCGAGATTTCCAGGGTTTTCATTAATCTCTTTTTTGTCTAAATTGTGTTTTATTTCTCCATCAATAAGTATTGTGACTTTGTCACAAACTCTTTCAACAACCTCAACTATATGACTTGAATATATGATTGTTTTTCCCTGCTTCGAAAAATCTTGAATAAGGTCTCTGAAAACAAGAACAGCATTTACATCCATTCCTGATAAAGGTTCATCTAGAAGAAGTATCTCAGGATTATGCAAGACTGAGGAAGATATCATTATTTTTTGTTTCATTCCCCTTGAAAATGATGACATTTTTTCATGTATAACATGTCCAAGTTGGAAAAGGTCTAAAAGATCATCGATTTTGCTTTGAACTTCATTTCTTGACATATTGTGGATTTCTCCAATTACATGGAGGAATTCGTGAGGTGTCAAGTGTTCATATATCGTTAATTCCTCAGGAACAAAACCAATTAGCCTTCTTGCTTCAATTGGATTTTTATAGGGATTTAGTCCATTGATTTTTATTTCTCCTGAATCAGGTTTCAGCAACCCTAGAAGTAATTTTATCGTTGTGGATTTTCCAGCACCGTTTGGCCCTAGGTATCCGTGAATCATTTTTGGCTTTACCTCTAAAGAGATATTTCTTAATACATTATTGTCTCCATAAGACATGCATACGTTTTTTATTTCTATCATTATTTTCTAATTGTAAAATTATTTTGTAAAGTTTCCAATGCCAAGTCTATACAAAAATGTGAGGATTAAAGATATAAGTATCATCGATGTTATAGGCATATAAAAATTCCAATTTTTATTTTTTAAAAAAATATCTCCTGGAAGTTTGAAAATTTGCAATCCTGCAATTTCAAAAATATAAACTATGAAAGAAAGGAGGATAACAAAAATTCCTAAAAACAAAATTGCTTTTGAAGCAGTCATTTTTCAATTTCTTCAAGGAGGGAAACTTCTACCTCTACCCTGGGTGCTTCGCCTTGTGCTGCTATTATCTTTTTTACAATCAACTCTGAAACCTGTCCGTCATCATTGTATATAACACCACTTAATCCATCTTTGATTGACTTTCCAACATTGTCAGCATCGGGTCTTTTTGCATGATGCCTTTCGGGCCTTGGATTTTTTTTCCTGTATTGGCTTTTTGGACATGGGAAAAAGGCGCGAATTGTTAAACGTACTGGTCCACTAGCCATGCAAAGTTCATTTTCTCCAAATCCAAGTTTTATTTTTTCAATCTTTGCCATGTGGCTAATATCCGCTTTATAAGACCTGCTGCCTTTAGGGTCTACAGCTGCAACAAACTTCCCCCTTCTGTAAAATCTTGGCCTGCCTTGCGGTACAGGTTTTCCGGGGACGGTGAATTTTATTATCATTGCTGAAGCACATTCTCGTCTATATTTAAATTTGTCCAAACGCAATTTACGTCTTCAAGATCTTCTAATTGCTCTAATAGCTCAATTATTGAATTTTGTTTTTCTTGATTCTCAATTAAGCTTTCTGGATGGAAGATTATTCTTGTCGTTGTTTTTTCATTTGTTCCCTTTTGTAATGCATCACTTGCCTCTGATGTTAAATTAAGAGGAACAGTAACAATTGTTTCATTCTCAAATGTTTCAACTTCGAGATAATCCTCAATTCCGGAATCGATAAGTATTTCCAATACTTCTTCTTCTTGCATTTTCCTAAAGATTTTTACTATACCGCATTTTTTAAAAAGATAAGAAACTGCTCCAGAGCTTGCCAAAGTCCCTCCTTTTTTGTTTAGAGCTGTTCGAACTTCTGCTGCTGCTCTGTTTTTATTATCGGTCATTATTTCTATAAGTATTCCAATTCCGCCAGGGGCATAAGCTTCGTAGATTATTTTTTCAAATGAATTTGAATCAGAATTTTGAGCAGCTTTTATGGATGATTTTATTTTTTCTTTTGGAAAATTTAATTCTTTTGCTCTTTCGACAGCAGATCTTAAAGAGAAATTGAAATTAGGATCTGATCCTCCTTCTTTTACAGCAACCATTATCTCTCTTGAAACTTTTGCGAAAGCTTTACCTCTTTTTGCATCTACTGCAGCTTTTCTATGTTGTATATTTGCCCATTTACTATGTCCTGCCATAACTAAAAATTATGTTGGAATCCTGCAAAAATATTTTCTTCAGAGTTTTGTATTTTTTCAAAACCTAAGACAATATTGGTTTTTTCTGAAATTGGTATCCCTAATTTTATTTTTAAGTTTAAATCTAAATCCTCTGGCCACCAAACTATACTTTGAAAGTTTATTTTTTTACCCTCATTGGAAAATTCTGCGGCAGTATTACCTCTGAAAGTTCCAGCACCAAAGTTCATATTTTCATTTCTTAAACCTGTAAAAAAGCTTGTATCAGAATCTTCCCACCATTCATGGTTTAATCCTATATACCAGCTCTCTTTAAAAAATGTAAATCTGACTTCGCTTGCAAGTTTTTCTGTTGATTGATTTTCATTTTTTAGGTAGAAAAGTCCTATATTGGAAGATCTTTCAAGTTCATTTATGCTTGTGAATGTTGAATTTATAGACTCTGCTGTCTTGTTTATATTTTCAGTTGTGTTTTTTATATCCTGTAAAAAAGACTCTTCAGAAAGTGATGATGTCATTGCTTCAATGTCATCCAAAATTTCTTTTAATTCTTTTTCAAGTCCATCTAGTCTTGAGTCTATTTTTAAATTATCAACTTCATTTTTTAACGAGGAGACAGTTTCGTCAGTTTTTTCAAGTATTGAATTTAATTGCTCAGGCATCTTTCTGGTAGATTCTTTTATGTTTGATGTTGTTTCGTTTAGGTTTGAAACTACCCCATCCGTCTTGGTGGTTATTTCTTTAACAGAATCTCTTAGCTCTTTAGTCATTGTGTCTATGTTTCCTATTGTTGAGCTTAGCTTTGGTCCAATATCATCCATAGTTACACTCATTTCTTCTAGTATTCTGTTGACCCCTAACAAAGTTGTGGTTCTTAATTGTTTTATGACGCCTTCTAGCTCCTTTACTGCATCATCTAAATTTGGTGTAGCTTCGTATATCCCAACAGCGGTTGCTTTATCTTTTAGGAATCCTTCTGGAACATTTTCATTACAGCCAGAATCTTCATCACCTGTTAACTCTTGAGGGTTCTCTTTTCCTTTCAAGGCACATGTGTAAATATCTAAAGATGCATCTCCAAGAAGGCTTCCCGTATTTACCGTGTAATAGCTTCTGTTTGGAACTCGTATACCTCTATAGAGGCCCAAAACAACCATTGCCCCTCCGGCATCTGGATCACTGTAAACACTATTTACTGTTCCAACTCTTACACCATTTTGCCTGACATCAGCTCCTCTTACAAGTCCTTTTACATTCCTGAACCTTACATTAACCTCTAATCCTTTTCTTGATTCAACCGTGTTCCAGCTAAACCAAAAAACCAACACTATTAAAATTGAAATCGTTAAAAATACGAAAAATCCGAGCTTAATTAGGTGTGATTGGTTATTCATTCTTCTCTAATTATAAAATTCTTATTCATTAAGTTGGTAATCCTTTAATAAACTTGCTTAATTTTCTCAAATTTGTATCCTTGTAATCTGTTTTTTCTGAATTTATAATTTTGTTTAGGTTTTTGTTATCTACAGTTGCTCCAACTACCCCATCTTCTATAAGTATTGCCTGTGTGCAAACTTCTGATATGAAGGCTATGTCATGGCTTACTATTATTGAGATTTTAGAATTAGACAATGAAGACTTAATGATTTCTATTATGCTTCTAGATCTTTGAGGGTCAAGCCCTGTTGTTGGTTCATCAAAAAGCATAATTTCAGGACTTGTTACGAGGGTTCTCGCCAAACCCACCCTTCTTGCTTGCCCTCCGGAAAGCTGACTTACAAACCTCTTTCTTATATTTTCAACATTATCCAAGCCAACAGATTCTAAAATTTTTTCAATTTTTGAATCCCATTCCCCTTTTTCAACCCCTGTTGAATCCATTGCAAATTTCAAATTGCCTTCAACGTTTAAAAAATCAAACAATGCTCCACCTTGAAAAACCATGCCTATTTTTTTTGACATCTTTTTTTTCTCAATAATGGTGTTTTTCCAGACTGATTCACCATTTATCAAGATATCACCTTCGTCGGGCCTTAAAAGACCTCCTATTATTCGCAATAAGGTAGATTTTCCACAACCGCTTTGGCCAAGTATTCCAAAAACACCTTCAGGTATTGAGTGATTAAAATTTTCTAATATTTTTTCACCTAGGTTATGCCCAAAAGAAATATTTTTAACTTCAATTTTCATTATTCAAAAAACAAGGACAGTCATTATTAAATTTGCTATGAGTATAAAAGTCATAGAGCCTACAACTCCAATTTGAATCCTTCTTGAAAGCTCTTCTGAACTCTGATGAACAGTCCACCCTTGGTAAAAACTAACTATGGTAATTATTGCTCCAAAAATTACGCTTTTGTAAATTGAATGGAATAATTTTTCTATTTCAAATAGATCCAAGATAGAGAAGGTCCAAGTGCTCCAGGATAAATGAAGAACTCTTTCAGCGGCAAAATATCCTGCAATATTACCCATTACGCAGCCGAGTATTGTCAAGCAAGGAAGTGCGACCATTAATCCAATAAGCCTTGGAAAAAATAAAAATTGAATTGGATCTGTCGATATACTTTTGAGGGCTTCGATTTGTTCAGTAATCTTCATCGTCCCTATAGATGCAGTTATAGCGCTTCCCGTCCTTCCTGCTACAACAAGTCCAACCAGTATTGGAACAAGCTGGGTTACTAACATTTGAGTTACCCCGCCTCCCATAAATTCAGCACCTACCCCTGCCCTTCTAACTTCTTCCGCTATCAAGTAAGATGATGTTACTCCTGCAACAGCACTTGTTATTGCTACTATCCCAAAGGCATTTACTCCAGAGCTTGATGAAAAATATACAAATTCAGAAAAATAAAACTTGTAAGGTCCATGAAGGCCTTCCCATATAGAAGAGACAAAACTTCCCAGATTTCTAAATGCTCCTCTACCCAAGTCGGAAGACTGTTCTGTTATGCTTTTTCCTATATTCAAGAATAAACGTTTCATATATGTTTTATTCTAGATAAATAATCTATATATCTCCTGTCGCTACTTGAAAAACCTCCCCCATCCCAAATGGAGAAATTAATTCTTTCATTGACATTCGGCTTTTATAAGAGTCATCTTTCATGAATGTTTTTTCTGATGACTCTATTTTGTCCAAAGAGAAATTTGTTAATGTTTTGATTTCTAAGTTTTTTAAATTATATTTTTTTGAAAGATCGGAGAATCTTCCCCATCTTACATCTGTTGTCCAGTCTGTTTCTCCTGGATTTGAAAATGGAGAAATTTGTTTATGTTTTTTAAAACCTCTTAAGCTA
The DNA here is from genome assembly GCA_964507645.1 of uncultured bacterium. Taxonomy (GTDB): domain Bacteria; phylum UBP7; class UBA6624; order UBA6624; family UBA6624; genus UBA6624. Next base: position 54,156 of record CAZDPU010000003.1, read on the forward strand.
TCTCCATAGATGCTTTTTTTTCCATAGTCTAAAAAAAGAAAACTTGAGTTTTTGAAATTTTGTTTTAAGTTTTTTATGAATTTTTCTAAAGATGGATGAAATTCGATAATTTCATTTTCTCTAGGATTCTTTAGATTTTTTAGAAAATCATTTATTTTTTTAATATTTTTCCATTCATTTTTCCATCTTCCGCTATCGTAAAACCAATGTTCTTCAAGCCATTTTTTTTCCAATTTGAATCTCCTTGTCGGGAATGCATCTAAAAACTCAATACCCAAAATCAAAGATTCTTTTTTAATTTTCTTTTTAAAGTATTCCTGAGGTTTTATTGTTTCTATATCACTATTTTTAGCCCAATCAACAATTGTGTATTTCTTGATTTTCTTCAACGCAGTAACTTGATTTGCAAAATATCCATCCCCCCCACCAAATTCAACAATTTCTTTATATCCCTTTTTTTCAACTTCAATACAAACCATTTTTGCAAATATGTTACTCAGGTGTATGGGTGTGTAAAAGTCTCCCGAAGCTCCAGGTTCATTTTTTCTTTTTCTGTAATATCCTCTTTCTGGGTGGTATAGGGCAATTTCCATCCATTCATCAGTTCTATAAGTTTCATTTTTGTTAAGCCATTTCATTATTTAGTATGAATTCTATAATTTGAAATCTTATAATTGATACCTGATGAACAGAAGAAATGAATACGAAGAGATCGTTTCAAAGCTTGCTCGTTTGAGCAATCTTGATTTAAGTAGCGATGAAATTTCTGTTTATTCAAAAGAATTTCCTAAGCTTTTAGGTTGGATGAATCAGATTTTAGAAAAGAATGTTGAAACCGATGATCAATTTCACAAAAAAACAAACGAGGCAGAAGAGGATGTTGAGATAAAGTCCCTTTCAAGGGATGTCATTTTGAAATTAGCAAACACTTCAAAAGACGGTTATATTTCTGCATCTAGGCCAAAAGGAAGAAAAACATAATCTTATGAAGGGCATCAAAAAGCTCGTTCTTGAATGCTGCAAGCTCATGCTTGAGAAAAATGAGGTTAATGAAATTTCAGGGATAAGGTCTCGTTATTTAGAGAAAATTACTTCAAATCTAAAATTAATGAAGGGTCTTGACGGAGAGGAAAAAAAATCACTTGGAATGGAGGTTAATTTAGCAAGGAATGAAATAATTGGAAAATACAAGGAAAGGCTAAAGGAAATTGACAAAGGCAAGGTGTCAAGCTTAAGCAAAGAGCATTCCAGGAATAAGTATCTTCCTTCAAACAAAAAGGTTAATGGAAAACTTCATCCACTCGAAATCGTCAAAAGAGAATCGGTTGAAATCTTTAAAACAATGGGATTCTCAGTTGTTGATGGACCTGAGGTTGAGTCTGAAAAGAATAATTTTTCACTATTGAACATACCAAAAGATCATCCTGCAAGAGATGAAACAGACACCTTTTGGCTAAATGGAGATTTGCTTTTAAGGACTCACACGTCCTCAGTTCAATCAAAAGTAATGCAGGAAGAAGAGCTTCCATTAAGGATTATTTGTCCTGGAAGGGTCTACAGGAGAGAGAATGACGACAGCACGCATGCAAGTGTTTTTCACCAGATAGAAGGCCTTTTAATAGATAGAGAGATTAAATTTTCAGACCTTAAAGGCTTGCTGGCTGAATTTTGCAAGGAGTTTTTTGGAGACGTTACTGTTAGATTTAGACCAGATTATTTTCCTTTTACAGAACCATCTGCCGAGGTTGCAATTGCTTACAGTGGTAATAAAAATGAAAACTGGATTGAGGTTGGTGGTTGTGGGATGGTTCATCCAAATGTTTTAGAAATGTCAGGAATCAACTCCAAGGACTGGAAGGGTCTGGCTTTCGGGATGGGTGTTGACAGGCTTACCATGCTTAGGTACGGAATAAAGGATATTAGGCTTTTGCTTGAAGGCGGTTCTAGGTTTATTGAGCAGTTTTGACCCAATAGCCTACAGGGGGGAAAGTTTTGCCCTTTTCGACCTTGCTTTTTTGAAAAAGGCGATTTCAGATTTAAAAATAAAACCTAAAAATAAAGTAATTACAGTAAGGGGAACCAATGGAAAAACTTCTACTTCTTTGTTTTTAGATTCGATAATTAGGCAAAATAAATTTAGCTGTATCGCTTTTATATCTCCTCATGTCTTCAATCCGAATGAGAGGATATTGATAAATGGGACAAAGATAGCCATATCCTTATTGTCAGAATTTGACAAGCTTATATCTATTTATGAAAAAAGTGTAAAAAGGAAGTTTACTTATTTTGAAGCTTTGTTTTTGATCTGTCTTTTTTTAAACAAACAAGAGAAGGTTGATTACTTAGTGCTAGAAGCAGGACTTGGAGGTCCAAAGGATGCAACAGCATCAGTGCTTTCAGACCTGATTGTTTTAACCTCTATAGGCCTTGACCACCAAGAGTTTTTGGGAGATACTAGGGAAAAAATACTAAAGTCAAAAACTTCAGACATTAAAAATGTTCAATTGATAACTTTTTCTGAAAACAAAAAGTATAAAGGTTTGTTTTTAAAAAATGTAATTTATGTCAACTCCAATTCCAAGGAAGGGTTTTTGGAAAAGAATAAAATTTTAGCGATAGCTGCAGCAAATTTTTTAAAAATGAGTTTAAAGGAGGATGATTTAAAGCTGGATTTTCATATAAATGGACGCTTTCAGGTCTTGAGAAAAAAACCATTTCTTGTTTTGGATGGAGCTCACAATCGAGAAGGTTTAATCTACCTGTTCGAGAATTTAAAAGATTTCAAAATAAAAAGAGCATTGGTGGGCATGAAGAAAGGAAAGTTGAAAGATTGCGAAGAGGTTATCCGTAATTTTGGCTTTGATGAAATTGCATGGTGCGACCTTCCTCAACCCTGGGATTCAGATTCTCCTCCAAAAGATTGGGATTTTTTAAAAACAGATTCTGAAATATTAGAATGGGTTCTCAAGAGTAAAAAAGATTCTCTTATTGTTGGGTCTTTGTATCTGAGCTCTAGATTATTGAAATTATTTAATGGAAAATTATAGAAAAGAATCAGGGTTTAAAGGTTTTGTTTTTAGACATTCAAAACAGTTGTATGTTCTTTTTATCTCAATCGTTTCTTTCTTCTTTTTCATCAAAGCTTATGGAGATGAAAATTCTTTTGAAGTTTTTGAAAAAAGGTCGGACAATGTCAGTATTTATGTTGGATCTTTTACTGATTCAGAAGCTTTAGAAAGTTTTTTGTCTAAATTTTCATCTTGGTCAAATGAAGAGTCTCTAAACCTATATCCTCCTCCTTATATAAAAGTTAAAAGAGATAATAACAATATGATAGTAACTTGGGGTCCTTTCAAGCATGATTACGCAAAAGGCATGTTGGAAAAGATATTAAATAGATGGAATGTACTGGCGGAAATAAAAAATGAGTGATTTCTCTTCTCTTTGGTCGAATCTGGACAAGTCTGTTATAGATGATTTAAATAGAGAGTGTGATAAGCTTTCAGGAGAGCCAGATGGAGAATGGTATGACGAAGTTTTATATCATATTGCAAAAACTGGAGGGAAGAGAGTTAGGCCAAAGTTCCTACTTATTATGCTTGATTTTTTCAAATGCAAGATCGATAAGAGGGCTATAAAACTTGGTGCGCTTGTTGAAACATTGCATCAAGTCAGTCTTTTACATGATGACGTGGTTGACGATGCCCCGAAAAGAAGATCAGAAATAAGTGTAAATTTGGGATGGGGTCCAAAAACAGCAATACTTCTAGGAGATTTTTTACTAGGTAGGGTTTTGGAGGTTTTATCAGAAGATCATGACAGAAAGGTTATAGGAGATTTTGCAAGAGCTTCAAGAGCTTTATCAAGAGGAATTCTTTTAGAGCATGAAGCTAGATATGATTTTCAAGTTTCCGATGGCCTTCTTTCCAGGATAGCTCAAGAAAAAACAGGCTCTCTTTTCAGGCTTTCAGCTGAGATTTCGGGGAGAATAGCTGGACTTAATGAAGACAAGATTAAATCTTTAGCTTTTGCTGGAGAGTTAATAGGGGAAAGTTTTCAGCTAATTGATGATTGTTTAGATTGGGTTGGTGGGGAGAGCGTCGTTGGAAAACCTACCGGACATGACCTTTTGGAAGGTTTTGTGAATAGGCCTTTGGTCCGTTTGCGAGAAAAGCATATTTTTGAACCCGGAGATTATCCAAGAAAACATGATATAAAAAAATGGAAGATTTGGGTAAAAGACAATATTGCTGAAATAAGCAACTTAATGATGGATAAAAATATAGTTGAGGATTGCATAACAGAGGCTGAGTCACTTTTAAAAGAGGCATTTGAGATCATGGAGTCGATTCTCCCGAAAGACTGTGACTTTAGCCCTAAATCATGGCTTGAGATTTTTTCAAGGAGGATGAAATGAAGAATAAGAAAGGATGGATCGTGTTTTTTGTTATATTGCTTTTGACGGTTTTTATAGATGATAGTGATTTAAATTACTCAACAGGATCTAGTATAGCTCTGCTTGATATCAAAGGTGCAATAATGCAGGAATCTTCTGGAATGAATGTTGGAAGCAGGGCTGTTGCAAATGCTATTTTAGATGCAGCAAAAAATGACAACATTAAGGCTCTTTTCTTGGATATAAATAGTCCTGGAGGAACTGTTGGAGGTTCTCAGGAAATATATTGGGCATTAAGAAAATTTAGAGAGGCAGAATACATAGATGAAAACATGTTGACAAAAAACAAGATAATACATTCTTACATTGGAGAGCTTGGTGCTTCAGGAGGCTATTATGCTGCAAGTGCTTCGAATCATATTTCATCACTACCCTCTTCTCTTGTGGGCTCAATAGGCGTTATTTTTTCAAATTTTAATTTTGTGAAGCTTATGGAAAAAGTTGGAATTCAAGATCAAACCTTTACGGCTGGAGAGTACAAGGACCTGGGGAGCTCTTTCAAGGATATGAGTGACGAAGACAGAATTGTTATCCAGGAGATGATAGATGAATCCTATGAAGTCTTTGTTCAGGATGTTGCTTGGGGAAGGAAGGACTTAGGTGTTGAAGGCGTAAGAAGTCTTGCAAATGGCTGGGTGTATTCAGGGAATAAAGCTTTAGAAAATGGATTAATTGATGCTGTTGTTTACAGTTATGAGGATGCTTTAAACTATCTTTGTAAAGAGGTAGGAGAGAGTAATGGTTGTAAAACTTTTTCAATTACCCCAGAGTCAGACCCTTTCGGAGACATATTTAATATTCTTGGCCGTTTTAGCTTTTTAAATAAAGAGCTTTTTGCAATTTATTAAATTAAAATACCATCGATGATAGTACAAGCAGAACCTAGGGAGCTAATCATAACTTGCTTAAATTCTTATGCGAATTTCAATTTAGCTTATTGGAATTATGCAGATCCTGGAAAAATTGTAAGATTTTGGGTTGGGTATAGAGAAAGAGCAGAATTTTTAATTTCAGAAATGGATGACTCTGCTGAAAAAGAAGAGATGGTTGCAAGGATTTTTGAAGCCGATAGAGTTGTTTTGTCCAAAAGGCTAGACAATTTTCGAGTTAAGGATTTTATAAATTTGCCAAGGGATGATGTTCCTTTTGAAAGATGGTGGTGGTATCTTGACCTGATACAAACAAAGTTTATAAAGCCTAGAGAGGGTTTTATAGGAAGTATGCCTCAATCAGTCTCGAAGCTGTTTGGCTTTGGTGTTGAGGAAGTTGTTGAAGAAGAAACCACAATAGATCTGTCCAACTTGAAAATTGGGAAAGTTTGGATTGCTCCAGGATGCATTGTTTGTAATGCTTGTGAGGAAATATGCCCAGAGGTTTTTGATGTTCAAGAGGAAACTTGTGTGATCAAGCCAGAACCTGATCTTGAATTGGTGCAAGATATAGTTGATGCAGCTGAAGCTTGCCCTGTAGAGGTTATCAAATTTCAGCCAGCATAGCTGCAAGATGAAAAAGATAGCACTAAGGGTTAACCCGACCGACAGGAGAGTTGATTCTTTTTTAAAAAAGATAATTGACGACCTTGGTTCTTTTTCAATAAAACCAATATTACTCAATGAAGATGCTGGATTGAGAAATATGTATGTTGAAAAAAAACAATACCTGAAAGAAGATTTTGATTTATTGGTGGTCTTGGGTGGGGATGGAACGATATTGAATGCGGGAAGGATGTCTGCAACAAGACAAATCCCGATTCTTGGAGTTTCCATTGGATCTTTTGGTTTTTTGACAAGCACGAATGTAGAAAACTTCAAAGAAACTTTCAAGTCAGTTATTGAAGGTAAGTATATTCTTGAAAATAGGCCTCTCCTGGAAGGGAGCATAAAGAACAAAGGCTTTCTTTCTGTTAATGATTTGGTTGTTTCCCATGAAGGACATTCGTCAGTTTCTCCTTTTGAGATTCGAATTAATGATTCTTTTCTTAGGTATAAGGGAGATGGTCTTGTTGTTTCTACATCCACAGGGTCAACTGCTTATAACCTTTCGGCTGGAGGTCCTGTTGTGGACCCTGAGATGTCCTGTATGCTTTTAACCCCCATTTGTGCACATTTGATAGGTGTTAGGCCGATGGTTATTTCTGACAAAGTTGTTTCTGTTTCCCCGCTAAAAGAAAAAAAGTACTCCTTGTCTGTTGACGGTCAGCATGCGATAAGGTTTTCTAATTCTGATTGTTTAAAGATAAAAATAAGTGATTTGTTTTTCAAACTGATAAGGAGTGAAAAATCTGCTGAATTTTGGACCGTTGTCAAAGAGAAATTTCATTGGGGAAATTAATTTGATTTACGGGTTTTTGTTTTTTCTATTTGATTGGTTGTCCCAAGGGGAGATTTACAAATATGAAGGAAGCATTTTTAGAGATCAAGTATTTTACGAATCAAAGGAGTCTGTAAGTGCAGATATTGTTTATTATTTGGCTGCAGGAGAAAAAAACGAAGATGGCACAATTGCTGTTACCTTTATCTGTCAATCCGAAAATGAAAGATCCGATTTAAGCCAAAATCAAATAAATTTAATCAGGGAAGTTTGTTTACCTGAGTTTGAAACCAAGTTGGAAAAGGGTAAACCCTTTCTTCCTGAATATCTGGGTTTTGGTCCATATGAAATTTATACACATTCCTATTTAAAAGAAGTAGATGGAAAAAATATAAATGGGAAAATGACAGAAGGTGATGTTTTGTATGTATGGAATTTAGACTATATTCCAGAAGAAAAAAGCAAAACTGTAAAAATGATTGGAGAATTTTCAATAAAAAACGACAAGGGTCTTATCCCTACAGAAAAAAATATTATTTTTCATATTTTTTACATATATGAAGATGAAAAAATAAAAAAATTTGAAATGATGTTTGATTATTTGATAAAGCCATTTAACATTAATTCAAAGTTAAAAGTTAATTTAAGTTTGGTCGAAGATGTTTAAAGGGAATTTTGACAAAAACCTATCAAGGCATATTCCTTCTGATTTTTCATTTGGAAATCTTTTTGGAAAATTTTTACTTTCTGTAATTTCAATTATTTCAATTTACAGCCTTGTGATTTACATTATTGATGCAAGAAGCGAAAACCAGATTCCAGAAATTATTGAAATAATACCTCCCCCAGGGAACCTTCCAAGAGAGCACATTGCATATGTTGAGTTTAGCATCCCTTTAGACGAATTCTCTGTTTTTGAAACATTGGTCTATAGGATTCATAAAAATGATGGAACCATTTCTGTGAAAAAAAAAGTTGCTAATGCCGGAAGGTTGATAGTAAAAGACAATGGGAAAAGTTTAATTTTTATGATAAACCTGCAAAATCTTCCAGCTGTAGGAGAAACAATAGTTGTTGACATGTCAGGAGTTCGATCGAGAGCAGGAAATGGTTTGACTGACCATTATCTTAAGTATGACATCACTGAGGAAAGTCCTGATTTGATTTTTGAACAGCTTCTTACAAAGCTTTCCCTTAGTGATTTGAAAAAATTATGGGATGAATGGCTTGGTAATTTATGAAGGAGTTCAAATTGATTGAAGAGCAAATAAATTCCTGTATGCTCTGTAATTTAGGCAAATTGAGAACAGAAGAATCCTGGAATTCTGTTCCAGGAGAGGGACCTCTTAATGCAAAGGTGATGATGATCGGAGAGGCCCCTGGAAAAGAGGAAGCTTTACAAGGAAAGCCTTTTGTTGGAAAAGCGGGAGTTTTTTTAAATGGTGTTTTGAAAAACTCTTCAATTGACAGAAATAATATCTTTATTACAAATGTCATCAAGTGTAGGCCTCCAAATAACAGAAATCCTTCATATGAAGAAATTGATGTATGCAACTCTTGGCTAGCAGCTCAATATGAGTTGATATCTCCAAAACTCGTTATACTTTTGGGCCAAGTTGCACTAAAGGGATTTTTTGACAAAAAGTTAAAAATTGGGTCAGTTAGAGGCAAGATGATTAATTATTTAGGCATTAATGTCTTTTCAACATTTCATCCTTCTTATGCGCTAAGAAGTGATGTTGGCAATCAGATTTTTAGGAAAGATATGAAAATGATAGGATTATGGATTAAAAACAATCTTAAAATTTAAAAAATGATTATTCTTGTTGCATTTATAGATTTCTTTAAAATTATTCTTTTCTTGAGAATTATTTTAAGCTGGTTTAATGTAAAGTGGAGTAGTCCGTATTTTTTTTGGATAGCTGATGTTACAGAGCCTGTACTTAGGGTCGTAAGACCTATTTTCCCTTCTTTCAATGGGATAGATTTCTCTCCTATAATTGCTTTTTATCTGTTAGATTTAGTAAAAATGTTTTTTTCTGGACTAGTATGAATTATTTATTTAAAGAAGACGAAGAAGTACAGAAGATAATCAATTCTGAAATAAACAGATTAGAGCAAGGTATTGAGCTGATAGCAAGTGAAAATGTTACAAGCAAGAATGTAATGCTTGCTCAAGGGAGCCCGTTAACAAACAAATATGCTGAAGGGTATCCGTCCAAGAGATATTATGGTGGATGTGAAGAGGTTGACAAGGTTGAAAGCCTTGCTATAGAAAGAGCGAAGAGGATTTTTAATTGTTCATATGTGAATGTTCAACCACATTCAGGCTCTCAGGCAAACCAAGCAGTTTATTCAGCACTTCTAGAGCCAGGAGACACAATACTTTCACTCTCTCTGTCAGATGGGGGCCATTTATCCCATGGTCATTTTGTTACACAGGTTGGAAAGATATTTAAAATTTCAAATTATTCACTTAATGAAGAAAGTGAATTGATTGATTTTGACCAGGTTGAGAAGGTTGCAATTGAGACAAAACCAAAATTAATCATTTGTGGATACAGCAATTACTCTAGAGTAATCGATTTCGCAGCCTTTAGGAAGATTGCTGATTCTGTAGGATCTTTTTTATTGGGTGATATAGCTCATATTTCTGGGCTAGTTGCTACTGGGCATCACCCTTCCCCGTTTCCTCATTGCCATGTTGTTACAACCACAACTCATAAAACATTAAGAGGTCCCCGTGGAGGAATGATTATGAGTTCAGATAGTCAAATTTCAGAAAAAATAGATAAAGCTGTTTTTCCGGGAATGCAAGGAGGCCCTTTGATGCATGTTATTGCAGCAAAGGCGATTGCATTTGGAGAGATTTTAAAACCTTCATTTAAACAGTATATTGGACAGGTTGTAAAGAATTCAAGAGCGCTATCTACTTACTTGGATTCTGAAAATTTGAGAATTGTTTCAGGAGGGAGTGATAATCATCTTTTTTCATGTGATTTAAGAAATTGGAACCTAACAGGAAAAGAAGCAGAGTTTTTGTTGAACTCCGCAAATATAACTGTTAATAAAAATACGATACCAAAAGATCCTCAAAGCCCTTTTGTAACAAGTGGTATAAGGATTGGGACGCCTGCTGTAACTACAAGAGGTATGAAGGAGCCTGAGATGAAAAAAATCTCTCTTTTGATTGCAAGGCTGCTAAGAGATAAAGAAAATTCTGAAGAAATAAAAAATGAGGTACTTGACCTTTGTCGACAATTCCCCCTCTACACATAGCCTACCTTTGTATAGGTACGAACCTTGGTTCATTGGATTCAAATTTAAGCAATGCACGTTTGGAGGTATCTAAATGGCCAAGAACGAGAGTGGTTAAAGCATCTACAATCTTGAAAACCCCTCCTTGTGGTCCGGTAAAAAATCAGGGTGATTTTTTGAACCAGTTATTGAAGATTGAAACATTTTTAAGCCCTTTGGCAATAATTGACCTTATTCAAATTACAGAAAATAAGATGGGCAGAATAAGAAAAGGAGTTCCTGAAAAAGGTCCAAGGTTGATAGACATAGACCTTATAGAGTTTGATAGGCTTGTGATTTCTTCAAAAAGATTAACTTTACCCCATCCCTCAAGAGGAGTTAGGGGGTATGTCTCTGAATTATTCAAAGATATAAAAAATAAAAATGAATAATTTCAAATTTTCTTTTGAAAAAGAGATGAAAGATTCTTTTGACCTTTTTTTAAAAGAAGATAAAGTTTTTTCTGATGTAACAACTGAATCTTTAAACATCTCCGGGAAGGGCTTAGCCAGAATTGAATCTAGAACAAAAGGTGTTGTTTCTGGCTTGAAAATTGTGAAGTTTTTTTTAAATTATTTAAATTTAGATTATGAAACGGTCTATGAAATTCAAGATGGAGAGAATGTAGATGCAGGAGATTTAATTTTTTCCTTCAAGATGGATGCCCAAAAGATTCTGAATCTAGAAAGGGTTATTTTAAATATGCTTTCGAGGTGTTCATCAATATCTACAGAAGTAAAAAACTGGACCAAAATATCCAATAATTACAATGTAAAACTCTTAGATACAAGGAAGACAAGTCCAGGAAGTCGTTACTCAGACAAATATGCGGTACTAGCTGGTGGAGGCTTTAATCACAGGTTTAATTTGAAAGATGGAATACTCCTGAAAGAAAATCATTTGGTTTTTTTCAAAGATTTAAATTCAGCCATCAATGAGATACGCAAGAATGACAAGGAGTCCAAAATAATTGTTGAAATTGAAAATATGGATCAGCTGAGAGAGGTTGTGCTTCTCGATGTACAAAGGGTTATTTTGGATAACTGGGATTACGAAAAGATAAGTTCTGCTATATCTTTGATAAAAAATAAATTTAAAGAAGTTGAAATATCAGGTGGTGTGAATTTCTCAAATTTTGAAAGTTACTGCTTACTGAAGCCAGATTTCATTTCTGTTGGGACGATTACAAATCCAAAAAAAAGCTTTGATATGTCTATGTTAGTTGAACGTCAATAAAAATATTTGAATTAAATAAATTAAAGAAAACAAGAATCTTCCAAAACCACTTGCTAAAACCCCAAGAAGCGCTCCTTTTGCAACCTTGTAGCTTTTTTCTTTAGATCCATGGATTTTCATTTCCCAAAGAAAAGATCCAATAAAAGCTCCAATGAATATTCCCCAAGGAGGTATTACCGGGGAAAAGATTAAGATTCCACCCAAGCATGCCCAGGGAGTTCCCTTTGATGAGTTGTTTTTCTTCAGAACCCCTGTTCTTATCAGATGTTCAATAACACTATTTAAAATCCAAATTAAAACACCAATAACAAGAGGCCAAAGCCCATTTTCTTTACCACTGTTTGTCCAAGCCAGAAAAGTCATAAATAACAGAAGTTCAATACATGGAATTATTGGAAAAAAACTCAATAAAGAAAAAATTATGCTGAAGATAATTATTACTATTTCTACAAGTTCCATACGCAGTTTGATTTTTTAATCAAAAGTTTATTTTAAAATAGTCAGTTAATGAATGACAAGTCTTTATTGGTTAGAGAGATAAAAAAGCTAAAAAAAGAAAAGAATGCTTTAATTCTTGCTCATAATTATGTAGTGCCTGAAATTCAAGATTTAGCAGACTATGTAGGAGATTCCCTGGGGCTGTCAAGAAAATCTGCTCAGGCTGAGAATGAATTAATTGTTTTTTGTGCCGTTCAGTTCATGGCTGAAACAGCAAGTGTTTTAGCTAAGAAAAATCAGAGAGTTTTATGCCCTGACTTAAATGCGGGATGCTCTCTTTCAGAAACCATAACAGCTGAAGACCTTAGAAAATGGAAAAAAGAACACCCTGGAGCTATTGTTGTGAGTTATGTAAACACTTCAGCAGAAGTTAAAGCAGAAAGTGATTACTGCTGTACTTCTGGAAATGCATTAAATGTGGTAAATTCAATCCCAAGGGAAAAGGAGATTCTTTTTTTGCCAGATATGTTTTTGGGATCTTGGGTTCAAGAAATGACAGGAAGAAAGATGCATATCTGGCCTGGCGAATGTCACGTTCATGCCTCCCTTCCCCCTGAAAGGATTCAAAATTTAATGAAAAAAAATTCCGAGGCAGATTTCTTAATTCATCCTGAGTGTGGTTGTTCTACTTCTTGTATGTATCTTTCTTCTGTTGGGAAATTGGAAAAAGAACCTTTTATACTCTCTACTGCCGGGATGGTAAAACATGCAGAGAAGAGCAATGCTGAGACATTTGTAGTTGCTACTGAGACTGGAATACTTCACCCTTTAAAAAAATCTTTACCGGATAAAGAATTCATCCCAGCTTCAGACAGCATGGTTTGTCAGTACATGAAAATGGTAACATTAGAAAAACTTTACCATTCTTTGAAAGAAGAAGAATATGAAGTCATTGTCAGGGAGCCGTTGAAAAGCAATGCAAAAAAAGCAATAGTTCGTATGTTGGAAATCGATGCATAAAGACATAAAAAGAAAATCAACATCAGATTTAATTATTTCAAGACCAACTGAAAAAGATAGAGAAAAAAATAAAATTCCAATAACGATTCTTTTGGACAATGTAAGAAGCGCAAGGAATGTGGGTTTAATTTTTCGTTTAGCTGATTGTGTAAACATAAGCGAAATATGGATGTGTGGAATTACTCCTTATCCCGGTTTTACAGAACATGCTACAAACCAAATCAACAAAACAGGGGTAGGAGGAAGTGTAGAAACAATTCCTTGGAGATACTTTAAGGATGAGGTGGACGTGGTGAAGGAAGCAAAAGAGAAAGGGCATTATATTGTTTCCTACGAGCAGGTTGAAGGTGCAAAAAAATGGCCAATCAAGATAAAGAAAAGAAAACTTCTTCTTGTTTTTGGACATGAGATAAAAGGTGTTAGCGATTATTCTTTGAAGAATAGCGATGAAGTCGTTGAACTTCCAGTAAGAGGTATAACTAATAGCTTGAATATTGCCTTGTGTGCAAGTGCTGTTCTTTATGAAATACTAAATCAGTTTGATAACTAGTCTTCTTTTTCAGGCAGAGATGGAACATTGATCATTGTTCCAATTTTTAATTTTGCGGGATCTATCCCTGGATTTAATTCTTGCAAAATCGGAACCGTTGTGTTAAGAGCTCTTGCTATGCTGTCCAATGTGTCACCTTTTTTTATCTTGTACAAACCGTCATCTTCTGGATAGTCAGAATTCCATTGGTCTCTAAGTGGTATTTTCAATTCTTGGCCAATTTTTATTGAATTTGCATTTTCAATTTCGTTTAATTCCTGTATAGATGTAATTGTCACACCCCATTTTTTAGCTATAGAAGTTAGATTTTCTCCAGATTTCACAATATGTATGTCGAAATCTAAATTTTCTTCATTTTCTCCTTCTTTAAAAATTGTATTTTCAGAAGATATTTTTTCTTCATTCTCTTCTTCATTTACCTCAAGATAAACAGGAGATTCTTGATTTGTTTTTGTCTCAAGAAAATTTATTTTACTTTCTTCAGCTTGGTTGGTAATTACGTTTTGAACTAAGAATATTAAAACAATAATAAAAACTACAGGCCAAAAATTAAGAGTATTTTTTTTGACATATTTCATTGGCGAGGTTGAGGGAGATCCAATGCCTGGGTGGGTTCATTAGAAAACTCCCTCAACTTTAGTTTAGGTAAAGCAAAAGAGAATTTAATTTTCATGTAACCAGCTTTGAATAGCTTTTGGATTATTTGTTAAATATTTTTTTGAAATCAATGTTGCTATTTGTGAAATTTCCTTTTTCTTGTATTACTTCATTATCTAAGATTATCTTTCCTTCTTCACGAAGATCTAAAATCATGTCCCAATGTAAGGCACTATTATTTTTTGAACCACTTTCAGGATATCCTTTTCCAAGAGCCATATGGAATGTTCCTCCAATCTTTTCGTCAAAAAGAATATTTTTAATATGTTTATCAATAGAGTAATTTGTACCTATTGCAACTTCTCCGGGTATTTTTGCACCTGGGTCTAAGTTTATAAGAGAAAGCAAGTGCTCTTCTCCTATCTTTGCTGAAGCATCTGAAACTTCTCCATTTTTAAAAATTAGATTGATATCTTGAACAAGAACGCCTTGGTAAACTGTTGGCCATTTATACCTTATTCTTCCTTCTACAGAACCTTCTACAGGGGCAGTAAAAACTTCTCCATCTGGGAAATTCAATCTTCCCGAACATGGTATCCAGGTTCTTCCTTCAACTTCCATTTTTAAATCAGTATCGTGAGAAATTACTCTTAAGATTTTTCCTTTGTTCAAGATTTTAGCAAGTTTATTTTGTTCAGTTTCAAATTCCTTCCAAAACACAGAAGGGTCATCGAGATGAAGGTTTCCAGCACGATAAACAAATTTATAAAAATCTTCATAAGACATTCCCGCTTCTTTTGCAAAAGCCTCTGTTGGCCATAATGTACCAACCCAGTGAAAATCACCGTCAGCAGATCTTTTTAAAGTTATGTCTCTTATCTCTTCCGAGCCTTTGTAAAATGTTGATATTTTTTTTGTATCAACCTTTGACAAAAGCCTTGTGTCGGTTGTTGCATTTATTCCTATCCTTGCATCAATTGTTTTTGCTTCAAGTAAAGATGTTTGAAAAACATGAGTTAATTGTTCGTCATTACTGTTCTCAATAAATACAGGTGTGCAAGAATCTATATGTATATTTGTTTTTGGATGAGCTTTTGCCTTTAAAACCTCTTTTAGAATTTCTTTTATCAGAGGTTCTGCCAACGGTGTTGTATTGATCGCAACTTCCCAGCCAGGCTTTACACCTAGTGAGTAATTCACAAGAACATTTGCAAGTTTTTTTGCCATATCTTTCATCATGTTAAATTTTATGCCAATAAAATAACTTTACCTTGAAGAAAGAAATTGAAAAATTGTGTTTTGCCGGATTAAAGCTTCATGAAGAAGGTAAAAAGTCAAAATTTGTACAACCTGATGGTTCGTGGTTTTGTCTTGATCTAAAGCGGATAAAAGTAGAAACTTGGCAAAATAGAGGGAAAAAAGGGGCAAGGATTTCAAATGGATGTGAAGTTTTAGATGGATGGCTTCTTTTTCCTCCTGGAGGGGTCAATAAAAATAACGATATTCCAGAAGGTATTCCAAAGTTAGTTTCTCTAAGGGATATTGCCCTTCTTAATAAGAATTTTGAAAAGGAACTTTTGACTGAGCCAAAAAACCAAGGCTTAATAAATGCAATCTACTTTACTTCAAAGTCAATAATTCAAGGAGCTGAGAACTTGGGAATAAAATCTCTTACCAAGCCAAAATCAATTATTGATTTTATGAAGATGTATACAACTAAAATTATTTAATTTTTTCAGCTTTTCCATTTGAAGGGCATATATCTGAAAGAAAACATTCAAAACATTTAGGTTTTCTTGAATTGCATTCTTGTCTTCCTAGCCTAATAAGCCTTCCCGAATAATCAATCCATTCTTCTTTAGGCAAAGCTTTCATCAGATCGATTTCAACTTTTTCAGCATTTTTTTCATTTGTCAAACCAAGCCTTCTTGATATCCTTCCTACATGAGTGTCTACAACAACCCCTGAGACCTCCCCGTATTGACCTAAAAGAACATTGGCTGTTTTTCTACCTACCCCAGGGAGTTTTATTAAATCATTCATGTTCATTGGTACTTTCCCACCATGTTCTTGGATGATTTTTTTTGAAAGATTTATTATTGATTTTGTTTTTTGTTTGTAGTACCCACTTGATCTTATTAAGTTTTCAACTTTTTCAGGTTTTGCTTTTGATAAAAGTTCAGCAGATGGAAAAGATTCAAAAAGCCCAGGCGTTAGTTTGTTTATTTGCTTGTCTGTGGCTTGTGCTGAAAGAACAACAGAAACTAATAATTCAAATTCATTTCTGTAAGAAAGTTCTGTTTCTGTATCCGGGTATTGTTTTTTTAGACGTTTGAGTAATTCATTTATTTGCATAGGAGATAAAATCATATATTACGATGCGGACAAAGTCTTTAATCATTGACCTAGATGACACTTTGTGCAACACCTTTGGAGATTTGGTCTTTAACGCTCACATGGATGCGTCTAAGGCGATGGTAGACGCAGGTTTCCAGATGTCCGTTGAGCAAACCTTCAAAGAAAGAATAAGAATTTTGGAAAAAACAATATCTGATAATTTTTCAAAAAGTTTTGAAGATGTGTTGAAGGAAGAGCTTGGCTGCTCTGCCCAGCAGCTGGAAGCTGGATTTGATGCCTATTACAACAGGGATATTAAGGACATAACCCTATTTCCTCTTGCTGAAAATTTTTTGAAACTCTGTTCTTCTTTGAAAATTGCACTTGTAACAAAAGGCCACAAAGAAACCCAAATGAAAAAGATCCAAAAATTAAACATAGAAAAATATTTTGATTATGTTTCAGTGGTCAATATTTCAAATTCAAAAGAAGAAGAATTCAAAAGAATAATGAATAAGTGGGAAGTAAATCCAAGTGAAGTTGTTGTTCTTGGAGATAGGCCCGATTCAGATATTTTTCCTGGAAACAAGCTAAACATGGTTACTGTGAGATACAAGTCTGAACATTATATGAAAATGAAACCCAGAAATGATTTAGAAGTTTCTGATTATGAAGTCAAGTCTTACAGGGACTTGATTTTACTCTTTGAGAAAAACTTCATTTGACCAGTATTTAGGCTGGATCCAACTTGATATTATTGATCTATATTTTTCGTAGGAAATGTAATATGTTACTTTTGGCCTGCCAAAAGAATCGAGAAGTTCAGCTTGGACTTTATCGGCTTTTCTCAGGTCCATGTTTTCTTCATAGGGGAAATTAAACTTGTATGTTCTCAAGACCTTCCTGTATTTATCCATAACTTTCAGAGTATGCACATCACCTTCACATGTCAAGACAGGGCACATTCCTTCCGGAGCACCATAGTTAAACATTGCTACAGCAATGTCACCAGTGTCGCTGATGATGTCTATTTTTGCTAAAATTCGAACAAATTCACCGTTTCCAGATCCAAGTGGTTTCCAGCCATAATGGAAATCCATTTCTATATTGCCATTTAAATGTCCCCAATTATGGTTGTCAATTTCATTTTCAAGAATATTCTCTGTTGTTATTTTTTCCACACCCCAGAGACCACATTCAATTGAGCTTTCTATAGAAGCCGAATCTTCAGATGAAAAAATTATCTTTTCTCCATATCTTGTTAGTGTTCCGGAAGAAGATCCATCACTAAATTCAAAGAGAGATGTTTCTCCATCTTCCATTGGAATAGTTATCTTGGCTATTGGAGAATAGCCATCACCTCTCATAACTTCAACAAAGTTACTCTCTTCTTTATTGTCAGAAGTTCTATAGAGCTGGACAAGAGGATCGCTGAGGAGATCATTTTTTTCTTCCTTGCTGACTTCGAAAGACAGTTTTCCAGAACATGGCTCCCATCCTAAATAATATCTGTTTTCGTCAGAGTCTTCTTGAGCAGAAAGCAAATCTGCACTAGAGCCTTCACTTCCAAGAATGTCATCTGTCTCCTCAACTGCAGGTGCTGCCTCCTCAACTGCAGGTGCTGCCTCCTCAACTGCA
>CAZDPU010000004.1:0-38811 GCA_964507645.1 uncultured bacterium
TGGCGGCGGTGGTGGCGGCGGCGGCGGCTTCGGCGGCGGTGGCGGCGGCTTCGGCGGTGGCGGAACTGGCGGTGGCGGCTTCGGCGGCGGCGGCGGACAGGGTGGAAGTATCTTTCCTGCAAAAGGTAATAAGTTGATTTTAAGAGGTACTCCTGAATTAATAGAAACTATTGAAGACATGATTAGAAAATTGGACAAACCACCTAGACAAGTTGATATACAGGTTCAAATGTTCACTCTTGATCACGGAATTACTAAGAGTTTTGGTTTGTCGAGTGATCCATCTCAAAACCAAGCTGTTTGGGATAGGTTCCAATTGACTTTTGGTACATCTGTTTCTTTGGCTATTTTAGGTAGAAACAATGGTACAAATTTAGAAGATTACACAGCTGCTTTATCTGCTGCTTTAAACAAGAATCAAGGCAGGGTTTTATCAACACCAAGGGTTGTTTGTTCTGATGGAATTCCTTGTTTTGTAAACATACAACAGACAACTCCTTTCATCACAACATCAACAGTTTTTGTTCCTGATGGAAATGGTGGAACAACAATCACTGAAAACACAACTGTTAACCAGGTTGATACAGGTGTTCAATTGCAATTAACTCCTAATATTGATGATGAAGGAAGAGTTACATTATTCTTATCACCATCTTTCTCTGAAATAACAGGCTTTATAACTGTTCCGGGACAAGCTGGATCTGAGGTTCCTGCTACTGCTAACAACTCTGTTCAAACTTTGGTTGTTCTTAAAGACGGGGAAACTTTAGTTTTGGGAGGACTTTCTAGAGAAAATGTTGCAACTTCTATTAACAAATTCCCCTGGCTTGGAGATGTTCCAATTTTAGGTAAATTATTCACAAAGACTGATACAAATACTACGGATCAAGAAGTTTTGTTCTTGATTACAGTGAGGTTGATTAATAGTCAAAATTAAGTAAATGGCATTATTTAGTTTTTCAAAAAAAGGTAAGAAGGATTCTTCAGATGATTCTGAAGTAAAGGCTTCTCCAAAAAAAGGGCTTTTTTCTAAATTTTCAAAACCTGGAAAAAAGGTTAAGAAAGAAAATTCAAAGGTTTCTAAAAAGCCAAAAAAGGTTAAACTGAATAAAAAAGCTGTTGTTGGTTTTGATTTTCAAGACAATTCAATAAGGGTTGTTCAAATGATCAAAAGGAAAAAAGAAATGGTTCTTGAAAGAGTCGCTTTCATCCCAATGGATTCAAGTGTTTGGAGAATGGGAAGAATCCAGGATCAAGAAAAGTTTTTTGAAATACTAAAGAAAGGCTTGGAGGATGCAGGCATAAATGGACAAAAGGCTGTTGTTGGTCTTTCAGGTACAAATTCAGTTGTCAGGGTTGTTCGTCTCCCAAGGTTGACAAAAGCACAGCTGAGAGAAACAATAAATGTTCAACTTGGTCAATACGTTCCATTCCCACCTGAAGATACTTTGTTTAAATATGAAGTTTTAAGGGATATTTTGGAAGATGAAATTGAAAAGCAAGAAGTCATGATTGTTGCAACAAGATACTCTATTTTGGATCCAATCCTTTTAGCATTGCAGAAACTCAACATGGATCCTGTTGGTGTTAAAGTTGGTTTCCTTTCTGCAACAAATGTTCTATCTCGATATTTTGAAGACTACTCTCAATCTGTTGCGATAGTTGATTTAAGAAATGCTATAACTGATATTTTGTTTGTTTCCGGATCTAATGATGATTTGGATTTAGATATAGAAGAAGGAAAAAAGAAAAAAAAGAAAAAGAAAGCAATGCCTTTAACCCCTGGAAGATTATCAAGAACCATAGAGTTTGGTTATGAAAAAGTAATACGTGATTTCACTGGACAGCTTTCTGAGGGAGTTTCTGTTCAGGATTTGCCTGAAATTTTCAGAATGACTGATATAGATTTGCTTGATTCAAGTTCTTCCGAATCTCCTGAAGATTCTGGAGATGATGATCCATTTGCTTCTTTTGGAAATGAAGAAAACCAAGAAGAAGAAGGAGTAGATGAAGATTCCAATCTTCCATCTTCTGCAGATGTTAATGTTGCATTAAGGAAAGTTTTTGACAACTTTGCTTCAGATATAGACTCGAGTAAAAGATATTTTGAATCTTGGTCAAGAAGCAGGGAAAGGCTTGGAAGGGTTGTTCTCATAGGGAATATAAGAAGATTTAACAATATAGATGCATACCTTAGCGAAAAAAGTGGTTTAGATGTTGTTTTAGGAGACCCTCTTGAAAATATTGATTACGGTTCAACTGAATGGTTTCCTGACAAAATGAGAGGAGCTGTTTATGAAATAGCAACTGCTGTTTCATTAGCATCGGAGGCCTTGTAGCATTATGGCAAAACAATTAAAAACTTTCAATTTGTTACCACGTGAATTTACGGTAAAGAAAACTTCTGTAGGGATAATCAAATGGGTTGTTGTTTTGGCTTTTTGTGGAGGTTTTTACGGTTTTACTGTTTTGAAAGATCTTGATACAAAAATCGTAGCAAAAAATCAAGAGTTACAAAAGGTAAAAAGAGAACAAACATCTACGAGAACGTGGAGCATGAACACAAGTCCTGAGGTTCTGAAAACTGTTTGTGACTCATTGTCAGGTGAATGGGACGGAGTAGAAACAAACCCGCCATCATTGGGAAGGTGTAGCAGGTCTTTTTCTTATCAAAAAGATGCAACTTTATTTGATACTGAAATGGATTCTTACAATACCATGAGGCCAAAAGTCTATGCGGTAACTCTTCTTGGGGCAACACAATTTCCTTGGGAAGTTCTTTTGGATGAGATTAGGACTCTTATACCAAAGAATGTTTGGCTTTCGCAAAGAGCTGGAAATGGAAATAATCCTGTTGGTATTGTTGTTGAGGATATGACAAATGTTTCAATTTTTGGACAATCAATCACCGAAGAAGATATATACAAATTTGCTAAAGCAATTCAGGCAAGTAAGTTCTTTAATCGTAGCTCATTGAAGTTTTCTTGGTCTTATGCTGTAGACGTTGATCCAAATGCTGTTGTTCAGCAGCAAGCAGGCTCTGCAGGAGGTGCCCTTCAGCAATTGACAGCTTTCTTTGAAGCAAAGCCAGATGTTACATTTTTATACAATTTTGAAATGCAATTTGATATTAGTGCAGATCTTTTGGATAGCCAAGCAATTCAAACTCAACTTGAAGCGGCAATGGGTAGAGGTGATGCTTCTTCTGCAAGTACTCCACCTCCAACTTCTGGTGGTATGGCTGGCGGCATGGGTGTTGGTGGCGTTGGAGGAGGTCGATAAGTGTTTTTTAAGAAAAAGGATGAAGGCCCTAAGATTGTAGGTGGTGTTCAGATTGAAGCTGCTGCTACAACGCAAGAATCGAGAAAAAATAAAGAAGGACAATATATAGGGTTTGTTGTCTTGACTATTCTTTTGGTTGGCGGTGGTTGGTATTATTTTGAAACAGGAATGAAAAAACCCAAAGTTGATGAGATTGCTTCAATTGAAGGCAATATAACAAATGAAAGACAGAGGACTGGAGAGATGAAGCAAAAGAGCAATGAAGTTCATGAGCTTGTAGACCTAAATGATGTTTATGTTGAGAAGTGGGAAGAGGCTCTTCCTATGTTTTTTAAAGATAACTGGGATATCCAGGATAATTTTTTTGGGGCTATAAACACCTCTTGTCAAATAGCCGGATTGACATGTCAACTTCTTGCTGTTGAATGGGAAGAAAAAGGAAGAGAAGAAATTCCTGATCAATGGGAAATTCCAAGAGTTACAGAGGTTTTTGGACCTGGAAGTTATAACTTTGGTAGTGTAGGCCCTCATATTGAAGGAGATATGCTTATAAATAAATTACCATTTGTAATGGCTGCTGCAGGAACTTATGACAAGGTCCAAAGATTGCCTTCTGTTTTAAATAGGGAAGGAGAATATTTCTTAGGAGCTTACCAGTTAGCAATGCAGTTTTATCAATCAGGAACTTCTGGCTTTACTATTAGGCCTGTGGGAACATGGGAGGCAGCTGTAATCGAAGGTTCAGCTTATTATTTGTCAGAAGATGGAAGGGCTAATACTGATCCAAGATCCTTCATTCCTGATTCAGGAGGAAACACAACATCAACTGGTGGCGGTAATTCTGGTGGCGGAGCTGGAGAGATGGGTAGAGGTTTTGCTCCAGGTGGTGGTTAAATTATTATGATTAGTTATAATTTAATCAAATATATTTTGGGAGGTTAACGAAATGCAAGTTGACAATAAAGTTGCGGCAATCATCATCATCATTGTTGTTGGTGTTCTTTTTACGATAATGAATGGTAAATCAGGTTCCGCAGAAGCAGCTACAGAAAGTGGTAATGCATCTTCACCAGGTGGCAGCGTAATAGTCTCTCCATTTTAGTATCTTATGGGAGAAGTTAATTGGAAATTGGTAATCATCTTGGCGGTTCTCGCTTTGGTGGTTGTATGGTTTGTTGCTGGAGGTAATACTGAACCGTCTATTCCAAGACAGTTTCAGTTGATTATTTAACAGTAATTTTTTGAGGTGAAATAATGAAACGAAGTGCTCTTGTTCTTTTAATTTTAGGTTTTTTAGCTGGTGAGTATGCCGATGAGGCTCAAGGACTCAGACAATTAAATATCAGATCTGGTGTTATAGATTTGAAATTCGCTTATTTTCAAGAGAGAAGAAGTGAGGAACAAGGGCCTGAGTTTTATAAGTTTGATCCTTTTGTAATTCCATCATCTATTCCTGCGGAATTACTTCCTGGAAAAGAGACTAGGACTCAGCCTGAAGCTATACTCGCATCATCTGCTGCTCAGGTTGCTATAGGTTTTAGGTTTATGGTTGACATTGTTGGAGTTATGGGTTTTGATGGTAACTTACAGGCTGTTTTTCAGGATAAAGGAAGTGGAGGAACCAATTTATTTAGTGAAGGTTCTAAACTGGGGCCTTTTGGAGTTGGTCAAGATTTTAATCCTGAAACAAACACAATGAGAACTACTATGGGGATAGTTGAAGTTGCATCAATATCTCCCTCTGTTGTTGAGGTTAGATTTGGAGCTTACTTCGAAGATGATCCAACAATGATAATTTGGAGAAATGATGTTTTTTATTTAAGGTCTCCTTTAGAAGATTTGATATGGGGTGGTGGTGATACAGGCGGCGGCGGCGGCGGAGGTCGTGGCGGCGGCGGCGGAGGTCGTGGCGGCGGCGGCGGAGGCGGCGGCAGAAGATAACGATAAGTTAATTTTTAAAACCCCATGCTTTCCTCTATATTGAATTTAATTAATGCTATTTTCCTTGTACAGGAAAAATGGAATCCTTTTGATGCAGTAAATATTTCTTTAAGGAATTTGCTTCATAAACATCCAGGTTATTTTTTGATCGTTCCGGAAATTGCAATTATTTTTGGAGCATTGATTATTTTTCTTCTGGCAACTTTCTTGAATCCTAAAAATGATGAAAAGAAACTCAAAAGTGTTGATTCTGTTGGTTTGTCTTTGCTCGGATCTTCTATTTTTATAAGATTAGCTCAAGTTCTTTTAGGGGTTTCTCCAGCTATAGCCTGGCTACTCGGAGCAGTTTTATTTTTTGTCATCCTGAAAACCTCCAAGAAAAAGTACAAAATTCCTTATATTGGGGCCTTGACTTATGGATCGATTTCAGCTCTTTTTGGAGTTCATTTATTAAATTTTGCAGATCTTCCAGCAAATGACCCCAAACCTTGGACCTTTGGTGCTCTTATAGGTTTCATCATTTGGTACATTTCTCGTTTCATAAAACAGAAAGATTGGGTTCCTTCTCTTGCTTTATTTTGGCAATTATTTAGTATTTCAACTACCTTTTTGATAATACATGAAACATCAAGACATTTTTCTATTGAGTTAGGACGTTATTGGGGAGGCCTTGAAACCTTTGATCCTTTTTCTATATTTTGGGAATTAACAATTGACATAATAACTATTTTCGTCATTTTAATGGCATGGAATCACCCAGCTTTAAAGAAAAACAGGGGAGAATTTTTTGCAATCTTGATGATTGCGGGTGCTAGTTTAATGTTTATGGTTGCTTCTTCAGATCTGGTTGCTATTTATCTTATGACTGAATTTTCATCAATATGCCTTTATCTTCTTGTAGGTTTTTCAAGATCTGGGAGGAAATCCCCAGAAGCAATATTGAAATATTTTTTGATTGGTGTTTTTTCAGGAATCTTAATATTGTTCAGTGGAATGCTTTTTTATGGACTCACAGGAACTACAAATCTTTATGATATAAACTTTTTATTATCTGTTGGGCATCCTTACAAGGGTTTAATTGGGATTGCTATGGCTGTGATGATTGCTGGAATGGGATACAAGATAGCCATTGCTCCTTTTCACCAGTGGTTCCCAGATGCTGTTGAAGGGGCTCCAGCACCTATAAGCGGATATATAAGTTTAGCTCCAAAGGTTGCTGGGCTTTGTGTTTGGATGAGGTTGTTTTTGCTTGGCCTGGCTCCTATAACTGATATATGGATAGATTTACTGATAATACTTTCAATGCTTTCTATGACAATGGGTAATTTAAGCGCATTGAAACAAAAAAACATCAAAAGAATGCTTGCTTATTCTTCAATTGCTCATGTTGGTTTTGTAATGATGGCTATTATTGCTGCTGGGGTTTTGCCTGGAGAGCTTTCTTCTTTTCATAGTCAAGGTTTCCAGTCTGCTTTGTTTTATATGTTCTGTTATGTGTTTATGAATGCCGGAGCTTTTGGTGTTCTGTCTTATTTAGAAAACAAAGGAATAAAACCTACATTGGATGGTTTCAGGGGTTTGTCGAGAAAAGAACCGATAATAGCTGCTTTAATGGTTATATTTTTAGCAAGCTTAGCAGGAATCCCCCCTACAGCAGGTGCTTGGGCGAAGTGGACTGTTTTTATTGCTGCAATGGAAACACAAAAATTGTTACCCCTAGTTATAGTTGCTGGAATCAATACCGTTATTGCTTTGTATTATTATTTTGCTGTTGCAAGAGAGATGTATTTGCAAGATGTTAAAGAAGAGTCAAACGTTGTTCCAAATTCAGGATTAGCAAGCTCTATCCCAATTGCAGCAACTTTGATAATTGCAGCAATAACAACAGTCATTATTGGTATCTATCCTGACGAAGCATGGAAGCTGGCTGCACATTCAGACATAATTTTTATTAAAGTTGGGTTAATGTGAGATCCGGTTCGGGTCATTTGATTTTTTTCCTTCTACTTCTTTTTTACATAACCTTCATACAAACAATAGGGCCTTCTAGAGAATTTGATAATTTTTTTGTTTCACTTGTAGGAGTAATATGTTGTTTAAGCATTGTAAGAAATAAAAATAATTTTCACAATTCCTATATTTACTCATTAACGACACTTACCCTTTTTGGAACTTTGTTTTTTTATCCAGAATCTTTTCTCATACTAAATATTTCTTTGGCTTGGTGGGTTGCACTTACAATCAAAAAAATTACAAGGTTTAATGAAGGGGTATTCAGCTATTGGCCTTATTTTTGTTTTGCGGTAGCTTTGATTGGTTTTATATCTTATAAAAATAACGACTACACAATTTACACTTTTCCTTTAAATTGGCATAATCAATCTTGTATTTTTTTAGCAACAAGCATCCCTTTTTATCTTTTAAAAATTTTTAAGAGTAAAAAAAATATTGAAACAATAAGAGATAGTATTTTTTTGCTTTTTATTTTTTATTGTATATATTTGACTGATTCAAAGGCAGGGATTGCACTTAGTTTTATTTCGCTGTTTTCTCTTCCATGGGTATTGGAAAAATGTGTTTCTAAAGATATGAAAAAGATATTTTTTCTCTCTGTTCCAGTTTTGGTTATTCTTGTTTTCAGGTTTACTGATTTTTTTCAAAACTTAATCCAGGATTTTTCTTTTAGAAGTAGGTTGGCTTATTTTTCAGCTTCTTTTGAAATGGGGAAGAGTAATCCTTTTTCTGGTGTTGGCTGGGGTCAGTTTAAATACCACTACCCCTCTTTTCAAACAGATATTGAATACGCAACAAATGATCCTCACTCCTGGATTTTTAGAGCTTGGGCAGAAGGTGGTTTTTTGGGCCTAATTTTAGTTTTCCTCTTGCTTTCAAGCTTTTTTAAAGTTTTTGGTAATAAAAAAATGCAACCAAAAAATAAATGTTTTATAGTTGCGTCTGCAATGATCCTCATTCATGGTTTGGTTGACTTTCATGCAACCTTTATCCCTATACCATTAATGTTAGGTTTCTTTTGGGGCTCTTCATCTGAAAACAACGAAAGAAAAGCATCTGTTTTTGAGAAGAAAAAAATTATTAAATTCTTGCCCATTTCTGCAGGTTTTGTTTTTTGTGTTCTGTCGCTCGGAAGATACATGAGTCCAAGTGAATGTGCTCAGGAAGAATTTTCACACCAGTGCATAGATAGGTATTTTGAAAGAGGTTTTGGATCTTTAGATTCTTCAGAAGACATTCAGAAGATTTTCAAATTTTCTAATAATTTGACTTTTTCACATGTTAGAAGAATTGTTGAAAACAGATCTTATTTCCCAAAAAATATAAGTGTCCGCCAATCTTTATTAGCTCTTCAATATCCACAAAATACATTTATTACAAAGTCTGAAAGATTAACGATTGCACAAGAGTTAAATTCAATAGACCCAATGAACAGGCCAGAGGTTGTTTTGATGCTTGTTAATGAAATGTGGCCACCGGTAGGGGAGTTGGAGAAAAGAGAAATTATGAATATCATTGATAACATTCTAGAGACATGGCCAAACTTCAAAGACAAAGAAGAAATCTTCAGTTTTAAACTGGATGCGAGAAAAAGAGGATTAAATGTGATTTTTAGCAAATTATGGGAAATAAAGTCAATATTGTCAGAGGAAGAGACTGAAAGAGAGGCAGCTTTAGAGAAATCAAAAAATTTTCTTAATTAATTGAATAGAATTTCCCCTAACATACTTTTAGGTGGTTTTTAATTATGGCTAATTATGCAGACAGTGTTATAAATCGTGTTGTTGAAAAGAATCCTAATGAGGTTGAATTTATCCAGGCGGTCAAAGAAGTCTTAGAGACATTGGCTCCTGTTTTATCTTCAAACAAAAAATATCAAGAACATAGCATTCTCGAAAGGATTGTTGAGCCTGAGAGGGTTATCATTTTCAGGGTTCCCTGGGTTGATAAAAATGGGAAAGTTCAAGTAAATAGAGCTTTTAGGATTCAATTTAATAGTGCAATAGGTCCATATAAAGGAGGCTTGAGGTTTCATCCTTCTGTGAATCTTTCAATATTGAAATTTCTTGCTTTTGAGCAAATATTTAAAAACAGTCTAACAACACTTCCAATGGGTGGTGGAAAAGGTGGTTCTGATTTTGATCCAAGGGGCAAGACTGATAATGAAGTGATGAGATTCTGTCAATCATTTATGTCTGAACTATCTAGGCACATTGGTTCAAATACAGATGTTCCTGCTGGAGATATTGGTGTTGGTTCAAGAGAAATAGGCTATCTTTTTGGACAGTATAAAAAGATAAGAAAAGAATTTACTGGAGTTTTAACTGGAAAAAATTTAAATTGGGGAGGATCTTTGATCAGGCCTGAAGCAACAGGATATGGATGTGTTTATTTTGTTGATGAAATGCTAAAAGCAAATTCTGATAGCTTGAAAAATAAGACAGTGACAATTTCAGGAAGCGGAAATGTTGCTCAATTTGCATGTGAAAAAGTAAATGACCTTGGAGGAAAAGTAGTTTCTTTTTCTGACTCTGATGGAACTATTTTTGATCCTGATGGAATAAATGAAGAAAAACTTTCTTATGTAATGAATTTGAAAAACGTTAAACGTGGAAGAATTAAGGAGTACACAGATAAGTATAAAAAATCTACTTTTACAAATTCAAATCCATGGTCTATAAAATGTGATGTTGCTTTGCCATGTGCAACTCAAAATGAAATAAATTCAAATGACGCAAAAAACCTGGTTGACAATGGTTGTTTTGCAGTTTCTGAAGGTGCCAACATGCCAACAACCCCTAATGCTGTAGGAATTTTTCAAAAATCAAAAACACTTTATGGTCCTGGGAAAGCTGCAAACGCAGGTGGTGTTGCTGTTAGCGGGTTGGAAATGTCTCAAAATTCCATGAGAACTGGATGGACCAGAGAGGAAGTTGATTCAAGGTTGAAGGTCATAATGGAGAGTATCCATGATCAGTGTTTGACAACTGCGCAAAAATATGATTGTTCAGGAGATTATGTTACTGGAGCCAATATTGCTGGTTTTGTAAAGGTTGCCGATTCAATGATTGATCAGGGTGTTGTTTGATCGATTTAATTTATGTTTTGGCTTGAAGTCTATAAACTTTTAGGCAATTTTTTTTCACCTTTGTTTAGTTTTTATTCAACTTTGAAGGGTGGTCCTGATGATTTTGACCATTTAAGGTTGGGACGCATTCAAAAAATTCCAAAATCTAGAATTTGGATACACTCTGTAAGTGTTGGGGAGCTGAAAGCAGTAGAACCTTTCATTGAGGATTTAAAAAAAAGAAATTACAAAATCCTCTTGACTACCGGAACTAGGTCTGGTTTTAGTCTCGCAAAACGCATTTATGAAAAAGATACCAGTGTTTTTGTTACTGTGATTCCTTTTGATTTTCCTAAGAATGTTAAATCTTTTCTCAAGAAAGCTCAGCCAAAAGCAGTTTTCTTTGTCGAAACAGAATTGTGGCCACTATATATAAATGAATGCAAAAAACAAAAAATTCGATTATTTTGGTTAAACGGGAGGGTGTCCGACAGAGCTTTTAGGTCCAAAGGCCTTTATTACAAGGCATTATCCTGGATGATTGGTCAATTTGATCTATGTTTAATGAAGAGCTTGGAAGATTTGAGAAAGGCTACACTTATATCTAAATCAAGTAATTATAAAAAAATGAAGGGTGTTTGTCTTGGTGATTTGAAATATGACAAGATTCCCAAAATAAAAAAAATTAAGCGTTCTGAACTTGGTCTTAAAAATGAAAAAATTATTATCTTGGGAAGCTCTCACAATGGAGAAGAGGATTTGTTGCTTGATGCTTACAGGCATTTAAAAAATAAATTTAAAGATTTAAAATTGATAATTGCTCCAAGGAAGGTTGAAAGGAAGACTCACGTTGGTAAGATATTCTCAGAATTTAATACAGCATTTTGGTCAGAAAGTAAAAGTTTTGACTGGGCTAACCTTGATGTTCTTGTAATTGATAAAATTGGATTTTTGGCGCAAGTTTATTCTTTAGCAGATATTGCTTTAGTTGGAGGTTCGTGGGTGAAGAGAGGGGGACATAATCCAATCGAGCCTTCATTCTTTGGGGTTCCAACAATCTTTGGACCATCAATGGATAATTTCAGAGAAGTTGCTCAGTATCTTGTAGATTCAGGTGGAGCAATGTGCATTTCTAGCAATGAACTTTTAGATGTTATTGAAAATCTTTTAACAAATAAAGCCAAGAGGAAAGAGGTGGGGCTTTTTGCACTCAAGGCCGTAAAAACAAGAAAGGGTGTTTCTAGAAGAATGTTTAATGAGATTGAGACATTGATTCAATAAGGTTCGAAAGAGTGAACAGCCTTTGGAAAGAAATGTTTTCTTTAGAAAACAGATCAACACTTCCCTCTTCCCTGTCAACCATTGTGATTATTCCTACAACATTATGATCCATTTTTTTAACTGCATTTGTTGCTATCATTGCAGAAGACCCAGTTGTTGTTACATCTTCCAAGATTACCAAATTTGAATTTTTTTTGAGCAATCCTTCAATTTGCTTACCTGTTCCTCTATCTTTTTTTTCTTTTCTAACAACAAAAGGGAGCCAATCTATTTTTCTTGATTTAGCTTCTAAGCTTATTGCATAGGCTAAAGGATCTGCTCCAAGTGTTAATCCCCCAATTGCATCTGGCTTCCATCCCTTTTTTAAAATCTTGTCTATTAAAAGATTTGCAGTTATTTTTAATAATTCAGGATTCATTGTCACTATCTTTCCATCTAGGTAGTATTTGCTTTTTTTACCTGAAGCAAGTGAAAAATATTCTCCTTCTTTTGCAATTTTTAAAGCTTTTTCAGAAAGTATTTTTAGTATTTGATTTTTTTGTGTTAGGTTCATTCTTTGTACAATTATAGATATAGGATAGATAAGATTGATAAGGTTTTTCTATTTAAACCTGTTTAATTGGAGTAAATTTTACTCTGTTTTACTTAAAATAGAAGATATTAATGGGTTTTTTATTTAACTTATTTTTGTTTTTTGCCCTGTTTGAGGGCGAAGGAAGGCTTAGCCTTTCGCAAAATAATTTTTCGCAACTTTCTGAAACTTCTGTAAGATGTTTGGATCCAAATTCAGGAGAAGAAGTCACCGATGAGAAAGTTGAGCTGGGTGTTTCTTGCATTGCTGAGATAAAAAGTGAAAAAGGTATTTCTTATCAGTATCTACATCCCAAAATGTCAATTGATTGGGATGCACTTAATTTCAATGATGTTGGGATTGTAGTAACTCCAGAAAGAACTAAGTTAGTTATGGCTGAGCCATTGAAGTTGCAGGTTTCAATTACAGCCCCAAATGGAATTCCTTCTGGTTCTGAATTATTTTTCAAGGCACCTAGGGGTGTCAAATTAAACAATGAAGATTCAAGAATCTCTTTGCCAAATTTAAACCCAGGGGAAGTTCATTTAATTGAGTTGAATTTGAAAAATTACGATCCGACTCAACATGGATCAAAATCATTAGAAATGTTTGTATCCACACCTCAAGGAACAATAATTTCAAACACATCAAATGTAAATATACAAGTTTTGCCTGACAGGTTGTTTTCTTTGGGGATGATTTCAGGGAAGGTGTGGCTTGATGAGAATGAAGATCATTTTTATGACGATGACGAAGGTGCGGTTGAGGGGCTTGTTCTTAGGTTTGAAAATGGTACGACTGTAAAAACGGATAAAAATGGGAGATTCCATATTGATGGATTGGCACCGGGTTCTAGGGTTGTGGAAGTATTGTCTGGAGTTCCGCAGGGCTGGAAGCCATCATTTGGTTTCGATATTCAAAGTGTTTTGGTTCTTCCTGGAGGTTTGGCAAACTTGAATATACCTCTTGTCAAGACAGATAAGCAATGGTCTAGAAAAACAGGCTTTGGTGCAATTGGTTCTTTGTCTTTTGGGAACTCATCAAGCTCAATGGAAGGGTCTTTCAGGTATATAAGTAATTATGCTGGTCTAAATATGGAACTTGCTTATTCTGAAGGATTAAGAGATTGGAATGACAGGGCAATAAATCGAAATCAAGCTTTAGATCTTTCCAGACATAATTATCTTTTTTCCGATTCTTCAACAAGTTCTCACAGTTACGGATCTGGTTTTAGTTGGAATGTCAGTTCTTCAAATGCCAATGTACGTTATGGCAATGTGAGAGCCAGAGATACAAGTTTAGCTTTTGCGAGACATGATTTGTCTTTCGAGGGTTATGAAGCGAATTGGAGCAAGAATAATACTTCAGTTACTTCAACCTTGTCCGAACATCCTGTTCAAAAAACAAAAGATATATTCAAGAATAACAATAATGGTTTTGTTTACAGGCTAAGGAATGTTGAAAGAAAAGAAAATTCCATCCAAGTTTATTTAGATGTGAATAGATTTGATGGAAGTTTCGGTGGGTCCTGGAAGCTTGATGATTCAATTCATTATGTTCATGAAGATGGAACAATAAGGTTGCTTTACCCATTAAGTGATATTGCGCAGGAGAAATATGGGCACATCAATGGAGAGGAACTTTTATTAAGAGTTTCTTACGATTGGATATTGGAAGAGGTTGATGGAGGAACATGGACAACCAAAGTTAAACATAATTTAGGGAATGGTTGGAAGTTTGGTGTTACAAAGGTAAACGAGGCAAGACAGCTAGGAGATTATCAACTTGAAGGACATAATGTCAGTTTCAATCACTCTGATTTTTCATTTGGTTATCAAAAAGCCAGAACGAAATCTTCAGATACTGGAGAGTATATTTCTGAAGACGGAGGTGTAACTTTCGATTATGTTGATACCTTGGATGGAGACTGGAGTCAATCTGACAAATTCAATGCATCTTTAAATGCTGGATCTTTAGGAAGTTTTTCTTACTCCAATTCAAACATGCAAAAAGGCTTTAGCTCAAAGGATGTTTGGGTTGGGCAAGATAAGAAAGTTACCGAGATTGGATTTAATAATTCAGATTTTCTTGGTTTTTTCGGAGCGTCTGCTTATTTTTATAATGAAAAACATTCCTTAACCCAAAATTCTTACAAAAGGTCAAAAATAGATTTGTCCAAGAATCTTGAGGGTTTTGGACATCTTACTTTTTCAAAGGAGTCCAGAGTGGATCCAAATCTTAGAGAAGAAAAATTAAACACTTATTTAAATAAAGATTTAGGGAATGGCTTAAGTTTTCAATTTAGAAATACTAATGTTTTAAAAGCTGAAAATAGTGGAATTGTTGACGAGAGGGAGTTTAAGTTTTTTGGATCTTCTTCGAAGGGTAATTGGAATTTAAGAAAATTAGAAAATTCTTATCAACATTATTCTGAGTTAAATATCAAGGGTAATTTTTTCACAAAAAATTTAGATTTGAAAATTTCAAGAGATGTTAGGTCTAATTGGGAGAATCCAAAACATAAATTACAGATGTTTAAGTATGAAAAAAGCATTGATGGAGCTTTGTCCGTTTCTGTAACTGATGTTATAGAAGAGCAAGGTAAATGGGTTGATTTACGTGAGGATTTAAATTTGAACTGGAAACCCAATTCTTCAAACACCATAAATGCAAATATTGTTCTTACTGGAAATGAAGTGAGCGATGATCAATGGGAGGGTTACAACCTTGGTGGGAACCATAGTCTTTATGGTTGGGATGTTAGCTGGGGTGCGAACCAATATCTCAACCCATTCAATAATAACCATCGACATAAAACTTTGGAATCCAGAATTACAAAATCTTTAAGCAATGCAACAAGGTACTCCTTTACTACAGATAGAAAGAGAGAAACTTCCCTAGACAACACTCTTAAAGAATATACAAAACTAGCATCATCTTTAGTTTGGAGCCCATCGAAAAACTTGTCTTTGAGTGGTTCTGCATTAGAGATAAGGGATGATGGTTGGACTGAATTTTCAAACCACAATATACAAACTTATTCTCTTTCCTGGCAACCTAACGCATTGTCCTTTACTGGAAGGTATAGCTTAAGAGATTCTTCAAACCATGTTGGAGAGGAGAATGTTGCTATAAAGTCTTTGAGGGTTGGGTACCAGTATAAAGACTGGAACTTCAGTGCAGAAGACAGGCTGATGTATGGAGACATTACCGAGTCTGGATATAGATTTGAAATAGGACGTTTGATAACGGATGGGCTAAGGGTAATCGTTGGTTATTCTGATGGTGGTGCAGACGATATGTTTTTAACTCCAGATGGGCACAATGGTTTGTATTTAAGATTTTCCGGTGCTTTTTGATTTTGAAAAATTTTGTCTACTCATTGATTGAAAAAGGTGTTATCATCGATATGCCGGACTCTGTTCATATTGATAAGGAAGCTACGGTTGAAAAAGGAGTGAAAATTCATCCTTTTTCTACCATAAGAGGAAAAACAATATTGAAAAAAGGTTCAGAAATTGGTCCTGGATCTGATATCATAAATTCAGAAATTGGTCCTGATACTGAAATTTTGAGGTCGACAGTATCTGATTCAAAAATAAAAGAAAAATGTTCAGTTGGTCCATACTCAAATATTAGGAATAATACAACTATTGATAAAAATTGCAGAATTGGGAATTATGTTGAAATCAAGAAATCCAGGATCAAAAGAAATGTAAAGATAGCACATCTTTCATATATTGGAGATTCAGAAATATTTGAAAATGTTAATATTGGAGCTGGAACAATTACCTGTAATTTTGATGGTAAAAAGAAAAATAGAACTATTGTAAAAAAAGATTCTTTTATCGGAAGCAACTCTTTATTAATCGCCCCCATTTGTATTGGTGAAAATGTTACTATTGGAGCTGGAAGCGTCATAACAAAAGATGTTGATGATGGGAGTTTGGGTATTTCAAGATCTCGGCAGAAAATAATAAAAAATTGGAAAAATAAAATCTAAATTGCCTTTTTCTTTAATCCTTCATGAGCCTCTTATTCCGAGCAATACAGGATCCATTGGCAGATTGTGTGTTAATCTTGGAGTTAAGTTGCACTTAATCGAACCTCTTGGTTTTGATCTTTCAGATTCAAAATTAAAAAGAGCGGGACTGGATTATTGGCCTAGGTTGGATTATCAGGTTCATAAATCTATACCTAAAAATCCAAATGGAAGGATTTTGGCTTTTACAACAAAGGGTGATACATCTCTTTGGGATGTGGAATTTGAAAAAGGTGATTTCTTGTTATTTGGACGGGAAGATATGGGTTTGCCAGACTCGGCAAAAGAAGAGGCTGACTTGAAGATAAGGATTCCAATGATCCCAAATGAGAGATCTTTGAATCTTGCAATGAGTGTCTCTATTGCCTCTTATGAAGCTATGCGCCAGTTGTCTAAAAAAGAAGAATTAAACCATGTCTAAGAAATTTTTACCTTTGAGTAGCTCCAGAATTCAAGCTTATATTAAATGTCCAAAAATGTTTCAGTACAGATATGTGAAAAAAGAGAATGAAGAGTTTATTTCTGTGGAGGCATTTGCTGGAAAGGTTGTCCATAAAACATTATGTGATTTTTTTGAATCTTTCGAAGGGGCAGTAGCTCCTAAGGTTTTGAATTTGTTAAAGCTAACAAAGCAAAACTGGGAAGAAGGCTTGAAGGAAAATGATTCCATAAAGGTTATGACATATCCTAAAAAAATAAAACAATGGGAATTAAATACTTATAAGTTGATAGAGGGTTTTTATTGGGATAATTATCCTTTTGAAAAAATTGAGAAAAGTTATTTTGAGAAAGAGGTGAAATTCAAGTTGAATGAATTGATTGATGTTAGGTGTTTTATCGACAAGTTTTTTGTTTATCCAAATGGAAATATTGATGTTTTTGATTATAAAACAGGGAGGAGAAAGCCTCCAGAGTCTTTAAAGGATGATATGCAGGCTGCAATTTACACAATGGCCCTAAGGGATAAATTTCCAGATTCAAAAATAAAAACAATTTGGCATTTTTTGTTATATAAAAAAAAGGTGAAAATAGAATTTACAGATAAAGAACTAAAAGAATGGAAAGAAAAGATTGAATTAATTTACGATGATATTTGTAATGAAAAAAATTGGGACCCCAAAACTTCAAAATTGTGTAATTGGTGTGGATATAACAAAATGTGTTTAGAGGGAAATGAGTATATTAATGGTAAAAAAAAATAAAAACCTAATTCCCAAAGTTTTTTTAAAGGCTTTGGGTCATATTCTTAAAAATCAAAAGTGCTGGGTTGTTGGAGGTGCTTTAAGGGATGTTTTTTGGAACAAGCAGATAAAAGATATAGATATAGTTTTGGAAAAGGGTGTAAGGAAAATGACAGAGTCTTTAAGGTCTGAATTGTTTTTTGAAGGTTGGAAAATTTGTTATTTTAAGGAATTCAAAACTTCAAAAATAGAGAAAGGTAATTTAAGTCTTGGTTTATCTACCCTAAGAAGAGAAGAATATAAAGGAGACGGTTCTCTTCCAAGATGTGAATTCAAGGGTGTTGCTCTTCCGGAGGACTTGTCTAGAAGGGATTTTACAATTAATGCAATTGCTGGTTCTTTCGACACTCAAGAAAAAATAGTTTTAAACGATTCTTCGAATGCTTTTTTGAAAGATCTTGAGAAAAAAAATTGGAAAGTTTTTCATGAAGATAGCTTTGTTGAGGATCCAACAAGATTGATTAGATTGTACAGGTATAGATTTTTAAATGGAGGATCACTTGATCCCCTGACACTTGATGCATTAAGGAATAAAAATATAAGCAATTCTGCCAAAATTGTTTCTCCAGAAAGATGGCGTAATGAAATTGCCAAACTTTCAAAAGAAGGTATTTCGTATTTTGACCCTAGTTACGAAGAGGCAAAATGTTTAATGGATGTTTTTAAAGGAGATTGGGGGAGTGGTGTTGATCATTTTGGATTTTTAGGGTTTTATTCTTCTTGTAGAGGGCCAGATGCTCCTTTCGCATGGGCTAGACTTGGTGCAAGGAAAAATGAAATTAAATCCCTTCTTCCGCTTTCCTCCAGGAATTTTCCAGAATTTGATAAAAATTGGAATTTGTTGAAATTGGATAATTTGGTTTCATCTTGGTCAGATTTTTTGATTGACTTGGTTAAAAATGAAATTTCGGAAAAAGAAAAAGATCTTTTAGAGGAATACTTATCCCTCAAAGCCAGTATTGATTTTCCAGGAGGGAATGATTTTAAGAAAATTGGAATTAAGGGAAAGAAAATCAGTTATGCTTTAAATATGTCAAGAAAAGCTATATTCAAAGGTTTATGTCCCCCAGGAAAGAGGGGTATTTTAGAGTGGGTAAAAAATAATGTTTGATCAACTTCCCATGATATTTGCTTTAATTATTGCTTTGGTAATGCATGAAGCTGCACATGGTTATGCAAGTATGATTCTTGGAGATCCAACTCCTGGAAAATTTGGAAGAATAACCTTAAACCCATTAAAACATTTAGATCCATTGGGGACCATTTTTCCAGCTTTAATGATTCTTACAGGATCTCCTTTTATTTTTGGATGGGCTAAACCTGTTCCTGTGAACCCAAGATATTACAAGTATCCCAGGAAAGGTTTTGCAATCGTTGCAGCAGCCGGTCCTTTGGTCAATTTTGTATTGGCTTTGATAGCCGCTTTTTTATTCAGGATTCTAGGTGAAGGATTACCAAATGTAATTGGTGTTTTTTTGATTTATTCCACTCTCATAAATCTGATTCTTGGATGTTTTAATCTTTTGCCAGTGCCTCCTATGGATGGATCGAGAATAATACAGCTTTTTTTTCCTCCTCAAATTGCTCGAAAGTGGTTCTCTCTTGACAGGTATGGACTGGCTTTTGTATTTTTGTTGATTTTCTTCTTCAGGGCTCCTATTGATTTTGCTATAGGTGCTGCTTATTCACTTGCTGAATCGCTTTTAGGTATTTGATTAATATAAAATACTCACAGTGAAGGATTACTCAAAAGATTTACTCAAAACCGATGTCTTGTCAGGAATTCAGCCCACAGGTAATTTGCATTTGGGGAACCTTTTTGGAGCAATTACAAATTGGGTAAAATTGCAAGATGAGTATAAATGTGCATTTTGTATAGTTGACTATCATGCTTTAACATCAGTTCCCAATCCTGTCCATTTAAAAGAAAACACTAGATCAATAGTTACTGACTTGCTTGCGTGTGGTATTGATCCTGATAAGTCAATTTTGTTTGTTCAAAGTGATGTTCCTGAGCATATAGAGCTTTATTGGATGTTTGCATGTCTTACTAGATATGGAGAGTTGTCAAGGATGACTCAGTTTAAAGAGAAGGGTGGAAATAAAGAAACAGTTGGTTTGGGGGTCTTGAGTTATCCGGTTTTGCAAGCCGCGGACATTCTTCTGTATGGTGCTTCTAAAGTTCCTGTTGGGGAAGATCAGTTGCAGCATTTGGAATTAACTCGAGAAATTCTTAGAAGGTTCAATAAAACCTATGGGTTTCTTTTTGAGGAAGTTAATGCCCTTACAACAAAGGTTCCTAGAATCCTAGATTTAAAAGATCCTTTATCAAAAATGAGTAAAAGCCATCCGGAGGGAGCTGTTTTCATTGATGATTCAGAAGATGTTATTAAGAAAAAAATAAAAAAGGCTGTTACTGATATGGGTTCTGATAATGACGGCATGTCTCCTTCTATAGAGAATTTGTTAGGTTTGTTAGAGGCATGCAATAAAAACGAATACAAATCTATGATTGAGGCTTATGAATCTAAAGAGTTGAGATATGGGGACTTGAAAGTTTCCTTAGGTAAGGAGCTTTGCGATTATCTCCAACCTATAAGAGAGTCAAAAAATGAATGGGCTCAAAAATCTAAAGACATTGATGAAATTCTTTTTGAAGGTGCAAAAAAAGCATCTTTAATCGCAGGTCCAAGAGTTAAAATTGCTAGGAAACTAGTTGGTTTAGATTAGACCAATATCCCTATTTTTCTTTCAACCCTAAAGGGTTGAACTTTTTACCCTTTACTTATACAATGATTAGGTTCAAACTTATATGATGATTTTTGTATTTTTGCTAGGAGGCAGTTATGAATAAAAAGTTTTTATTTTTGTTAGTTATTTTTGGAATCAGTGCTATCGGATGTAGCGGTGGAGATGATTCTTCTGGAGGTAATTCGTCGGGAGGATCTGGTGGCGGCGGCGGAGGAACAACCTTTGCAGATGTCGAACTCACTGATGGCCCTAGCAGCAGTCTTTTGTCAGGAGAGGTTTTTCTTCCTGGTAGAAGGTATGAATTAAGTGCTACAGCAAATAATGCAATCAATTATCAATGGTGTTTGAATACAAATTCTGGTGTTGATCCAGGTTTCTTGATGTATGGAAGCAATATTGGAAACACAACAATACAAGGGTGTGCTTCATACATAGAGACTCCACAAGGCGCTTCTTCAGTTGTTTACTGGCATGCTCCTTTGTTTTCTCAAGATGTAGACATTAAAGTTACAGCTGTAGGAGAAGGTTCTGGAAACACTCAAGCTTTGGAAAGAGGCTTTGAGGTAGGGATGGGCATAAATATTAACAGTTTGCCAAGTCCTCTAGCAGGAACTTATACAGTTAGTGGAACAATAGAAGGCCAGAGGTGTTTTGGTGCAAATTCTTGTGCTGATATTAATATTGCAGTTGATTCTGAATTCTTTGGAACAGAGCAGATGGGAATATCTCATCAGTCAACAGTTATATGTGATCCAGCTCAAGCGTGGGACTGTAGTCCAACCACTACTATTTTCAATGTTGTCTCTGTTCAAACTCACGATTTAGGAAGTGGAGCTTTGGTTGCACAATTTACAAAAGGATCTACAGTGAAATTTAGAGACCTCGACTCTGATCCAAGATCAAGTATTGTGAAGTGTACTAAGTTTGATTTTCTTCCATCTGACACAGAGTGTCAAGATCCAAGTGCACCTAATGGTCTTCTTGTATTAGAAAATCCTTTAGA
This sequence comes from uncultured bacterium, assembly GCA_964507645.1. Taxonomy (GTDB): domain Bacteria; phylum UBP7; class UBA6624; order UBA6624; family UBA6624; genus UBA6624. The sequence continues at coordinate 21,193 of CAZDPU010000004.1, forward strand.
TGCGCAGGTTGATGATGGTGTCGATGTTTGGAATGTTTCAAGATGGCAATCTAGTTGGGATACTGAAGTTAACCCTACAGCAGGAGATGGTACTTATCAGTTAGTTGCACAGGTTACTGATGGAATTAAAAGTGCTCAAGACACAAGAACTGTTGATATTAATAATGATTCAAGCGGAGGAACTGACAAGCAGGTTCTTGTAACTTCTCCTAAAAACAATGACATTATTGCTCCAGTTTTGACAAGCTATGGTCCTGACTGTATTGAAGGTACTGCTGATGATGGTGAAATTGGTTGGTTCGACCCAACGACTTCAACTTATGTGACTGATGGCTTTAGGTGTGTGACATTTTCTGCAGTTGTAGATACTTCTGTGTCGAATGTTACTTCTGTAGATTTTTATGTAGATGGACAGGTTGCTTGTAGTGATAATAATGGTAACGATTCTGATGGTTGGTCTTGTGTTTCTGAGGCAACTTACCTTCCAAACATTAAAGTAGGTGGCAATAATTCATTCAATCCAATTGCAGGAAATTCCCAGGTTAAGGCTTATGCCAATACTGCTATAACTAATTTTGATTCAGATGAAGTTGATTTTGAATTATTAAACTGTGGAACTCTTGTTTCAGATAGCCTTTTGGGAGATGTAACATGGGGGATTGAGGATTCTCCATATTTCTTAAATGAAGATTTTGAGATTAAAGGTAATTTGACATTGGATACAAATTTAAACAATAGTAACAATGATTCTTTGAGAATGAGGATAATGAATCCGGCGGGTTCTCCTCCAATTGGTATAGACGTTACTGGTAATTTAACAACCATTGGTTCAAATGGAGTTGTTCTTGAGCCGGTTACTGTAGGAATAGGTGTTCCAGGGGTTGATAATGGATATTGCCCTGGACAGCCTCAAAATGCATCAACTGCTTCTTCCGGTGACTGGGGTCAGTTAAAGTTTTCTGCAGGTTCAAGCGGAAGTTTAGAAAACATGGTTCTAAGGTATGGTGGTGGAATCAGCGATCTGGTTTCTCCAGCTCTTGAAGCAGGTTTGATTATTGAATCTGCTGGAGAAATTGAAGATGGTGTTGACATCAATAACGATGGTGATGCAAATGGGTCTTCTTTGGTTTTTGATGGATTGGAGATAGACAGCTCAAATGGTACCGGTTTGATTGTTACTGGAAGTCCTTTAATTACGCAGCCAACAATTAACAGTGCAGATTTAACTGTTTCTAACAGTACAGGTTTTGGAATGATAATGCATCCAGCTTTCAGTGGTTTAGAAGATTTGGACGGAACTGGAGATTTACCAACTTTTATTGGTAATGAAGATGGAGATTCAATCCAAATAGAAGGAGGGAATATCCCTCAGGCACTTTCTGTCTTATTGCAAGATTGTCCAAATATATTTACTAATTGTCCGAATTTCTGGGGTGAGGTTAGATGGCCTGCAGTTGTTGGTGCTTATGTTGTAGATGGTTTGATATCTGTTGAAGCTGGAGCAAGTTTAAGGCTTGCAGATGGTGCGGTTGTTAAGTTTTTGACAACAGCTTCGGGAATTTCTTCAAGCGGAAGGCTTGCTGTTGGAAACAATAGTGGGGATGTTGCATATCTAACTTCATTTAATGATGATTTTGCAGGAACATTTAATATTCCAGGTGGAGGTATTGTTGATTGTTCTAATGTGAACAGTTCAGGACATCCTATATGTGATACAAACAAGGATGGTATTTCAACAGGAAGCCCTGGAGAATGGGGATCTGTGAAGTTTGATATTGGGTCAAATGGGTATGTTGAAAATACTATCTTGAGATATGGAGGTTCTGATCCTTCATTAGGGGTAATTCAGATTCAAAGCACATCTTTGAGAAGCGGTAGTGATGATGTTGATTGTGATGATCCGGATATGCAGGTTGTGGATTGGGATGATCCAAACGATCCTGTTTCTGATGAAGAAAGTGATTTAAAGGAAGATTGTGTTGTTGTTCAAAATAACAGGATAATGGATGCTGGTGGTTATGGTATTTCAATTACTGGACAGCCAAATGTTTATCCAACAGTTAGAAAAAATATATTTACAAGCTTGAGTACTTATCCGGTTTTACAGGTTCCAAGCTATACAGGTATTTCTGATATTCAGAATGATCAAGTCAGTCCTACTTTTTGTAGCAATTTGGCTGGTGAAATTGTAGGAACTTCATGTGAGACCAATGATAATAAATTCTGTAATTGGGATGAAGGTTCAAATTCATGTTTTGCTCCTAGTTCCTCTGATTCTTTCTATGGGATAAGAATGCTTTTAGGGAGAGTTACAGATAATGAAATAGCAATATTAAAACCTATGGATAGGGGAGATCATGGTGGAGACGAATCTCTGAATTCTCCTACACCAATGCCGTATGTTGTAGATCAAGATATGTCTGTTGAAGAAGATCTGGATGGAGACGGCGTTTCAGGTATATTTTCAATTTTGCCAGGCGTTTTGGTTAAGCTAGATTCTTCTGGAGGTGGTATTTCTGCAGCAGGTACTTTATGTATAGGTTCTTCCTGGAATGAAAATTCTGAGAGTTGTGTGGTCCCACAGAATTCAGGAGATGAATATTGGATTGATCTAGATACTAACGGACAGTTAGACGAGGTTGTTTTTAGTTCGATTAGAGAAGATGATATTCTTGGTGAAGGTGATACAAATGGCGATACTTCTTCAAGTTCTGCACAGCCAGGATCTTGGAGAGGTGTTGAAATTACTTCAACTTCAAAGAAAAGTTTAATTAATAATGCTTCAATAAGGTATGCTGGATCTGGATTGGGTTCTGCAATAAAAATTGATGGTGCATTAGCAAGGGTTAGAAATTCAACAATAGAAAGCAGTTCTGGATATGGTTTGCAATACAGAGGAGGCGCTTCAAGCCTTTTGAACCTAACACTAGACGACGGGTCTGTGGTTGATGATGTTGTCAGGGAGTCTGTGAAGAGTAATAGCTTCTTTAGGAATCAAAAAGCTCCTTTGTCAATTCCTCACTTTTCATCTCTATGTGGAAGAGAAAATACTATTCATGGAGTTAATTTCTTAGAAGATTGTGACTCTTCTGGACAAGATCAAAATATTATCCCTGGGCCAGGAAACCTAAATTCAAATGTTGTTTCAGCTATACATCTGCATACTTTTGATAGAACATGTGCTCCAGGTATTTGTTCTGAAGGAGAAATTGCACAGTTGACTAAATCTGTAAAATGGGCAACAATGTGTTTTTCCCAAAATCTTACGAATCCTGATTGTGGTGTTGCAAATGCAGGAGGAACTGTTGTTGATGATGGAAATATCGGAAGCATTGTTCCTTATTTGATTGATTCTCACATCACTGTAGGAAATGGTGCTGAACTTGTTCTTGATTATGGTTTGATTGCAAAATTTGACAATCAGGTTTCAGGCATTACGGTCAATGGATCTTTGACTTCTGCTGGTAATCCTGATGACAATGCCAATAATGCAAATGTAGATGCGAGTGACACTCCACGTCCAGGATTTTCAGATGTTATATTCACAAGTTATTTTGATGACATGTCCGAATTCTGTTTGAATGGAGCATGTGATACAGATGGTTCAGGGTTGTCAGAAGGGTCTCGTGGAGATTGGAAAGGTGTATATTTTGAATCGAATGAAGATTCTTTAACATGTCCTGATTCATATCCTTTTAACCATCCCGTAGCTGAGAATGTTTCTAATACAGAACCTTGTGGAAGGATTTTTGGATTGGCTATAAATTATGGAGGTGCTGGAAATAGAGGGTCCACAAAAGGTGATATTTTAGATCAAGGGAATATTGTTTTTGATGCGTCTGAATCTGTTCTAGTGGACAGTTTAAGTTCTCAAGAATCTGCTGAAAATGGGATTGTTATTTTAGATAATGAGAATTTCACAGGGTCTTTCCCAACTATAAGGAACTCATTTTTTGGATTTAATAGTTTTTATCCAATAGTTTCTGATATGGGTATTGGTAGTGATTTCTTGAAAAACGATAATGCTGGCAATCCATCTAACTCTTATGCTGTTAATGAAATTCCTGAAAGCGGAAATAAAGAATACCCTGGTTTTGCTATAAGGGGTGGACAACTCAGGAATAGAGTTGTGGGCCTTGATACTACCTGGAATAATAATACTATTCAGGTTGTAAGTGGAAACGGAACTTCAAAAACTTGGCCAATGGCTTATGTTGTTACTGATTCGATCAGGGTTGGTGATGACAGTGCGGTAGACAATATAGATGTTCATATGCTAATTGATTCAGGTGTTATCGTAAAGATGGGAGATCCTTTTGTCTATGGGGAGTCCGATGGTGTGGATAATAGAGAAGTTAGCATGATTGTTGACGGTTATCTTCAGGTTAATGGAAATGCTAATGATCAAGTAATTTGGACAAGTATTGCAGATGACTGTAATGGAAATGTTGACGCTTTAACGTTTAGTTGTGAATCAAGTTGGCTAAACAGTGATCCTTCTCTTGCTGAGGGTGTTGATACAAATAGAAACTTAATGAGTATGGGTCCTCATCCTGAAGATTTGGAACTTGCAGATGAAAGTAGCGAGAATTGGCTCAGGGTTGATGGTGACAATGATGGAATTTTTGAAAAATCTTTCTGGGGCTCTCTTGCATTAAGGACAAGAATAGATGCTGATTTAAATCATGTAAAAGTTCTTTTTGGAGGATCCAATAAAAACATTATTGTTTTTGGAAGCTCTCCAAACCAAAGGGCAGGGAACCTAACCCTTCAAGGAGAATCTGCTCCAGGTGCTCAAATCAGAATTTCAGATGCTGAATTTGCTTACTCTGGAGGACATGGTATAGCAAGTTTCAAACAAGCTGGATTAATGGATATAAATCTTCATATTAAAGAAGGTTCCCATGTTCATGATAGTTACGGAAGGGGTGTTCATATGTCTGAAACGCCATTCAAGATTACTGGTTCTGCTGGAAACGAAACAATAATTGAAGGAAATGGTCTTAGATGTTCCAATTCTTTGATTGGAACTCCATTAAAGCCAGGGGTAACTGATGAGTGTGATGGTATTTTTATAGAAAGAACACAAGACCCAACAATAACTGGACTGATAACAAAAGACAATGGAGGATGGGGCATATACATAAAGGCTGGACACAGTGGTACATGCAATATAGAACAACCATTCCCAGTTATATCTTCTAGTGGTTTGACCGGAACACTTCAAGTTTTGAACAATGGTTTAGGTGGTGTGAGGTTTGAAAATACACTCGATTTTTTGGTTGATGGAATTGAGGTAAATAATAATGGTTATTATGGAAAAGGATGGGATGATGGACATGGTGTTGATTTTGTTGTAAATCAAATTGATGCTTGTCCTCCAGCTTCTGCTAATAAAGGAGAAATGTACAACAGTACAATGCAAAACAACACTTGGAGAGGTCTTGTTGTAAGAAACATGTTTGAAACTCCTTCAGGTGGACCTACTCCTGACTTGATAAATAATACTATTACAGGAAATACTGGCGGAGGTGTTCTTATTTGGCATGCAAGTCCTAGTATTACCAATTCTCAAATATCAAATAACTCGGCATCAATTTTAGATACTGAACCTTTGCCAACAGATTGTCCAGAATTGAATGTTTCTTCTGGAAATCCATGTTTGGAATTCACGCAGGTTGGTCATGGTGTTTATGTTCATATAGATAGGCCTGAAAACATTCCTACACCTTTGACGTCTTTCATGAATCCGGCAGACTTAACTCTAAGTGGTGCTGATTCAACAAGAATAAATTCAACAAACCCAACACTTTCAAGTTTGATATTGACTGACAACAGCCCTTACCAAATGAGACTTCCAATCAATGTTGAGGTCGGTAATTCAGTTGCTGTTCCAGCAAGATCGCTTAACAATCAGTTCATAAAGACTTTAAGTGATAATGACCCTTGTGATGGAGCCAATGATCCATGTATAAGGAATGCTGTTGAGATTTATGGTTGGGTTGTGAACGATTCATTTACTGATGATACAGCTTCTGCAACGGATGATCCAGAAGCAGTTGTTACTACAAATACTTATCCTGGCGCTGTAAATCCAGATGTTCTTCTTGGTGTTTTGAATGGTGAGACAGGTGGTGGAGGTCAGACAAATGCAATCCCTTATGTTATTACAAATGACATTTTGGTTCTTCCTTCAACTACTTATGAAGATTATGCGCAAGGCACAGGAAACTTTTCTCCTGTTTATTTACAGATTGATTCGACAATTATAAAATTAAGAGACGAACCAGAAAATGTTGATTGGAGTCAAGGTGCAATTGATTTCCATAACCATAATTTGTTCATTGCTGACAATAGTTTCATAACAAGTATCCATGATCCTCTTTTGGGGACAAAAATTGATTATCCAAATTCAAATCTTGGTTTGTATGAAGAAGGAGCTACTCATGGAGATTGGGGTTCTGTTCGTTTTTACAATAGATCTCTTGATTTCTGGGAATCTTGGTTGAGTGTTGATACTCTGTGTGCAGAGACAGATGTTGCTGTAATTGGTGGAACAAATGGTGGTGGAACTGAATACTCTGAAGGTTTTGGTGGAAATCTTGATACTCAGCTTGAACAAAGGGGCGCAGGAACTGGAGCATGTAATCCTTTCGGGCCATGGCTAAGTCACCCAATAAACCAATACGAGGGGACGACTGCTGATGATGATGAAGATTGTGATCCTATATGTGATTGGTATCCTCAGACTCCATTCTCAGATAATCCTGCCAGTAGCATAATAAGCAGAATGTGGAATACTGTATTGAAATATGGTGGTGAATCATCAGAAGGAATGGTCTGGATACAAGAGTCAAGCCCAATGCTTTTCCAAGTGGGTCTTGAAAGTTCTATTTCCAATGCTATGTATATAGATGGAAACAACAACCATAGCCCAAATAATATTAGTTTCCAAGGTGTGCAGGCTTGTGCTTCTCAGGGATGTCAGATTGCTGCAGGTGGGGCTGGTTTGTTTTTCACAACCTTCCCAAGAATACAGTTGGCTTCTTGGCAATCAAATCTTCTTGGCGTATGCAAATTTGTTGACCAGGGTGGTATCAACCTGATTGCAAATGCAAATACTATTTGTACACAAAATTAAACTTGACAAATAGTTTTTGTGTACCTGATTTAGGGAAGGTCAAAGGAGACGTGATTTTAGTGTCTTGGCTTGTCAAGGAAGGAGAAGATATTAAGAAAGGGCAGGAGATTGTGGAGCTTGAAACAAGCAAGGTAACCTTTTCGATTGAATCTGACAAAACAGGCAAAATAACAAAGATGGAAAAACAAGGTATAAAAGTTTTTGTAGGTCAAGAAATTGCGATTATAGATTAAATGTATTCATTAAAAAACATTTCAGGTTTTCTTCCAGAATTAGAAAAGGGAATTTTGAGGAGAGGTGAAGTTTTTGATTCAAAAAACTTAATGAACCTGAATGAAAAAAGAAAAAATTTTCAGTTGGAATATGACAATTTAAGATCTGAATCTAGAAAAATGGGACAAAAAATAGCAAACTCATCCAATGAGGAAAGGGTTTCATTAATGGAAAAAGTCAAAGAAGTTTCCAATAAGACTAAAGATATAAAAAAGAAAATGGAAAAAAATAAAGCTCAACTTTACGACGAGTTGCTTAAAGTCCCAAATATTCCTGCTGATTGGATTCCTGATGGGGTTGAAGGGAAGGTGGTTAAGATTTGGGGAGAGGCAAAAAAAGAACAAACTCCATTTCATTGGGAAATAGCTGAAAGGTTGGATATTTTTGATTTCAAAAGTGCTTCAAAGATATCTGGATCCGGTTGGCCTTTATTGAAAAAGGCAGGTTCAAAATTATCCAGAGAGTTGGGAAATTTAATGATTGAACATCATATATCGAAAGGTTTTATCGAAGTGAGTCCTCCTTTTTTGGTAAGCAAGGAAACTATGCTTGGAAGCGGGCAGCTTCCAAAGTTTGCTGATCAAGCCTACAAAACTGAAGATGGTCACTGGTTGATACCAACTTCAGAAGTTCCATTAGTCAATTTGCTTGCTTATGAAGATTTGAATATAGAAAATTTACCCTTTAGGCTTACTTCCTGGACGCCCAATTTCAGAAGAGAGGCTGGAAGTTATGGTATCAAAACAAAGGGATTGATAAGAGTTCATCAGTTTGAAAAAGTAGAAATGGTTAGTGTTGTTGATGCTAAAGACTCTAAAAGAGAATTAGATTTTTTGGTAGAAAATGCAGAAAGTTTATTGGAAATTTTAGAAATTCCATATAGAAGAAGATTGTTAGGTGCTGCTGATTTGGGTTTTGCTTCTTCAGCGACGTATGACTTAGAGATACCAATGCCTTCTGATGGAAGTTGGATGGAAATTTCATCGATTAGCATCTGCAATGATTTTCAATCTAGAAGAGCAGGTGTTTTTTGCAAGGAAAAAAATAAAAATTTTCACCCTTGTCTACTTAATGGAACAGGTTTAGCCATTGGGAGACTGATTGCCGCTATTTTGGAGCATTGTTGGAATGGAGAATCTGTTGTTCTTCCTAAGGTATTGCAAAAAAAATTCAATAAAAAGGAGTTAACTTGTGAATAATTTAAAATTATTAAATCAAACCGAAGTAAAAAATATTTTAAAAATGAAGGATGTCCTGAATGCTGTTGAATGTGCATTTGGTTCTTGGGGAAGAGGAGAGGTTCAGATGCCTCCAAAATCCTATTTAATTTTTGATAAAGAGAATGGAGATTTAAGATCTATGCCAGCATATCTTCCAGGGAAAAACGCTGGTGTCAAAATTGTTACTGTTCATCCTGAAAATAGATTTAAGGAGTTGCCAACAGTGATGGCTTTATGTGTCTTGAATGATCCAAATACAGGCTCCCCTGTTGCAGTTATGGATGCAGGATTGCTAACTGCGATAAGGACAGGTGCAGCTGGAGGGGTCGCTTCCAAATGGTTGGCAAAAGAATCTTCAACCGAAATTGGATTAATTGGTGCTGGGGTTCAAGCTAAATATCAGATGGAAGCTCATTTTGAGGTTATGAATGTTGAAAAGGTAAAAATATTTGATCCAAACAAAGATGCTATAGATTCATTGAGTGCATGGTTGTCTCAAGTTTCGCCAAATTTAGATTTGAGTGTTACTTCTCTTGAAGATGCATGTGATGCAGATGTTTTAATCACTACAACTCCTGTTAGAAAGCCTGTTGTTATGAAGGACATGGTTGTCAGGCCTCATACTCACATCAATGCTATAGGTGCTGATGCTGAAGGAAAACAGGAGGTTGATGGCGATTTAATCAAGAAGTGTAACGTAATTGTTGACGATTGGACACAAACAAGTCATTCAGGAGAGATTAACGTTCCTTGCCATGAAGGGTGGTTCTCTAAAGACATGGTTGCTGGAGAAATTGGAACAATTGTAGCTTCGTCGGACAACTCTTTTAAGAATTCTCTAACACTTTTTGATTCAACAGGTCTCGCTATTCAGGATATGGCAACTGCAAATATAGTTTTGGAAAAGGCAATTGAGAATGGAGTGGGTCTTGATTGGAGCCCATTAGATTAGTTTTGGTAATTGATTTAAGATCTGACACCGTTTCAAAGCCAACAGCGCAAATGAGAGATTTTATTTCAGCTGCAAAAGTTGGTGATGATGTTTTTGGTGATGATGAGTTAACTAACTCGTTGCAAGAAAAATCAGCAAGGATGTTAGGAAAAGAGTCTGCTCTTTTTGTTCCATCAGGAACAATGGCTAATCAAATTTCCTTGAGGACACATACAGAACCTGGTGATGAAATAATTCTTGAGAAAGGTTCCCACATATACATGTACGAAGGAGGTTCCTACGCGGCCCTGTCAGGGTTGTCTGTTGGACTTGTAAAGGGAGAAAGAGGGATAATGGGTCTTGAGGGTATTAAAAGTGCAATACGTCCACCTGGAGGATTGTCTCATTATCCAAAAACAAAGTTAATATGTGTAGAGAATACAGCAAATGCTGGTGGGGGTACTGTCTATCCTTTGGATATTTTGCATTCAATTACAGAATTGGCAAAAGTGGAAAAATTGAAGACACACCTTGATGGCGCTCGAATTTTCAATGCTTCAATTCAATCTGGGAATAGTGCAAAGGAGATTGCAGAAGGTTTTGATTCTGTTTCTTTTTGTCTTTCTAAAGGTCTGGGCTGTCCAGTAGGAAGTCTTCTTTGTGGGTCTAAAGAATTTATCGACAGGGCTCATCGTTTTAGGAAAATGTTTGGTGGAGCAATGAGACAAACGGGATTATTGGCTGCAGCTGGATTATTTGCCTTAGACAATAACATCAACAGATTGAAAGATGATCATAGGAGGGCAAAAGAGCTCGGAGAATGTCTTAGTTGTCTTGGATACGAGGTTAACACTGTAGAAACAAATATGCTTTATATCAATGTTGAGAAATTAGATGAAGACATAGAGGATGTAGTTGAGTCTTTGAAAAAAGCCGACATCTTGATACATCCAGCTTCCAACACTCATCTAAGAGCCGTTTTTCATATAGGGATAAATGATGATGACTTATCTGCAGTTAAAGACGCTTTCACAAATCTTTGTACTTTTTGAATAAAGAATTTTTAAAGAGTTTTCTCGATTTCCGTCAATTTTGGCTTGACCAAGCCTTTATTTCTCTTTTTCAGATATTTAACAAAATCTCTCTTTGCCTCTTCGTTGTCTTTGTTTTCTGATCTCAAATAATCTAAACATTCTTTTGAACAGCATCTTTCATATTTTTTTGAACATTTTTTACACTGGATGAAAAGCATGTGACACAAGTCGTTTTTGCAGTTTTTATGATTGTCAGACTTTTTTTTGCATTGATGACATTTGCTGAGTATGTCTTCTGTCACCCTCTCTCCAAGTCGATGGTCAAAGACATAATTTTTTCCTATAAATTTTGATTTTGTTTTTTCCTTTTTAACATAATTAGCATAATTGATGATTCCGTTTTTCAATTGGTAAACATTTTTGAAGTTATTTTTAATCAAGTAAGAGCTTGCTTTTTCGCACCTTATACCACCAGTACAATACATCAGTATTTCACAATCTTCTTTTCCTCTTAGCATTTTTTTTATCTGTGGAAGAATTTCGTTTGATCTTCTTACCTCAGGGTAAATTGCATTTTCAAATCTACCAATCTCAGTTTCATAATAATTCCTAACATCAACAGTGATTGCTTTCCCTTCTTTTATTTTTTTATCAAATTCTTTAGGGTTTAGATGCTTGCCAACTTTTTCAATGTTGTACTCGTTCTCATTGATTCCATAAGCAACAATTTCGTTTTTTATTTTTACAGTTAGTTTGAAAAAAGAATTTCCATCTTGTATTGCTTTGTTTAAAAAAATATCATTTAATAAGCTGATTTCTCTAGTTAGTTTTTTAAATTTTTTTAAATTGAATTTAGGAATACTTACCTGTGCGTTAACTCCTTCTTTTGCAAGATATATTCTTCCTAATATTTTCAAGTTTGAAAATTCAGAAAATATTTGGTTTCTAATCTCTGGAAGCTCTTTTATTTTTTTGTATTTATAAAAAGAATAGGTAACTCTCTCAAAAAGCTCTTCCCGAAGGTCGCTTTCCAAGTCTTCTTTCGATTTTTTGTTTACAAGAACCATTTTATTATGGAGAAATTCTATCTATTGTTCTTGGAAAGGGAATTGTTGCTCTTACATGATGTATTCCAGTTACCCATCTAACCATTCGTTCAAGCCCCATGCCGAATCCTGCTGTTTGAACTCCTCCGTATTTTCTTAAATCATGATACCAAGAAAAAACTTCTGGATCCAATCCTTCTTCTTTTATTTTTTCTACCAGCAAGGCTGGATCAGCTATCCTTACGGCACCTCCTGTAATTTCCCCTCCACCTTCTGGAGCTAAAAGGTCTACCGAGAGAGTTAACCTTTCATCTTCTGGGTCTATAGCCATGTAAAAAGCTTTACATGCTGAAGGAAAGTTTGTTATGAAGAATGGGTGATTCATATGTTCAGCCAAGGCTTCTTCATGCTCTGATCCAAAGTCTGATCCAAACTTCACTTTGAAATTTAGTTTTTCAAGAATTTTCAAAGCTTCGATGTAGTGAATTCTTGGAAAAGGAGTTTTTATTTTTTTAAGTTTAGAGGTATCTCTTTCCAGAATGTTTAAATCGTCTAGGTTTTTTTCTAATACTTTTTTAATCAAGGCTACAAATAGATTTTCCTGAAGCTTTAATAACCCATTTAAATCTAACCCAACTGCTTCTGGTTCAAGCATCCAGAATTCTGTTAAGTGTTTTCTGGTTTTACTTTTTTCTGCCCTGAAGGTAGGACCAAAGCAATAAACTTTACCTAGTGCTAATGCAGTTGCCTCGTTGTAAAGTTGTCCGCTTTGAGAAAGGTAAGCTTCTTGTTCAAAATATTCAAGATTAAAAAGAGTTGTTGTTCCTTCACATGCATTTGGGGTTAGTATTGGAGAGTCAACACGATAATACCCTTGAGAATCTAGCCAATTTTGAGCTTCAATTTCAATTGTTGACCTTATCCTAAGTACAGCAGCTTGCTTAGGCGTTCTTATCCAAAGATGTCTATTCTCTAATAGGAATGCTGCAGAGTGTTCTTTTGGCTGTATTGGATACTCGTTAGAGCTTTCATTAAGAATATTAATTTTTTCAGCTTTTATTTCCATACCATACCTAGATCGAGAATCTTTTTTCAAAACCCCGGTCACATTTAGTGCGGACTCTATTGAGATATTTTCAACAAGGTCTGAGCCCTCAGTATCTTTTGTTACAACCACCTGAATTGTTCCTGTGCCATCCCTTGCGGAGATGAAGGATATTTTTCCCATGTTTCTAATTGTTTGTACCCACAAAACGATAGAGATTGCTTTTCCATCTTTTTCTTGCTTTAGATTCTTGATTGAATACATAATAATTACAAATTGTAGATTAAAGAATCAATAATTATCCAAGGATCAACATCTGAAGTTTTTAAATCAAGGTCAGCTTTTGACAAAAGCTTGAAACCTTTTGTGATTTTTTCCTCCGGTATGCTTTTTGCCTTTGATGTCAGTTTTGATGATTTCCAAAGCATAGTCGGCCCTAGATCTTTTTTTAAGAGTTGATTATTTCCGTTTTTTGCCAAGGCCAATCTTTTCCACTCTTGTGTTATCCAGTTCAAAATCGAAAAAGGTTCTTCTCCGGTTCTTTTGAGGTCTGAAATCAAGTTTTTTGCTTCAATGGTTTTTTTACCTATTATCAAATCTACAATTTTAAAAACTGTTGATTGTGAATTTTTAGGCAAGTAGCTTATTGCCTCTTCTTTAATTTCTTGTTTTTCATACCCAAGCATTTTTAAAGTTTTTATACTTTGGTCTATTGAAGCAAGATCAAAACCAACTTGATTCAATAGCTTGTTTGGAATTTTTCTGGAAAATTTATATCCACTAGAACAGAGTGCCTCTGATATGTATTTTTCCAAATCTGGAGAGTTTTTGAAATTTGTTGGTATTTCTTCTAAATGAATTTGAATATTTTTTTCATTTTCTATTTTTTTTAAAAAATCTTTTATTTCTTTTTTAACTTTTTTATTGCCTTCGTAATCTTGTTTTTCTTCTGAGATTATCCAATTTCCTTCATTTGAACTTCGAATAAGCAACTTGAATTTTTCTTTGCATAGTACGTTTTTGTTTTGAGAAAAGCCTTTTATCAGTTTTGTTAAATCATTTGTTTCTATCCATGACCCTCCTCCAAACATCGAAGACTGGTTTAGTGTAGCTGTAATGTTTGAAAAAGAGTCAGAAAGAATTTCTTCAGAATTGAAATCTTTTATATTTGATTTATTTATATTGTTTAATTTTCTTAATTTTTTCTTTTTTTTTGTTATTAGCCAATGATTTCCAAGAACAAAATGAATCATTCAAACATCTGCCCCAATGTCATTTCTGAAAGAAGTTTTTTTTACTTGTATTTTTTTTATTTTTTCATAAGCAACTTTTTTAGCTTCAATTAAATCCCTTCCTATTCCAGTAACATTGAGGATTCTTCCACCATTTGACAGAAGTTCTCCATTGTTGTTTTTTGTTCCAGCGTGAAAAATTAAAGATTTTCCTATATCTGGGCTACCCGGCTTTTCTGATTCAAGTAACTTGATGTTTTTTTCAGTTTTTTCTGGGTATCCATTTGCTGCCAAAACAACTGTTAGGGCTGCTTTTGAAGTGTCATTGATTTCTTTTTCTTTTATTTTTTCATTTTTTGCAATTGCTAAAAATATTTCAGCTGGATCTCCTTTCATCAATGGAATTAAAACTTGTGTTTCAGGATCTCCAAATCTAACATTGTATTCAAGCAGTTTCGGACCTTCTTTTGTTAGCATCATTCCAAGGTAAAGAACTCCACGATAGTCAATATTTTCTTTTTCCAAACCTTTGATTGAATTTTTAACCAAAGGTTTTATGAGCTCCAAAAGAAGATTGTTTTTTGGGTTACCCATATCTTCTACAGGAGCATAAGCACCCATGCCTCCAGTATTTGGACCTTTATCGTTATCAAAACGTCTTTTGTGGTCTCTTGAAAAGGGAAGTATTTTTGGATCTGAATTTCTATTTACTAAAACATGTACTGAAAGTTCTGGACCAATCATCCAGTCTTCAATAACTACAGTGCCTCCAGCCTCTCCAAGTGATTTATTTTCAATCAGGCTAACTAAAATTTTTTTTGCAATTGTTTCATTTTCAGCAGGAAACGCTCCTTTTCCACCTGCTAAACCATCAGCTTTTATAAACCATGGACCTTGTGTTTTTTCTATATGTTGAATTGCTTCTTTCAGATTATTAAATGTTATATTTTCCGGAGATTTAACATTGTATTTTTTACAAAAATCCCTTGCAAAGGATTTACTTCCTTCAAGCAAGGCTCCATCTTGATTTGGTCCAAATACAGGTATGCCTTTTTTTCTAATTTCATTTCCAAGGCCTTCAACAAGAGGTTGCTCTGGTCCAATAACAATGAGGTCAAAATGTTTTTCTTTTATGTTTTTTTCAAATTTTTTTAAATGGGATGTTCCGCCATTTCCAGGAGAAACCAAAACCTCATGTCCGAACCTCTCAAATGCCCATGAGAGAGTATGCTCTCTTCCCCCACTGCCTATAACTCCTATTTTCATAGATGAGTTTCTCTTTTCATTTTTGACCATTCAAATTCTTGCATATACATTGCTGATTTCAAAAATATCATATCTACCTTTCCAGTTCTTCCATGTCTATTTTTTTCAATCATTAATGAAATAGGCGTATAGCCTCTTTCGAGGCCATGTCTGTCTTCTATTACCTGAGCTCTTGATTGGTTTTCGGTTCCAAGTTTCCTTTTTCTGTATTGGTCATAAATGAAAATTACGCTATCAGCATCTTGTTCAATTGATCCTGAGTCTCTAAGGTCTGAAAGTCTTGGCCTAGGATCTACTTCAAAAGATGTTCCAGGCATTTTTCCCTTCTCTCTCATGTCAATACCTCGTGATAGTTGCGATATGGCTATTACAGGGCAATCCAAAGTTTTAGCTAGCATTTTTAAAGATCTTGATATTGCTGTAATTTCATCAACTCTTGATCCATATTTTTTTTCACTGCTACGTAAAAGTTGTAAATAATCAATTACAACAAGCCCCAAGGCCCCTTTCTCTCTTTTTAACCTTGAGCACTCTATTTTGATTTCTGCAACAGTAAGATCCGGTTCATCTGTAACATGTAGTAAATGATCAAAATTACTAAATCTATTGCTACTTAAAAGAGTTCCTACCCTCACTTGTTCATCTTGTCTTAATTTTGCTGTATTAAAAATATTTTTTTTATTTTTGAATTTTTTTCTTGCTTGTTCAATTGCATCTAATGTTAATACTCCAGCACTATGAACAGAATAAGCTAGTTTTACTTTTTCCTCTGAGGTGTATATATCTTTTTGTTCAGCTTTGAATGCAGGATCAAGCCCTTGTTGGGTTCCTTCGTTGGCAAGTATCCTTGTGAGAAGTTGTGTTTTGTCCATTTCTAAGGAAAAAAATGCTACTGGAAGCATTGACCTAACTGCAACTTGAAATCCCATGTTTAAAGCAAGGGCAGTTTTTCCTTCTCCAGGTCTTGAAGCTAATATGATTAGATTGTTTCTTCTTAATCCACCTAACATTTCATTAAGTTTTTCATGATCGCAAAGAATCTCACTTTGTTTTTTAGGATGCATTACACCATCAATAAATTCTTGAAGCTTCTCTCTCAAGGGTTGTAATGTAGTTGGAAACCTAACTGTTTCTGTTTTTGTAACCCTCTCTTCAAAACTATTAAACAAATCAGCAATACTTTTTCCTTCATCAAGCGCTTCTTGGACTGTTTCTTTCGCTATCGTCGAAACCTCTCTTCTTAAATACAAGTCTCTTAGGGTCTTAAGTGCATTCTCAACACGGCTTTGTATGGGAGTATCTTCAAGAATCTGTAAAAGATAATTTTCTCCGCCAATTTTTTCTAGCGTTTTTCTTTCCCTGAGATTTCTTGTCAATGATATTAAATCAACTTCAATGCCCCCTGACTCTAAGGCTTCTATCGATTTGAAGATTTCTTTGTGTGAGTATTCAAAAAACCATTCAGTTTGTGGTACTAATCCAGCATCTTCAACAAAAAGTCTTTTTCCCGATATGTAAGTTGCGAGGATGTATTTTTCAGCTAGTTCGTTATAAAGAATTGAATTTTTTTTATCCTTGCTCAATGACTTCTACCGATATTTCAAATTCTTTTTGATCTGGAATTTTGATTTGAACTTTGTATTTACCAAGACTTTTAATTTCTTCATCCATAGAGATATAACTTTTTGATAAATCTATTTTCTTGGATTTTAAAATTGAATCACAAATTGATTTTTTATTAATTGATCCAAACAACTTTCCTTTTGGTCCAGATTTCGCCTCTATCTTGATAGTTTTTATTTTTTTTGTCTTTTTTAAAAGCTCTTTTAGGCTTTCTTTTTTTTCTTTTTCTTTTTGTAGGAGTTTTTGAGCTAATGTTTTAAGTTCATTTATCTTTTCATCTGTTGCTCTTGTAGCGAGATTTTTTGGAAAAAGATAATTAAGTGCAAAACCATCGGAAACATTTTTCAATTCTCCAGTTTCTCCAACGCCTTCAATTTGTTCTAAAAGTATAACTTTCATCTTCTGTACCCCAGGTTTAAGCCATATTCATCATGATGCTGGTAATAGGGGATGATGGCCATTTCACGAGCACGTTTTATTGTCTTTACAACTAAAGCATGATCCCTACGAGAAAGTCTTGTTTGTTTTCTTGGTTTTATAGACCATTTTTGGTTAAGAAAAGGCTTTAGGCTTGCTAAATTTTTATAATCCAAGGAATCATTTAACTTAAAGTAACTTTTTTTCCTTATTACTCTAAGAGATTTTTTCTTTTCTCTTTCTTTTTTCTTTTTTAACTCTCTAAATGGGTGTGTAATTCTTGGCATTTTTTATTCCTCCTTTTCAGAAGAGGTTTTTTTTGGCTTCTCTTCTGCCTTTGGCTTCTCTTCTGCCTTTGGCTTCTCTTCTGCCTTTGGCTTCTCTTCTGCCT
>CAZDPU010000004.1:38911-71205 GCA_964507645.1 uncultured bacterium
CTGCCTTTGGCTTCTCTTCTGCCTTTGGCTTCTCTTCTGCCTTTGGCTTCTCTTCCATTATTGGAGATTTGTAGTTTGAATTTTTGAAAAATCTAAATCTTAAAATCCCTTCACTATCTTTTAAGAATGTCTCTATCTCTTTTTTTGTTTTTTGATCTATGTCAATTACAAAGAATGTGTAATCACCGTCTTTAAATTTGTTAATTGCATAGGCCATTCTTTTTATTCCCCACGAATCTTTCGTGGTAATTTTCCCTTTGTTGGATTTGATTGTTTTTTCTACCTGCTTAACAATAGATAAATTTTCTTGGCTATTCTCTGGACTAAGTATGAGAGCCAACTCGTATGAGCGCTTTTCAATAGGGCGCTCTGGAAACTTATAAGACATTTTTTTTCCTCCTTATGGTCTAATGATCTGTAATTTACAGACAAAAAGGTTCGCCTATTATATATTCATTTTGTGATTTTGTTGATAATTATTGCTGCAGCCGCTGAAACACTTAAACTTTCAATATTTTTAATTGGAATAGTTATTTTTTCACCCCTGGATTCCCATGATTTTGGGATTCCTTTGGATTCATTTCCAAAAATAAGACAAATTTTTTCATTTTTAAACTCTAGGTCTTCAACCCTTTTTCCACTATGAGCAGTTGCTAAAATGAATTTATGTTCAGGTAAATTTAAAGGTTCCTCATCATTCATCTTCGAATACTTTATCCCGAATGAAGCCCCGGAAGAAGTTCTTAAAACTATCAAGTTGTACGGGTCTGGAGAATTTTTAGAGAATAGAAAATTATCAATACCATGCGCTAAGCTTGTGCGTATTATTGAACCTATGTTTGTTGGGTCTTGAGACAAGAAAACAACTATATCTTTTTTGTAGTCAATATTTTTTTTTCTCGGATGTTTGCCTATTCCAATAATTGGTTCTAATTTTGGAATACTCATACATTTTTTAATTAATTTTTCTTCTGCTAGGAATACTTTTTGAAAGTTTTTATTTTCAAATTTTTTTGCATATTTTTTAGTAGTTATTATTTCAGGGTTCCACCCTTGATCAATGCTGTTTTTAAGGAGCCTTTCTCCTTCTACCTTGACGATATTGGCTTTTTTACGTTTTTGTTCATTTTTTAAAGATTTCAGCCTCTTTATAAAAGAGTTTTTTTCAGACTTGATTTGGTTTTCCAGTTTTTAAAGACCCAGTTGTTTTTTTCTTTTTTCCAACAATGAATCCAGCCTTTTTACAGTAAGTTTTTTTATTTTGTTTTTTATTAGAGGATTTTTACCATCAAGCTTCTCTGCAAGAGTTGGATTGTTTTCATTTATTGCATTCATGGCTGCAAGATTTTTAAATCTTTCTTCATGTTCTCTTGTTACAAAAGGAGCAATTTGAATTATTAGATTCTTGACAGCCTCGTCATTTGATTTTAAGGATTTTTCAATCAAGTCAAGATATTGTTCTAATTTTGTGTTAAATTTATTTAAATTTGACATCAGAAACTATTCAGTTTTCTTTTCTTCTTTTTCTTTCATTCCGTCTTCAGCGGACATAACGGTTATTTCTGCATCAGACAGAATTATTTGCAGGTGTTCGATTTCGCTTTTTACCTTGTCTTCATCGTGATCAATGGCTCTTTGCAGGTTGGCTATCGCTGTCCTCAATGAATCTTTGGTTGGTTTTTCAATGAATTTTTTTCTGTCTCTTATAAAAGCTTCTGCTTCATATATTAATGCATTTGCCTCTGATGTTTCTCCTATTTCATTTTCTTTCTGAGAGGTTCTTACTCCTATTTCAAGCTGAGCTTCTCTAACTTCTTCTGGAGTTAGTCTTTTCTGGCTTGTCTTAAAGGAAACAGATTTTTCTTTCTTGGACGCTCTGTCTTTTGCTGTAACTTTGACAATTCCATTTATGTCATAATCAAAAAGGACATCAACTAGAGCTTTTCCAGCATCATTCCCCTCTATCCCAGAAAAAACAAAATCACCTAGTTTGGGATTTGCTGAAGCAACTTCTTTCTCTCCTTGAAAAACTGTTATTTGTGCTTCTGTTTGCATGTCTTGTGTCGTAACGTAAGGTTTCTTTTTTGAACAAGGAATTGCTGTATTTCTAGGGATAATTACTGAAAATTTACCATCTTTTACCTCTATTCCAAGTGAGTGTGGTGCAACATCCACAATAACCATTTCTTCCAATTTGCCTCTTTTTACTCCGGCTTGAATTGCAGCACCAAGTGCAACCGACTGCTCAGGATCAACCTTGTGTCCAAGGGATTTTCCAACTAAATCTTCAACAAATTGCTTTACTTTTGGCATTCTGGTTGTTCCACCTACTAGAAGAATTGAATCAAGATCTTCGAATTTCAATTTTGAGTCTTTCATAGACTGCTCTAGGGGTTTTTTTGTTTTCTCAACTAAGGGTTCGATGATTTCTTCCATCTGATTTCTTGTTAATGTTGTTTTTAAGTGTTTGGGTTCCTCTGACTCGGTATATATGAAAGGAAGGTTAATTGTTGTTTCAAGATGCTCTGAAAGGTCTTTTTTTGCTGTTTCGGCAGCATCTTTTAATCTTTGTTGGATAACCCTTCTTTGTATTTCATCTATCTCTTTTCCCTCTAAATCAACCTTTTCAGCTTTTTTAAAGTTCTTTTTCAGCCATTCTGCAATTGCCCAATCCATGTCATCTCCACCTAATTGGACATCTCCATTTGTAGCCAGGACCCTAAATGCACCTTCTCTCGCCCTGATGATGGATACATCGAAAGTTCCTCCACCAAAGTCGTAAACCATTATTGTGTCTTTGGATTCGCTGTTGAGTCCATATGCTAGAGCTGCAGCTGTAGGCTCATTCAATATCCTTTCAACAACAAACCCAGCTATCTCACCAGCATCTTTTACAGCCTGTCTTTGTGCATCGCTAAAATAAGCAGGAACGGTTATCACCGCTTCTTCAACGATCTCTCCTAGGTGTTCTTCAGCATCCAGTTTTAATCTTTTGATTATTGCTCCAGCAATTTCTTGGGGTGTAAACTGTTCTTTCCCCAAAGTTATCACTTTGTCTTCTCCCAAAACTCTTTTTATCGAAGAAACGGTTCTATCCGGGAACGCAATTGATTGATTTTTGGCAGCTTCCCCAACAAGAAGGTCTCCTGTTTCAGACATTCCAACAACACTTGGAGTCAAAAGAGAATCTCTAGAATTCGGGATCAATTTAGGAGTGTCTTTGTCCAAGTAGCCAATAAGACTGTTTGTTGTACCAAAATCAATGCCTAATATGTTCCTCATAAGAAACCTCCCAATTTACTGATTATAAAATTAAAAGTAATTTGATTGTTAAAAAAAATGCTTAATTTTTTAAAAAATATGTGAATTGATCAAATAAGTTCTAATTTTTGCCTATCGAAACCTCAGCTGCTCTCATTATTTTCCCTTCATAGCTAATTCCAATTTGGTAAACTTTAACTATTTTCCCACTTGGGCCATCTTCTGTTCCAACTGCTATATGTTTATTTGGGTCAAAAATGTCACCTTTTTCAGGTTTTATTACAGAAAAACCAAGTGTGATTAGCTGTTTTTCAAAAAGCTTTGTTACGTCTTCTATTCCTGACAAGACTTCTTGATTTTTTCCTGTTTTTTTTAAAAAATCTTCAGCTCTTTGCAACGCATCAAAAACTACCAACATTGGTTTTATGGAATTTTTCTGGACTCTGCTCTTTTCAACCTTTTCAAGCTCTCCCTTCCAGGAGTTCAAAAATGATTCAAAGTCATTAACTTTTTCCGAAAGATGGAAAACTCCTCGGGCTCCTTCAAATGCTTCAAATTTTCTCATTTCATCCTTTATTTTTTCTAAAGATTTTTTTAAATCATTTATTTCTTCCATTAAGGGATTAACAACAGAACCAATGTTCATATGATTTTCTTGAATATCTTGCCAGCCTTTCAAATTTATATCTTCATTCGGGCTCATTAAAAGCATTGTAACTAACTCAAAATTTAATTTCAAGTGTAATATATTTTTTAATAGATGTCAAAATTGATTGTAATAACCGGACCTTCTGGGGTTGGAAAAACTACATTGGCCCATTATTTGCTTCAAGAACTTTGTTTAAAAAGGGTGATTACATGTACCACAAGAGAAATAAGAGATGGTGAGGTTGATGGAGTTGACTATAATTTTTTTTCTAGAGATTTTTTTAAAAATCTCATACTCAAAGAAAGATTTGCTGAATATGCAAATGTTTATGGAAATTATTATGGTGTTTTGAAAAAAGATATTTCAAATTCTCTTAAATCCTGTAATTCTTTGATAATTCTTGATGTACAGGGTTCAAAAAGTATAAAAAAATTATTTAAAAATTCTATTGTTATTTTCTTATTACCCCCATCTAAAGAATCAATATTTGAAAGAATTGAAAAAAGAAACAAGGATTCCGAAGAAAGTCTAAATAAAAGGATTCGGTTACTGGAAAGGGAAATTTCTTGGGCCTCAAATGCAGATCATCAAGTTGTAAATGAAAACTTAAGAAGTTGCAAGATTGATTTAAGGAAAATAGTTGAAAATTTTTTAAACGCTTCATAGTACAATAGAGGAACTTATGAGTGAAGAAAAACCAAGATACGAAGACATTATCGGCACTGACAATATAAGAGGAATTGTTGCAATTGAAGATTTATTGAAAATTTTTCCAAATCGATATGTTGTGACTGAGATTATTGCAAAAAGAGCTAATGACCTTGAGTCAAGACTTGATTTGCCCAGGGTAGATTTGGGGGATCAGGATTTGCAAGAGGTTGGTTATGTCCAAGTTGCAATTGCTGAATTCTTAGCTGGTCAGATCAAGCCTAAGATTCCCGATGAAGCTTTTGTTCCAAAAAATCAATTTCCTGATGATTACGAAAAGATTCCTTCAAACGAAATTTAGTCTTTTTTTGAGATTTCAATTATGAAAGTTTTAATTGGGGTTACTGGAAGCATATCGTCATATAAAACTCCAGACTTGATAAGAAAAATAACAGCGAAAAATATCGATGTTGAGGTTGTTTTTTCAAGAGGTGCAGAGAAGTTTGTAGGAAAGACTTCTTTTGAGGGTTTGATTGGCAAGAAGGTTTATTCTGACCTTTGGGAAGACCCCATGTCTCATATACACCTAGAGAGATCTTGTGATTTGATAGTGGTATGCCCAACAACTGCGCATTTCATTTCAAAATTAAGCTCTGGACTAGCTGATGATTTGCTTTCGAATATTATTTTGGCAAAAAAATCAAAAGTTCTTCTCGTTCCTTCAATGAATACAAATATGTGGAACAACCCTGCTATAAGAAAAAATATTTCAGATTTAAAAAAACGAGGTTTTTCTTTTGTGGACCCCGAAGAAGGTTCTTTGGCCTGTGGAGAGTATGGGGCGGGTAGATTGCCTGATTTGGAAATGATATTGTACGAAATACTTTTTCACCTTTCAGATAAAAGTTTTGAAAAAAAATCAGTTTTAGTTACTGCTGGACCAACTCAGGAATTTATTGATGATGTTAGATTTTTTTCAAACCCCTCAACAGGAAACATGGGTTCTTCTTTCGCTTTGAATGCCTGGTTCAAGGGTGCTGATGTTACGTTGATTGCAGGGCCTGGAACTCCAAGGTCTCCAGAAGGGATAAGAAGAATTGATGTTACATCTTCTGAAGAAATGAAAGATGCAATTCAAGACAGTTATGATTATGGCTTTTTTACAGCTGCTGTTACTGATTTTTCTTTCAAAACCAGAAAAGAAGGAAAACCCTCTAAGGATGATTGGTTTAAAGAGGATGTTTATTTGAAAAAAAGTCCTGATATATTAGAAACAAAGTACAGAGCTTGTGGAAAGGTAATTGGGTTTTCTGTCTATAGTGAAGATTCTTCTTTAGATGCTGCAAAAAAAGTTTTTAAAAAGGGTGCTGATTATGTCATTACAAACAATTCTTCAAATTGTTTTGGTAAAAAAGATACAGATGTTGAGTTTTTTGATGCTAGTTTAAGTTCAATAGAATTCAAAGATGTGGATAAAATGATTTTGGCTGAAAAAATATTAAATATTATTGGAGATAAAAATGATTAAAAAAAGGATTTTTTTATTTTTTGCTTGTTTTTTCTGTTTTCAAGTTTGGGCAGAAGATAACAGTAAAATTGTTGGACATTTGGGAGAAGAGGCTAATCAAAAGCCTATACATTTAGAACATATAAATTTAGGTTTGTACTTGAATGCTGGCAGATATTTACAAGTCGGACAAGAGCCATGGATCCAGAGTCTTATGGAAGTTATTACTTACAGGTTGATGGATATAGAGGCAGTTTCGAGAGGTGTGGAATATCCAGAATCAGATCTTGAGAATTTTTTATTTGGAAGTCCTATGAATGCAAAACTTTACAGCTACTATTCTGAAATTTTTGATGCGAAAATTGTAAGAGAATATTTCAGAATTCAAAGGTTAGCTATGATGATGCAGGAGGTGATGGCTTATGAGCTGGTGGAGGCTTATGACAAGATTCCCTCAGAGGAGGAATTACTAAATTTTTATATAGAAAACCAAAAAGCAGCATTTACAAAGGCTGCAATGTATGGTTTGGCAGTTATTGAATTAGATGACCCTTCAGAAGCTGAGCTGGTTGAATCAAAATTGCTCGAAGGAAGTTCTTTTGAAGAAATGGCTGCTGCCCATTCAATAAATTTTCAATCAGCTTTAGAGGGAGGCTATCTTGGTCAGGATATTACAGAAGCAGGAATAATGTCCTCAGCCCCTTTTGCAGCAAATCAGATTTTATCTACAGAAGTTGGTTCTTGGGTTGGGCCAATCTCGGTTTCCCCCTCCTTGGGCAAAGAGCTTTTCTTCTTTTTTAAAGTTCTTAGCTTTGAAGCGGAAAAAGAATCTCCTTTTGAGGATGAAAGAGACTTTATTATGGAGATTCTTGTGAACCAAAAAGCTGAACCTCTTTATTCTGAATGGGTTCGAGAGAGACTGATTGTCCACAATCTTCGCTTTGATTACAGTTTATTCAACACTGTTAAAGAAGACTTGGGGCTCCCTGTTGACTCTGAAGTTCCTGATTCAACAGAAAAAATTGATGGTGAAGGCAGCTAGCTTCAATAAGATATTACAAAGTTTTTGTTGCATCAGATCTTTTTAGCTTAAGATCTTGGACCTATTCTTTTAATGGAACCATTGAGCCCGGGACATGGGTATTTTTAAACAACTGGAACAATCAAAAAACCTGGGGGCTTGTATTTGAAGAAGTGAAACACTTTTCTGAATCAAAATCTATTTCAAAAATTGGTCCAAAGATGGATTCAAAAAGATATAAATTTTTTATAAAACTATTAGATTCCTTTATCCCTCCAGGAGCATTATTAAGTATTTTCATGCCTCTAAAAGAACCTATAGAACCTTCTGAAATAAAAAATAATTCACAAACTTTAAATATTTTTCCAAATTTAAAAACTTTAGAAAGGTTTGGTAAAAAAAAGATATCAAAATCTAAAAAAAATATTTTAAGAATTGCAGATGGGGAAGATTTAGAGTTTTGTGGACTTGTGGATAGTGTGGGACTTCCTTTTAGCAATTTGAAAAAAATCAACATGTTTGAAGAAGGCAATCCTGATTACAGAAGCTTTTATAAAAAAAATCGACATTCTTGGTTCAGGGATTCAAAAACATTTTTACAAGTTTGTAAAGATGTTTTTAATTGTGAGATTTCTTACATTGATTCAAGTGGATCTCCCTCTGTTGAAAACTATTTAGAAAAAGTAAAAATTAATGATTACCAGAGTTTTTTTAAATCAAATTCTAATTTTGTCAGAGAGGGAGAAGTTGGTGGTGTTAAATTTGTTAAACAATGTTTAAAAGAGGGTAAAAAGATAAGTGTTCTTGTTCCTTTCAAGGGTTTAGGGCATCTTTTTTGTCAATCTTGCAAAGAGTATACAAAATGTCCAATTTGCAAAAAAGTTTTAGTTTTGAATGGGTATGAATTGAGATGTGTTGAATGTGATGATTCTTGGCCAAAGATAAGCAGGTGTGATAATTGTGGAGATAGGCTTAAAAACTTAAAGAAAGGGTTAGAGCATTTTTTAAATTGGTTTTTGATGCAGGGGTTTTCTCGTGAAGATATCGAGATTGTCAGCTCAGAGGAAACACCAAAAGAGGCGAAAAAGGCTTTAAAAAACATGAAAGAAGGAGTTTCTAAAGTTTTGTTAACTACTAATTTTGAATTCCTGAGAGATGATTGTGGACAAAATGTGATTTGGATACCTTATTTAAAGTATTTATTTGTAGGAGATGACTTTAGATCTCAGGAAAATGGTTGGTGGAAAATTCATGCAGTAAATAATTTTTGCCTGAAAAGAGATTTAGATTTGTTTTTTGGGTCTAAGGAATCTTCGTTATTTCCAATAAAGTGTTTCGAAAAAGGTGAATTTTCTAAATTTTATAGAGATGAAATTGAAGTAAGAAAACAGTTCGATTATCCTCCATTTGGAGAGATGTTAATGATAATTTCCGAAAAGAAGATTAAAGGCGTTGCTTATGAAGGGATTGATTTAGAGGATTTTGCAAGTGATTTACGCTACATCAGATCTTTTGACAGCCGTGGAAAAGAAAAAAATCATACTGTATATATTTTTCAATCTAAAAAAATAGAAAAAGATTTTAAAAAATTCATTAAAAACTTAATTTCTAAAAATCAAAATATTAGAATTTACTATGAAGGTAAATCATGAAGTTAAAAACTTTGCCAAAAGATTTTTCAATTCTCACTAAGCCGTGTATTGCCGTAAAAGACAAAATTTCCAAGAAGACAATTTCAGAAATGAAAGAGATTTTAAGGTCAAGTGATGGAGTTGGGCTTGCTGCTCCTCAGGTTGGTTTAAACATAAGGTTAATTTTATGCAAGGATGATCCTGATTCAGAAAAAATACATATTCTCTTGAATCCTTTGATAACAGAGAAAGAGGGCTTGGCTATAGATGTTGAAGGATGTTTATCAATACCTAATTTGGCAGTTGATGTTCCAAGGCAAACAAGAATAAAAGTTACATATCTAGATGTAAATATGAATAAGAAAAACATAATTGCTGAAAATTATTTTGCAAGGGTTTTACAGCATGAGATCGATCACCTGCATGGAAAACTAATTATTGAAAGAGGGCTTGACGGAAGTTTTTTTTGTGATGGAAAGGCTTTGTCAAAAGAAGAGGTTTTTAAAAAATTTTTAAAATAGCTTTTGCCGGTTCTGACGATTTGTCATTGGGGATATTAAAGAGACTTCCAGTGAAGCCATCCTGGGTACTTACAAAACCACCATCTAGAAGTGGTAGAAAAATGAAGCTCAGTGAAAATGTAGTTATGGATTATGCTCATAAAGAAAATATTGACTGCTTCGACAAGGCAAGTGATGATTTGGTTGCTGATTTGCTGATTGTTGTTTCTTATGGCAACATGATTCCTAAGAATATGTTGGATTACAAATTTGGATCATTGAACTTGCATCCATCTTTTTTGCCAAAATATCGTGGATCTGCACCTATTCAAAGAGCTATTATTTCAGGAGAAAAAGAAATTGGGGTTTCTTGGATAAAGTTGGTAAAGGATTTGGATGCTGGTCCTGTTCTTTTTCAAGGAAGTATTAGATTTGATTACAAAGATAAAAATGATAATTACAATTCCGCAAAAAAAAGAATTTCTATTGTTGGATCAAGTCTTTTGACTGAAAATTGGGAAAATATTTTTAGCTTAAATTTAAATCAAAAAAAGCAATGTGGAGAAGTTACTTGGGCAGATCGTATTGCCCAAAATGAAAGGGTCCTTGATTTTTCCAAAGGCTCAAAAGAGTTAAACAGTTTAATAAAAGCTTTAGATCCTTATCCAGGAGCAAAATGCAAACATGGAGATAGTTGGATTACCCTTAAAAAGAGCTCTTTTTCTGAGGATTTTAATTTTCAACCTGGAGAACTCAGGGTGGAGGGAGATTCTCTTATGATTGGAACATCAAAGGGTGTTTTGATTGTTGATTGTGTCGTTCCTGAAGGAAGGAAGGTTATGACAGGAAGGGATTTTTTAAATAGTAGGCCAAATGCAAAATTTAACTGAAGTAAAAATCATCAAAGAACTTTTCAGAGAGCATCAGTTTAGGTTTTATAAGGGTATTTTTGAAAAAAAAAGAGTTTTTGTTTGGTCTGTAAGAAGTCCAAATTTTGCATGGAAATCTTCAGAAAAGATTTTTCAAAAATTAGTAAATAAGTCAATTCCAAATGTTTTAACCCTTAAGAGTTTAAATTCTTTCAGAGGCGAATATAGATTCATCCTGAATGGTTTAAGGAATTTTTATCCATTGAGCGATTGGCTTAAGGCAAAACCAAATTATGCTGAAAGGTTAAAAATATCTTCTTCAGTTGTTCGCTCAGTTTCAGGATTGCATAGCAGGGGTTTTTCTCATTGCTGGATTAATGATGATTCTTTTTTTATAGATGATGATGAAGGTGCCCACATGGTAGATTTCCCGGTAAAAAAAATGTACTATTCATCTCTTCTGAACAAAGAAAAAATATCTGTAAAAAGTTTATTTGGATTTCCGCCAAAAGCAGAAGATGATCAAAAGGTTTTTGATGTTAAGAATATTGCTATCTTGGTTATAAAAATCCTTACAGGATCTGTTCCACCATTGGTTTCTGGTAATTTTTCAATTCCAAAGAGCATAAACAGAGATTTGTTAAAGGTTCTAGAAAAGATATTGAATGGGGAAGATTCAAAAGTTTTATCACTCCTTCCGACTCTTATAGGTAGGTTGGAGATGATCTCCGAAGAAGAAGACACTTTGGTTGAAGGAAGTGTTTTCAATTATTTTTCAATATTTAGTAGAAAATACTTGGAGCCATTTTCCAGAATCTTGTTAACCATTGCTAGCATATGGGCTTCTTTTGAGATTTTGTATTTATTGGGATTTAGTCAAATTGATTCCCGAATTCCCAATGTTATTGGAGAGACAGAAAGTATTGGTTTGTCCAAACTGCAATCAAGAGGTTTTGTTGTAAACATGAATGGCTTTGATTCTGAAAACAATATGGAAAGAGGATTGATATCAAAAATAAAACCCAAGCCCGGATCAAGTTTGAAAAAAGGCGACATTATTGAAGTTTGGATCAGTCCAGGAAAATTAGAAAACATTGTTCCAGATTTTTTAAATTTTCAACCAAAGGAATATTTTTCAAAATTAGTTGAAATGAATATTTGGCCAACTGAATTTCAAACAATTCAAAGCAATCAGTTTTCTGAAGGAACGATAGCTTCAACAAGTCCGCATCCAGGTTCAAAAATAAAAAAAGGTGATGCATTTTCAGTTAGTGTGTATTTTTCTTATGAAACAAAATTATCTATTTTTCCTGATTTAAAAAATATGAGTATAGGTAATTCTTTGGAGATTCTGAAAAAAAGAGATTTTGAAATCACTGGAGCAGTTAGAACAAAAAGATATTTGGCAAAAGACAATACTAGACAGAAAATAATGTATCATTTTCCACAAAATGGTGCTGATTTGCCGATATTGATAAATCATGATTTGTTTTTTATCGTCAATGAGCCTCGAGATTGGAGTTTCGATATTAGAGAATTACCTGCATGGGTGAAAAATGGAGGTATTGAAATTGTTATAAAGTATGGTTCAGAAATTGAAAACTGGGACGAGGTTATAACAAGAGGTCTAAAACACCCATCTTTCGAAAACAAGATTAAAAAGATATTAAATGAAAATAAAACGCCCATCTTTCTTACAATTAGCCAAGGCGGAAAATTAGCTTGGAGTTCTTACTTTGAATGAAAATAGCACCTTCTATTTTAGGTTGTGATTATTTAAATCTCGGAAAACAGATTCAATCTGTTGTTGACGGCGGTGCTGAGTGGATTCACGTAGATGTTATGGACGGGAAATTTGTACCGAATATAAGCATAGGGATACCAATAGTTGAATCTTTGAACAAGATTCAATGTTTTCAAGATGTTCATTTGATGATTGATTCTCCAGAGGAATATGTAGAAAAGTTTATCCAAGCAGGTGCAGATGCTGTTTCTTTCCATGTTGAAGCTACAAATAAAACAACTTCTATTATTAAAACTATATCTTCAACTTCTTGTCTTTGCGGTATAGCTATCAACCCTGACACAGATGTTAAAGATATTTACCCACATTTAGATAAAATTGACTACGTTGTTGTTATGTCTGTTTTCCCTGGTTTTGGAGGTCAGAAATTTATTGAATCTACACCAGAAAAAGTTGCTTCTTTAAGTTTTTTTAGGAAAGAGAATGGGCTAAATTTTGAAATTGAAATTGATGGCGGGGTTACAAAAGAAAATGCAAAAATTTTATTTGATGCAGGTGCAGATATTCTTGTTTCAGGATCAGGAATATTCAAGCATGATTCACCTGCTCAAGCTGTTCAGGAAATAAGAGGGATGTGTTTTTGAAAAAGTTTACTAGTGAATCTGTTACAGAAGGACATCCAGACAAGCTTGCAGACAAGCTTTCTGATGCTTTTTTGGATTTTTCTTTATCTTCTTCCGAAAAGAAAGAAGGGGTAAAAACAGCAATAGAAACTATGTTTACTGGAAAGTACGTCATTATTGCTGGAGAAGTTTCTGAGTCCCTTTTGGAGATAGTGAAAAAAGAATCTGAAAGTTTAGTCAATAGAGTTCTCACAGATGTGGGTTATTCTGAAAAATCTTTTGGAAGATATTGGGACCAAGTTCAGATTATTGAAGACATACAAGCACAAACAAGTGAACTTGCCAAGCCTCACAACCTTCAGGATGGGCAAGAATTTGCTGGAGATCAGGGAATGATGTGTGGTTTCGCTTGTCTGGAGACCGATACATGGATGCCCGCAGCAATTTCATGGTCTCACGATTTAGCAAAAAAGCTAACTGAATTAAGGAAAAAAAAAGTGTTGCCATGGCTTAGGCCAGATGGAAAAACACAGGTGACTGTTTCCTATGAAAATGGTATACCTTCTGTAGACACTGTTGTTCTTAGCACCCAGCATGACGAAGATGTTGATTTGAGTTTTTTAAGAAAAGAACTTGAAGAAAAAGTTATTAAAGATGTTTTGGGAGAACATTTAAATGCTGAAAGCGAGTTCTGTATTCAAAATTCAGGATCTTGGTCCGAAGGAGGACCTCTTGCAGATACTGGTTTGACTGGTAGAAAAATAACAGTTGATACATATGGTGGATATGTTCCTAATGGTGGAGGTGCTTTTAGCGGAAAAGACCCAACAAAGGTTGACAGGTCAGGAGCTTATTATGCTAGATTTGCTGCTGTTGAAGCTCTTAAGGTTTTTAAAGAAAGCGAAATAAACAAGGTGGAGATACAAGTTGCTTATGCTATTCATAAAACAAAACCTATTTCTTTTTACGTAAAAACAAACAGAAACGATCTTGATAAACAAGTTAGTGATTTTGTGAAAAGCTTAAATTGGAACTTATTTCATATCAATAAGAAATTAGATTTATGGAATAGGCCATATGAACCATTGTCTTGTTATGGCCATTTTGGAAGAAGAGACTTGAGCTTACCTTGGGATCCCTTGGTAAGTTAATGCATAAAAATTTTAATTTTGATTCTGTTTCGGGAATAGACATCCTTAAAAAAGTTAAAAGTAAAATTTCTTTTTCTTTAGACAGGTTTGCTCCAATAAACCCTTCTTCTAGGCATTTTCTTGGTCAAGAAGTAGCATCAGTTATTGATTCATGCACAACAAATGTCATGAAGGCTATAGGTCGGCAAGATTTTTCAAATGGAGTTTGGACAAGCTCTGCAACAGAATCTCATTATTTGATAGCAAATTCAATCAAGCCTAAAAAAATTGTTGTTCCAAGAGGTTCACGTTTAAGTTTATTAAATTCAGCAAAAACATTGTGTCTTAAACATGGTTCAGAATTAATAACCCCAAAATTTAACAAAAATTATGGTTTTGATTTGTCTCTATTTGAGAACCTGAATGAAGATGATGTTCTTTTTATGGAAATGTCCTGTGCAGAGGTGGGATTCATTCAAGACTTGGATATTATTTCTTCAATTGTTAAAAAAAGAGGTGTAAAGGTTTTGTTAGACATCTCTTCTTCAGCTGGTTGGGTAAAAATAGATCATTTATTGGATTTTGCTGAATGGATAACTTTTTCTTTTTTCAGGTTTGGAGGACCTCCAGGAGTTGGTTTCATTGCGTCAAAAAATAATAATTTAAAACCTTTGTTTCCAGGTGTTGAGCAAGAGGGTTTTAGAGGAGGGTGTGTATCTTTAAGCTTGATTGAAGGAGCATCTGTTGCATTAAATGCCTTTGAAGAAGATTTTAAATCCTCAATTGAAAAAAAATGGGGTGATGCTGTTTTGAATTTGGGAATTTTTTTGAAAGAAGAATTGCAAGTTAATGAATTTAAATTTAAAAGACATTTGCCTCATTCTTTGTCTTCCTGGAGCAACTGCATTGACCTAGATGCTTTCAGGATGAATCTTTCACTTGAGAGTATCTATATTGGAACAGGACCTGCATGCATCTCTGGAGCTGGAAAAAAGAGTGAAATCTTAGAAGATTTAAACATAAGCACAATGGAAAATCTTCTTGTTTCCCCTGATTTAAATCTAAAACTAGAAGATCTTGATTATCTTTATGAAAAATTTTCAAAAGCTTGGAGTTATGCAAAAATCGCATAAATTAGATACTAGAGGCTTTCTTTGCCCTCTCCCAATAATCAAATTAAAAAAGCTTGTTGGTGAATTGAAAGAAGACTGCATTATTGATCTTTTTTCTGATGATCCCGTTTCAGATTTAGATGTTCGTGCATGGTGTTTTGACAATAATCAGACTCTGATAAGCGTAAAAAAGAAAGGAAAGTGCTTTATTTTCAGGATAAAGATAAGAATTTCATGAAACTTTCTTTGTTTTGTATTAGTATAGTATTTAAATACTTCGGTTAATTGAGGGCTAAATCGAGTATTTGCCTAGTTTTACCTGGGTGGGGAGAGTCTTAGGGCTCTCCCTTTTTTTTATTAATTTTAATTATTGCAATAATCCCAATTGGAAATCCAACCCAAAGCGTTGCAATCCTTGTTAAGAATGTTCCACTAGAAGCGATTTGTTCTTCTAGGCCCGCTGCAATAAAAAGGTTTGTTAGGGTAACTTCAGTTGCTCCAAGCCCTCCAGGGATGAAAGAAAGAGCCCCAGCGAGCATTGAAGATGAATAAAACCTTATTGAGGCTGATATGTTTTCGATAAACTCAAACGGAATTTCAGCACCAATTGCCTTCAAGCAAAGCAAACAAGTGATTCCTTCTAAAACCCATGCGAACCATCCCCATGCTACAAGTTTGAATAAATTTTCTTTTAAGAGGTTTAATGTTTTTGAAAAAGTTTCAATAAACATCTCTTTTGATTCAATTGAATTTGATTTAGCTATCACCTTTGTTCCTACTATTTTTCCCAGGAAGAATAAAGATATAGCAGCTAATAAGCCAAAAATCCATGATGCAAATGTTATCAAGATAGAGCTTTCATAAAAGTATTTATTGTCATTTGTTAATAGATAGATGATTATTGGAAAGGAAAGAATTGCAACACCAGCAACATCGCTTGTTCTTTCTATCCAAATTATAGGCATGCTTTTCCTTGCAGGTATTTTTGTTAATTCATATAAATGTAAGCTTTTTGAGATCTCTCCAATTTTTCCAGGGGTGAAAGTATAAAAAAATCCTGAAAAAAAAGATAAAAAAGATTTTGAAATATTGATTTTTTCACCACTTTTGTTAAGAAGCCAATGCCATCTGTAAGCTCTTAAAAAATAATTCAGAAAAGCAAAAAATATACCTGCTAAAATGAGATAAGGATTAAATTTTTCGATCGTTTCAAGATTTTTTATATCTGATCTAAAAACCCAAATAGCATATAGAGATATTGCAATTGCAGTATAGGTCCAAACTAGTTTTATTTTATTCATATATTGCATATGCTACCCTTGATCCTTGTCCATGTGACCACTTGGTTGGACTTGGCAAAGGAGGGTGTTTCTCGTATTCGACTTTTATTACAACTTTATTTGATATTTGTAAAGATTTTTTTATAAGATTTTTTGTTGGCCAGTTTTTTAGTGCAAGTTCTCTGAGCGGAAGCATGTCGTCCGATTTGAATTTTGGCTTTATGAACATTGGGGAAAAACAAACTACGTCAAAGTCTCTTTTTGAATTTCTTATGTATTCTTCATTGTCGATGCATTTTGTTTTTATGTTCCGGGCTGCTTTTCTTATGAATTTTGGATATTCTTTATTTTTTTCTGACCTTTTTAAACCTTCTGAAGTTATGAGATGTATGAATTTGTTTTTTTCCAAGCCTAAAACTTCTGCATCGCATGATGCAAGAACCAATGCGTCATGTGCCATTCCAAGGTTCGCGTCCAATATACTCATTCCTTTTTTGGGCTCAACACTTCTGTACAGATGGTCTGGAAGGTCATTTCTTAATGAGCCGATTCGAATCTTAGACATTCCAGGATGCCAGCTCCATATTCTTTCATTCGGGGTATAAGATTTTAGACCTTTTTTTTCATCTATTATCAAAAGAGGCTTCTTCTCATTCTCTCTGGATATTTTTTTTAATGTTTTTTCTCTTCGTTCTATATATTTTGCAGAAAATTTTATTGAAATTTCTATTGCCTTTTGAACTTCTTCATCTCTCGGTTTTGTTTTAGTTGTTATGACCCATTTTTCCATTTCTTGTTTATTTCGTTTTTTCAACAAGCCGAATATTGTCAATTTCAATTTCTTTTGTTAGTGATTTTGTCATATCATAAATATTCAATAGTGCTATCATTACTGCATTTATTGCCTCTATTTCAACTCCCGTTTCGGATTTTGTTACGACTTTTGATATGACAGTTAAAGAACTTTTATCCCATTTGATTTCAATTTCTACATTTTTAAGATTTATTTGATGGCAGAGAAGAACAAGGTCTGATGTTTTTTTTGCAGCATTTATTCCTCCTAGTTTTGCAACATTGAATATATTGCCTTTTTTGCTTTGTGGATTTTTTTTCAGCTCTTCTGCAATTTTTTTAGGAAATGCTATTGACCCTTTAGCAACTGCGGTTCTTGTTGTGGTTTTCTTTTTTGAAACATCAACCATATTTATGTTTCCTTCATCATCTAGATGTGTTATTTTCAATTTCCCACCTCCTCTTTCCATATGGGGAGCCTTTCTTTGCATTCGTCAAGAATCCATTTTGCCGATTCAAAAGCCTCCTTTCTATGCTTTGTCAAAACTCCAATTTGTATTGCAATTTCATTTGGTTTTATTTTTCCAGACCCATGTTTTATTAAAATTTTTTCAATTTTCCATTTCTTCCTAGCTTCTTTAATGATCTTTTTCCCTTCGTTTTCTATCATTTTTTCATATATTTCATAATTTATAAAATCAATCTTTTTACCTTTGTTAGGGCTTCTGACAGTTCCTTCAAAAAGAACCCATGCTCCGGAAGATTTGCTGAAAGGTCTTTTTGTTTCTTTCAGGCTCCCTTTTTGAAATATTTTCATCCTCCTGACATTGGGGGCAAAAATGCTAATTCAGAATTTTTTGGTACAGTTTCATCCCAGTCGCAAAATTCAAAATTCAATGCTGGTTTAACTTGCTTAAAATTTAGATTTATTTCTTTTTTCCATATTCCTTTTGGAGTCATGTTTTTTTCCCAGGGTATTTCTTTTTGTTTCCACCCTAAATTCTTAGAGAGTGTTCCAAATACTATTATTTTCATCTATCCCCCAATTTGAGACAAAGACATCCAGGTCTCTTCCTTGGTTTGTAGAGGATTATATGTTCTTTTGCTTTTTATGGTTTGTTTGATTGTTCGTCTTAAATCATTGATTTTATTTTTTCTCAACTTGGCCTTTAAATCAACTCCTTCATTCTGGTAGAGACAAATAGACAGTTTTCCATTGCATGATATTCTCAACCTTGTACACTTATGACATCCAGGATCTGATGCTGCAGCTATTAGGCCTATTCTCTGTTTTGAATTTTTTATATTCCTGTAAATTGCAGGACTTAATTTTGACTCAGTAAGCTTAGTGTCTTTTGGAAATATCCTTGTTAGCTCTTCATTTATGGTTTTGGCAGAAATATATTGATTTTCATGATATTCAGATATGTTTTCAAAAGACATTAGTTCTATGAATCGCAAATCAATTTTTTTATCGTTTGAGAAATCAATGAAGTCAGGAATTTCATGAAAGTTTTCCCTTGTTACTACTGTATTTATTTTTATATTTTCAAATTCTAATTTTTTTGCTTTTTCTAAAGATTGAAAAACTTTATCCAGATCTCCATTCCCGGTTATTTTCCTAAAATTTTCTTTATCTAATGAATCTATACTTATGTTTATGTTGTTGATTCCAGACATTATTAATCCATTTATTTTTTCATTTAGATAATGACCATTTGTTGTTATTGATATTTCTGGCTTTGGTGAAAGTGTTGAAAGCATTGATATGAGTTTTTCTATGCCTTTTCTAAGAAGAGGTTCACCACCAGTTAGCCTTATTTTTTTTAAACCAATCAGGTCATTAAGCATTTTTGATAATTTAAAGTGTTCTTCAAGTGTTAAAAAATCTTTATTTCCAATTGAGTTGATATTTCCTTCTGGGAGACAGTATTTGCATCTATAGTTGCATTTGTCAGTCAAAGAAAGCCTTAAATATTCTTGTTTTATGGAATTATTCATTTTTTTCAGCATCGATTTTTTTTATTATTTTTTCAAAAGGTTCCGAATAGCTCCATGAAATGATTTTTGCTTTATGTTCAACAGATTTGAGAGCTGTTGCAATAAGGGTGTCCTCTTTTGGAAAAATTATTAGATTTAATTTTTTTTCTGCATTCAGGATTTTATTTATTTCCATTGTTATCTTTGGCAAAAATGTAAAAAAATCAAAAACATCTTGTTTGTTTTGAATATAGTTGATTTTGAGATAATGATTTTCGTTTTTTTCATTCAGGATTTTTCTTTCATCCCACTTTTTTGAAGTTCCTGCGATCCATAAAACTTGAAACTCCTTTTTCCTTAAAAGGTGTTTTGCCAATTTCCAACAAAGCGAAGCGCGAATTCCACCGTTTGCATCTATTGTTCTTGATATAGAGAGTATTTTCATTTGAATATTTTTCCTGGGTTCATTATTCCAACAGGGTCAAATACATTTTTTATTTTTTTCATTTTCTCAATTTTTAGTAAATTTGTATTTTTATAAAATGATTCTTTTTTAACCAAGCCTATTCCATGTTCCCCAGTTATTGTTCCATTCATCTTGACAGCCTCATTCAGTATTTCAAATCTTGCATTTTCCAGTTTTTTAAAGTATTTAGAGCTTTTTTCTACAATGAATTGTGGATGGAGGTTTCCATCTCCAGCATGCCCCATTGTGAAGATTTCAATTTGATATTTTTTTGAAATTGCATCGATTTTTTTTACCATCTTAGATAAAGATCCGATAGGTACAGTTATATCTTCCACATGAACTTTGCCCAAGCCTTTCAAGCTTTCCAATACACCCCTTCTTGCCATCCAGAGCTTGTCTCTTTCTTTTTTTGAAAATGAGTACCTAAAGTCAATTGAATTTTTTTTAATAATTGATTTAATTTTATCAACCTCTTCTTCAACTTTTTTCTTATTTCCAGAACATTCACAAAGTAGTAACGAGCAATCCTTTCCTAGGTTTAGGTTGTAATAGTTGTTTACGGCCTCTAATGTTTTGTTGTCAAGTATTTCCAATGCTTGAGGCAATAATCCTTCATTCCTTATCTTTTCGACCTTTTCTGCAGATATGTCAAAATTTTTATAAGTAGCAATCATTGTTGCATTGAATTTTGGAATTTTGAGAATTTTTAAATATGAATTGGTTATTATCCCTAGTGTCCCCTCGCTCCCAATAAAAAGATTTGTTATATCGTATCCGGAGACATCTTTTATTGCCTTGCTGCCCGTCCTGAAAGAATCTCCATTTCCATCAACAATATCAAGACTTAAAACCCAATTATTCGTGACTCCATATTTAAGGCACGAGATACCGCCTGCATTGGTTGCAAGGTTGCCTCCAACAGTACATTCTTTCCAGCTAGACGGATCAGGAGGCCAAAAAAATCCATATTTTTTCAACTCTTTCTGTAATTCTGAATTAATTACACCAGGTTCACATTCAACCATTAAGTCATTTTTAGATATTTTTATTTTCTTCATTTTTTTTAAATCCAAAACTATTCCTTTGCCCAAAGCCCCGCCTGCAAGACCTGTTCCAGATCCTCTAGGGATGATTCCAATTTTTTCTTTTTTTGCCCATTTAACTAATTTAACTATTTGATTTTTTTTTCTTGGAGTCACAATTGCAAACGGCTTTATTGAAATTAAACTTTCATCTTTTGAATATTTTTTTAGTGAACTCTTGGATAAAGATAAGTCATTTCCAAATGTTTTTTTTAAAAAAGAAGTTTCCATGCCTAAAGATTGTTTTTTAGCCTGTACTCGTTGATGAATTTAAGATGGCAGTAAAAAATTATTTTAGGAAGGTTTTTTATGTCAAAAAAACCTAATTCTTCAGCATCATCTCCTGCTTTGATTTTAGAAAAATCACTAACCTTCATTTCAACACCAATTGATAATATGTCCCCGAAAATTGTTCCATAATGGGAGCAGGTTGATATTAAATTACTTACTTTTCCAGTTAGATTGGTTTCTTCTTTAAGCTCTCGTTCTGCAGCTTCCTCGAGGGTTTCATTCATTTCCATGAATCCTCCAGGCAAGCCCCATTCCCCTTTTGCTGGCTCAAAGGCTCTTTTTGCTAGAAGTATTTTTTCTTCTTTCATACATATTATTGTTGCTGTTGGTTTTGGGTTTTGGTAATGTATGCTAAGGCAGTTTTTGCAATGATACCTATCTTTTCCATCAATGAAACTGAATGTATTTTCTTTCCCACATTTTGAACAGTATTTCATTTTATAGATTGTTCAGTGTTTAGCTTGTTGAAAGGCCTAATTTTTTAAATACACCTTCATAGTTAGTCTTCCTGGAAGAGGAATCAATTCTGTTCGCGCTCATTCCAAGAGATATGTTGATTAGATCAGTTGCATACATTACTGGCAAGGGCTTTTTTTCAATACCTAAGTCTTTCATTATTGTTTCTTGGTATGTGTCAATTGCCTCAAGACCTCTTGGGTCTAGTGTAGCAATGACCTCAGCATTACTTTCATGTGCATCTTGAACAACTGGAGCAATGATTTTTAAAGCATAGTCTTTTGTTACTTTATTGAAAGAAGAGGAGTTGTCATTTTTTAACTGGATGGTTAAATAGCCACCGAGCCACCTGTTGAAAGAGCCCCAGCTAACACATTGACCTCCTGCCTTATGGATCAATGATGAAACAATCATTGGATTATCTGGATGATCAGATTTTATTTCTGACATTGGCCGCATAAATTCAGGTGGAGTATGTAGGGCTATTCTCAATGGGTCAAATTCTTCATCTCTATCATTTCCTAGCTTTCTTATGATGAGTCTGTCAAATTTCTTACCACCAGTTTGTAGTTTCATTAGGTGGAGGATGTTTACAGCTCTGAATCTTCCAGAATATTCAACTTGAAGAGATTCAACCATTTTATTTTTTATGCTTTCATAAGAAGGGTCTTGAAGTCTTTTTATAGCTTTTCTATAAACTTGATAAAGCACAGGGTCTGCTATGAACAATTTATCATTTCTTGTTGTTTTTTCAGCTATGCATAAATTTCTCAAAGTGTAACCAAGGAATTTCTTTTCATCTGTTAAATAAGGTCCTTCTTCTCCTGTGTCGCTCCAGTTTTGTATAGTTTCATCGTCAATTCCCAATTGCCTTAAGCAAACAGACATGCTGCTTTCAAAGTCTTTGTAAACGGAGGAAAGGATTCCTGACTTGATTAATGTAACTTTCACTCTTCTTTTTCTCCAAGTGAATCTTTGAATGTGAAAAACCCTGGAAGGTCTTGAATCTCCCTAAGAGGTGTTCTTTCTTCCTCTTCCTCTTCGTCACCACGCAATAATTTTTGAAAGAATCCTTTTTTCTTTTCTTCTTTTTGTTTTATTTTTTCTAAACCAATATCGGCTGGTTGTAATCTTCCCCACGTATCTAAAGGAGGAATAAAGGAATTGTAAAATTGAAAAATAGGATTGTCTTTTGGAGCCATATCCCTTTTTATAGATTCAAATCTCAACCACTCTAAAACTCTTTCAAGGTCAGTTTCACTTGGGGCAATGTCTGTTGCACAAAAAACATCCTGCATTAACCAGATATCTATTGATGACAGTATAGATTCATCATTATTTATTATGCTATCAATGATTCTCGATAAACCATTTTTACAAACATTTCTAGAAGACATTGATCCATCTCCAGACCACCAATGTTTTAAAGGAGAAAGGTTTATGCCTGTATCTTTTTCTAGTTTTTCATGCAAAGATGTTTTTTTTGAGGGTTCTTCCATGATTTGAATTCTATTGTTTTTTAACAATATTATTCCTTAATTTAGAATATTCCCAATGGAATTTACTCGTGCAATTAAAAGTTTAAAGCCTGAAGGGGCTTTTGTTGTTCTTGCAAAAGCAAAAGAATTAGAGGCAAGGGGAAAAAAGATAATTCATTTAGAGATTGGTCAACCTGACTTTCCAACCCCTGAACATATTGTCCAAAGTGCAAAAAATTCATTAGATGAAATTTGGACACATGGATACACTCCATCTTTGGGAGTTATGGACTTAAGAATTGCGATTGCTGAAGACCTTTCAGCAAGAAGGGGTGTTGACTTTTGTGCGGATGAAGTCATAGTTTGTCCTGGGGCGAAACCAGCATTGATGGCTACTGTGTTGGCTTTAGTTGAACCTGGAACAAAACTTTTATATCCAGATCCAGGCTTCCCCTCCTACCATTCTCTCGCATCTTTTGTAAATGCTAAAGGTGTAGGGATACCTCTTTTAGAAAAAAATGGTTTTTCTTTTGATTTAGATTTTTTGGAAAAAGAAATTAAAGGGTCTTCATTGCTCATATTAAATTCTCCTGCAAATCCAACAGGGGGAATATTAAAAAAAGAGGATTTGGAAATAATATCAAATTTATGTATTGAAAATAATGTTTCAGTTTTAAGCGATGAGGTGTATTCAAGGATGTGCTATGACGGAAAACATGTTTCAATTGCAACAATTCCAGGAATGAAAGAAAGAACTGTTGTGATTGATGGTTTTTCTAAGACTTACGCTATGACAGGATGGAGAGCTGGGTATGCTGCAGCTGATAGGAAGTTAATTGAGAAGCTGGGATTGTTCATGAACAATAACACTTCATGTGTAAATGGAATGACACAGGCAGCTTGTATTGAGGCTATTAGGGGAACCCAAGATCCAAGTGAGATGATGATCCAAGAGTTTAAAGAAAGAAGATCCCTTATAGTAAATGGATTGAATAGCGTTCCTGGTTTTTCTTGCAAGAATCCTGGAGGTGCTTTCTATGCCTTCCCAAATATTCAAAATACAAATTTAAGTGGAAAGAAAATTAGTGACCACATGCTGGAAAAAGGGGTTGCATTATTGCCAGGTGAGGACTTTGGGAGATACGGAAAGGGTTATATACGACTGTCTTATGCCAATTCGAGAGAAAATATATTACAGGCGATAGACATGCTCATTGAAGAAGTACCAAAAATATCTAGATAATTGAAAAATAAAAAAATTGCAAATATTTTAGAAAATGCAATACCAACTCTCTATAGAGAAATGCTGGGCGCTAGAGATTGTTCTCCGAAAACACTTGAAGCTTATACAAGGCATTGGAAGACATTCATTGAGTTAATTGAATCAAGGAAGCTGGGAAGTGATGATAAGAATTATGTTCAGATGTACATGTTGAACTTAAGTGATAAAAAATTATCACCAGCTTCTATAGACCAGGCTTTATCTGCAGTAAGAACTTTATTGAAATTTGTTTTTTTAAGAGGTGGACCTCAGAT
Source organism: uncultured bacterium (assembly GCA_964507645.1). GTDB lineage: Bacteria > UBP7 > UBA6624 > UBA6624 > UBA6624 > UBA6624. Next base: position 62,971 of record CAZDPU010000004.1, read on the forward strand.
AAACTTAGGAAAAAATATCAAAACAAAAAAGATTGAAAAATTACCAAAAATCCTGTCTGAAGAAGAAGTTGAAAATGCTATTAAGTATTATTCTGAAGAGAGTGAGTTGGAGTTAAGAAACAGAGTATTGTTGGAGATATTGTATTCAAGTGGACTTAGGGTTAGCGAGGCTATTTCAATTGAGATAAAAGATATTTATCTTTTAGAAGGTTATATAAGGGTTAGGGGGAAGGGTGGTAAGTATAGACAAATTCCAATAGGGAGAGAGGCTTTGTCTTGGATTAAAAAACACATGAGAAAAATTGAAGGTAAATTTTTATTTCCAAGCAGGAAGAAAGAGGGATACATAACAAGAAAAACTGCTTTTGTAGTTGTTAAAAAGGCATTGAAGGCTATTGGCATTGACCAGGAAGGATATGGTCCTCATGTATTTAGACATGCTTTTGCATCCCATTTGTTAGCAAGAGGTGCTGACTTAAGGGTTATTCAAGAGCTTTTAGGGCATGTTGATCTAGAAACAACTCAAATTTACACTCATCTTTTGGAAAAAAATGTTAGGTCTTCTTGGAAGCAGTTTCATCCACATGCACAAAATTAAATTATCTATAATCTAAGTAATGTATTTTTTTGTTTTTTTAAATCTTTTTTTTAATCCTTTAATTAGACTGGAAGGAGAACCGATGAATTTTTCTCAAATTCAGAATAAAACTCAAATTGAATTACCTCAGGGTGGGAGTATCTTTACTGAAGATTTTTTAATAAATATTGGATATCTTTTAAGTCAATATGATTCAAAAGGAGAGATTAGCGGTGAAGGTTCTGGCGGGGTTCTTTTTTCAAATACTTCTTCTTCTCTCTCTGGAGAGAGTTTATTTTTTGACAATCACACCTTGAGTATAGTGGGAAATATTGAAGGGTTGTTTGAGGGTGTTGTTGAACTTGAATCTGATTCGGCTCTCTTGAATATTGAAAAAAATAATTTTGTTTTTGAAAAGATGAAAAGAAGTCCAGAGTTTTTTTATAAGCATTTTTCATTAAGTGCAAATTTGATTAATTTTGATATATCGGAAAGCTCGTTTTCAGGCAGAGAGAATGTTGTTTTTAAGTTTCACAGTGATTCAGCTTCATTTAATGGAAATGCTGATTTTTTTAACGGATCAGTAAAAGATAATTTAATTTATTTTTCCAATATTTTATTAAGTAATGATAAGGGGTATGATATCAAATCTGAACATGTTGAAATCAACACAGAAACCACACAGTTTAAACTTCATGGAAAATTTGAATTGATGATTAAAAATGACTAAAATCGGTTTATTTTTTTGTATTTTCTTGTCTGGATTCTCTCCAATTCATCAAAGTTCAGTTAAAGTTTTACCTTCACAAGAAGATGTTTACACATCTCCATTAGTCTTGAGTGACGGTATTGTTTTTGTTGGTGCTTCTGGAACTGTTTCGAATTGGCCTGAAAAGAAAATTATTTGGGATTCTGGATATAAATTAAGGCTTCATCCAAAGGTAATTGATTTAGATGAGTTGATAATCTTTCCAGGAGTTTTTAGCCCAGAGGTTGCTGCTTTTACTAGCGAAGGAGAAAAGGTGTGGTCTTTTAGGGTTCCTGGAATACCTTCTTCTCCAGCAAGGATGGGAGAAAACTTAATTACGCATAGCAATAAAGGTTTTTTGACTTTGACAAATAAGAATGGAGAAATTCTTCAACAGGATTTTGTAGGTGTAAAAAGTCAGATATTCCATAGTTACCCAGTTGTTATTGATGAAAATAAAGTTTTAATTTATGGTTCAGATATGGAAGAAGGTCGTGGAAGCATGGTTTTATGGGATATGAAAAAAAGATCTGAATTATGGGTTCTCAAATACGAAGATTCATTTATTTCTCCCCCTGCTTTTAATGAAGACACATTGATTATCAAATCAGGAGATTCTTCAGGCAGGATTATTCTTATAGAGATGGATACCGGCATGATTATTTCAAAAGTTGGATTTGCTGGATCTAATGACCTAAGGTTTACTTCTGCTGCTAATAAAGGAGATTTTTTTTATTTAAGTTTAAATTCAACGGTTATTAAAGTTGGAAAAAATGGAGAGGTGGTATGGGAATTTAGCGGCGAGGGGATATTTACCTCTCCAGTTGTTTGGGGTAATTACCTAGTTTTAGGTTCTCGAAATACAGCTTCTGAAAGTGGAAATGGTGTTGGTTTCTTTAATTTGGACACAGGTGATTTGGTTTATTGGCATGAACTTAAAAATGGGATAAATGCTGATCCAATCATATCTAATGAGTCATGTATAGTTATTGGCAGAGATGGGTTAGCTCATTTTTTCAAATTAGAAGATTGATTTGAAAAATATTCTTATATTTGGGCCAACTTCCTCTGGAAAAACTTCATTATCTATATCTCTAGCAAAAAAAATTAATGCTGAGATAATAAATATAGACAGTCGTCTTTTCTACCAAGGTATGGATATAGGGACCGCAAAGCCTTCGGTAGACGAAATGCAAAATATCCCTCACCACCTGATTGATTTTTCTGAACCAGATATCCAGGTAACCGCTGGAGAGTGGCTTAAAAAGTTTGAAAGGGTGTTTGAAAATATAAAAAAAAGGAATAAGAATATCATCCTTGTTGGAGGAACTGGTTTTTATGTGCGTATTCTTTTAGAAGGTTGGGATCTTGGTTCATTGCCTCCAAATCAAAAAAGAAGAAAAGAGCTTTTGGATTTAGAAAAGGATGAACCCGGGCATATTTATGATTTGTTGAAAAAAATGAATTTTGAAAAATCTAAAAAAATCAACAAAAAAGATTTTCCAAGACTGGTCAGGGCTATTGAGGTTGAAGAGTCAGGTTTTTTTCCACAAAAAAAATCCCGTATTGATTTTCTAACTTTTTATTTAGCTGTCTCGAAAGAATACTTGGATAAAAGAATTTTCCTAAGAACAGAAAAGATGATGGAAGACGGCTTGGAAACTGAAGCAAGATCTTTGTGGAGAAGATATCCAGAAAGTTCAATTCTTGGGAAAACAATTGGATATGCTGAATTTTCACCTGAAAAGAGTATTGATAATCCTTTTGAAAGAATAAAACAAAATACTATACATTTAGCAAAAAAACAAAGAACATGGGCTAGAGGTTTACCTTTGGATTTTGAAATAGATGGAAGGCTTGAATTGGAAAAACAGGTTGAATTTACCTTAAGGACAATCGGTTGAGTATTGCTTTTGGGGCCCATGTCTCAATAGCCGGAGGGGTTTTTGGCGCGATTGAAAGAGCCAATGAGTCTGGGTCTGACTCTTTTCAGATTTTTGTAAAACCTAACCGACAATGGCGCTTACCTAAAATAAGTCAAGAAGAGGCAGATTTGTTTTGTCAAGGAGCAGAAAAATTTTCAATCTACCCTATTGCTCATTCATCATATTTGTTGAATCTTGCAAGTTCAAATGAAATTGTTCTTAATAAATCTATTGAAACACTGATTGCAGAGCTGGAAGCATGTGATTTATTGAAAATAAAAAACTTGGTGTTGCATCCTGGAAGCCATGGAGGGGATGGTGAAGAGCTTGGCCTTAGGAGAATAAGGGATTCGCTTTTTTCTGTTTTTAAAAGGTTTAAAGGCCACTGTAATATATGTCTTGAACTTACTGCTGGAACTGGATTCAATCTTGGTTATAGATTTGAGCATCTAGCCTGGCTTATTGAAAATGGACCTTCTGAAAAATTAACTGTTTGTCTTGATACTGCACATGTTTTTGGAGCCGGATACGATATTTCAAATGATAAAGAATATAAAAAAATAGAATCTTCATTTGAGGAAACAATTGGATGGGAGAAGCTTGAATGTCTCCATTTGAATGATTCAAAATGTGAATCAGGAAGTAGAAAGGATAGGCATGAACATATCGGAGAAGGTTTTATAGGTTTGGGGGGTTTTAAAAACATTCTTTCAACATGTTCTAATTTAAACATACCTGGGATAATTGAAACCCCCAAGGGAAAGTCAGGTAACGATGATAGAAGGAATTTAAAAATTTTGAGAGATATCTATTGGAAAAACTAAATTGGAATCATGATGTTGTAGATGTTTTTACATCTTTAGAAAAAAGAAACAATATTTTTTATCTTGATGATGTTACTCAAGCTGGTTGGAGTTATATTGTTCTTTTGGAAAAGCCTTTAAGAATCGATCCCTGGGAAGCAATGGACATCAATGAATCAAAAACAAAACAAGAAAGTCTAATGCCTTTTTCTGGAGGCCTAGTTGGTTGGTTGCCTTATAGTTTTAATTCTGGAGAAAGTTGGGAAAACCCCAGGAAACATGATTGGCAAAAGGATGCTTGTCTTTTTGAAGCCAATTCTCTTTTGTGTTTTCACAAGAAACATGGATGGTGGACTACAGACGAAAAACGCTTTAAAAATCTCAGTGTATCAAAAAAAAATAAAGATACCCCTATAGGGTATATAAAACCAACACTAAATTTCGAAGAATATTCTGAAGAAATCATGCTTATAAAGAAAAATATCTTTGATGGAAAGATGTATGAAGCAAATTTTACCTTTAAGCTGCTTGGAGAAATTCAAAATCCTTTAGATCTTTATTTAAATTTTCGAAATTTTTGCCAAACTGATTTGTGCTCATTTTTTAAATATGAAGATTTTGTAATAGGTTCAGGATCTCCAGAGCTTTTTCTTTCATGCAATGAAGATAGATTTATTTCAGAGCCGATGAAAGGAACTACAACAAGTGAGGCAGAGACATTGCTCGAAAGCTTAAAGGAAAGAAGTGAACTTTCAATAGTGGTTGATCTTGTTAGAAATGATTTTTATAAATGTTGTGATTTTGAATCAGTATCTGTTTCTGACGCGTCTTTAGTCAAGGAGTATCCAACAATAAAGCAAGCTGTAGCAAGGATTTCTGGGAGAAAAAGAGATTCTGTAAAAAAATGGCAGATGATAAAGGCTCTTTTGCCTTCTGGTTCTGTTACTGGTGCTCCTAGGTCAACGGTAATAGGTCATTTAGACGCAAGAGAGAGAGGGGGGAGGGGGGTTTATTGTGGAGCTATGGGCTGGTGGTCTTATGGTGGAGATTTTAAATTATCTTTACCAATAAGGACATTTGCAGCATTAAAAGACAAGTTGGAATATAGTGTTGGCAGTGGTATTACATGGAGAAGTGATCCAAAAGAAGAGTGGAAAGAGTGTAGAGATAAAGTGGAATGTATAAGTAGGTCTTTGAGCAAGGGTGTTTTATGGTAAATTCTTTTGTCTGGGTTGATGAAGGTTGGAAAAATCAAAATTTTGATTTTTTATCATTGGCTGATAGAGAAGGCATTTATGAAACGATGTTGATAGTTGATGGTCAAATAAGAAATAAAAAAGAACATGAAAAAAGATTTATTTCAGGTTGCAAATTCTTAAACCTTCCAAAAACTCTTGGCCCCAGTCCTCCTAAAGGACTTAAAGGGGATTGGACCCTTAGATGGGCTAGGTGGCATGGATGCCCTATGGGAGATTTAGGCCATCTTTGGAAGGGTACCTTGCAGCCTACAAACCAAGTTTTAAAGGTTGGTTTAGTTGCAATACAGGCTATTCCAAAAGTACCTTCTTTGAATGTCAAGCATCTTGAGCTACTTAAAAGAGTCAAGATTAAAGAAATTTTAAAAAAGAGACATGGTTGGGATGATTATTTAGTTATAGACAAAAAAAATGTTCTTGAAGGAAGCAATTGGGCTGTCATGGTGCTGAAAGACCAAAATTGGATTGTTCCTAAATTTCAAAAAGGACTTTTGAAAAGTACTAGCGTGACGGAGTTTTTGAAAATAGGGGAATTTGAAAACAGGAAAATAATCCAACAAGACATCTATATAAAAGACTTAATGAATGCTGTTGATCTCAGAGGACCATCTTCTTCTGGGGTAAGAAAAATAAAAATAGTTTCAAAAAAAATATTGAATTCTGTTTAAGTTATTCTGATGTTTTTTTGACTTTTCCGGAATCAAGCAATTCATAGAATGCACCTTCATTAGTCAATATCAGAGACAAGTTTTCACCTGTCATTTGTTCATATATCGATAATAGTTTCCAAAATCTATAAAATTCAGGATTCTTTTCATAAGCATCAGCATAGATTTGTATTGCAAGAGCATCTGCTTCACCTTTTATTTCTTCCGCGGTGTTATAAGCTTCAGACTGGATTGCAAGAAGTTCTTTTTCCATGTCTCCTTTGATCTTTGCTGCCTCACCTTCTCCTTCTGATTTGAACTTTTCAGCAATTCTTTCTCTTTCTGAAATCATTCTGGAAAAAACCGTTTTTTGGACAGATTCAACATAGTTCAAATGTTTAATTCTTATATCTATAAGATCAATACCAAAATGCTGAACGCTTGGCCTTGCTTGAGCAAGAATTAGATTCTCCAAACCGTCTCTTCCTAATTTTAGTTCTATTAAGAATTCTGGAGCAACCTGAACATCTGCACCTAAGTCTTCTGTGGCTATGTCGCTTCTATCAGTTGATCTTACAGTCTCTATAAGGTCAAAGCCGGTGATTACATTCCTTACAACAGAATCAAGAACATCATCAAGCCTTGACTGGGCTCCTCTTTCATCTGTTACTGATTGAAAAAACAAAAGAGGATCACTTATTCTCCATCTTGCAGTCGTGTCAACGAAAATGAAAGTTTTATCTAGGGTTGGAACCTGTTCAGGATGTCCATCCCATTCAAGAATTTGATCACTGAATCTATTTGCTTTTTGTATAAGTGGAATTTTGAAATATAGTCCAGGTTCTTCTATCGTTTCTCCAACAGGTTCTCCAAATTGGGTGACAATAACCTGTTCTGTTTCATCAACGATATAAAGGCTTGACAGCCCTATCATCACCACCAAGAATAAAAAAATGCTAGATTTTTTCATTTTTGCTCTTCCCCCAGATTTAGAAATGGCAAGACTCCCTCAAGATCTCCATCAATCACAATTATTTTTTTAATTTTTTCAATTAGCTGTTCCATGGATTCTAAATATAGTCTTATTTCGGTAACTTCCTTGGCTTGTGCCCAAGCTTCTCTGACCTGATCAAATCTCGAAGCATCACCCTTGGCTTCATTAACTCTCTTTGTTGCATAACCCTCAGCTTCTGCAATCTTCTGAGCCGCTTGTCCTTTTGCCAATGGAACTTTTTGGTTATATTCTTGTCTTGCTTGGTTTATTGTGGTTTCTTTTTGTTGAATTGATTCATTGACTTCATTAAACGCACCTTTTACAGATTCTGGTGGATTTACATCTTGAAGTTGAACCAAATCAATTGTTATACCAGTGTCATAAAGGTCCATAAAATCTTGAAGGGATTCTTCAACCTCCATTTGTATTTCGTCCCTACCACTTGTCAAAACTTCATCAACAAGCCTGTCTCCAATTGCCTGTCTCATTGAAACCTCTGAAAGGTCTCTTAGCGTTTCAGCCGGATTCCTTACATTGAAAAGATATTTTTTTGGATCAGATATTCGATACTGTACAACCCATTGAACATCAGCCACATTAAGATCACCAGTAAGCATGATCCTGACTTCATCAAAACCTCTATTGCTGTATTGACTTCTCACGCCAGCCTTTACTGTTTTGAAACCAAACTCTTCTTTTAGCTGTTCTCTTGTTGGTACGAGAACAACGGTTTCAATCGGTGCTGGAAATTTAAAATTCAATCCTGGATTTGCAGTTCTTGAAAATTTTCCAAATTGCCTAACAACACCTGTTTCTTGAGGATTGACCTGGTAAACTGTTGTTGAAATAATCCAAAAGGCAACTATCCATCCAAAAAATACCTTAAACCATTTTTCAGCCTTTTCCTTCATGGGTCCCATGTCCATTCCAGATTCATTAAACATGTCTTCAATTTCAATTTTTGCCATAAGCTAAAGGCCATTATACCATTTTCATTTTTAGAAGATGGTGTGTTGCGTTATGAAAAATATTAATTTTTGATTCAAGTCTTGCACATTATGCGCACACGTGCGCTCTTCGCATGTATAAGGGGGGAGACTATAGAGGGGGGATTAACCTAAAGGTGAAAAGGGAGATAGTGTGAAAGAGGGAACTAGGAAAAAGGGATCCCCCAAATCCCCCCTCTTCCCTCGCACGCATAACGCCCGCGCATGAAGTGCGCGCATCTAAAGGGGGGAGACTATAGAGGGGGGATAAAAACAGGGATAGTGTGAAAGGGGGAAGA
>CAZDPU010000005.1:0-59504 GCA_964507645.1 uncultured bacterium
AACTGGGGAACTAGGATTCGAACCTAGATTCCCGGTGCCAGAGACCGGTGTCTTGCCCTTAGACGATTCCCCAAAAAAACCAGTGAACTAGTCTTCTATCTTGACTACAGTGTAATCGTGGTCCCTTTTGTTTTCAATGATAACTTCAACCATCTCAACATCCTGGACAGGCCTGTCTCGACCATCAGTTGGCAAATTGCATATCCTGTCAACAACATCCATCCCTTCGATAACCCTGCCAAAAGCAGTGTGCTTTCCGTTTAAGAAATAGTTATCGTTGTGGTTGATAAAAAACTGGCTTCCATTTGTGTTCGGGCCTGCATTTGCCATTGCAATTGTTCCATGGCTTACTGGAATCGAAGGCAGTGATTCATCAAAAGAGTATCCATCTGCAATCAAGCCTTCCATCTTTGAAGATCCTGCAGCCTTTGCATTTGCGGTATCCATGATTTCTTGTCTAAGTTTTTCTTCCCCTATTTCAGCAATAAGTTGATTCAGTTTTTCTTGAGAATCGACACCATACTTTTTAAAGACTTCTATTTGAGCCTCTTGGGCATCACCCTGTGAAACCTCTTTCTCTTCATGGAGCCCTAACGCCTTTGCATTAATCTCATCAGCAAACCTGTATCCTGGACCACCACTTCCGGTTCCTTGGGGATCTCCCCCCTGTGCCATAAATCCTTTTATTATCCTGTGGAAAATAACTCCATTGTAAAAACCTGAATCTGCAAGAGACACAAAGTTTGCAACGGTGTTTGGAGCAGCATCTTCATACAACTCAATAACAATATCTCCCATATTTGTTTTTATAGTTGCTATAGGGTTGTTTTCATTTTGTTTCATAATTTTTCCACCTTTTTCTTCAACACTAGTATCTGGAGTTTGTACTTCTCTTACCTGAACCTGAGAACCATCTGTATCATTAACACTTGGCTTACAGCCAAAAAAAATAACTGGCAACAAGGCCAAAAAAAGTTTTTTCATAACTTCAATTCTACTCGTTAACATATCTAACCATCCCCCAGCTGAAAATATTATCATTATTTTTTATTGAAAAATACATTTCTTTTTTAGGGTTTATCCAAATATGCCATTTCCTATCAAGGTCTTCAAAAACAAAATTCCATATACCCTCTTTGTAAAATCCTACCGATTCATGATGAATTCCTGCTAAACTGAAAGCCATAACCAAGTCACCACCTTCATTAATGGAAAAATGATATTTAGTAACATTCTCTTCAATAGAAATTTTTAAAATAACAAACCCTGAAATTGAAAAAGAGTTTCCATAAGATTCTCTTTCAACCTCTATAGAAATATTCTCAAGACTAGCCACCGGTAATGCTATTTGTGTTTCTGCTTCAACTAAAAAGTTTTCTAAGAAATAATCTGCAGAATTGTCAAATCCTGAATTCTCCAAAGAACCAAACCAAGGAAGAACCTCTCTCACTCCTTTGATTATCACTGGCTTGAAAGGACGATGGTTATCATCAACATTTACTTCAACAGAATTTATTGAATCAACAACCTCAAACCCAGAAATAACCCTTCCAAAAACAGAATAATTACCATCAAGATTCCTAACTCTCTCTGTGTCTTTAATAGGAATAAACCATTGACTCCCATTTGTATCAGGCCCTGAATTTGCCATTGAAAGAACATAGGGCACATGTTTAAGATCGGAATGTATCTCATTGTCAAACTTATACCCAGGACCACCCCATCCTGTTCCGGTGGGATCACCACATTGATTTACAAAATCAAAAATAATTCGATGGCATATGGTCCCATTGAAGAACCCCGACCTAGAAAGGTTTAAAAAGTTCTTAGAAGTTTCAGGAGCCTTGTCAAAAGACAACTCAACAAGATATGACCCATAATTAGTTTCAATTTCCAATACAGGATTTAAATAAATTGAATCTTGAAAATCAAACCTTTCAGCACCTTCAACAGTTACAGAAACATCTTGGACAGAAAAAAGACCTGGATGTGTAATTGGATTCATTTTCGTAATAACCCTTGATCCAATTATGGGGAAACCTAGATTTGTTGTAATTAGCTCACCTTTAACATCCCATTTCCAGAAACCATCTTCACTGCTTTCTGAAAAATCAATCTTGTTTGAAAAAATACGCCTTAAACCAGGTTCAGATAAAGGGCTATCTCCGTCTTCAGGCATTGAACCCTTTATAAGTTGGGGATCTGAAGATGAGCTTGCTGCATCTTTTAGAAGGTAGAAAGGAAATGATGCTAATTCGTGTTCAAGCCATGAATTAAAAGGAATCTCCTGTTGATCTTTTAAATGATAGCCTTCGCAAGTTTCATGGATGTTACCCTTGGTTAAAAAATCCTCATAATAATCTTGCAGACAAACCAACTTTGTCTTTTCCCCATTCTCCTTTTCGACTAAATACTCAAAATGGTCTTCAAAATGAAAAAATTCGACATGAGCTTTTTCAGTATAGGTTGTAATGACTGGGTTGTAAATATCTCCAGAAAACTCATAGCTGGTGCGACTGTACTCTAAATCAGCAATCAACGAACCTAAGATAACTAAAAACATAGCGTCATACTATACTATTAAAAAAACAATAATGAGCGGAAGCGAAAACAAAATCAACAAAAGTCTTTTTTATCTTTTTATAGGGGTTGGAATATTTTTAAGAACCTTTAAGCTGAGTGAAAACCCTTTGTGGGCAGACGAAGCGTTTACTCAATACTGGAGTAAGTCAATAATTGAAGGAGAGTGGAGGTGGTTGTGGGAAATAGACTTCAATCCACCTCTGTACTACATTGCACAATCTCCTTTTAGCTACTTTTTATCAGATTTTTTTTCAAATGAAATCTCTGCAAGAATACCCTCTCTGATATTTGAATTTATATTTATATTTCTCGCATACAGATTTTTAAAATCAAAAACAAAAAATAATTTTCCCCAACTTTTTCTAATGCTATGGATGGTTAGCCCAGCGGCAATAGAGGCAGCAAGAACCGGAAGAGGCTATACCCTCTTGCTTCTTTTTAGCTTTTTAGCTTGGAGAAAGGTAAAAAGAGTGCTCGAAAAAACTAATATAAAAAACAAAATAATCTTCATAATATCAACCACGGGAATGCTATACACACACTATTACGGATTTCTAGTGCTTGGAGGTCTCTTTCTGTATTCATTCTCAATTAAAAAAACAAAGGAATTTCTTGTATCTATAATCCCAACAATTCTCTTGTTTCTTCCATGGCTTCCAAAATTCCTAATTCAGCTCAACAGGGGAAACGAAATGATACAGGATCTAACACCCACAAGAATCCCTAGAGGTTTGATATCGATTTTCACAGGACAAACAATATTTTTGGAAAATTTTGGAATGGACAACAAGGATCTTGCACTTTGTATTTTTATAACTGGACTAATGTCTTTTTTTGTTTTGAAATCTCTAAAAAATAAAAATAAATTATTTATTTTTGAAGCTTTTTCAATACCATTAATGGCAATGCTTTTCAGTATTTTTGGGCTAGAAATCTGGGAAGAATATTGGTTCCTTCCCGGCATTCCGGCAATAATCATCCTGCTTGTAAAAGGGCTGGAAAAAATCCCAAGAAGAAAACCTAGCTACTTTTATCCCCTTGTGCTTGCCCTTTCTTATGTTTCTTTACAAATATCTTACTATTCTCATCAAGAATGGCACATTGTTAAAGAAACAGGAAATCAAACAATCTTAGCGAACACCCCTTTTGACATATATCCTTTGAAATTTGTTCTAGCGGGAAAAAACCAAAAAGATTACCAACTGACTTACTCCCATTATGAAAATGAAAAAGAATATGGATCAAGAATTGGTAAAAAAATATGTATCGAATCGCAAAAAACAGGAAAAAGCCTGTTTGTCTCTGGGTCTTTTGACCCAGTTCCATCAGGAGGAATTATCGAAAAGTTAAAAGAATGTCAAGATTTAAAATTAATAAAAGAAAAAATAGGAAGAAGAGTTTTCCTCCATGAATATAAAAACATAAAAAATCAAGAAAAATAATTACTTAACTTTTTTATCTTTTGACCCAATTCAGTAAATTCATTAACATTTAGCTTTTTTGCAATATCTCGAGCCTTTGAAAAAGATTTTTTTGAATCATCTTTTTTCCCAACTTGATATTCAAATTCAGATTGATGACAAAGCATTTTTGCTAAGCCAAAATCATCTTTTGACTCCTTGAAGATACCTCTTGCTGTTTCCAAATATTCTTCACCCTTGGAAATCTCATTGTTTTTAAGACAAAGATCAGCATAAAAATAATTAGCCCTACCCCTTATCCAAGCAATATCAATATTTTTTGAAATTCCTATAGCGCGATTCAAATAAAATCCAGCATCTTCCAAATTGTCTAATTTCAAAAACAACTCCCCTAAACTTATACAAACAGAAGCAATTCTTGACATCTCCTTCGTCTCTTCGTACATTTCCAAAGCCTCTAAGTAGTATCTTTGTGCATCTTTAAAGTCATTCTTGTAAAAAGCCATGAAGCCTAGATAAGTGGAACAAAAACCAATCCCTGTAAAGTTGTCTAAACCCTTAAATAAACTCATTGCCTTTGTATACCTTTTCTCAGCTTGTTCAAATTCACCATTATTGAAATTCAGATTTGCAAGATTAGCAAGAATCACACCTTCGTTCTCTTGCCCATGATCTTTTTTCTTAATAATGTCTAAAGCCTCGAGGTAATATTTCTCAGAATCTTTATCACTATGAGACTCCAAATTAAAATCACCGAGACTTGAAAGAACCCTAACCTGACCTTCGTAATCATTATTTTTCTTATAAAAACTCAGAGCAAACTTAAGCCTTGATGTTGTTTTCTCACTAGGTTTAAATCTTATTGAGACTATCCCATAGAACTCACTAATTACAACCTTTGATGCATCAGTAAGACCTTTTCTTTCTATAGCCTGATCAAAAACCTTTTCAAGCCTTTTAAGCAAACCTAAGCTAAAAAAAGTTTCTAATAGGATGGTTGCAACACTTTTAAGCTCTGAATCATCTCCCAAATCGCATGAATGCTCAAATGCTTTTATCAAATTATCTGAATCATAAAAAAACTGTTCTCTCTTTAATTTGAATTTTGAACCCCTAAATATTTTCTGAACCTGAGGCCTTTGGCCAAATTTCGAATAATAGCTAACAAGGCTCTTTTTTAAATTGGCTTTTTCCGAATCTGAAAAAAGTTTTTCAAACTTTTCTTCAATAAATTCTTTTACAGACCCATAAATTTTTACTCTCTCAAAACTTCTTTCAGGAGTTTCAACACAAATTAAACTTTTTTCTCTTAAGGATTGAAGAATTTCTATTGCCATGAAGTCAAAGCAAGAATCAAAACACTTCTCAACAAGGTCAAGGCTTGAGTCCGAAGTAAAAATAGACATCGCAGCAAGCATTCTTTTTTCTTCATCGTCCAATAGATCCCAAGACCAATTTATTGTTGCAAAAAGAGTTCTTTGCCTTTCAGGCAAATCTTGCCTTTTGCTAGTTAGTATCTTGAAGCTTTCTTCCAGCCTGTTCAAAATACTTTCTAAGGAAAGAAAATTTACCCTTGAAGCCGCTAATTCAATTGCCAATGGTGAAAAATCAACTTTTTGAACTATTTTTTTTATTGTTTCAAAATCTCTATCCTCCAAATCTCCAGAATTTATTTGTTTTGCTCGATTTACAAATAAATCAAAAGCATCATCAGAATTTAAGGGTTTGAGGTTTAAAACTTTCTCCTCTCTTAGCTTTATCAAATCTCTGCTTGTCAGAATCAAGTAAACGTTCCTGAGCGGCAAAAAGACATTCAAAACCAATTTTGCAACCTCTTCTGAAACCTGCTCTACATTGTCAAAAATTATCAAAGTATCTCCAAGTTGAGAGAAGTGTTTGTGAAGCACATCAAAATGTTCTTTGTCTGAATTCAGGTTTAAGCTTGGAATCGAAAAAAGGTTTTCTAAAGAGGAAAAAATTGAATCGATATCCCTACAGCTAGAAAGATCGATGAACCATGCGCCCCCATCTGCTTGAAACTGTTTTAAATTCCTGATTGCAAATTCTTTAGAAAGGCTTGTTTTTCCAGCTCCACCTGGTCCAAAAATATTAATCAATCTGGTCTTTTCTTTTAAAAGATTTTCCAGAAAATCCACCTCTTCCCCTCTTCCGAAAAAATCTTCCAAATGCCCTTGTATGTTTGTTTTAGAAACTTCGTCAAGATTTAATTTTTCAAACTTTCTTTGAGAAAGGACTTTTGGTAAAATTTGCACTAAGGAAATTTTTTCTTTTGCATCATCCTTGTAAAAAAATCCTTTTTCTTCAAAAACTGAATCTTCTGATATTCTGCTCTCCACAAAAGTAAAAAAATCTTTTGTAACAAGAGTTTGTCCAGGATTGCAGATTTTAGAAACTTCTTCAGAATTTTGAATGCTCTCCTCTGAAGAGTCAATTCCCATCCTCACCCTAAAACCTCTATAGCTCCCATCCTCACACCCCTCTTCGGTTTTCATTAATGATTCTGGCCAATCTAACTCAAACAAACCTACCTGAATAGAATTTGAAAACCTAACTGCATTTAATGCGTCTTTAAAAACTATCACAAATTTTTGCTCTTCAGAATAAAGAATTTCACCCTTAAACCAGCCTGTATATTGCTCAATAAAGCTTTTATAAACTTTGATTGCGTCCCAAACATCATCCCCAATTTTCTTCTTTATGGAATCATAGGAATGAACATCTGCAAAAACACAAAATTTCATATCCTTTTTCATTTCAACAATCCTTGTCCTTGCTTAAGAATCTTTCTTTTAAAGTTAACAAAAGCAACATCCAAAAAGCTTCTTGTGCATGCTTTGAACTCATCTTGCTTTGCCCCTTTGTCCTTTCTATGAAAATTATCGGGAATTCAGAAACCCTGAAACCAGCTCTTACAGATCGCCACTTGTATTCAATCAAGTATCCGTATCCTTGAGTCTGAATTGCGCATAATTGCAAATTTAGAGGCACATCAATCTTCATAGCCATAAAACCACTTGTTAAATCGTTAACATCGAGTCTGAGCATTTTCCTTGCCAAGAAATTTGCAAAAAGAGAAATCGCTATTCTTTGAATTGGCCAATTAACAACACTAACACCATCCATATACCTAGATCCAATAACCAAGTCATGCTGTTTAAGCATCTCGATCATTTCTGGTATGTATTTTGGAGAATGGGATCCGTCTGCATCCATGGTAACTATATTTTCATAGCCTTTCTCAATTGCAAACCTAAAACCATCCATCTCAGAATTTGCAAAAGATCTTTTTTCCTTCCTGACCAAAATATTTAATCTTTTATCTTTAACCTGCTTATTTATGCTTTCAACAGTTCCATCCTCAGACCTATCATCAACAACCAAGACATCCACATCGTTAATTTTTAAAATTTCACTTATTAGAGAAGGGGCTGTTTCAAGCTCATTGAAACAAGGAAGAATTATCAATGTTTTATTCATTTTCTATCACCCTACTCTTCATTTTAAATTCTTCTTTTAAAACCATCCAAATTGAAAACCCTACCACCGCAACACCAACCCACTTTTCAAAAGCAACAATATCACCCATTAAGAAAATGCCAAAAAATATTGCAAATGGAGCTTCTAAGGTTAACAAGATTGCACTAGTTTCATATGACAAGACACGTTGAGACCAAACCTGTAAAACAAACATAAGTGCACTTACAATGATTCCAAGAAAAAACAAAGAAAGCCAGCTTTCTGATCCTGGAAAAACTAAAGGTCCTTCAAAAAACAAAACCGAAAAAAATCCCAAAAAACAAATGGTAAACATCTGAACTGAAGTAAAGTGAAAAACATTATGCAATTTAGATTTTTTTGCAATATAAACAATATGAGCAGCATATGCAAAAGCACAACCTAAAGTTAAAAAATCTCCCCTGTTTGAAAATAGGTTTTCAAACCTAAAACCTTCAGCTATAACAAGAAACAGTCCAAAAAAAGAAACCATACAGGCAAGAAAAGTTTTTTTGCTAAAGTCTTTCTTGTCTAAAAAAAATGCAATCAAAGGAGTAAAAACAACATAGGCAACTGTAATTATTCCTGAATTCGTGACACTGGTATATTTCAGACCAAAGGTTTGAAATACGTAACCCAAGAACAAAAAAGACCCTGCAATGAATCCTTCTTTCCAAAGCCTCTTATCAGAAGAAAATCCATAAAAAATAGACAGGAAAACAAAAGCAATCAAAAATCTCCAAAACAAAAGATTGAAAACAGAGAAAAAATCCAACTCATTTTTCATGACAACGAAAGCGTAACCCCAAATGAGCCCCACTAAAACGAGTGCAAATGATGCTCGAGTCTTGATATTAGACAACATAGATAGTAGTCTATATTTAAAAACTTTTAATTGAATTCTTAATTTGCAGCGTGTGAAATTTTTTCTTTTATATGCTCAGGAACTTTTTCATATTTTAGAAATTCCATACTTGAAGTCCCTGTACCGCTGGTTACATTCCTCAGAACGGTTGTATAGCCAAAAGTTTCAGACAATGGCAAATGAGCCTTTACAACCCTTGTACCATCATCTAAAATTTTTGTATCGTAAACCATCCCTCTTCTTTTTTCTAGATCCCCGAGAACCACACCAACATGCTCTTCTTTCACCATTATTTCTGCATCCATGATTGGCTCCAGAAGTAATGGAGATGCTTTTAAAAAAGCTTTTCTGAAAGCATCTACAGCAGCAATTTTGAAAGCAATTTCGGAAGAGTCAACATCGTGATAACTTCCATCCAAAAGTTTAAGATGAAAATCAATAACTTTATAACCTGCAATAGACCCATTCAAAGCTGCCTCTTTGACTCCTTGCAGAACAGGTTTGTGATACTCTTTTGGAACAGAACCTCCTTTTGTCAGATCTTCCATTTCTAAAACCTGCTCTTTATCTTTCTTTCGAGGCTCTATCTCAATAACAACATGACCATACTGCCCTCTTCCACCACTCTGCCTTACATATTTTCCTTCAGCAACACTTGAACTAGCTATTGATTCCCTGTAAGAAACCTTTGGCCTTCCAACATTTGTATCAAGTTTAAATTCCCGCTGAAGCCTGCTGACTATTATTTCTAAATGCAATTCTCCCATTCCTGAAATAATAGTTTGTCCAGTTTCAGAATCAACAGAAAATTTAAAAGAAGGATCTTCTTCTCCTAGCTTTGACAGAGATTCTCCAAGCTTGTCTAAATCAGCGGTCTTTTTAGGCTCTAAAGAAATGGAAATCACTGGATCTGGAAAAGCAACTCTTGAAAGAGTGAAAGAGTTTCCTTTGTTGGTCAAAGTATCACCCGTTGTAAAGCTTTTTGCACCAATAATTGCACCTAGGTCACCAGGGCCAAGCTCGTCAATATCCTCTCTCCTGTCAGCATGCATTCTTAAAAGCCTTCCAACCCTTTCGGTTTTTCCAGTTCTAGGGTTATATATTTGATCTTTTGATTTTAATTTTCCAGAATATATTCTTACAAAAATCAACTTTCCAACAAAAGGATCGGTGGCTACCTTGAAAGCTAAACCTGTCAGGTTTTCATCATTTACGCTTAAATTGATTTCATCTCCATCTTTGTTGTATGCTGGTACTTTTTCAATATCCAAAGGACTTGGAAGATAATCTATTATTCCATCTAAAAGCATCTGAACACCCTTGTTCTTTAAGCTAGAACCACAAAAAACAGGAACAATGCCTTGGCTAATTGTCGCTAACCTTACAACTTTCTTAATCAAAGAGGTGGGGATTTCTTTTTCATCAAGGTACAAAGACATCAGTTCATCATCAAACTCTGCTAGAGAGTCTAACAACATTGATCTTGACAAAAATGCTTCGTCTTTGAGGCTTTCAGGAATTTCAATCTCTTTAAAATCAAGCCCATTGTCATCTAGATATTCATAAGCTTTCATTTCTATTAGGTCTATTAATCCTGAATAATCCGATTCGGAACCTATGGGCAATTGAATAGGAATAGCATTTGATTTTAATTTATCATTGATAGAGTTAACTGAATTTTCAAAATTTGCACCCGTTCTATCCATTTTGTTTATAAACACAATTCTCGGAACATTGTTTCTAGTAGCCTGCCTCCATACAGTTTCTGATTGAGGCTGAACACCTTCAACAGCACTTACTATAACTACAGCACCGTCAAGGACCCTTAAAGCTCTTTCAACCTCAATAGTGAAGTCAACATGTCCTGGAGTATCTATAATGTTTATTTGATGATCTTTCCAATCTGTAGTTGTTGCAGCTGAAGTTATAGTTATCCCTCTCTCTTGCTCAAGCTCCATCCAATCCATTGTTGCAGTTCCCTCATGAACTTCACCAAGCCTATGAAGCCTTCCAGAATAAAAAAGAACTCTTTCGGAAGTTGTTGTCTTTCCTGCATCTATATGAGCAATAAAACCAATATTTCTTATATTCTTCATAATAAAAAGGAATTAAAAACTACTCTTCGTAGTTTTCCAAAATCTGATGGATTTGATTTAGTTCATCACTAGTTGAGTTCATAAGACTTGCGAGATTATAACCATTTCTATTGTCCATGTATGCTAATAAGTCAAGTAATTTAAATCTTCTTTGGTTTCCAGCAGTTCTGTGACAGCGTAATATACCCGCCTCAGTATCTCTTCTTATAGTTGTATGAGAAACACCAAGAAGTAATGCGGCTTGCTGCATCGTTAATTCTGGATTAAGCAAATCAATAATCAATTTTTTTCGAGCATTCAAGCGAGACAGAGCTTTTGCGTATTCCGCTTTTCTGCGGTCGTTTTTGGCTAAACTCGTCTTAAGGGCTTTGGACGTTGAATTAGTATCCAGATTCATTTAGAAGGGGTAGGAAGAATTTCAAACCCCAATCCTAAATCATCAGCAGTTTCTTTAGTGTCAATAGAATCAACCCTGCTTGAAGGAGGACCTTCACTTAGCAAGCTTTTCATTTTGACAAGATCCTGATTTGAACCTTCTACAACAACTTCAACATCGCCATTAAGCATATTACGAGTAGTGCCTGAGAGCCCTAAATTGATAGCCTGAGTTCTAGAAAACCACCTAAACCCAACTCCTTGGACTCTACCTTTGATCTTAAATTTTCTTGTCGGCATAGTGTACATATATTAACCGATTTTCTTACAGGGCCTTTAGGCCCTGTATTTTTTTACCACATTTTATTTAATAAATTCCCCAATCTTCGACCCTATCTTTTAAACATTCAGGCAAATCTTTTATCCATTTTTCTTTGTTTGGAAATCTTCCCGACATCACCAAAACATTTGAAGCCTCTTTTGTTTTTTTTATGCAAAGTTCCTGAAACTCCATTTTTATCAAATTACAAACATTCAAACATTTATCATTTTTTCCAGAAAGATTCACCATCAACCTACCCCCAGGAGAAAGTTTATTTTTTATTTTTTTCCAAATGAAAGGGTCTTCAAGTTCCGGAATAAATTTTCCCGAAAGAAACAAATCAATAATTATCGAAGAGTAAGGAGGGCTCTTGAAGAAAGTCTCAGAAAAAGCATTTTCAATATTTACTTTTACAGCTTGCTCATCAGGAAATCCAAAATAAACTTTTGCTACCTCAACAAGGGTTTTGTCAATTTCCCAACAGTCTAAAACAATATCTGGCCAATGCTTTCTGTAAAGATAAACAGATGTCCCTCCCCCCAATCCTAAAATAGCAACCTTGCCCTCTTTTACCAATGGGGGAATGATACAAAAATCATCCCAGTATGCTTCAGTGCTTTCCATTCCTCTCTTGTAAATAGAGTGGATATTGGAGCTTCTGTCTAAATACAAAAGATTTGTACCGTCTTTTTCCTGTATAACCTTGATGGAGTTAAAGCTTGTGGTTCTCTTTAGTAAAACTTTATTTTTTTTCCAAGGCCAAATCATTTTCTTTAAAGTAGTTTAATAAATTTTTTGGAATAATGACAGTGTAAAAAACACCTTCCTCTTGAGCCTCTTCTTTCAAAACGTATCCTTCTGAATAGATTTTTGAAATCATATCTTGTCTACAAAAGGGGATAAAAACTTTCATTTTTAAAGATCTTTGAATTATCCATTTTTCAAGATCCTTAAAAAGTCTCTCTATTCCTGTTTTATTGATTGAAGATATTTGATAAAAATTCTCCCTCTCAGCTAAGCCATTTTTAGAATCTTTTGAAAGAAGGTCTGTTTTGTTGAAAAGATACCATCTCTGCTTGTCCAAAACACCTAGGTCTCCAAGGATTTCATTTGTAACCTTTATCTGGTCTTCAATGTCAGGTCTTGAAGAGTCAACAACATGCCAAATAATATCTGCTTCATTTAGCTCTGCAAGCGTAGACCTGAAACTTGCAACTAGCCCCGGAGGAAGATTTTTTATAAACCCAACAGTGTCACTTAATAAAACTTTTTGATTAAGAATTTTGAAAACTTTGGTTGTCGAGTCAAGTGTAGAAAAAAGCCTGTCTTCAGAAAGAACATTTGCATCTGTTGCCAGATTCATGAATGTTGATTTTCCAGCATTTGTATATCCCACTAACGCAATTTTGATTAAATTCTTTCTGGACTTTCTTCTTTCTGAACTTAATTTTTCGATATTTTTTAACTTTTTCTCAAGAAAAGATATTCTTTTCCATATCTGTCTTTTATCAGATTCCAACTGTGTTTCTCCAGGACCCCTAACACCTATTCCTCCAGACTGCCTTGAAAGATGTGTCCACATCCTTGTTAACCTTGGCAAAGTGTAACTTAACTGAGCTCTTTCAACCTGAATCTTCGATTCTGCAGTTCTCGCATTTTGGGAAAATAAATCTAGTATTAGGTTTGTTCTGTCTATAACCTTGCAAGTAACATACTTCTCTATGTTTAATATATTTCTTAAATTAAGAGATTCTGAAAAAACTACGAAATCTGCCTTGATAGTTTTAGATAATCTTTGAATTTTTTCAAGTTGGCCTTTTCCTAAAAAAGGTCTTCTGTTAGGGATATTGAAAATTAAACTTTCAGCAATTTCACAACCTACCGAAGACACAAGATTTGAAATTTCTTCCAAATCAGAATTGTCTTCAATCTTATTTGGTCTCCTGTTAACTAATACGGAAATTCCTCTTTCTATTTTTTTATTTTTTCGCAACAATGGTTTAAACTATATCTTATGTCCTATATTCGTGAACTTGCAAAGGAACTATTGGAAGTAGATCTACCAATAGCCTCATCTCCTGTCGCCTCATATAAATCCTTTCAAGCTTCTTCAGAAAAAATCCTTTTTATCAGTGGTCAATTGCCGATGGAAGATGGCAAACTCATGCTTGAAGGAATCGTTGGAGAAGACTTGTCATTGGAAGAAGCAGAAGCCTGTGCAAGACAGTGTGCAATAAATATACTTTCTCAAATAGACAAATACCTGGACGAAAATGGTGGCAAAGTTTCAAAAATATTACAACTAACTGGCTTTGTTGCCTCTAATAAAAACTTCACACAACATCCACAAGTTATAAACGGAGCTAGTAACTTTTTGAATAGTATTCTTGGAGAGGCTGGAAAACATAGTAGACAAGCTGTCGGTGTTCCATCTCTGCCTTTAAATGCTCCTATAGAAATTTCTGCTATTCTTGAAATAGATTCTTAGTGAAAAAAATAAGAGTAAGGTTTGCTCCTTCTCCCTCTGGAAATCTCCATTTGGGAAACGCTAGAACAGCTCTTTTCAATTGGCTTTTTGCAAAAAAAAATAATGGTGAATTTGTTCTAAGGATTGAAGATACTGACTCTTCCAGGTCCTCAAAAAAACACTCTGAAGCATTAATGGAAATATTGGACTGGCTTGACTTGAGGCCTCATGAAAGCCCTAGGGACGGTGGCCCTTTCAAACCGTATAAACAATCTGAAAGAGAACACATTTACAAAAAGGTCATACAAAAAATGATTGATGAAAAAAAAGCATTTTGGTCACCAGCAGAAATGGGTCAGGTAAAAAGGTTCGATAAAGAGTGGAGAGACAAGGATCTTTCAAAAGAAGAAGCTGAAAAAATCGGACCGTCAGCATTAAGGTTTAAGTCAGCAAGAGCAGACAGGGTTCAGATTAACGACTTACTTAAAGGAGAAATAAAAGTAAACACAAAGCAAATTGGAGATTTTGTAATAGCAAGAAATGACATGAAACCACTATACAACTTTGCATGCGTTATTGATGACCACTTCATGGAAATAACTCATGTAATAAGAGGAGAAGACCATTTAACAAACACTGCTAAACAAATACAACTATACAAAACTCTTAAATGGGAAATTCCGGAATTCATTCATCTTCCATTGGTTATGGGTCCTGATGGTTCCCCTTTATCCAAAAGACATGGGGATGTTTCCGTTGAAAAATTTAAAGACCAGGGGTTTCTTCCTGAATCAATAATAAATGCCTTGGCAATGCTTGGATGGGGTCCAGGAGATGATAGGGAAATATTTTCAAAAGAAGAAATTGCAAAATTATTCAAAATAGAAAAATTAAACACATCACCCTCCAAATTCTTTCCAAAAAAACTTAATTGGTTTAATGGTCAACACATCAGGAGGTTAAAAAAGGAAAAACTTCAAGATATCATTCTTTCAAAACTAGAAAAAGAAAGTATAAAAACCGATAAAAAAATCATCTTTAACTTAATTGATATTGTTCAAGAGAGGCTAAGAAGCCTTGATGATATTGTTCCAATGATGGGATTCTTCTTCAAGGAACCAGAAGCTCAAGCCACAAGGGAAAATCTTGAAAACTTTGATTCAAGCTGTTTTGATAAGTTGAAAAAACTAATTGAACAAATAGATGAAATAAGAATATGGGAAGAAAAAGAAATTGAAAAAAAGCTGGAAGGATGGAGGGTAGAAAAAAACTATCATCCAAAAGAGATATGGCAACCATTGAGAATCGCTTTATCTGGAGGAAAGGTTTCTCCTCCAATTTTCGAAACACTATACTTCTTAGGGAAAAAAGAAACGCTCCAAAGAATAAAAAAAGTTACATAACTTTTTTAGAAAGATATTTAGCAATCAAAACCAAACAAGCAAATCCAAGCCATGGTCCAGCAGAGCCTAAGGATATCACTGGAATACTTACAGAAGAAACAATAACTCCGGCAAGAAGAATACCCATTAAAGCTTCTCCTGTAATTAATCCACTACAAACAAGAACACCTTGCCTACTAGTATCATTCTTTTTGCCATGGTGCAAATAATGTCTCAAATATCCTCCAAGGAAAATAGGCACAGCAAGTTCTATCGGCAAGTAAATTCCTACAGCAACCGCTAGTACAGGGGCTCTGAAAGAGCTCCCTGCCTTTTCCAGTCTTTTATCCCATAGTATTATCAAAACCCCAATAAAGATTCCTATATAAACTAAATTCCATGGAAGTGTTGAGTTTGGCCCACCAAGAATACCCTCAGCCACAGAAGCCATCAAGCCGGCTTGTGGTGCTGCTAAAAAATTCCCTTGAGCTTCAATTGGCAAATGTGCATCAGATCCAATCCCATAAGCATTATGGAGCAAAGAAAGAACTGGCGTTATGACCAATGCAGCAACAACAACACCTAGTATCTCCATAACCTCCTGCTTCCAGGGTGTGGCATTGATGATATTTCCACACTTCAAATCTTGCAAAATATCTGAACCTATAGAAGCAGCACAACACACTATGCTCCCGACAAAAATTGCAGCAGCCGGACCAATAGATCCTTCTCCTATGTACAACAATACAAAAGATGTAAACAGAAGAGTTGCTATTGTTATACCGCTTATCGGATTATTGCTAGAGCCTACAAGCCCTCCCATATATCCAGCAACTGAAGAAAAGAGGAAACCTGCAAGAACCATAATTATCCCCATAACAAGAGCTATATTCATATCACTTATGACGTGGTTGTAATAAAGAATTATCGGAATCAGCAATAAGCAAATACCCCCAAGTACAAAAGGCATAGGAATATTCCTCTCCTCCCTTGGTAAATCTTTTTGACCAATACCCATCTTCCTGTAGGCTTCCATCCCACTTCTTATTCCATCTAAAACAGGGTTCCAAACTTTTAAAAGAGCATAAACCCCACCAACAGCCATTGCTCCAACGCCTAAATATCTAATTTTTTTACTCCATATTAAATAAGCACCATCAACAGGAGAATTTTGAACAATTGAATTTATTGATTCTCCATTTATCGATTCATTTCCATTTAAATAGATATACAAAGGCAAACCTACAATCCAAGCTATACAGCCTCCTAAAAAAACTAATATTCCTATATTTTTTCCAACTATATACCCAACACCCAAAAGAGCTGGAGATAAATTTGTTCCTATATAAGCAAGCCATTTCCCGCCTAAAAATTTAGCTCCCTCCAAAGCTTCTCCCCACATCCTGAAACCGGACTGAAGAAGTTTAAATAAACCACCAAGCAATGCGCTCTGACCAATTAAGCTAGCGCCAGCTCCACCCTTTTCTCCTTCTTTTAAAACCTCGGCAGTCGCAAGCCCTTCAGGGAAGGTTAATTCTTTACTATCCACAATAAAAGCTCTCCTTAATGGGATGCAAAAAAGTATCCCCAGGATTCCTCCCAAGCCCGCTATCAAAGAAACCTCCCAAAATGAAAAATCTGTCCAATGTCCCAGTAGTATCAAGGCAGGGATTGTAAAAATAACACCCGCAGCTAAAGACTCCCCAGCACTTGCTGCAGTTTGAACCATGTTATTTTCAAAAATATTATTTCCTTTCTTCCTTCCAGCAAGACAGGCTAAAACACCCATGGAAATAACAGCAGCCGGGATGCTAGCACTAACAGTCATCCCTGCCTTCAAGCCCAGATAAGCATTTGCACCAGCAAGAGCAGCAGTTATAAGTATAGATAAAAATATTGCCCTTAAAGTAATCTCTTTCATAAAAATCCTCCATTTTCAATCTTCAAAACAGGGCCATCGCAACACACCATTATTTCATGCCTTTCATCCCAACATCCCCTACACCCACCAAGTCCACAAGCCATTCGTGCTTCGAGACAAACTTGACAATTGATATTCTCATCTTTGCAAAACTTTTCAACTGATTCCAGCATTAAATCTGGACCACAAGTATACAGGTGATCAAATTCAATACCTTTGCCTGAAAGGTCTTTTAAAACATCAACAACATTGCCTTTAAAACCCAAACTTCCATCATCTGTTGATTTTATATACTGGTCTTTCTCATCTAGATTCAAATGACTACTTAAAAAAGGAGAATCAGCCATCCTGTTACCTTCAACAACATAAACTCCCTTTCCCTTAAAAAATTCTTTATAAAGAAAGTTCAAAGGAGACATGCCAACCCCACCGCCGACCAAAACAATTTTTTTATTCTCCTCTAGCCCAACAGCTTCAAAACCTTTTCCCAAAGGTCCCCACCCATAAAACTTATCTCCTAAATTTAAATTACATAACCAATTAGTTCCATATCCAATATCTCTTATCTGCCACAAAACAACACCATCTGGCTTAACTTCCATCACAGACATGGGCCTTGCAAGAAGTTTTCCCTCAATTTGCAGCATTGCAAATTGACCTGGTTTAGATTCCTTTAACCAAGGGGCATGTGTATAGAGAACAATTCCGTCAGAAGATATTGGATCTATTCCAACAACTTCTAAAAAACCATAGTTCGTCATATTGAATCTTGAAGAGCCCTTACAGGAAAAACCTTACTATCTTTGCTCCAAAACTCCAATGTTTCTAAAAATGCTTCAGCAGATTCTAAATTTGTAAAGAGTGGAATTTCATTTTTAACGCTTGCAGCTCTAATTCTCATGCCATCTGTTTCAGCTTCGCTGTTTCCAGAAACAGAATTAATCACAAATGAAATCCTTCCATCCGATATTAGATTCAATAAATTTGGCTCTCCCTCATGGATTTTCCTAATGGGAAAAGAATCTATTGATTTTTCGGTAAAGAAATCATATGTTCCGGATGTAGCATAAATCTCATAACCTAACTTTCTGGCTCTTTTTGCAAGCCCCGATGCAAAGAGTTTGTCCCTGTCGTTTACGGTTATCAAAACAGCTCCTTTTTCAGAATTTACATCATTAAAACCTAGCGATGTCCAAGTCTTTGAAAAAATCTCAGTTAAAGACTCTCCGAAACTCATTATTTCTCCGGTTGACTTCATTTCAGGACCCAACCCAACCTCAACACCTAAAAGTTTATTGAAAGAAAAAACAGGAGCTTTCAATGTGCTACATTTAGGTTTTGGCCCCAATCCTATAGGGACACCCTGATCTTCTAAAGTTTGCCCAAGCATTACTTTTGTTGCAACTTTAGCCATTGAAATCCCGGTTGCTTTAGCGAGGAAGGGCACGGTCCTGCTTGCTCTTGGGTTAACCTCAAGAACATAGATTACACCTTCAGACATTATGTATTGAATATTTAACATCCCAATACAATCGAGACCAAAAGCAATTTTCTTTCCAATATCTACAATCTGACTAATTGACTCTGGATCAAGTGAAAAGGAAGGAAAAACTGCCATTGAATCACCAGAATGGACCCCAGCTCTTTCAATATGCTCCATAACTCCAGGAATATAAACATCTTTTCCATCACAAACTAAATCTATCTCTAGCTCTTTTCCAAATATATACTCATCAATCAATATGGGGTTCTTACCATCAACCTGCTCATACGCTTCCTTAACAGCTTCAAAAACATCATCTTTTCCATAAGCTATAGTCATAGCCCTACCACCCAGAACAAAAGAAGGCCTAACAAGAACAGGAAAATTCAAGACATCTATTATTTTGTCAAGTTCATCTGGATTATCAACAGTGTAACCTTTGGGCATTTTTATATCTAGCTTAGATAATAATTTATCAATTTTTTTCCTATCTTCAGCAATATCTATACCGGATAATGAAGTTCCTAATAACTTAACATTGTTTTCAACTAATTTTTCAGCCATGTTGATACTTGTTTGACCACCAAACTGGACAATAACGCCCTTCGCATCAATTTCATGAACGATTTTCAATACATCTTCATGATTAAGAGGTTCAAAAAATAATTGATCGGAAAAATCAAAATCAGTTGAGACTGTCTCAGGGTTGTTGTTAACCATAACTGCCTCAAAACCCATCTCTCTGATTGCTTGAAGAGCATGTACGCAACAACAATCAAACTCAATTCCTTGGCCAATTCTTATTGGCCCTCCACCAATTACAACAATTGGAGATTTTGTTTTTTCAGATTCACTTAACTCATTCTCTGTGCCATAGTAGTACCTCGTGAAAGATTCAAATTCACTAGCACAAGTATCAACCATCCTGAAAGATCTTTTGTTTTTTGTCTTTTTTGAAATTTTTTCTTTTTCGTAAAAAGGATAAGATTCAATATCTTCTCTTTCAAGAAATTCTTTTCTTTGTTCCTCTGTGCCTAATTTACCTAAAAAAACAAGACGAAGAAGGTCTTGAATTTCATTTACAAAGAATTCGTTCCATCCAGAAAGAAAACAAATTTTTTCTGAACCCCAGTCCCTAAATATCGATTCAAAAATAGCATAAACTCTTTGATCTGTTGGTGTTTTCAAAAGCATTTCAATCTCTTTGTCTGTTTTGTCAAAAAACGGAAAAATCTTTTTTCCAGGGATCTCCAAAGAAGCCACGGCTTTCACGAAAGACTCTTTGAAATTCCTTCCTATAGACATCACTTCCCCAGTTGCTTTCATCTGAACGCCTAACTCCCTGTTTGCTTTTGGAAATTTATCAAATGGCCATCTTGGAATCTTTGTAACTATGTAATCAAGAGCGGGTTCAAAACAAGCTGTTGTTGTTCCAGTAACTTTATTTTTAATTTCAGGCAATGTTTTTCCTGTTGCAATCAATGCAGCAACTCTTGCAATTGGATATCCAGTTGCTTTGCTTGCCAAGGCCGAGGACCTGCTTACTCTTGGGTTAACCTCTATAACTATATATTCTCCCTTCTCATTTAGAGCAAATTGAACATTGCAGCCACCTTTTATATCTAAGCTCTCAATTATTTTTAAACTTGAAGTACGAAGCATGTGATACTCTTTGTCTGTTAGTGTTTGGCTTGGAGCAACGACTATTGAATCTCCAGTATGAACACCCATTGGATCTAAGTTTTCCATGTTGCAAACAGTAATACAGTTTCCAGCACCATCTCTCATAACCTCATACTCAAGTTCTTTCCATCCATAAATAGACTTCTCTAACAAAACTTCAGTTACAGGAGACATCTGCAAACCATTTTTGACAATCTGTAGAAAACTTGAAACATCATTTGCAAAACCACCCCCAGAACCTCCAAGGGTATATGCAGGCCTAATGACTAAAGGAAGTCCCATTTTCTTCAAAAAAGCCTCCGCCTCTTCTAGATTTTTAACCACCTTACTTTCTAAAACAGGTTCACCAATTTCCTTCATTAAATCCTTGAAGGACCCCCTATCCTCAGCCATTTGTATAGAGTCTAAAGAAGTACCTAATAACTTAACATTGTGTTTTTCCAAAATGCCAGTCTTTCCAATCTGAACAGCAAGATTTAAACCAGTTTGCCCGCCAAGGGTTGGCAAAAGCCCTTGTGGTTTTTCTTTTTCAATTATTTGAATCAAGGTCTCTACAACTAATGGTTCCAAGTAGGTTCTGTCTGCAAAATCAACATCAGTCATTATTGTTGCAGGATTATTGTTCACCAAAATTATTTCATGCCCCTCTTCTTTCAAAGCTCTGCATGCTTGGGAACCTGAGTAATCAAATTCGGCTGCCTGTCCGATAACTATGGGTCCGCTACCTATTACAAGTATTTTCATCTTTGCAAAATAACAACTCCATTCTTTTGTATCGTTCCGGAAAAATTAGAAATTTTAAGATTTAAGTGAGAGCCTGAAATAGTTGCTTTTCCATAGCTAATTTCAAAAAAAGAATCTGTTTTTATTTCATTTTTCAAAATATCTAAATTTAACTGACTGGCAGACAAGCTCCAGTTTTCAAAAGAAAAAAGAGTTATGTCTTTTAAAAAAAATACATTTTCAGTTTTTTTCCAAACTCCCTCAGCTGCAATTAAGCTTGACTCATTTTCTCCTTGTAAAAAATCCATCTCTATATTTTCTAAAAACAAATTTTCAGTTAAATCCTCCTCAGAATTTTCTCCAAAAAGTTTAAGGATCTGAACTCCTTCTTGATCTGATATTGTTAATGATATGGGGCTTGATTTGCTTGAAAAAAATAAAAAACCACAAAAAGAAACGAAGACTAATAAAATTTCTTTTTTCACAAGCACTCCAAATACATGTCAACCAACTCTCTAAAAGCTCCATCCCCACCGGATTTCGTCAATATGAAATCACATTTTCTTTTTAAGCCACTATGAGAATTCGAAACACAAGCACCAACAGCAACATTCAATATGCATTCAAGATCATTTAAATCATCCCCAAGATAAGCTACTTGTGAAAAATCAAGATTTTTCTTTTTTAAATATTCTGAAAGAACCTCTAACTTGTCTTCGACCCCAAGACCTACCACATCCCAACCTAAATCCTTCACCCTGGAAATGCTTGAAGAATCCTTCCTCCCAGATAAAACAGCTACGGATACACCTTTTTCCAGAAGAAGTTTTCCAGCATAACCATCATGTACATTAAATTGTTTAATAATTTCTGACCCAGAAACAACACCAGGAAGATAATACAGGTTTCCATTTGTAAGTGTGCCATCAATATCCGTAACAAAAAGTTTTATATTTGATGCATCAATACTTAAAAATGGATTTGATATTTCTTTTTTTGAAAGTGGATTTCTGACAGTATCTTTACGTTGCACTAATGGCCTATTCTAGAACGAAAATTAAATTTAAAAGCACGAAAAAACAACAACAACAAACCTATTAAGATATATATTAAAGCCAAATCGGGACCCTCTTTAGAAACAGACTTGAAATAATAATGAAATGAAGAAAATGCAAAAGCCAAATAAACCAATTGATGCAATTTTTTCCACCTTCTTGAACCCATTTTTTTTACAAAATACTGATTTGAAGTTATAGCTAATGGAATCAAACAAAGAAAAGCAAGGAATCCATAAAAAATAAAAGGTCTTTTGACTGCATCAGAATAAAAAAAACCAAGATTAGATTTTTCTAATTCAAATACAAAATAAATCAAGAAATGAATAAGACAATAAAAAAAAGAAGTTAAACCAAATATCTTTCTACAAAATATCAAATAAGGCTTTTTAGAAAAGGTCATCAAAGGAGAGATTGCGAGAGTTGCAAGCATAAACCGTATTGAACTTTGGCCTGAATAATGAAGAATGCTCTCAACTGGGTTTATGGAAAAAAAATCAACATTCAGAAAAGGATATACAAAACTGAAAACAATCAAGAAAAAAGAAAAAAACAAATATTTATTTTTTTTTAAAACCATTTTGTCAAATCCATTTTCTCATAAAGCTTATGAACCTGATCTCCATAACCATTGTAAATTAGCGTTTTCCTTCTTGTCCACTCCCCAATCCTTCTTTCTGTTTTTTGACTCCACCTGGGGTGATCTACATTTGGATTTACATTACTATAAAAACCATACTCTCTCGGATTTGACTTCCACCATGATGTCAAAGGCATATCTTCTTCAAAACTTATCTTTGCTATAGATTTGATACTTTTAAAACCATACTTCCATGGAACAACCAATCTTAATGGTGCGCCATTTTGATTCAATAAACTTTCCCCATACAAACCAATTGCTATAAAGGCAAGGGGGTGCATTGCTTCATCAATTCTCAAACCTTCAACATATGGCCAATCTAAAACATTGCTTTTTTGTCCAGGCATTTCGCTTGGCCTGTAAAGTGTTTCAAACTTCACGTACTTAGCTTGACTGTTTGGATTAAATTTCGAAAGAAAGTCTGCCAAAGAGAAGCCCAACCAAGGAATGACCATGGACCAGCCTTCAACACATCTGAGCCTATAAATCCTTTCTTCAACCTTCATCAAACTTAAAACATCGTCAATATTCATGACTTTGGGAAGATCGCACAATCCAGAAACATTCAATTCCCAAGGTTTTGTAACCATCTTCCCTGAATATTTTTTTGGATCATCCTTCCCGGTTCCAAATTCATAAAAATTATTATAGGAAGTTACCGAATCATACGGCGTCAACTCTGAATCCTTCTTTGAAAAAAAAGACCTTGCATTTTGAACCAAAGAAAGGGCAGGAAAACCATACAAGGTACTTTTCAAAAAATCTCTTCTTTTTAAATAAATTGACTTTGGGGTAATTTTTATTTTTTTCATAAACCGTCTAATTTTAGACAATACATACCAAAAAGGGTATTTAGAATTCTATAAACAAAACAAATGACAATAAACCCAATAAAAATTCCAGAAAATATATTTCGGGAAAATTCCAACTACATTTCAACAATAAAAAAAAACAACAATGAGATCTTCAATATTTGGATTTTTGAAAAAACTAATAATGATGTTACCGAACGGTTTTCCAAGAGAATTTTTCCGAAAAAAAATGGTGTCATAACCTATCCGCTTCCTTTTCCTAAATACATCAAAGTGAAAAACATAATTAATGATATTGGAATAAATAATTTTTCTAACTTAAAAAACACAGACATCTTGAAAAAAGTTCAAAAATTCAGTTTGAAAAAAATATCAGAATTAACCTTTTATGAAAATCTTAATCTGGGAATTTTAATCAACACCTTTTGGAAAAATCAAAATTTAATCATTTGGCTATCTGAAAAAATTGAGAAAAATGAATTTGAAACAATGAGAAATACAAACTTCAACCAAATATACCTTGCAGAAAATAAAACTTTTTTTGAATCTTGTCCAAATCTAATCCTTACGCCATCAGGATGCCTATATAAAAATGAAAAAACAAGCAAGAAAATAAACCTTTATCAAACAAAAACATCCATTTCTCCAGGAGAATACCTTGATAAACGAATATTTTTATGGTCATCAGTTCCCGATAAAAATGGTTGGAAAATAAAAACAGATAAAAAAAATACACACTTCATAAAAGAAATTGATACCTTTGCTGACTTTAAAAAAGTTGAAATAAGTTTATGAAAAATTTAAGAAAAGTGCTCTCGTCAACACAATGGCTATGGTCATCAATAACAAATAATGCCTACTTGCCAATATGGTGGATATTCTCAGTCATAATTCCTGTATTGAATCCAGTCTATATATATATTTCAATACTTTTTTACGATGTTGGATTTTTTTTATTCTGCAGAAAAAACAAAAGCAACCAACTTTTAAAATTTTACGGAAAAAACAGTTTTTCCAAAGGGGAAGCAGACTTAACTTACATTTTTTCTCATCTAGCCTGCCTAGGGGCAACAGGACTTCTCGGAAGTGTTGTTTTCCTTTTGTCTTCAAACTCAGCTTATTCAACAAATTCAGAAACATGGGTGTGGCATCTTGTTTTTAGATCAGCATGGGGATTTTTGATTTGTTTTTTATTCACAACAAAACAAAAAGAAAAAACTATTTTTTTATTGTCTTTGCTTCCTGGTTTTTTAATTTTCTTAAATATTTTCACATCTTATAAGATGCATGAAAAATTAAGATACCTCTTTAGTGCATTCATTCCGAATATAGATATTTTTAATAAATATGATTTTTTGATGCTTTTGCCCTTGATTTTTACTATGATAATCTTGGTACTCAAAAAAAATGAATATACTTCTTGAAATATTAGGTAATAAAGTTTTCGCAAGTGCTGCTTTTGGGTCTCTTTTTGGAACAATTTTAAAATCATTTTTTAAAAAAATAAAACTCAACAATGGAAATAGCGCTTCATACGGAGGAATGCCTTCAGGTCATACCTCTTTTGCTATGGCTGGTGCGTGGTCCGTTGGGATTAACCTTGGTTTTGGCTCTCCAGTCTTTGGAGTTTCCCTCATTTGGGCAACTTTAGTTATTTTTGATGCATTGGGAATAAGAAGAAAAACAGGAGAACATGCAAAAGCAATAAATAGCTTGATGGGAGATCTTTTTGAAAGAAAAGATGCAAAGATAATAAAAAAAGACTTTGAAGAACTCCAGGAAATTCTTGGACACACCCCTATAGAAGTTACAGCTGGCGTAGTAACAGGAATTATGACAGCTATTTTAGTTAATAGCTATTGGCCATTTTGGACTAACTAGAATAACCATCCAAATCCTCATCTAAAACACCAGTACCAAAAGGGCTTCCCACGACTTCATAGCTGACATCTTCAAAATTCCTAAAACCAGTACCAACCGGAACCCTTTCACCAACAATAACATTTTCTTTTAAACCATTCAAAAAGTCTAATTTTCCTTCTATAGCAGCCTCCATCAAAGCACTTGCAGTCATTTGAAAACTTGCAGCAGATAAGAAAGAGCTACTATTACTTGCTCCCTTTTTCAACCCTACCAACACCTGTTCCCAACTAATTCTTTTCAAGCCTGCATCTTCCAACTTCTTATTAATCAGTTTAATTTCATTTATTGGAACCTTGTCATCAGGCATATATGTTGAATCTCCCCCATCTATAACCTTGACATACCTAAACATTTCTTTCAGAATAACCTCAAAATGAATATCAAATATATCTACCCCTTGAGATCTGTACACATTTTGAATTTTATCCAAGGCATAAGATTGAGCTGCGTCAATCCCTTGAGAGGCTAATATTTCAATAGGGCTTCTCAAACCACTACTTATAGCATCAGCAACACTCAATTCATCTCCAACTTTAACTTCAATATCTCTGTTTTTGGGAATTAATATTTGTTCAAAATCACCTGATTTAACCTTTAATTTTTTTCCTTTTTTCTTTACAGCAGGAGATACTGAAACCTCATAGCTGTGTCTTGAATTATTTGGAAGTTCTTTAATGTTTGTAACAATTCCTGAGATAGGACTCAAAACAGCACCTTCACCCTTGATGTCAGGTTTAAACCTGCTCTGGTAAACTTCAAAGAATATCTCAGCAAGAGGAAGCCCCTGGGTAATATCAGAAACATCAGATCCAGCAACACCTCCTGTATGAAATGTTCTCATTGTCAATTGAGTTCCTGGTTCACCGATTGATTGAGCAGCTATAACACCAACAGGGTCAGCCATGCTTACAGGAGATCCAGTTGCTTTATTGTAGCCGTAGCAATGTGAACAACACCCTCCTGAAGAATTGCAAGTTATCGGAGAAAGTAATTTAACACCTGTTGTTCCAGCTTTGTTTACTTGCACCCAAGAATTCTTTTTTGCCGCCTTGAGGCTTCTTGCTTTAACTACCTTAACTATCTTTTCCACATTTTTCTCTGTAATCAAGACTCTTTCGTCACATACAAGATCGCCATTTTCATCATATATTCTTTCAGAAGTATATCTGTGTATGATTCTTTTTGCAAAAGAACTCCAATTCATTGGACCATCTTTTTCATACCATTTCAAACCAAGTTTAGTTTTTGCTTTTTCCTCTTCTTTCTTTGTTTTAAAGTGAGGTCTTTTAGTTATTCCCCTCACAGTACCACAATCATCCTCAACAATATACAGAGAATGAGCAATATCAACAAGCCTTCTTGTTAAATAACCTGACCTGCTCGTTCTTAAGGCAGTATCTGTTTGTCCTTTTCTTGCTCCATGTGTAGAACTGAAGTATTCATGAACTGACAAACCTTCCTTAAAATTACTCTTAATAGGAGAAAGTATTAATTTTCCAGTTGGATCAGCCATTAAACCTCTCATTCCAGCAAGCTGCCTAACCTGATCCATCTTGCCCCTGGCTCCAGAATTAATCATCAACATCAAAGAATTGTCTTCTGCTTGCTCTCCAGCTTCTATCAAAAGCTCAGTTATCCTTTCTGTTGCCCTGTTCCACAAAGCTTCTATTATTCTTTCGTAACTAATTTTGTCGAATCTTCTTGACTCCAATCTCTTTCCGGATAATGGACTTAATCCATCAGACCATTTTTCCGGGACATTGTTGTGTTTTTTGTTGGCTGGACGACCTAATTCATTTGGTCTAACCAATTCCAAACCTCCAGTTCTTGGATTCTTTTCAGCAAAAGTAATATTTGTTTTCAATCTCTGATTGCACATTCCAGCTAATTCAGGAGTAAGAGTCCCTTTTGAGTAAGCTTTAACAATAAAAGACTCAACCTCTTCAGCAAGAGCTATTATCCTTTGTTTTCTTTCAGGAATAATAACATCATCAACAGACAAAGAAATACCTGCTAAACTAGACTGTCTAAATCCCAAATCTTTAATTGAATCACATATTTTTATTGCTTCGCTTTGAGGACATTCTTTTAGTATCTTGTTATTTATTCTTCTTAATTCTTTTATATAAACAGGTTCATCTACAAATGGTACATTGTCTGGTAATATTTCATTAAAAATGACTCTTCCTACAGTCGTAACCCTAAAACCTTTAGAAGCATCTTTTTTCCTAACAATAATTACATCCCTAACAGATAGGGGTTTGTTTAATTCATCATCAATAATTCTTTGTGAATCATAAGCCAGCCTTGCTTCACTCTCTGAGGTAAAAGAAGCCCTTATTCTCGAAATCGGAAAAGAAATACTTTGGACACCTTTTGGCCATTTGGATCTCATGTCTCTGATTAAGTCTTGATTAATGTAGTTCCATTTTTCTTTAACTGTTTTGATAAAGGGAGAATTTGAAGAAGACATATTCCTGGTTAAAACATGCCCAATAAAGTTTTTTTCTAATTTTTTAGCGCTAGAAAGATCATTTCTTGAAATTTCAATTCTTTCTTTTGGATTTGAAGTCAGGTAAGCTAAACCTAAAATAACATCTTGACTCGGGAGGTTTGATGGAGACCCTGTGCCCGGCACAAAAGGATTATTCGTAGAAAGCATAAGCAATCTTGCTTCAGCCTGAGCTCCTTCTGACAAAGGTAAATGAACAGCCATTTGATCTCCATCGAAATCAGCATTAAAAGGAGTACAAACTAAAGGATGAAGCCTGATTGCAGATTCATCAGTCAAAATTGGTTGAAAAGCCTGTATCCCTAGCCTATGCAAGGTTGGAGCCCTGTTCAACATAACAACAGAAGAACTTATTAGCTGTGCCAGAATATCCCAAACAAGCCTTCTTTCTTTTACTCCTTTCTTAAGAAGTTCAGATATCGGATCTTTCGAACTGACACCATCAATAAGACCTTTCTCCTCCAAAACATTCCTTAATTTTGGTTTATAAAGCTCTAAAGCAATTTTCTTAGGTAAACCACACTGCCAAAGTTTCAATTTTGGCCCAGAAACAATCACTGCTCTTGCAGAATAGTCAACCCTTTTTCCAAGAAGATTCTGTCTAAATCTACCTTTTTTACCTCTTAGCGTATCTGTTAAAGACTCAAAAGGTCTCCCGTTGGGGTCCTTGTCAGCCTTCTGACTTCTTTGGTTATCAAACAAGGCATCAACAGACTGTTGAAGAAGTCTTTTTTCGTTGTTTACAATAACTTCAGGAGCACGAATTTTAACCATGTTCTTTAATCTCTTATTTCTGGTTACGACCCTATGATAAAGTTCATTGATATCACTCGTTGCTTGCCTTCCTCCCTCAAGACTAACTATCGGCCTTAGGTCAGGAGGGATAACTGGCAAAGTCTCAAAAACCATCCACTCTAATCTATTTGGTCTTATATCAGCATATCTCCTGCTTCTTAAGAACTGTTTCATCACACGTAATCTTTTCTTGACATCTCTAGATCTGGTTTTAGTCATTTTTTCCAAATCATTATCCAGTTTGTTGACTATGGCTGCTAAAGCATCTTCGCTATTTCCATCTATCCTTTTCAGCATTTCCTTAATAGCCCTACCTCCAGTATCAATCTTGAAGACCTGTTCAGCAGGAACTCCCCCTCTCTTTTCGATTATCCTGCTAATGTTATCAAGATTTCTTTTCTGGTCTCCAGAAAACATGAATGGAGATTCGCTATCTCCTTCTTTGAGAGGGTCGTAACCTTGCAAACCCCAAAACAGGTCTAACCCATGAACTAATTGCTCTTGAGCCATGATTGCCCTTTCTTGGATCTCATTGTATTGAGCTATTTCTTTTATATTAGCTACCTGAAAAGCAATTTCTGTTTTAAGAAATTCCCAAAATTTAACATTCCATAATTCACCTTTTCGAGGATCAAATTTTTCATCTCCAATCTTCAAAACCTCTTTTGAAGTTCTTTGGTCTATTATCTTTTCCAAACTTCTCTGCGTTTTCCCAACCTTTATCTTCATTCCCTTTAATACAGATTCGTCAATTTTTGAATTTAATAGCTTTTGGATGGTTCTGAATTCAATTTTAGTGTTAACATCCAAAAGAACCTCTCCGTCCTTCGCAAGAAAAGGTTCTGAAAGCTGAGACCCTCCAAGTTCTTGAAAAAGCAACTCAGCAGCTGTTGTTTTGTTCCAGTACTTTGGTCTATTTGTTCTGGAAAGTAATAGCTGTATTTCGGCTTCAACCCAATCCTTCAAACTACCCTTATACTCTTTCAACCTTAAGGACATCAGGTTTTGCTTATCTTCCAATGTAATTGAATCAATATCAGATATAGACATATCTAAAGTCTTAGAGATATGCTTAGAATCCTGCCATTTTGTAGGATTTATTGCACCATCAACCCTTCCCAAAAGACTTTCTTTTTTTGCGGAATCAACAAAAACAACAGCGTATTTCATGTAGTAAACAATCTGCTTTGTCGCTCTTTTTGACAACCCTAAAACATTTTGTAAAACATTTTTTGGCTGAATACTTAAGAACCAAGGATGCACAACAGATGCAGCCAATTTAATTGTCCCCATCCATCTTCTTCTAACCCTTTTATGAGTAACCGAAACACCACAAACCTCACATTCCAAATTATCCCTTCTTACATTTTTATATTTTCCACAATAGCATTCAAAACTAATCGTTGGTCCAAATATCTTTTCACAGAATAGGCCATCTGGTTCTGGCCTTCCAGTTCTGTAATTTATAGTTTCAGGTTGAAGAACCTCTCCACCCCAACCCTTGATCTTTTCGGGGTTTGCTATAGAAATCCTTAAAGCTGAAATTTGTTTTTTACTCATCTTGTTCATTCTCCTCAGATACTACTTTTTCTTGATTTCCTTCTTCCCCTTCTTTGGTTTCTTCAGCAGAGTCAACATTGTCTCCATTGTCTCCATCTTTCCCATCACCATCAGAATCTTTTGCTTCATCAGCATCTTGCGAAAACTCTTCGGAGAATTCGTTTTGATCTCCATGTTGGAAAAATTCCAAATCCAAACCCAGCCCTCTTATTTCTTTATCTAGATTGTTTATACTTTCTGGCTTTAAAGAAAGATCAATAGCTTCACCCCTTGTCATCTTTTTGTAAGCAAGATTTCTGCCTTCAATATCATCACTTTTTATAGTGAGCATCTCTTGCAAAGCTCTACTTGCTCCATAAGCTTCTAAAGCCCAAACCTCCATTTCTCCAAACCTCTGCCCTCCACCTCTCGCCTTACCACCTAGAGGTTGTTGTGTTATCAAAGAGTAAGGACCAATTGATCTTGCATGGACCTTAGCCTCAGCAAGATGGTTTAGTTTCATGATGCTCATGACCCCAACAACAACATCATTTTCCAACCTTGCTCCAGTTCTTCCATCATAGACAATGCTTTTTCCATCCCTTCTAAGGCCATTCTTCTCTAACTCATCTTGAATTGTCTCCATGGAACAACCGTTAAAAACAGGAACCTTTGCCCTTTTCCCCGAATGCTTGCTTGCCCAACCCAAATGAAGTTCCATAAGCTGACCAATATTCATCCTTGAAGGAACTCCTAAAGGATTGAGTATGACGTCAACCGGAGTTCCATCTGACAAATAAGGCATATCTTCTTCGGGCAAAATTGTACTTACAACACCTTTGTTACCATGCCTTCCAGCTAATTTATCTCCAACAGTCAACCTTCTTTTTATAGCAACATAAACATCTACTTTCTGCAAAACACCTGGTCTCAGCTCAACTCCACTATCTTCTTTTGAAAGAGTATCCACACGAATAACAACACCATGCTCCCCAGTTGGCATTCTCAAAGATGTATTTCTCATATCAGATCCTTTTTGGTTCATGATTTTCCAGATTAACTTTTCTTCAGGAGTTCTTTCTTTTTCTGGTTTTGGAGTAAGTTTTCCAACCAACAACTGACCTTGACCAACCTCGGTTCCAACTCTAACTATACCGTCTTTTGTTAAATTTGCCAATAAAGAATCATCTTCATTTGGAATATCGGCAGTAATGATTTCCTCTCCCAAGCGAGTCCTTCTAGCAACACATTCAAATTTCTCTATTTGAACACTGTCCAAAAGTCCTAATTTTGCAATCCTTTCACTAACAACAATTGAATCTTCAAAATTATAGCCATCTAAACTCATCAGAGCAACTGTAAGATTTTGGCCAAGTGCTAATTCTCCATTTTTGATACCAGGGCCATCTGTCAAAATCTCATGTTTTTTAACTCTTTGGCCAGCTCTAACTACTGGTTTTTGATCAATAACTGTACTTTGATTACTTCTTGCATACCTCCTTAAAGAGAGAACATGCTTTTTGGATTCTTTTCCAGTCTCATCAAGAATTTGAGCTTTGTCATATTCAATTGTTATCTGACTTCCACTATCAGCATCTTGAGGAGAAACACTTTTTATTTTTCCTGGCCCCTTGGCTCTAAGTATGTAACCGCTTGACATTGCTGCAGCGGATTCCATTCCAGTAAAAACTTTCGCTGGAGAAGGAGATATCAAAGGACAAGACTGGCGTAACATGTTTGCCCCCATTAAAGCCCTTGTTGCATCATCATGCTCCAGAAAAGGAATCAGAGAAGCAGAAACTCCAACAAGTTGATCATTACTGAAATCAAGATGCGTAACCTCTTTGGAATCAACCCATTGGGGCTCCCTCCTGTGTCTAGCACTTACTCTGAATTTGCTTGTTTTAGACCTGTCCTTGTGAGAAGGTCCGGAAATTTCATTCTTTTCATCAATAAAAACACAAGAAGAAGCAACATAAAAATCTTCCTCTTCAAGTGCATTAAAAAACCTAACATCAGACTCCTTTTTAGGAAAATTGACAGTTCCTTTATCAACAGGAATATAAGGAGTTTCAATAAAACCCTTTTCATCTATCCTCGCCCATAAAGACAAGCTTGTAATTAAGCCAACATTTGCACCTTCGGGAGTTTCAATTGGGCAAATTCTTCCATAGTGTGTTTTATGAACATCCCTAACCTCAAAACCTGTTCTTTTTCTGGAAAGACCTCCAGGCCCCATGGCTGAAAGCTTTCTTTTATGCACAAGTTCTGAAAAAGGATTTGTCTGATCTAAGAATTGAACCAGCTCCCCAGTGCTAAAAAATCTGTCAATGGGTCTCAAAACCAATTTCGGAACTATTAAAGTTTGTGGAGTTTGGGTCTCTCCATCCTGGGTCCTTGACTTTTCTCTGGCCATTTTAACCATACCCATCAAGCCTTTCTTCAATTCTCCTGAAATCATTTCCCCTACGCCTCTAACTCTTCTTATCCCCAAGTGATCAATATCATCAGAATCTTCTTCTTCCCTAACTTTCCCTATTAAAAAATTAATACCTCTTGCGACATCTTGAATCGTTAATCTCTGATGAGAAAGGGGTATGTCGTCATTTTGGAAAGTCTGGTTTATCTGATATCTCCCAACTTCAGAAAGATCGTAATATTCCCCTTCAAAAAATCTCTTCCAAATAAAATCAAGTGCTGCTTCTGATGAAGGAATTTGATCGTTAGGTCTGAAATTTAAA
Organism: uncultured bacterium; assembly: GCA_964507645.1. Taxonomy (GTDB): domain Bacteria; phylum UBP7; class UBA6624; order UBA6624; family UBA6624; genus UBA6624. The sequence continues at coordinate 32,855 of CAZDPU010000005.1, forward strand.
TATATTTCTTTAATACATTCATCCCTGCTTAGAAGCCCAGAAGACAGACCATCTTCAAAACATTTCTGAAAAGCCCATGGAGAATCATCATCCTTTCCAATTTTCACATCGGGATAACTTTCAACCTTAGACTCAACGTAAGCTTCCTTTCCATCATTTTCAGGAAGATACTGAATTGCTTCCACATGATCTTTCGTGAGAATTTGTCCCTTTTTTACAATAGTTTCACCATCTGCATTTTTTATAGAACTTCTGGCCTTCCAACCTTCACAAACTTTTATAAGTTGCTTTCTATACGAAGCAAGCTTCTTTCTCTTGTCTATTTTTTCTTCATCTAAATTTTTGCCTTTTGACTCACTTACAAAAACTAATTCTCCTGGATAAGGCTTTCCTTTTACGGTTCTGTATTCAAAACCCAAGGCTTTCAAGAATGTAGAAAGATGGAACTTTCTAAACTTACCTAACCTAATCCAAAATCTATCCTTTGCATCTAGATTAAATTCCATCCAATTCCCTCTTGATGGAACAAATTTTGCAACATTGTTTTCATTTTTCTGTCCTGAGTTTTCTTTCTTAAAGAATATTCCAGGACTCCTCAGAAGTTGGAAAACACAAGTTTTTTCAATTCCATTAATGATAAAGGTAGCACTTGGTGTCATTTTTGGAATATTTCCAATCCTTAACTCTTGAACTTTAAATTCTCCAGTTTCCTCTCTATAGAGTTGCACAGGGATAGAAAGAGAAGTTGCATAGGTTTTTCCAAGTTTTCTACAAACCTCTATTGGCTCATCAGGATCCTCCAGTTGAAAAGAAGGCATTCCTTCTGGCAACGAAAGAGTTACCTTCTTGTCGTCAAAAGTCACAGGAAAAACCTCCCTCATGACACGATCTATACCTTTTGTTGTGAAGTATTCGTAACTTTTTTTCTGATGATGAATTAAGTCATGCTCAATTGCATCAGTAAATTTTCTTTGAACTGAAAAATCCTTTATTTCTTCAAAAGAACTTTTAGAAACCTTTTTTGACATAGCAAACCCCTTATATAAAAATTAAAAAAACGCAAAATGCGTAAAAAATACAACTTGTATTAAAAATTGTTACTCGATCTCAACATCGGCACCAGCTTCCGCCAATACTGACTTAATTTCTTCACCTTCTGATTCAGAAATTCCTTCCTTAAGAGAAACCGGAGCTTTGTCAACAAGTTCTTTTGCTTCTTTCAAACCGAGACCCAAAGCACTTTTAACAGCCTTAATAACAGCTATCTTTTGCTGTCCAGCAGCTTTAAGAGTTACTTTGACGGTTGATGGCCCAGAATCTCCAGCATCATCCGATGCAGCCGGAGCAGCAGCCATTGCTACAGGAGAACCCTGAACATTAAATTTTTCTTTCAATGCTTCAACAAGCTCTACCAACTCGCTAACCTTCATTTTTTCAATACTTTCAATGAGTTTATCTTTGCTCATAATTTACACCACCTCATTTAGATTTATTTTTAGCTATTTCATCTAGAGTCCAAACCAAATTAGAAAGAACACCGTCTAGAGTCCAAACCAGTCCTGAAACTGGGGAATCAAGACATCCAACCAATTGGGCATAGAGATCTTCAATGTTATTTATCTTTGCAAGATTTACAAAAGAGTTGGAATCAACAACTCCACCCTCTAGCGTTCCTGCTTTAAAATTAAACGAATCATCAGCCTTCAATCTTTTTACCATCATTTGAATAACTGGGAAAGGATTCTCTTCATTCACTACAACATGCGCAATAGGACCTTTTACAGTCTCCTTTAAATCCTTTTTTTCATCATCGTTTAAATCTAATTCATCTATAACTCTCCACATCAAGGTATTTTTGATAACAGAAAAACTCCCGCCTTGCTCTCGAATTTCCCTCCTAAAGAGAGTTTCGTCTTGAACACTGATTGGAGAATTTGCAAAAATTCCAAAAAAGGTACTTTCCTTAACTGAAGAAGCTTTTTTAGAAACTTTGTCTTTTTTCTGATTTAAAATTTTTGTGCTAGCCATTATATTTCAACCTTTACCCCAGGTCCCATTGTCAAACTAAGAGAAACTTTCTTCATATAAATACCCTTTACGGAAGAAGGTCTCATTGACTTAATGGTTTCATGAGCCATTTGTATATTTTCAAGCAATTGATTCTTTTTGAAAGATTTTTTTCCGACTTTCAAATGAACATTTCCACCGTCATCATTTCTGAAACTCTGCTTTCCTTTCAAAAATTCACTGACAGTGCCTTTCATGTCAGAAGATACTGTTCCAGCTTTTGGACTTGGCATCAACCCTCTAGGACCTAGGACTCTCCCTAATGGAGCCAAGTCTCTCATCATAGAGGGGTGTGCTAGCAAAATGTCAAAATCCAATTTTCCAGATTTAATCTCATCTATGAGATCTTTTGCGCCAACTTTTTGTGCTCCAGCTTCTTTTGCCTCTTCTGCATTTTTGCCATCAGCAACAACTGCAATATTAGGACTATCTCCTGTTCCATGTGGTAAAAGCATGGTACCTCTAATTTGTTGATCTGCTTGTTTTGGATCTATATCAAGTGAAATATGCAAATCAACAGATTCGTCAAATTTTGCAGATTTTATTGAAGTAAGCAAATCCAAACCTGCATCAAGTGAAGCTGTCTTGAAGCCCGCTTTTTCTCTATTCTCTAAACTTCTTTTAGACCTTTTCATTAATTTTCATCTCCAGAACTTTCTTCACCTTCAGAACCGGCAGCAACCTCTCCTTCAGAGACTGCCTCTTCGTCACTAGGGACAGCAGCAGCTTCAGCAGCAGCAGCAGCTTCTTCCTCTTCCTTGGCTTTTGCAAATTCTTCACCTTGTTTTATTAGCTCTTTAATCTCTTCGTCATCTTTATCTCCAATGACAACGCCCATTGAACGAGCTGTGCCTTTAACTATGTTCATTGCAGCATCAACATCTCTTGTGTTCAACTCTTCGAGTTTCCTCTCTGCTATAGCCTTGACAGAATCCATGGTGATAGCACCTACCTTTATCCTTAAAGCATCAGCAGATGCTTTATCTAAACCAGCTGCTTCTTTTATCAATGCACTAACGGGAGGTTCAAGTGTTACAAAGTCAAAACTAGCATCACGATAAGCAGTGATGATAACAGGAACAACCTCCCCTTTTCTATTGCTTGTAGCACTATTAAAGGATTGACAAAACTGCATTATATTTACACCCAAGCTCGAAAGAGTTGGACCAACAGGAGGTGCTGGATTTGCGCTACCTCCAATAATTTGCAATTTTGCCTTTCCTACAACTTTTTTTTGTACCATTATGCAGCCACCATCTTATCAATATCAATTTCAACTCTTGTTTCTTTTCCAAATATAGGGATAGTTACACCTGCTAATCTCTTATCTAGATTTATATCTTGAACTCTTCCTGTGTAGTCTTGGAAAGCCCCCTCTAGGATTCTGACCAAATCTCCTTCAGCAAATTCAACAGAATCAATAACTTGAGCTTCTCCTATTTGCTTTAATAAAATTTGAACTTCTTCTTCTGAGAGCGGTTGTGGATTGTCCCACCCACCTATCAAATTAATTACACCATAAATGTTATTTATGATATTTTTTATATTGCCTTTTGTTTCAAGATTATGCTTCATTTGAATATAAACATATTTTGGATAAAGCCTCTTTATAACCACCTTGCCTCTTTCTTTTATCGAGGTAGCAGGAACTTCAACCCTCGTAACAACTTCTTCAAGAAGAACAGCATCTTCGGGGTCGATTTTTTCATAATATTTATTTTTTCTAACCATCTCATCTTGATCTGGATCCAATGTTGTTGAATCAACACCAGCAATGCCTCTGCTTACAGACAGGCCGACTTGAATTTCATACCTGTTTACAGTTTCCAATATGTACCAATCACGACTCATAACAGAATAGGAGCAAGAATCTTGCTTAAAATCAAATCAATAAGGCCCAAAAACAATGCAACAATAAGGATTACAAACAAGACGCCCCTAGTTGCATTAAGAGTAATGCTCCTAGAAGGCCATGATATCCTTTTCATTTCAGCCTTAAAGTCATTAACGTTTGATTGAAAGTTCATTAACTAACCCTTTACCTCCTTGTGTAAAGTATGTTTTTTCAAACGTGGAGAATATTTCATTAACTTCATTTTCTCTGGAGAATTCAACCTGCTCCGAGAACTTCTGTAATTCCTATCACCACACTCTGTGCACTCTAAGTAAAAATGCACCCTACGACCTTCTTTTTTTGCCATAACCTATTAGATATATCCTTTAAATGTATAACTATTTAAGAATCTCTGTAATAACACCAGTTCCTATAGTTTTTCCACCCTCTCTAATAGCAAATCTTAAATTTTGCTCACATGCAACTGGGTATATCAAAGTGATTTTTGCTTCAACATTGTCACCAGGATTTGCAAACTCAACCACTGTTCCATTATTTGGATCAGCCAAAGATTCTACAGATCCAGTAATGTCTCCTGTTCTTACAAAGAACTGAGGTCTGTAATTAGATTTAAAAGGAGTATGTCTACCTCCCTCTTCTTTCTTGAGTATATAAACCTGAGCTTTGAATTCGGTAGCAGTTTTTATTGATTTAGGTTTTGCAATAACCATACCTCTTTCCAGCTCATCCTTTTTTGTACCTCTTAAAAGAATACCTGCATTATCTCCGGCAATTGCATTTCCAAGATTCTTGTTGAACATTTCAATACCTGTAGCAACAGTATCCTGATCTCTACCCATTCCTAGACAAGAGACTGCATCACCTATGTTTAATGTACCTCTTTCAACCCTTCCAGTACAAACTGTTCCACGACCCTTGATTGAGAAAATATCTTCTATAGGCATAAGGAAATCTTTATCTTGATCTCTTTCAGGAAGTGGGAAATATTCATCAACAGCAGCCATAAGTTCTACTATCTTTTCTTCCCATTCTGGCTTACCTTCAACAGCACCAAGAGCACTGCCGTAAATAATAGGAGCGTTGTCTCCATCATAACCATGATTATTCAACAAATCTCTAATTGTCATCTCTGTAAGCTCTAACATTTCATCAGCATCATCACCTTCAGCTGCTTTAACTTTATCAACCTTGTTGACAAATACACACAAAGCAGGAACATTTACCTGCTTCGAAAGCAAAACGTGCTCTGCTGTCTGAAGCATAGGACCATCATCACCTGCAACAACAAGAATAGCTCCATCCATCTGAGCTGCACCAGTTATCATGTTCTTAATGTAATCAGCGTGACCAGGACAGTCTATATGTGCATAGTGCCTAGTTTCTGTTTCATACTCAATATGAGAAACATTGATAGTAACACCCCTTTCTCTTTCTTCTGGAGCTTTGTCAATATCCTCAAAAGCAGTTTGCTCAGCAAGCCCTTTTGCTGCTAAAACCTTACTGATAGCTGCTGTAAGTGTAGTTTTGCCATGATCAACATGGCCAATTGTCCCAATATTCATATGGGGCTTATCTCTGTTAAATTCTCCCATTTTTAATTCCTCCTAAATGTTAATTTTTTGTTTTCAAATTTTAAAAAGCCCAAGGTCGGAATTGAACCGACGACCTCGTCCTTACCAAGGACGCGCTCTACCCCTGAGCTACCTGGGCAAAGCGAGAGACGGGACTCGAACCCGCGACCCTCAGCTTGGAAGGCTGATGCTCTGCCAAACTGAGCTACTCTCGCATTCCAAGCCATGGAGGGAGAGGGATTCGAACCCCCGTACGCATACGCGAGCGAGTTTACAGCCCGCCTCCTTTGGCCACTCGGACATCCCTCCCAAATAAAATCTATCTGTGTCATACAAACTAGAGATTCTAGCATCATTTTCAGTTTTTATATGAATTTAATCAGTATTACCCACTCACCTTTAACTTCACTTGGCAAGCTTCGCAGGACATTCTGGGGAGAGCCGTCAATTCTCTTCTCGTGAATTTTTGAGATCTCAGAAAAAAGCTGTAAATCTACATTAATAAATTTATCAGTCAAAAAAATAAAATCTTTTAATTTTGAAGGGTTGACAAAAACCAGGTGAGTGCCTTTCATATTCGACATCCTGTTTAGCCAAGAAAAAATCTTCTTTTCTCCTTTAGGTGGGAAACCCCAAATAAAACAAGGTAAAGTTGGCCACCTACTCAAAGAAAGAGCCGAAGATACAGAGGAAGGCCCGGGTAAAGAAAAAATGGAGGCATTATTTTCCAGGGCTGAATAAACGACTTGATATCCTGGATCTGCTATGTTTGGAGCACCAGCATCAGAAATTAGCCCAATCTTTTTTCCATCTAGGAAAAAACTTGCGAGCTTCTTTTTTGAAATATTTTTTTTATTCAGGCTCCATTTAAAAACCTTTGGAGAAGTTGAAATCCCCAATGAAGCATTTAAATTCCTATATTTTTTTAAACTTTCAACTAATAAAATATCACACCTTTCTATCGTTTTTTTAAGCCTTATGGAACAATCTTCTAAATTGCCTATTGGTGTTGATATTATCCAAAGCTCTGATCCCGACATGATTTACTTACCTTGGAAATAATGTTGGATTTTCCCTCTTCACCAACATTATTACTGAAATAATTAAAAACAAAACGTTTGGAAACCATGCGGAAATAACTGCCGATAAACCCATCTTGCTCAAGGCTATTCCAATCAACATCACGATGTAGTAAAAGAAAATTATTAACATTGAAATGCCTATACCCATCCCTGCACCCACAGGCTTTCTTTCAAATGAAGAGCCCATCGCTATTCCAAGTAGAGCAAAGATGATAGAGGCGAAAGGAACTGCAATTTTTAATTCTGTTTGAGTCGCCAACTTGTCAGCCTTCAGGGAATCCCCCCTAGCCCTTATTGTCTCAACATACTTTTTAGCATTTAAATAAGTCATCTCCTGCACATCTTTCGTTCTGAGATTTTTTATCTTCGTGGGGCTCTCTTGAAAAAAAATACGCAACTTGTCTTGTTTAAGGTTTGCAAAACGACCATCACCAAGATTAGAAATCGTTGTAACATTTGAAAGCTCCCAAGCTCCATCTTCAGAAATATAAAACCCTTTTTCGGATAAAAAATACTCTGAAAACATCAACTGATTCTTTTTATCTTCATAACTAAATAAATGAAGGTTGTAAAGAACATTGTTATCTAAATTATCAGCAATCAAGGTCCATTTGACATTCCCTGATGGGTAATAAGATTCAAAATTTACATTATCTGACTGCATATTTCCTTCTTTGTATATCTCTACAACTAATTTTTCCATCTTCTCAACAGAAGGAGGTATGAGGAATTCATTCAGCGAAAGAGAAAGACAAAAAGAAATCATTCCAATAAAAACAACACTCAAAGACATCCTTCTCAAACTCGAACCGGAAGCTAAAGCGGCTCTCAATTCACCGCTTGAAGAAAGTTGAGAAAAAGTCAGGATCGATGCTAGCAGGATTGTCATCGGAATTGCAACAACAAGAGATTGAGGTATCCCCAATGATAAAAAATCAACTACTTTTACTATTGGTGTATCCATGTCTACAATCATCTTTATTGCTGCCTTGAAAGATGCAGCAAATAAGACAAAAAAAGTAAAAGTCATAAGGCCGTAAAGGAAAAGACCTCTTATTTGCCTCAGGATGAAAACATCAATTAGCTTCAATTTAATTTCCTAAATAGATTTCTTTTGCTGTTTTTGATTTTTTAATCTCTTGAGGGGTGCCTTCAACTTCTATCTTCCCTTCATTCATTAAATATATCCAATCAGCTATTTTCAACATAGCTAGATGGTTGTGATCTGTAATCAAAATACCCAAACCTCTCTTTTCTTTAAGGAGAACAATGATTTCATGAAGTTGTTGAATATGTAAAGGATCTACCCCTGTGAAAGGCTCATCTAAAAGTATAAAATCAGGGTTGTTTGCTATTGATCGAGCAATCTCAACCCTTCTTCTTTCTCCTCCAGAAAGAGCATACCCTAAAGATTTTCTCAAATGGGCTATTCCCATCTCTTCTAGAAGCTCTTCTATCCTTCCTTCATGTTCTGTCTTTGGGATTTTGTTAACCTCAAGAACTAGTTTAATATTCTCCTCAACAGTTAATTTTCTAAAAATACTAGGGCTTTGGTCTAGATATCCAATACCCAGTCTTGCTCTTTTATAAACAGGTGCCTTTGAGATATCTTTGTCATTCAAGAACACTTGACCTTTATCTGGTTTAACCAAGCCTGTAATCATGTAAAAAGTTGTTGTTTTTCCAGCTCCATTTGGACCCAGTAAGCCAATCGCTTTTCCTTTAGGTATCGAAATATTCACATTGTTAACAACAGTACGACTACCATACTTTTTAACCAAACCTTTCGATTCAATATTTGCCATGGGTAAAGTATAAATCTAATAGATAGAAAAGACTAACTTAATTGATTCAATCTAGATAACAACTCGTCGTTTACCTCAGAAGTTCCTAGATTTCCTCCAAGATCAACAGTGCTTTTGTTTTCTTTCAAAAGATCCGTTACAGCATTGTTCAACAACATTGCTTCTTTTTGCTTATTGTTATTCTTCAGCAACAAAGCCATGCTTAAAACTGCCGCAAAAGGGTTAGCCACATTCTTTCCTGCATATTTTGGAGCAGATCCATGAACGGGCTCAAAAAGAGAAATTTTTCCAGGGTGGATATTTCCAGATTCTGCCAAACCCAAACCTCCAACTATTTGAGCACCTATATCAGAAATAATATCGCCAAACATATTTGTTGAAACCAGGACTCCAAAAGATTCAGGCCTTTTGACCAACTGCATGCTACAAGCATCAACGTAAAGGTGATCTGATTGAATGTTTGGATAATCTTTCTTAATCTCATTAAAAATATCGAGCCACAATTGGTGTCCATGCCTCAAAACATTGCTTTTGTCCACCATGGTTACACGATGTCTAGATTCTTTTTGAGCCAACTCAAAAGCATAACGAATTATTCTTTCAGTACCCTTTCTCGTATATTCGCCCCTCTGCCATGCCATCTCGCCTTCCTGACCCTTGTTTTCCCAACCTCCTATCTGCCTATAAAAACCTTCAGTGTTTTCTCGGACAATGAGAAGATCAATATCTTTTGATTTTTTTAATGGAGACAATTCGGGAACTCTGCAAATACAAGGTCTGAGATTAACGTATAAATCTAACTCAAACCTCAGCCTCAACAACACTCTTGCTGCAAAATCTATATCTAAATCATCTCCGACAGCCCCTAAAAAAATAGAATCTGTTGCAAGTATTTTCTTCATTTTTGATTCATCTAAATCATTTTTATGATCAACCCAATTTTTTGTAGTCAAATCAGGAAAAGAAAGAAATTCAACATCATCTCCAAGAACAAATTTTGCTGCATTAACAGCTACATCTGTAACTTCAGGCCCAATGCCGTCTCCAGGTAAAACAGAAATTTTAAGCATATTTAATTTGGTAACTCAGGTGGTTTCCAAGCATATATTGTATCAAACCAATTCAATTTGAAATCTTCTGGCAGTAAAAGAACTGCATCTAAAAAGAAATGGAGCCTATTAGATTCAATAAAAAACAACCTAGATTCAATACCCTCCACAATCAAACGCAATGATTCTTTAGATTTGTCTGAATAGGAATTTCTTAAATAAAAATCTTGACTATTGACATCAAAAAAAATAATCTCTTCCCTCACGCCAAATTCAACCAGATGCACAATTTCTTTCCATAACTTGTCATTGGCAAAAGACAATGTAACAAAAAGATCCTCAATCCCTATTAAGGAATCTCTTGGAATACCATTGGGTAAATATTTTTGGGGATTAAGTCTTTCATGCAGGTCAAAATAAGCTGTATCTTTTAGAGAAAACCAAGAATTGATGCGATTGTCTTTTTTCATTTTTGCAATTATCAAATTCTCTTTGAGCTGCATTTCAAATAAATAATTTTCCTGGAAAACAATACTATTCAATAGAGAAAAATCCCTAAAACCCTCCATCTCTTCTTGATTCCTACCAAAGCTAAAAGAAAGAATTAAGAAAGACAACAATAAAAATATTTTTCTGTTTTTTTTATTCATTATTTAAGAAAATTTGTCTTGCTTCTTCTGTAACTAGTCTCATTACCTTGTCTAACTCTCCAAAACACCTGGCACCTGAAGCATGAAAGTGCCCTCCTCCACCATACTTATTCGCAATAATTCTTGAATCAACAGTTCCTTTTGACCTTAAGTTCATCTTAATCAAACCATTTTCTTCCTCTCTGAAAAGTATGAAAAGATTAACATCTTTTATTGAATTACACTCTTCAGGAATCCCTTCAAAGTCAGGGGAGGTTATCTTATACTTAGCCCAATCAGAAAGCCTTGAATAAGACCAAGCAATCTTGCTGCTTGAATCAATTTTTATTCTTTGCATTATTTTTGTAAGGAGTTTTATTTTCCTTTGAGGATTAGAAAAATAAACTTTTTCTTTTAAAAATGAAACATTTGCACCAAGGTCTATCAAGTCAGCAGCAATTTTGAAAGTTTCCGAACGATTTGTGTTGAAAGTAAAATTTCCAGTATCAGTCATTAGTCCCAAAAAAATTGCATCAACCGATTCTTGATCCATTTTTGCATTTAGCAATTTGAATAATTTGTAAATTAAAACTGTTGTTGATGCTGCATCTTCTTCTACATAATTAACATCAGCAAAAAAACTATTACTTAAATGATGATCAATATTCACTGTAAAAAAATCTTTATCTAAAAACGATCGAAACTCATTATTTAACCTGTGTTCAACAGCAATATCTAAAAAAACAACAACATCATATCTTTTTTCCGGAATTGTTTTTTTTATCTTTTTTATTCCTGAAAAAAAAGAATAAATATCAGGAATTTCATCAATACAAACACACACAGCTTCTTTGTCTTCAAAAGAATTTATTAAATTGTTAAAAGCAACTAAGCTACCTACAGAATCCCCATCAGGATCCTTGTGTGAAAGAATTAGAAAATTCTTATTGTTGGCGATTGTCGTAGTTATTTTTTCAATCATCTGGTAAAGACTTGTTTAAAATTTGATTAATCTTGAATGCTTTTTCTACTGTATCATCCCAAAAAAAATCTAATTTAGGTATTTTTCTTAAACGCAAGCCACTTAAAGCCCTTGAAATTATTCTTCTTTTTGCAATATTCATCGTGTGCAATATTGTCTTTTTCTTAGAGCTTGAACTGCTACTTATATAGACATCGAGCTTTCCATAACCACGAGAAAAATCAATCTTTGTTAAAGTTAAATCTGGTGGAATTCTAGGATCGTCTAATTGAGATATCTCTCTAGCTAAAGAATTTTTTATTGACTTAAAAACACTTAACTGCTTCATTGATTAAATATTTCTGACTCTGTTTTTTTTCTTCTTTTGATTTCATATGTTACTAATTTGTCATTTGGCTTAAGGCCTGGTTTTCCAACAACCCTGAAACCACATTCAAACCCTTCTTTAACTTCTTTTACATCTTCTTTAAATCTTCTTAAATTATCAATTCTCCCTTCAAATATCATCTTTTCATCTCTAAAAATCCTACATCTAGAACCTCTCTTGATCTCACCAGATTTTACTTTTCCCCCAGCTATTGTTAATCTAGGAGTTTCTCTAAATATTTCCAAAAGAACCAATTCTCCGGATTTGATTTCTTCTTCATCTGCATCTATTGAATCAACAATTTCATTTCTAATGTTTTCAACAATCTTGTAAATTAAATTATTCACACTAATCTTGACAGACTTTTCCTTGGCTAGTTTAGAAGCAGACCCAATAATCCCCACTTCGAAACCTAATATAGAACTGTCAGAAGAATGAGCAAGATCAACATCTCCTGTTGTTACATCTCCAACACCTGAGTTAACTACGAACACCTTAAACTCTTCAGACTTCAAAGCGTCTATCTCCTTCTTCATGGCTTCTAAGGCACCGTAACTTGAAGCTTTTATCAAGAGTCTAAATTCTTTAGTTGACCCTGTTGAAAAAAGTTCGTCAATATCAACAACTCTCTGTTCAGAAGATTGAGTCTTGTTTTTGCTTCTTGCCCTTAAAGCTTTCTTGGCAGCTTTTTGATTTTTAACTTCTAAAAATTTCTCGCCTGAAGAAGGAATGTGGTTCAATCCTGTTATCTCAACAGGCATTCCAGGATGAGCTTCATTCATTGTCTTTCCATCATAAGAACTCATCCCCCTGACAACGCTGAAATCCTCATCAAAAAGCAAAACACTTTTTGTCTTTAATACGCCCTGAAGGATTATTGCTGTACAGGTTTTACCATTTTGTTTTATTTCAGATTCAACAACTACTCCTTGAACCTTTGCAGTACTATCTGCCTTAAGCTCTAGTATGTCACTTAACTCAACTATCCCTTCAAGCAGTTCCTCAACTCCATCTCCATTTTTTGCACTTATTGCAAAAAGAGGAACATCTCCTCCTAATCCAGAAGGATTAATCCCAACTTTTTGTAATTGACCTAAAACCTTATTTGGATTTGCTCTCGGACTATCCATTTTGTTCAAAGCAACAATCATTTCAACACCTGCAGCTTTTATATGTTCATATGCCTCTAAAGTTTGCTCTCTTGGACCTTCATCAGCAGCAACAACAAGGACTGCAACATCTGTAATTTTTGCACCTCTTGATCTCATTGAGGTGAAAGAACTGTGTCCAGGAGTGTCTATAAAAGTTATCTTTCTTCCATTTTTTGTAGAAGCCAGAGTTGCACCTATCTTTTGAGTTATAGCACCAAATTCACCTGAAGCAACAGAAGTTTCTCTTATATAGTCCAGCAATGTTGTTTTCCCATGATCAACATGTCCCATAACTGTGATAATTGGAATTCTTTCAGTTAAAGACTCTTTGCTCATAGAAGCATCTGGTTCATGTATTTTTTCATCAATTATCTCTATGTGATCAATTTTCCAATTTTTAAGCAAAGAGGAAAGCTGTTCTTTGTCGGGCTTGTAATCTATATCAATTTGATCATCCTTGAAAAAAGAAAAAATATTTGCTATTGGAATTCCTAGAAGCTTTGAGATATCTTTTATGCTTAAGCCTAAATTAACAGAGTTTAATTCTTTAGAAATTTCACTAACAGAACTAGCTGTCTCGGTAAGTCTAACAGAGAAAGACTTAGCAACCCTTGAGCCTAATTTAGTTGAACTTTTTTTGCTTCCAAGCTGAGCCAATCTCGCTTCTTTTTTTCGATCTTTTTTCTTTACCGGAGCAGGAGAAGATCCTGCTGGGGATTTTTTTTGAAAACTTTTAGGGTTTTCTTTTTTCTCTGAAACTTTATCTTTGGATTTTTCTGTTGTTTTCTGTTCCGTCTTTTTATCATCTTCCTCTGGGCTTTTTCCCAAATAAGAAAGAACTTTTTTAACATCTTCGGTTTCGATAATTGACATGCTTGTGTTTACGTTTATGCCAATCTCCTTAGCCTTTAAAACTAAATCTTTAGAATCTAGATTTATTTTTTTTGCTAGTTCAAAAACTCTCATTCAGATTCTTCATCTCCCGTCTCTTCAATTAATCCTAAATCGTGCAAAAATGTAACCAGTATTTGACTGCCCAATTCACCCACTCCATCCATTGCTTGTAAATCACTTTCGCTAAAAGTAAATAGGTCTTTAACAATTTTTACATTATTTTTTTCAAGAGATTCGATAAGCCATTTTGGAAATTGGAATGTTGCTTCGGTTAATTCTTTTTCAGGAAGAGTCTCAAAAGAAGTTGTATCCCATATATCTATAGACCAACCTGTTATCCTTGTTGCAAGACTCACATTTTCACCTTCGCTTCCAATGGCTTTGTTTTTTTCATCCATAGGTACAATCACAATTGCTTTTCTTTTTGGATTATCTTCCTCTTCAGAATCTAAAGTCAGGTAATTTAGCAATCTCACATTATTAAAATCAACATTTACTGGCCTCATTGAATTTGCAATAAAGTGCCTTGGCCTTTCATCCCATTTCACAACATCAATTTTTTCTTGAGAAAGCTCCTTGATTACAGCTTGAATTCTTCTTCCCCCAGGTCCTATACACGCACCAAGAGGCTCCACTGAATCGCTATAAGAATGAACAGCAACTTTTGCTCGATGCCCGGGCTTCCTGACAACTCTTTTTATCTCTATCACCCCATCTGAAACTTCCGGAATATTTTCCTCCATCAACAATTTTAAAAATTCAGGATGCGTCCTAGAAAGAAGCAATTGGGGTCTTCCGGACCTATCTTTAGCTACAGAGTAGACGTAAGCACGAACTCCGCTTTTAAGTCTTTGCTTCCTAGATTCTCCGAATATCCTCTCTGACTTTCTTAATATTCCTTCTATCTTTCCAACTTCAACCCAAGCAGTATCTCTTATTGCCTTGTATATTTCTCCATAAACATTGTTTCCTTCCATCTCTCCTGCCTTGGAATACAAATTATGCTTTTCGTAATCAGAAATGCTTTCATCAAGAATAGTTAAAGATTTTCTAATAGCTATTCTGCTTAGTTTTTGAAAATCTAAAGGATCTGGGTAAAAAGCCCTGATAGGCAAATCCAAACCTTTTTTTCTAATTTCCTCAATCGATATTTCAAACTCTTCGTCTACAACTGTAGTGACTATTCTCTTTAATAAAAAAGCCTTTATTGTTCCCCTTATTAAATCAACATCAACCTTAAAGTTCTCTGGTGCATTATCTAGACCAAATTCACTAGAATAAGCAGACTCAAAAGCATTTCTCAAAGACTCCTTTAATTCATTTTCACTGATAGCTCTATTTTTTAATATATTGCTAATCTCATCTTTCAGATCTATAAAATATGTTTTTTCACTCATAATTCAACTCCTATTCATGCCCCTTACGTTTTTTAATAGTCCAAATGGTATATAAAAAATACCATTCTTTGCCTCAACAACCAAACAGTTTTCATAACTTTTCAAAAATCCAAAAAATGCTTTTGAATTATTTTTCATTTTAAAAACAACCTCTTTTCCAAACCAGCGTTGAAAATGTTTCGTTTTTGTCAAAACAGGCTCAACTCCGGGGGAAGAGACTTCGAGAAGTCCCTTTTCTAAAATATTTCCAATCGTAGAATTTTTCAAAACTCTAGAGACTTTGACACAATCATTTATATTCACTGGACTATCTAAAAAAACAGTGAACTTCAAATTAGGACCGTTGCCTCTAATAGAAATATCCCATATTGTATATCCCAAATCACCTATCTCTCTAGTAATGTTGTCAATCAATTCGACTCTATCCATCAACTTAACCAACCTTTAACGACTTCCCAATACATTCTTAATCTTTTTATTATTCCAACAATGTAACCATGTTTTTTTTCTTTCGTTACCTGCCCTACTCCAAAAAGATCTATTTTTTTAACCTTCCATTTTTCTGTTTCTGCAAAATTATTTAAAGCAGTTTCAAAACCATATCCACTAACTTCATCAAAAGGGAAATTTTTTATTTTTTTAGAGAGTACAGCTCTTTGTCCAGATAAGCCAGGAGCAATTATCTGAGCAAAATCAGTACCAACCTTTCCTCCTTTGAATATTCCAACGGACATATCACAATCTTTTTTTAAGACCGGATTAACAATTGAGTCTATGTGGGAGGTCCTTAGTCCAACAAGATCAGCATCTATAAACAATATACACTCATGCTTAACACAAGCAAGACCCATGTATATAGCTGAAGTTTTTCCCAGATTGTCTGGAAGAGACATAACAATTACCCCTGGAATTCTTTTAGCTGCTGCAGTCGTTCCATCTCTTGAGCCATCATCGACAACTATAACCTGATTCACTTTTTTGCTCTTTGTTAAGGTGCTTAAAACATGAGCTATCCTTGGAGCTTCATTGTGTGCAGGAACAATTACTGAAACTTTCATGAAGGTATCAACCTTGTTAAATCTCTTATTGTGACTACTAAAAACAAAATTATCAAAGCATATCCTCCAACAGTTAACAAAGACTTGGTTATCTTTTCTCTAAAAATTTTCTTTTTTGACTTAGGAACAAAACTCTCTGATATTTCAATGACTATCCTTCCGCCATCAAGATTTGGGAAAAAAACCAAACATAAATTAAGAAGACCCAAGTTAATTGAAAGCAAAGCCAAAAAACTCATTGCACTTTCTAAACCTTGTCGAACAACCTCTGAAGAAATTGAAAGGATTGCAACAGGACCTCCAACATTGTCAAAAGCTTTTTTCTCAAACCTAAAAACACCTCCAACAAAATTAAAAATTTGTGCTATGGCAAAAGATGTATTTGATATCGCTGTTGAAACAACATCGAAACCTTTAACTTTTTTTGTTTTAGCCTTGAATGAAAAACTTTTCAAAAGATTTACCCTTTCAACGTCAGTCCAATAGTTACGTCCTGTTTGCAATTCAATATAAGACATTTGAACCTTTGAAGAAGAAATCCCTGAAACATCTTCAAAAGATGTTTTTCCATCAATTGAAAATACGTTCTCAGCAACTAGAGGATCGCCTAAATAATCCCCAATATCAGACCTTTGAACCTCCAAGACAGTCCTGTCCTTCATTACGACTCTTGCTTTATCACTAACAATCAGTTCAAAAATACTCTGGGTCAAAGGTACTTTGGCTAACTCCAAGCCAGCAACTTCAAGTACTTCAACATTTCCACGATCAGGATCCGAAAAGATGCTGTCTATTTGTGGCTCTACCTTAAAGCTAATAGCTGATTTTCCAACTTGGGGCTCATAATAAATTGGACCTAAGGTTTGCCCCATCCAATCAAGATCAATGCGTATCCTTTCAGAATCAAACCTCGCTTCTTCAACTTTTGAAAAAAAATCTTTTTCATCAGGCCACTCAACTGCTTCAATCAATCTTGATTCTGTAGCAACAGCCCTGACAGTAGATCCTTTTGGGGCTATCCCTGTTATGAATTCATTATCTATAACTTCATCAATTGTTATAAGTCTTTTGGGCTCTCCGTATAAAAAAGCGATAGCTACAAAAGCAAAAAATGCCAAAATGACATTGGCCAAAGGTCCTGCAAACAAAATGAAAACTTTTTTAAGCAAGGATATCTCGTTAAAAGACTTACCTTTCTCTTGAGTCTTGTTCTTGGGCTTATCATCATTATTTTTAGCCTCATCGTCTTCAGCCATCCCTTTTATAAGAACGTAGCCTCCAAGAGGAACAAGGTTTATCTTCCACAAGGTTTCTTTTGATTGAAACTTAAATAAACATTTGCCAAAACCAACAGCAAATTCCTGGACTCCAACACCAAATTTTTTTGCTGCAAGATAATGCCCTAACTCATGAATAAAAACAACAATGCTAAATATTAAAAGCGCTCCAAGGAAACTAAAAAACAAACTTAAATAACTCATATTCAGCCATTAAAAAACAATTTAATCAAATAGTAACTTACGGGCAAAACAAATAAAAAACTATCCATACGATCCAGGATTCCTCCATGCCCAGGTATTGAATTTCCATAATCTTTAATAAATTTTTCTCTTTTTAAAACAGAAAAAGCTAAATCTCCAAGCTGTGCAACAAAACCTAAAATCAAACCAATAAGCCACCAAGAAAACAAGTTTTCACCATCGCTCATTCCCGAAAGGTAAGCAAAGAAGCACATTCCAAAAGAAGAACCCAAAAGACCCCCCAAGGTACCTTCCCATGTTTTTTTACTTACATAGGATAAATAATTATTTTTTCCAAAATATTTTCCAGAGAAAAAAGCAGCACTGTCATAAGCCCAAGCTCCAATCATTGGAACAAAAATTAAATAATTTCCTTTTTCTGGAAATAAAAAAGAACCTAAAGGATGAAGTTTAAAGACATAAGAAAGAAGTCCTGCTGTGAGAAAGATTCCAAAAAAAGTTATCGATATTTCAGAAATCTTATACAAGGGTTTCTTTTGTACTGCCCTAACAATATTTGCTATAGAGACTAAAAGTATGTAAACTGTTGACAAAAGCCCTATACTCTCGTATGTAAAATCTCGACTACTTTCAACAGAAAAAGCAATAATTATCATAATCGCAGCTAAGGGGTACCCAACTAGATCAAAAGTCCTTCCACCTTCAGCCCTTACCAGCCTATAAAACTCTCTTAATCCGCTAGCTGCAACCCACATGGTTGCAATCAGCAACAATATGCCTCCCTCATTTAGTATTAATATTGTCAATATACCTAAAGAGAAACCATAAAAAAGCCTTTGCCTTAATTCTTGACTAAACATTTCCATACCTTCTGTCTCTTAAATTAAAACTGCTTAAAATATCACAAAACTCATCTTCAGAAAATTCAGGCCAAAGAGTTTCTGTAAAAAAAAGCTCTGAATAAGCTATATCCCATAAAAGAAAATTAGATATCCTTTTTTCCCCACCAGTTCTTAACAACAAATCAACTTCGGGAAGATCGGAAGAATGCATGTTCTTTTTAAAATCCGAATCATCTATTTTTGGGAGAATAAATTTCCGTTGTGAAGATGATTGTGAACAAGATTTGAGATGATATTGATCATTTAACATCTTATTTACAGCCTTAACAATTTCATTTTTTCCTGAATAATTAACACAAACAGACAAGTTCAAATCTCTATTGCCTTTAGTTAAGGATTCTGCTTTCTTAATTATTTTTATTAAACCCTCCGGCAAATCTTTTTTATCTCCTATCATCCTAAACCTAATACCTTCTTTCAACAAGAGGGGCAACTCTTCAGACAAGGATTTCACCATTAAGCTAAATAAACCTTTTTTCTCCTTGTCAGGCCTTGCCCAGTTTTCGGTTGAGAATGCATAAAGTGTCAACCATCTAACTCCCAAATTTCCAGATTTTTTAATTATTGACCTGGCTGTAATTGCACCTTTTTTATGCCCTTCTAGCCTAGGCATATTTCTTTTTTTTGCCCACCTTCCATTTCCATCCATAATAATAGCAACGTGATTGGGAACATTCAACATAGATATATCCTATTA
Organism: uncultured bacterium; assembly: GCA_964507645.1. Classification (GTDB taxonomy): domain Bacteria; phylum UBP7; class UBA6624; order UBA6624; family UBA6624; genus UBA6624. The sequence continues at coordinate 51,842 of CAZDPU010000005.1, forward strand.
ATTATTTAGGATGCTTTTATTTTTAGACTCGTAAATCTCTTCTACACTCTTTTCAAAATTCATTCTCGATTGTTCAATGAGCTCTTCGTTTCTTTTTATTTGATCTTCACTAATTTCATCTTTCAAACCATTTAATGAATTTCTTGCCTCTCTTCTAAAGTTCCTAATCTTTATTTTTGCACCTTCGGAAATCTCTTTAACTTTTTTAGAAAGATCCAATCTTGTTTCTTGTGTAAGCGGAGGAAGCTTTAAAAATATCCTCCCATCATTATGCGATACTGAAATATTTAAATTTTCTCTTATTATCTCTTTCTCAACCTCTTTTCCAACAGAAGCATCGAAAAGGTTTAACATAATGGTCAAAGCATCCTGTACAGATAGAATTCCAAGATCCTGAAGCTTGAAAGAGCCTTCCCATGAAGGAACTTCTATAGACAACTTTTCAAATGCGGCAACATTAGCTCTTCCTGCATGAAGCTTAACATACTCGCTTTTAAGGTAATCAACAGCCTCTTCACAGGACATTTCAAAAAGTTCAATAATTTCTTCTAAATCCATTTACTTAATTAAAGTTCCTATATTCTCTCCGGCAATTGCTCTTTTTAATGAATTTTTTTCAAAAATGCTAAAAACTCTCACAGGAATACTGTTATCTCTACAAATAGATATAGCAGCAGAATCCATAACTCCATAATCTTCAGTTAAAAAATCTCTATACCCCAAAGAGCTTATGTGTTTTGCATTTGGATTCTTTTTTGGGTCATCGGTATAAACTCCATTTACAGAAGTTGCCTTCATTAAAGATTCACATTTTAGCTCTGCAGCTCTTAATGCAGCAGCAGAGTCTGTTGTGAAGTAAGGATTCCCAGTTCCACAAGCCAATATAACAATTCTGCCTTTTTGAAGATGCCTAAGAGCTCTTCTCCTGATGAAAGGCTCTGCCAATTGCCTCATCTCAACTGCAGTCATGACCCTTGTTTCTCTTCCAGCATCTTCAAGAAATGATTGAAAAATAAGCGCATTCATGACTGTAGCTAACATTCCGGCACTGTCTGCGGAAGCACGTTCGACTCCATAAGATGTAGCAGGAGCACCCCTAAAAAGATTTCCCCCTCCTATCACAAGCGCTAATTCGCAACTTGAACAAGAATTGACGATACTTTCAGCTAGTTTTTTTATTTCAGGGAAATCAAAACCAAAATCCAAATGGCCTTGAAAAAATGCCCCGGAGAGTTTGAGTAAAACCCTAGATTTTTTGTGAGACTGTGACACTTCCTCCAGCTTCCATAAAAACAAAACCTCTTACTTTTATGTTTTCCTTTATAACTGCAACCTGAGCTTCAACAGCTTGCTTAACAGTCATTTTTTCCTCTGGATCTTTAATCCATATTTGATCCATGAAACAATTTTCTGATCTCCATTTATTAAATCTGCCATCAGCGATTTTCTGTCTGACCTGTTCAGGTTTTCCCTCTTCCTCAGCTTTATTCAAAAAACCTTTCATTAAATCATTTTTAATATCTTCTGGAACACATTCTTCATTTAGATAGGTGGGCTTGTAAGCAACTACATGTTTCGCTAGATCATCAGCAAAACATATGAAAGCTTCAGTCCTTGCAACAAAATCAGTTTCGCAAGCTATATCTACAATTCCACATAATTTCGGATTTAAAGAATGAACATATGAGCCAACTCGACCTTCTCCAGTTGACCTTCCACCCTTTGAGCTTGCTATAGCAGCACCTTGCGCCCCAATCCACCTTACAGCTTTTTCAATGTCACCATTATTTTCAATAGCTGCCTTTTTGCACATAGACAAACCTGCTCCAGTTCTTTTTCTGACTTCCATTATCACTGATTTATCCATATAAATTTAACCTTCTTTGTCAGATTCAAGAGAATCTTCTTCAACTTTTTCGGAAAGGCTCTTCTTGGAAGCATGTCCATTTTTAACCGCTTCAGAGATTTTCCCCGCTAGCAAAGAAATACTGCCAACAGCATCATCGTTACCCGGAATTCCAATAGTAATATGATCAGGATTACTATTTGAATCAAGAATTGCGATTACCGGAACGCCACTTTTTCTAGCTTCTAAAACCGCTATCCTGTCATGATTAACATCTGAAACAAAAATACACTGAGGCGGTTTTTCTAGATTTAAAGCACCTCCAAAAACTCTTTTGTTCCTGTCGATTTTAGTTTTATATATGCCTCTTTCTCTTTTTGTCATTTTTGACATTTTCTCATCCAGAAGACCAGCTTCAAATTTCCTAAGATTCTCCAACGTTGAACTAATTTGATCCCAGTTTGTCAAAAATCCACCTGGCCATCTCCTTGTTAAATGAGGCATGTCGCAATCTTCAGCTATTTTTTGAATCGACTCTCTCGCTTGTTTCTTCGTACCAACAAACAAAACCCTTCCACCCTCTTTAACGATATCCATAACAAGGTAATACGCCTCTTCAAGTTTTGATATTGTTTTGCTTAAATCAAGAATATGAACACCTTTCCTGACTTGAAAAACATAAGGTTTCATTTTTGGATTCCACATAGATTTTGGATGTCCAAAATGAACACCTGACTCTAGTAACTCCCTTCTTGAAATAACCTTTTCGTTAGTATCTTTTTCAACCATCACAAACTGCTATTCTAACCCAACAATCAAGGATGTTCTATTTGAGGCCAATAACCTTTAACGCTGAACAATGTTGAGTGATCGGGTCTATGGCAAGAATAACAAACATCAAAAGTTGCGACTAGGTTATTTTTTGATGGTTTAATCGAGTGTTGAATCGGATCTCCTTGATGGCAAACCACACATCCAACATTCACATAAGAATATGAAAGATCTTCATAATTCCAATTCGTTACATGACAACCTACACAATCTGGACGCAATGTCACATCCCTGTCAACAAGAGTCTCCCAAGCATGAGCATGTTTTGAATCTTTCCAAACATCATAAGAATCTTGATGACAATTCATGCAGAATTCAGAGTTTAGGCTTTCTTTTTTATCTGTAGGAATCTTGTCTGTAAAACCTTCTTCTCTAATGGAGGCTATCATATCAACAACAAGATTGTCATCCTTCCATTTTGAACTCATATAAATTCTGTCAAAAATCATAGAGGAAAGATTCAAAGATCCAACTTCTTGACCAAAAGGCAATATCGGAGGAGACCAGACATCAGAAAAAATACCTCTATCCTCATCAGAATCTCCGATTAAATACATATTTGAATTATTGATTTCACTTATGTATTCTGCAATCATTTGATTTGACTCAATAGAGCAATCACTAATCAAGATATGAACACTTTCAGAACTAGCAAAATAATCCTGAGATTTTTTAAAATTTTCAACATCTAAACAAAGATTATTATTTTTAGGTATATAGGTAAACCTCGCCTCTTTTTGACTATCACCAAAACCAATAATTACACTTTGCAAATTATCATCAGTATTTAAAAAATCAGTTGCAAAATCCCAGGGGCCTTCTACAACAATGTCATATTCCACATGCTCATCAAAAAAACTACGCATGATTTCTGCTGTGACTTCCGGAACTGGATCATTATGACTTTCATCATGGCCCCAATTGCCAAGATCAACCCATATTGAATTTTGATACTCATTTTTGAGAGAAGCTATTCTTGGCAAACCACCAGCCATATCTTCTGAACAGCCACAAATATCTATAAAGCCTTTGAGATCTTTAGTAAAAAAAACCCTGGCTTCATCTTTGTCTGAATTTTTGGTAAGGTTTTCTGAAACAACGGGATCTGAAGACTTGCGTGAAAAAAACAATTCACAACCATTAAGAAAGAAAAAAAGAAAAAAAATTAAAAACTTAAATCTCATCAAACCTCAACAATCAAAGAAATTCCCTGGCCTCCCCCGATACACATTGAAATAAGGCCCAGGCCTCCACCATCAAGAATTTTCAATTGCCTCAAACAAGTCAAGGTCAATCTTGAACCCGTGGCACCCAAAGGATGTCCAATTGCAGTTGCCCCACCCCAAGAATTTGTTATATCTCTATTTAAATTTAATCCTTTTTCTACTGCAATATATTGAGGGACAAAAGCTTCATTTATTTCAACCCTTTTCAAATCCTTTACAGAACATCCTGCAACGCTCAATGCCTTTTCACTGCTTGGAACAGGACCATAACCCATCCTGTCAGGGCTTACTCCAGCGTGTCCCCATGAAACAAGGCTTCCCATGATTCTCAGATTTCTTTTTTTAGCCTCTTCCTCTTTCATCATCACAAGAGCACAAGCTCCATCAACAACCCCACTTGCAGTTCCAGCAGTGACAGTACCATTTTCCTTAAAAACAGACCTAAGCCTAGCCAAAGACTCTAAATTTGTATTTGCCTTGGGGTGTTCATCATTTTCAACTAACTTAGCACGTTTTCCTTTTCCAACCTCTATAGGCTCTATCTCATCATTGAAATAACCACCAGCTAAAGCTTTTTGATACCTTTCCTGTGTTAAAACAGCAAATTCTTCACATTCTTCCCTTGATATAGAAAAGTCTTCTGCAAGATTTTCTGCAGTTATTGCCATTGGTAATTTGCAATAACCATCAGTAAGGCTGTCCCAAAGAAAATCCCTTAATTCAAGTGATCCCCACTTTTGTCCAGACCTGATTCCATGAGTGTAATGAAATGCCCTACTCATCGACTCCGTTCCCCCAACTAAAACAACATCAGCATCTCCTCTTTCCAGGAGATATGCACCTTGAACAATTGACTCAGCTCCCGAACCACACAAGCGATTAACTGTAAGCGCAGGTTTTTCTATCGGGATCCCTGAATTTAATCCAATATGCCTCGCACAATAATAAGCATTACTGTCAGTTTGACCAACCATTCCAAAAATACAGGCATCAAATTCTGAAGGATCAACTCCAGAATCCTTAATTGCAGCTTTTGCAGCATGTGAACCTAAGTCATTAGCAGGAACCCTAGCCAAACTTTCTAAATATGCACCAAATGGCGTTCTCTTGCCTCCAACAAAAACAACTCTACTCATATCAATATCTCCTTATGAAAATCTCTCCTCTTTCCAAGGGTCTCCCTTATTATGATACCCTCTAAGCTCCCAAAAACCTAATTTTTTTTCTTTCATTACTTCAATCCCTGAAGCCCATTTTGCACTTTTCCACAAATAAAGATGAGGTATTAAAAACCTTATTGGCCCACCATGCTCGTGACTTATGCCAGAATCATTATGCTTCCAAGCAATAATGCTTGAGTCTAACAAAGCGTCTTGCATCTCTATATTTGTTGAATATCCAACTAATCCATAACACATAATCTGTTTTGAATCGCTCTTGCAACCTACCTTTTTTAAAATTTTCGATAAACGAACCCCCTCCCAGTCATTGTCAAGAAGGCTCCAATGAGTTACACAATGAACATCCGCATTGACCTGGATCGGATCCAGCTTTAAAAGATCCTTAAAAGAAAATTCTCTTGGCTCTAAAACATTCCCGTAAACCCTCATCTTCCATGTATCGGAATTTATAAAACCTTCTGGGGGGTTAACATCCAACCTAGGCCATTTTTTCACAACATTCTGACCTGGAGGCACCCTAGACGTCTTGTTCCTGTAAACAAAAAGCTCTTTACTCATAAATATTTCTAAGAATCTGAATAGGTGGATTTATTAATACAAAATCTCCATAATCCAGAGTTGGAATAACTCTCCTCCCCAATGAAACAAGAAGAACCTCTTTCAAATAGCCTTCATCAGAATCTATATCTAGAGAATTCCAATGTATATTTTTTTGAGAAAAATATCTTTTCAAGACATGACAATCTCCACACCAATCGGTTGTGTATACATTTAAATCTTTTTTTTTCAAAACACCAACTTCTCTTTTCTTTTCCGCAGAAAACCCACACAAATCAAGACCTTTCAAATTCGGGAAAAGACCAATCGGTCTTGAAATATCCCCAAGAACCCCCAAAGGAAACAATGGGTTCCATCTTTTTTTTAATTTTTTTATAGATGCTCTCAAAATTTGAGAAATATCCTTATTTTCTAAGTCTTTTTCGTCTATTATGCTGATTTTTTCCATGACTTAAATCCTACTATCATTAAAATCTGAATATGCTTTTTTTTGAATACTTCTTCATGCCCTGTGTTTCAGAAATTGAAATCAATAAAAACAACTTGATAAAAGGGTCTTCAGTATGCATTGTAGAAAAATCAAACACTGATGTTGATTTCTATATTTCCGAAAAAATTGAAATAGATGAAATTTTTTTCACCAGGGGGGGAACAAATTTATATTATGAAAAAAAAGAATCAGATAATGATTTGAATGGGTGGTTTTTGCCTTCTGTTCCTGAAGGGCTTTATGAAATAACCATTAATTATTCTGGGTTTTTTTCTGAGAAAAATAATTCATATCATGAACTAGATATGAAAAAAGGTTTTGTTCCACTTCATACAAAAGAGGGGGACTGCATGACCCTCAACTTAAAAACCTTAGAAGGTTTCATTGTGAATTCTTTCGAAGATAACGGGTCTTTGGTTTTTCTTTGTGATATAGAAAATAAAATATTCCAACTATCTGGGGATGAAGAAGTCATTGAATATGAAAACCTCCAAATAATAACAACAAAATCAAAATCGGTTCATCAATCTTGGCCAAATAAAATATCTGAAAAAATAAATATAGTTGAAGGGCAAATGGGCTTCATGAACAAAGACAAATTGATTTTACTAGAAGGGAATAGCTGGTTTAGTCAAAAAGGAGTTATCGTTATTCCGGAAAACTACCTTGAAAACAATCTAAGGTTCTCAGAAATATCAAAACATCTAACATACCAATGGAAAGATGTAAAAAAACCTATTGAAAATGATCCTGTTGGAAGAGTCGTTCATTCTTATATCGATGAAAAAACTACACCCCTCTCTAGAAGAATTGGGGATAGAGCGCACCTTCAAAAAACAAATGGCAAAGACACCCTCAGACTTCAAGGTGTTTTTTTTGAATATGAAAAAAAATACCAACAAAAAAAATGTGAAGAGACATCTTGGCCTTTTGCTAGGTTATTAAAAACAAAAGTTGCAAGACTCGCAGACGGCTATGAAACATCTATACATTTCGACTGGGATGGAAAATGTACACCGATATTAAATATAAAAATATCCAATAGTAAAAATATCCTTGAAAACAACATTACGTTATATCCTGGAACATCTGTACACAAAATGACATCTAAATGGATTCCAAGATATTTAGAAATCGATCCAGAAGGCTTTTTTCCAGGAGGGTTAGAAAGAGACAAATCTACACCTCTTCTTTTTGAATCACTTGCTTCAAAAAACACTACCGAATGGACACAACCAATAGGGATGATTGCGTCTATAGGTCCAGGAGGAATATCCTGGCCTGATAAAAAATCAATACAACTTCCTGATGGGAGTCTTAGAGAGTGGAATCAAGAAAGCTTATTATTGATCGCCTCAAAGAATGAAACTTTCATAATCTCATCAAGCAAAAGAAAACTGCCAGAAATAGATACGCCTCTCCTTGATTGGGGCTGGGTTTTCTTTGAAGAAGAAAAACCTATAAGATGGGGAACAAACACGGGATCTAAAATGTATAAATTGCCAATTCCAGAAATATTTTCCTGGGGAAA
>CAZDPU010000006.1:0-46319 GCA_964507645.1 uncultured bacterium
AAAGGTTGAAGAGACCAAGGAAGAGGTCAAGGCAGTTGAAGAGACCAAGGAAGAAGATGCAGGAGAGAATAAAGATGGCAATTAAATCTGCACTTTACGACAAGGCTGGAAAAGAGTTGAAAAAGCTTACCCTTGCTAAGAGTATTTTTGGAAATGACTGGAATCCTTCTCTTGTAAGCTTGGCTTATCGTGTTCAGGTTAACAACGGTAAAGATCTGGCTGGTTCTTCAAAAAATAGATCTGCTGTAAGAGCTTCTACAAAAAAAATATACAGACAAAAAGGAACTGGTAATGCAAGGGCTGGTGCAATAACTGCAGGACAGAGAGTTGGTGGGGGAACAATACATGGACCCCATCCAAGAAACCCTTCTCTAAAGATGAATAAAAAAGCTGGAAAGAAAGCTTTAATGTCTGCCTTAAGCAAGAAATTTTCTGATGGAGAGGTTAAGTTTGTTGAAATTCCAAAATGGAAAAGCATTTCGATAAAAAATGCTATTTCTCTTTTGGAAAAAAATGGAATCAAAGGAAAAACTCTTATTTTGCATAATGAGAATCAAAGCATTGCAAATCATTCTTTTAAGAATATAAAAAATGTTAGGTTTTATGGTGGAGAAAGGGTGAATATTGGAGATTTGCTAAGGTATAGGAATTTGGTTATTTCATCTGACGCATTAAAAACTATTGAGGAGATTTGGAAATGATTGCTTCATCTGACGTTCTTGTAAAGCCAATAATTTCTGAGAAGACAATGGATTTAGCTATGAATGAAAACTCTTATACTTTTCAAGTTTCCTCAAGAGCAACAAAAACAGACATAAAAAATGCAGTTAAAAAAGAATTAAAAATAAAGAAAATTCTTTCCGTAAGAATTGTTAAAAACCCTGGAAAAAAGAGATCCAGGAGAACACCTAAAGGAGGAGTGGCATTTGGAAAAACATCTAGAAGAATCAAAGCTATTGTTAGAGTTGCTTCAGATGAAGATTTAATGAGTCATTTTCAGCCCGGATAAACCATGCCGATAAAAAGATATAAACCGAAAACACCTTCTTTAAGGTCAATTGTCCGAATAGACAAAAGCCATCTTGCTGATAAGCCTGGTGGAGGGTCGTTGGTAAAAGGTAAGAAAAAAAATAGCGGTAGGAATAATCTTGGAAGGATAACCACAAGACATAGAGGTGGAGGAAATAAAAACAAATACAGAATGATAGATTTCAGAAGGAAAAAAAGAGATGTTCCGGCAAAGGTTGTTCAGATTGAATATGATCCAAATAGAACTGCTTTTATTGCTCTTATATGTTATTTAGATGGTGAGAAGAGTTATATTCTTGCTCCAACAGGTCTTGAACCAGGAGCAATGGTTGTTTCCGCAGAAAAAGCTCCAAATAGACCAGGGAATGCAATGCCTTTAGCTTCTATAAGGACAGGTTCTTTTATACATTCTGTTGAACTAAGGCCAGGACAAGGAGGACTTCTTGCAAGAAGTGCTGGAAGTTTTGCTATTTTGAAAAATAAAGAAGGTGGATGGGGCTTTATCGAACTTCCAAGTGGAGAATTGAGGAAAGTCCCTCTTTCATGTTATGCAACAATTGGAAGGCTTTCCAACGTTGAACACAATTTGGAAAAGTGGGGAAATGCAGGAAGGAAAAGACACAAAGGTTGGAGGCCGACTGTAAGAGGGATGATTATGAATCCTTGTGACCACCCTAATGGTGGTGGTGAAGGTAGGCAAAAAGGAAAAATATTAAGAACTCCTTGGGGTAAGGTTGCTAGAGGACCCAAAACAAGAACAAGTAGACCTAGTGACAAACATATCTTAAGGTCTAGAAGGAAGAAATAATGGCTAAAAAATCACCTTATATCGAACCAAGTTTGGTTAAAAAGATTGTCAAAGCTAAAGCAAGTGGATCAAGAGACCCAATTAGAACCTGGTCTAGGAGGTCAACAATTCATCCAGAAATGGTTGGTCTGACTTTCGAGGTTCATAATGGAAGAAGGTTTGACAAGGTTTATGTAAACGAATCAATGGTCGGACATAAATTAGGTGAATTTGCTTTGACTAGAAGATTTGGTGGCCATAAGAAGGGTGGCAAGAAAGATGATGAGTAATATTATGCCTAGATCAAAAGGCGTAAACCTACGCTGTAAACCAGAAATGATTAATCGTGCTGCTCAAAGAATTAGAGGAAACCTTGTTTCAGATGCTATTGTTAGGCTTACAAGTCAGCAAGATAAAGCAAGCAGGCTTTTACTCAGACTATTGAATGAGGCAATTGCAAATGCTGAACATAATTTGGAGATGCCAAGTGCAAACCTTGTTGTTTCTTATGTGAATGTTGGAAGAGGCGTTTCTATGAAGAGGTTTAGACCTGTCATGAGAGGGATGGCTCACAAATACAAAAAAAGAACTACAAACGTAGAGATTATTTTAGGCAGGGGTGAAAACGATGGGTAATAAGATAAATGCTAACGGTTTTAGAGTAGGGGTTTATCACAAAGCCACAAGGACTGGGAGAGGATGGAATGCAACATGGTTCCCAGCGAAAAATAAAGATTATGCAAAATTGATTGAAGCTGATCACATTATAAGAAAAGTAATAAAGGAAAGACATCAGGATTCAGCGGTTCAAAAGGTTGAAATTATTCGAACAGTTGCTCCTAGGGGCGCAGATGTTGTTGAAATAGCTGTCCATACAGCAAGGCCGGGTGCTCTTATCGGAAAGAAAGGTGCTTCAATTGATGCAACAGTAACACACCTGAAAGGCCTTTTGCCAAATCAGAGAATAACAATCAAAGCTGTTGAAATTAGGGATCCAGATATATATGCAAATGTTGTTGCCGATTCTGTTAGAAGGCAACTTGAAGCAAGGAAAGCTACAAGAAGAATCATGAAGCAGGTTGTTGATGCAGCTATTGCTGGTGGAGCAAAAGGATGTAAATTGGAAATTGCTGGAAGAGTTGATGGTGCTGAAATAGCCAGGACAATGAAGTATTCTGAAGGTTCCGTACCTCGTCACACATTAAGAGCAAATGTTGATTTTGGTTTTGCTGAAGCATGGACGAAGTATGGAATATTGGGTGTCAAAGTTTGGATATATAGAGGAGACGAAGACTAATGCCTTTATTGCAACCGAAGAGATGGAAATACCTAAAGGCCTTTAGGGGTAGAAATAGAGGAAAATCCATAAAGGGCAATAATTTAGCTTTTGGAGAGTTTGGAGTAAGGTCTAATGGAAATGGAAGAATGACTTCTAGGCAAATTGAATCTATCCGTGTTTTGATAAGAAGAAAAATTGGAGATAAGGCAAAAATGTGGACTAGGGTTTTTCCAGATCTGCCAATAACAAAGCATCCTTTAGAGGCAAGAATGGGTAAAGGAAAAGGTGCTGTTGAAAGATATGAAGCAAGAATAAAAAGAGGACAGATTCTTTTTGAGGTTGCTGGTGTTCCTAGCAAACAGGCGAAAGAGGCTTTGTCAAAAGTTAGACACAAAATCAGTTTGCCTGTAAGCGTTATTACTTTAAAAAGCGGAGAGGGGAAACCATGGCAATAAAGAAAAAAGAATTTGACCAACTCTCCTCAATGAAGGATTCAAAATTAGTGAAAGAGATAAGAAAAGCAAAAAAAGATTTGATGGAAATCAGATTCGATTCTGCCAGATCAGGTACAGCTCCTGCAGGAAAAATAAGATCTTTGAAGAAGAGAATTGCAAGAGCAAAAACTTTGCTTGGGAGAAATTCAAAATGACACAACAAAAACTACAAGGAAAGGTTATAAAAATAAGTGGAGAAAAAAGTGTTAAGGTTTTGGTTACAAGACAAACTGTACACCCTAAGTTTAAAAAGAGGTTGCTCAGGTCTAAAAAATATTTAGTTCATGACGAAGCATCTTCTTCAAAGGTTGGAGATTTTGTTGAGATCATTTCCTGCCTTCCTGTTTCAAAAAGAAAAAATTTCAAAATAAATAAAATTCTAGAGGGTAAGAAATGATTCAGCAAGAAAGTATTTTAAATTGTGCTGATAATTCAGGCGCTAGGAGGCTTCAGTGCATCCGTGTTCTTGGGGGAACAAGAAAAAGGTATGCAAGGATTGGAGACATGATTGTTTGTTCAATTAAATCAGCTTTACCTGAAGGAATGGTACAAAAGAAGCAGATAGTAAGAGCTGTTGTCGTCAGAACTGTTGCAAAATCAAGAAGAGATGATGGTAGCAATATCAGATTTGACGATAATGCATGTGTTATTTTGAATGAAGATGGAACTCCAAAAGGAACAAGGATATTTGGTCCAGTTGGAAGAGAGTTAAGGCATAAGCTTTTTGCAAAAATTATTTCCTTAGCACCGGAGGTTCTTTAATGGTCGAGAGAATTAAAGTTGGAGATAAGGTTAAGGTGATTGCAGGAAATGATTCTGGAAAAGAGGGAGAAGTTTCTTTGGTAAAGGAAGGAAGAGCAATCGTTAAAGGTCTTGGTCTTTTGGTAAGGCATAGAAAAAAGAATGGAGAAGATGGAGAGGGTTCAAAAGATGAAATTTCAAGACCAATACATCTTTCAAATTTAATGCCGATTGATTCAAAGGGAAAAGCAACAAGAACAGGAGTAAAAATTGGAAAAGATGGAACAAAAAACAGACTTTCTAAAAAGTCAGGAGTAACTTTTTAATGAGATTAACAACAGATTTAATAGAAGAATTGAAATCTAAACTTGGTAGAGAGAATGTTATGTCTTTGCCTTCTTTGGAAAAAGTTGTTGTTAATGTTGGTGTAGGAGAAGCATCTGACGATAAAAAACTTTTAAATCCAGTTTTGGATCATTTAGAAATAGTAACTGGCCAGAAGCCAGTGATTACTAAGGCGAGAAATTCTGTTGCTGGTTTTAAATTGAGGGAGGGGCAGCCAATAGGTGCAAAAGTCACTCTACGTGGGAGAATGATGAATGATTTTGTAACAAGGTTGATATCTGTCGTCATTCCTAGGATTAGGGATTTCCGAGGCTTGGAAAGAAACATGGACGGACATGGAAATCTTACTATTGCCTTAAAAGAACAATCAGCTTTTCCGGAAATTCCTTTTGACAAGATTGGAAACAGGATAAGAGGTTTTTCTATAACTTTTGTAACTAGCTCTAATAATGACGAAGATGGTGAAGCGCTTCTCGAATCAATTGGCGTTCCATTTAAGGAGAAAGAAGAATAATGGCAAAAAAATCAATGGTTGCTAAGCAGAAAAGAAAAAATAAATACTCTGTTAGAGCATACAACAGATGCAGCAAATGTGGCAGGCCTAGAGGTTTTATGAGGATGTTTGGAATTTGCAGAATCTGTTTTAGAGAAATGGCTCATAATGGTGAAATTCCAGGAGTAAGGAAGGCAAGCTGGTGACACATTCAGATCCAATATCAGATTTGTTAATAAGAATAAAGAATGCTGGAAACAGAAGTCATACTTCAACAAAGATTCCACATTTTAATTTTGGGGAAAGTATTTTGTCCGTCCTGAAATCAGAAGGTTGGATTGTTGGTTATAAAGTTATAGGTGAAAAGCAGCCAGGAAAATTTCTAATTGTTAATTTGAAATACACAATTTCTGATTCTGGAGACAGGATTCCTCTTATACAGAATTTGAAAAGAATAAGCAAGCCAAGCAGAAGGGTTTACTTAAAGAAGGACGAGGTCAAAAAGGTTTTAAATGGCTTGGGTACAGGCTTGATTTCAACACCCCAAGGGCTTCTTCCTGATAGAGAGGCTCAAAAGAAAGGCTTAGGTGGCGAATATGTGGCGGTTATAACATGAGCAGAATAGGAAGAAAGGCGATAGATATTCCAATGGGTGTTGAAGTTACGGAATCTCCAGGGCTTGTAGAGGTCAAAGGACCAAAGGGTGTTTTGAAAGTCAAAACCTTCAAAGGCATCACTTTCAAACAAGAAGAGAAGAAGATCATTGTTGAAAGCAAGAATAAAAATTCTAAAAATTTTTATGGAACTTTTAGGTCTTTGTTAAATAGCGCTGTTATAGGTGTTTCCAAAGGGTTTTCTTACATTCTTGAAGCGGATGGTCCTGGTTATAGAGTTTCTACATCAGGAAAGAAATTGGTTATAAAAGCTGGATTTTCACATGATGTAAATTTAGATATACCAGAATTTGTTGATGTAGAAGTGACTAAGGGAGAAATAAAGGTTTCTGGGATAAACAAGCAAGATGTTGGTGGTTTTTGTGATCAAATCATGAAAATAAGACCTGTGGAGCCTTACAAGCTTCAGGGTATAAAAAGAAAAGACGTAATCTATATAAAGAAGAAAAGAAGAGTTGTTGAGGCTGCTTAAAAATCATGAAAGATATAAGAAGAATAAAAAGAATTGCAAGGCATAAGAGAATCAGAAGAACCTTGAATGGCACTTCATCTCATCCAAGGCTGACTGTTTTTAGGAGCCATAAGGAAATTTATGCTCAGATAATTGATGATGTTTCCAGGACTACATTGTGTTCTGCTTCAAGCATAGACAAAGATTTAAGAAAAAAATGCAAAGATTCAAAACCTCTGGATGTTGCTAAGTTAGTTGGAGAAACTATTGCGAAAAGAGCTCTAAAGAAAGGAGTTAAAGGAATCGTCTTTGATAGAGGCGGTTATAAATATCATGGGAGGGTTGCTTCTTTGGCAAATGCAGTTAGAGAAGTTATTAAGTTTTAATGAGAACTATAAACAAAAAAGAAAAAGAATTTCAAGAGAAAGTTATTCAAATAAGGAGAGTCAGTAAAACTGTTGCTGGTGGTAAAAGGTTTAGATTTTCTGCTTTGGTTGTTGTTGGAGATGGAAAAGGCAGATCTGGGGTAGGTTTAGGGACAGCTATTCAAACTCCTGCGGCCATAAGAAAGGCTGCTGCTTCAGCAGAAAAAACTTTATACAAACTTCCTTTAGTTAATGGAACAATTGCTCATGAGGTCAAGGGGAAACAGGGTGCAACTACAGTTCAGTTGATTCCTGCTCCTCCAGGTACTGGTGTTATTGCTGGAGCGACTGTCAGGGCTTTATGTGAAGTTGCTGGAATTAAAAATATATACACAAAGATAAGGGGTGCAGCTACTCCTTTGAATGCTGCGAAAGCAACAATGAATGGTTTTAAATCCCTTAGGGATCCAAGAAAGCTAGCTGCCCTTAGAGGAGTTCCTGTTAGCTCTATTTGGTTCAACAAGGAGATGCCTGAATAATGGATTACAAAGATTTAGTCAAGATTACAAAAGATCGTATAAGGGTTGGCAGAGGGAAAGCTGCAAGAAGAGGCAAAACTGCTGGAAGAGGCATGAAGGGAACAAAGTCAAGAAGTGGAGGAAAATTGCCAACAATGTTTGATGGAGGAAGCCTTCCTTATTACAGAAGAGCAAGGACCTTGGGTGGTTTTATAAATAGAAATTCAGTTATTTACCAGGTTATAAATATTGCTGATATTAATAAAATTTTTGATGATGGAAAAAAGGTAACTGTAAAGGATTTATTGAAGAAAAAACTTGTTAGAAAAGGTTTCAAAATAAAGCTTCTTGGTAATGGGAAAATAGAAAAAAAACTTGAGATAACAGTTAACGCTGCAAGTAAAAGCGCTATCGAAAAGGTTGAAAAAGCTGGAGGAAAAGTAAACATTAAATGAAAAAACAGGCTCAATCTGCAGTTAATGATGCGCTAGCAAGCCCAGAATTAAAGAAGAGGCTTTCTTTCGTGGCTTTAGGTTTACTTATATTCTCTGCAGGGGGACATGTTCCTCTTCCTGGAATAAATAACGATGCGTTACAGAATCTTTTTAATTCTGGAGGAGTTTTGGGTCTCTTGGACTTGTTCACAGGAGGTTCCTTGAAGAGGTTTTCGATTTTTGCTTTAGGTATTATGCCTTATATAAATGCAAGCATCATGATGCAGGTTATGACTTTTTGTATTCCTTCTTTAGAAGAGATACAAAAAGAAAGAGGTACAGAGGGTAGGATTTTGATTGGAAAGTGGACAAAGTATTTGACAATATTTATTGCCTTCATTCAGTCTTATAGTTTTCTTGCTTTATTCAAAACTCAAAAAATTCTTCTTAGAGAGGATTTTTTACACCTTTTTGTAATAATGATAACACTTGTTGCAGGGACAGCTTTTTTAATGTGGCTTGGTGATGAGATGACAGAGAGGGGAATTGGAAATGGTGTTTCTCTTTTGATTTTTGCAGGGATAGTCATGAGTCTGCCGACTGCAGTTGCCCAACAGATAAAAATTGCTCAACAGAATGTTGCTCAAGTAGGACCTTTTCTTCTTTTTGGAATATTTGTTTTGATAATGATAGGTGTTATTGTTTATATGCAACTAGCCGAGAGAAGGATTCCTATAAGGTATTCAACCAGGACAGTTGGTCAAAGGGTAATCGGTGGTCAAATATCTTACCTTCCTGTAAGGGTTGATATTGCTGGTGTTATTCCTATTATTTTTGCAATATCTGCACTTTTGATTCCTCAGACAATTGCAAACTTTTTACCTCAAGATCATCCTTTTGCAATCAGCATAGGGCAATTTCTTTCTAATTGGGGTTATTATTTGACATTAGGGGTTTTAACTTTTTTGTTTACTTTCCTTTATTCGTCTATTACATTTAAACCTGAAGAGATAGCAAAAAATTTAAAAAAAGCTGGAGGTTTTATTCCTGGAATAAGACCAGGAAAACAAACTGAAGAGTACATACAGCAGATACAAGAAAAAATTACTTTTTTAGGAGCATTGTGGCTTGCTCTTATAGCTGTTGTACCCATACTTATTGCAAATGCAGCAGGCGTCTCATCTTTTGCAATTGGTGGAACGGGGCTACTTATTGTTGTTGGTGTCAGTTTAGACACAATGAGACAATTAGAGGCTCATGTTGTCAGTAGGCAATATAAAGGATTTATGAAGAACGTCTGATGAAAAACTTAAACAACTTGAATTTGATTCTATTGGGAGCTCCAGGAGCTGGAAAAGGCACCCAAGCTAAAAACATTGTAGATAATTTCAAATTCACTCATGTTTCTACAGGTGATTTAATTCGTGATGAAATCAAAGCTGAATCTTCTCTAGGCTTAGAGGTTAAAGAAGTTGTTTCAAAAGGAAGGTTAGTTTCTGATGATTTGGTTTTCAGGTTAGTTAAAAACAAAACAAAAAACTCCAAGAAAGGGTATCTTTTTGATGGCTTTCCAAGAACTTTGACACAGGCAAACATGTTGAATCAAGAATTAGAAATTGATAAAGTTTTATTTATAGATGTGAGTGATGAAACTGTTATAAGCAGGATCACTGGGAGAAGGCTTGATCCTCAAACAGGCAATATTTATCATATTAAGTTCAATCCTGCCCCTAAGCAGATAGAAGACAGGCTTGTTCAAAGAAAAGATGATACAGAGAAAGTTGCTCAAGAAAGGCTAGATGTTTACAAGAAAGAAACTCAGCCTTTGATTGATCTTTATAGATCTGAAAACATTCTTAAAAAAGTCAAAGGAGAAGGGTCTCCTTCAGAAGTTGGAGAAAGGGTTATGAGTGAGTTGTTTGAAGGAGCAAGGGTTTAATGAAATCTGAAAACAAGATAGAAGTAAAAGGAAAAGTTTTAAAAGCTTTGCCAGGAGGAAGATTCCTTGTGGAGGTTAACGGAAAGCACAAGGTAACTTCACATATTGCAGGAAGAATTAGAAAGTTTTTTATTCAGGTTATGGCTGGAGACATGGTTAAGCTTGAAATATCACCTTATGACCCAACAAAAGGAAGAATAATATATAGATACTATGATGAAAATGAATCTATTGAAGAGGACCTCAAGGAGAAAGAAGATGAAAGTTAGAAGTTCAGTTAAGTTAATATGTGATAGATGCAGAACAATAAAGAGAAAAGGTGTTCTTCATGTTGTATGTCCCGACAGAAGACATAGGCAGAGGCAGGGTTAAGGAGTTTTTATGGCAAGAATAGCAGGTTTTGAGATTCCAGACAACAAGGTTGCTTGGATAGGTTTGACTTCGATTTATGGGATAGGACCAACAACAGCAAAAAGAATTTTAGAGAAGGCAAAAATTTCTTTTGAAACAAGGATTAAGGACTTAGATGATTCTGCCTTAACCCGAATAAGAGGGGTTATTGACGAGGATTGTTTGATAGGCGCAGAGCTAAGAGAAAAATTACAAAAAGATGTTCAAAGATTGATTGATATTAAATGTTACAGAGGAAATAGAAGATTGAAAGGTTTGCCTTGTAGAGGTCAAAAAACTCAAAAGAATGCTAGGTCACACAAAGGATCTAGGAGAAGTGCTATAAGGAGAAAGTAATGGCTAAAGGGAAAAACATTAAAGGAAAAGTAAAAAAGAAAAAGAAAATAAGTGTTCCGGTTGGTAGGCTTTTTGTTACTTCAACCTACAACAATACGGTAATTACTCTTTCTGATGAAAACGGCAATGTTCTTTCTTGGTCTTCTGGTGGTCATATTGGCTACAAAGGAGCAAGAAAGGCTACTGCTTTTTCAGCACAGCAAGCCGCAGAGAAATTAATTGAATTAGCTTTAAACCAGTTTCAAATGAAGAAGTTATCAATTCTGAGCAAGGGTCCTGGACTTGGTCGAGAACCAGTGATAAGGTCGTTTCAGGGTTCTCCTATTGAAGTAACTTCTATAAAAGATGTAACTCCTAGACCGCATAATGGTACTAGAGACCGTAGTATAAAGAGGAAATAAGAAAATGATTGAATTCGAACAGATAAAAATAAATTTAGTTGAAGAAAGCGAAAACGCTTCTTCTGCAGTAGTTGAATTATGGCCATTAGTTAGAGGCTGGGGTGAGACTATTGGAACTGCATATCGTAGGGTGTTGATGTCAAGTGTTTCTGGAACGGCTGCAACTTTTGTTTATTTTAAAGATTGCCATCACGACAAGAAAGCTTTTCATGTATATCATGAATATCAGAATCTTCCTGGAGTGAGAGAAGCTGTTATTGAGATAACTCAAAACATAAGAGCTTCAAGCTTCATCCTTGATGAAGGTGTTGATATGGTAACTGTGGAGCTTGTAGCAAATAAAGCGGGCCCTGTTACTACCGGAATGATTGGTGCCCATCCAGGGTTTACTGTTGTTAACCCAGATGAAGTTTTGTTTCACTTAGAAGAAAATACAGAAATAAGTTTAAAGATTGGAATGAAGAAAAATCGTGGATTTATTCCAGCTACACAACTAAGACCTTCAGACATCAATAAAGACTGGAAGTCAAGGTCAAGTTTCCCAGCTGGAGTTATTCGAATCGATTGTTCTCATAGCCCTGTCATTAATGTTTTTCCTGAAACAGTTCAGGAGAGAGTTGGTGAGGATGGATCTTATCAACGTTTGAGACTTTCAATTGCTGTTAAAGATGGTTACAGGTCAGAAGAAGTTTTCAGAGAGGCAACAGAAATGTTAAAAGCACATTTCGAAAGAATCTCTTTTGATGATTGGCATGTTGATTTTGATTTGTTTTCAAAGAAAGATGAAGATGAAGTTAAAACATTTAGACCTTTATCTGAACTTGGTTTAAGGCCAAGGACAGAGAATGCTTTGAGGAATAATGGAATTAATACAATTGAAGAATTGTGTGCCTTGAGAAGAAAGGAATTAAAGTCCTTAAGCAGAGTTGGTGAGGTTGCTCAAATTGAAGTTCAAGATAAAATGGCTAGAGCTGGGTTAAGCTTAAGAGAAGACTAACAATGAGACATTTATTGCACAAAAGAAAATTAGGATCTGGAAAACATAGATCCAAAGGAGCCAGGGCTTCTTTTTTAAAGAACCTTGCTGCTTCTCTGATTCTTGAAGAAAAGATTGAAACAACTCTTGCTAAAGCAAAAGCAATTAACTCTTATGTTGACTCAATTGCTTCGAGGGCAAAGAAGTCAAATGAAAAAAATAACATAAGATACATAATGAAAAAACTACCTCCTGGAAAGTTGGGAGAAAAAGCTTCAAGGAAATTGTTTTCAATTGTGTCTAATACAGATCGATCTACAGGATTTTTAAGGGTTGTAAAAACAAACAACAGGCTCGGGGACTCCTCCCAAATGGCTTCTGTTTTTTGGGTTGACTCTATTGAAAAGGAATTGAGTTCTAGTGAAGAGGGTAAAGAAAAAGGAGCAAAAGAAGATGATAAATAAAGGGACAAAAACATCACACGCTAGCATCCAGGAAGAAAGAAAGTGGTTTATTTTCAATGTAGAAGACAAGATTTTAGGCAGGGTTGCTACAAGAATATCTTCCTTGCTTATGGGGTCTGAAAAATCAGACAAATCCCCACATATCGACAATGGATCTTTTGTTGTTGTGCTAAATGCTGAAAAGGTTATCCTTTCTGGAAAAAAAGAACAAGACAAGGTTTATTACAGGCATTCAGGAACCCCTGGCGGTTTAAAGTTTGAATCAGTTTCTTCACTTAGGGCTAGAAAACCTCAAGATCTAATCAGGAATGCAGTTAATGGAATGTTGCCCAAGTCTGTAAACAGAAAAGAGAGATTGGCGAGATTGAAAGTTTATGCTGGTGAAGAGCATCCACATGGGGCTCAAAAACCTGAGGAGGTTAACTAGTTGTGAGTAGAGTTTATTCAGCCGTTGGCAGAAGAAAAAGTTCCGTAGCTGTAGCTGTTTTAAGGGATGGTGTTGGAAGAGAGGGTTTAAGAGTTAATGGAAAGCCTTTTGAGAAATATTTCACCAGAAAAGAGCTTCAGGAAGAAACGCTGATGCCTTTAAAGATTGCTCAAGAAAAGTATTCTGAAGGAGAGTTAGCAATTTCAATTACAGTAAAAGGAGGAGGGCAAAGAGGTCAATCTGGAGCATCAAAACTAGCTATTGCTAGGGTTTTATGTGAAGTTGACCCAAGTTTAAGAACTTCTCTAAGAGATTCAGGATGCTTAACAAGAGACTCTAGATCAAAAGAGAGGAAGAAGTATGGTTTAAAGAAAGCCAGAAAGGCTCCTCAATTCTCTAAACGTTAGTGCATTTGATGTAAACTTTATAGCATGCTTTTTAAAACTGTTATTGAGACGTTGTTTGTAACAGTCCTTTTTTATACCGTTTTAAGGCCCTTAAGAAGTAAAAAGTTTTTAAGAATTGCTTGGTCTATTATTGCAGTAGTTTTACTTGCAAAAGCATTAGAAGCAATGGGTTTCTTGGCTGTTTCGTGGATAATTGAAAGAGCTGGAGTGCTGCTACCAATTCTTTTTGTTGTATTGTTTCAAACTGAAATAAGAAGAAGCTTAGAAGGGATATCTGTTAAAGGATGGTTTAAAGGTTCTGTCTTAAGCAATACAGAAGATGCTGGGATATTAGTTTCAACAATAATGGGATCTTTAAGAGAGTTCAAGAGAAGTAGGCTTGGTGCATTGCTCATTTTTGAAGGGACTGACAGGCTTGAGAATATTTTGGGAGAGCTAGGTGGAGTTGAACTTGATTCAAAAGTAACTGTTGGTCTTTTGAAGTCAATATTTCAAATCCAAAGCCCTCTTCATGATGGTGCAGTTGTTATTAGGTCTGGAAGAGTCAGAAAGGCTCAAGTTATCATCCCCTTGCCCCCTGGCGGTGCTGAATATAAAGGTTATGGAACAAGGCATCGTGCAGCACAAAGCGCAACTGGAGGAACTGGAGCTTTGTCAATTGTTGTTTCTGAGGAAAATCAATCAGTTTCAATCTCTGAAGGAGGGCAATTAAAACAAAATCTTAGTTTTGAAAGGGTTGAAGAAGAATTAATCAAATTTATAAAAAACACAATATGAAAATAAACAAACCAAAATGGCTTCCAAAAGATCCAAACGAATGGTCTCTTTTTGTACTTTGTTTCATCTTGGCTATCCTTCTTGAAGTCCAAGTGGTTACAGGAAACCCAAATGCAAGAGAGGTTTTTGTTTTGGAGGCTGTTCCTGTTAATCTTCCTTCTGAATACAAGGTAAGCTCAAATGATCTGTATTTCGAAATTGAACTTTCTGGAGGTAGGACAAGGTTAAACAATCTTCTTCTCGACACTGTTGATGTTGAGGCTAGATTTGATACTTATCCCACAGGGAGCGGTTTGGCCCAGGCTACACTGCTTGTAAGACCGCCAAAGGGACAGGGTATAAAGCATGTTGGGGGATCTAAAAAGGTAAGCATATATGTTGAAAAATGGCTTGAACAGGATGCATCTGTTGAGGTTTACCAAAGAGGGGAAGCTCCAAATGGAGTTCAAATAGTTGATTGGCAACTTGACCCAAGTGCTGTGAAGGTGAGTGGTCCTGTTGACCTTATGGATGGCCTCAAGACAATTGAGGTTGAGTTAAATTTAGGAACAATTGTTGAGTCTGAAAATAAGAATTTAAAACCTGTTGCAAGAGATGACAATGGGAGGCTTATACAGGGTTTGACATTCTCTCCAGAAACAATAAGGCTCGAGGTGGTCGCTCAAACAGTTAGAGATAGAAGAATTGTTTCTATAAGGCCTGACCTTATAGGGGAACTTGAAAGTGGTTTTTTTATTAGCTCAATTGCAATAGATCCAGCAACAATAATTATTGAGGGTCCTGTTAAGGTAATTAGAAATTTAAATTCAGTTACAACAAACCCAATTTCATTGGCTGGAAGAAGCGAAACGTTTGAGTTGATGGTAGATGTTTTTTCTCCTTCTGAAACAACCTCTAATCCAAAAAAAGTGAATATTGCAGTAGAAGTTTCTCAAATAATTAGTGATTTAGAGATTTCATCTTTGATACCAATCAGGGTTATAGGAGGAGGATATAGAACAAATCCATCAAGCATCAACCTTGTTATAAGAGGACCAGTAAACCAAATTGCAAAATGGATAGGAAAAGAATCTGATTTGTTAGATTTGATACATGTAGAGGTAAGTGCTTGTAATGATGTTGACTCTTGTGAAAGGGAGGTAATTGTTGCATTGCCTTCTGGGCTTGCAACAAAAACAATAACTCCAGACCATGTGACTTTAAATAGAAATTAAAGCCATGTCAAAGGTTTTTGGTATAGGTGTAGATTTAGTTTACGAAAAAGAAATTCAAAAATGGCTTAAATGGAGTGATGAAAGGCTGAAGAAAACTTTATCATTTAAAGAGTTTGAAGAAATGAAATCTGGAAAATGGACTGTTTCTCAATTTGCTGCAAGAATTGCAGCAAAAGAAGCTTTTTACAAAGCTTCAAATCTCTCATTTAAAGCCAATGATATAGGTGTGGTTAATGATAAAAAAGGCAAACCTTATTTTGAATTTTCTCAAAATTTAAAGTCAAAATTACTAGAGAAAAAAACCCACCTTTCACTTTCTCATAGCTCTGGGTGCTCTATTGCCTTTGTGGTTATTGAAGAATGATCGATATCATTATTCCAAGTATGCTCGGGGGAAAAACCCTTGAGGCTTTGGTTTGCAACTTGATAGATCAAGGTTTTAATAAAGAGAAAATATTTGTTATAAGAGATGGTTTAGATCCCGCTTGGAAAGATATTTCTTTAGACGTTAATGTTATTAAAACAAAAAGAAGGCTGGGTTTTTCAGGAGCTTGCGACTTTGGAATTAGAAACAGCAATGCAGAGCATGTTCTTTTGCTGAATGACGATTTGACTTTGTCGAAAAATTTTCATTCGGCAATCCATGAATACAAATCTGTGGAGCCTTTTTTAGGGTTTAGGGTTTTGAATAAAAATGGCACAAGGATTGAATTTGATGGTGGGGGTATGAATGTTTTTGGATACGGGCTTTCTTTGAATTTTGGAAAAAGAGTTTTTAGGAAGAGGAACGAGGAGGTTTTGTTTTCCTGTGGGGCTTGTTCTCTTTTAAGTAAAAGGCATTATGAAAAAATCGGGGGATTCTCAACAGTCTTTTTTTGCTATTTTGAAGATGTTGAATTTGGATGGAGGGCAAACAGGCTTGGTTACAAGACTTTGTTTATAAGGGATGCTTTTGTTCGTCATGTAGGGCAACATACAAGCGGTAGAGAAACTGGCTTTAGAGAAAGGATGATGGAAAGGAATAGCCTTCTTTCAATTCTGACAAATGTTCCGTCGAAGATTTTAAGTAAATACCTGAGTTTAGCTTGGGAATTTTCAAAAACTAGAGAATCTGAATCTGCAAAAATGAAAAACCCATTGATAGAAAGCGGATGTTCTTATTCAAGAAGGAATTTTATTTATGCACTTAAAGAGGTTGAAAAAATGAGATCGTTAACGAATCCAGATAAAAAATCTTTCAAAAAAACAAAACCCCTTTTGAAAGATCCTTTAAATCCAGCATTTCCAAAAATGATTTCTCAAGACTTGATGAAAAAGGCGTATGAATTATGGTTTTAGCTGGGCCAAAACGAAGGCTTTTACAGCTAAGCAAGTTAAAACAAGACGATTCTTGTATTATTGGGCCACCTGAAACAATCCTTTCAAATTCAGAAATATGGAATGGAAAACCCTGGATTGTTGATTTCTTGACACCTACATATGAGGAAAATTTTTATAGATTTAATAATGACCATCGTGTCAATGAGAGCAGCTTGCTTTTAGAGAAGATAGCTTTATTGATGGGAGGTTTTTTTATATTTGCACACAAAGGTCAATTTGAATCAAAAAAAATAAGAAATAAGGATATATTGAAGGATTTTTCAGATAAAGACTTTGCTTTAATCCCTCCAGATTTCCCAGATTTTTCTTTTGAGAAAGAAGATTCAAAATATATAGTCTGGGGAGGGGGTGCTTGGGACTGGCTTGATCCAGAAACTTTTATAAAGGGAATGAATAATGCAAAAACAGAGCACAAGGGTGTAATTTTTGCAGACAGGTACAAGGGTTCTATTTTTAAAAATAAAAAAATGAGAAATTTAAATTCAGAAAAAGTTGAAATTAATACTTTTACTGAAGAGGGAAGGTATTTGAATTATGTCAATAATTCATTATTGTGGATATGTCTGCATCCATCAAAAAGCAAAGAGGCTCCTGTAGCATACAGGACTCGTCTCTTGGATGCAATATATACAGGAAGACCCGTTGTTGTAACAAAAGGAGAGGTCTTAGGTGATTTTATAGTTGAGAATGGTGGTGGATGGTTTGTTGAACACGAAAATCACAATCAAGTAACTTCCCTTATAGAGGGTTTGGATTTGGATGAAGTTAGGGAAAAGGGAAAAGCAGCGAAAAGGCTTCTTGAAGAGATTCAGCATCAGAAAATCAGAAAAAACATCTTATTGAAGAATCCTTCAACTGAAAAGGCAAAAGATTTATTTTTTAAACTTAAAAAATGCAGAATGCATCTCAATAGCCTCTCTTGGAGACTAAAAACGAAAATCCTAGGGCAAAGATAGTTTTAGAATTGGGCTAGAAGGTTTTTCAGTCATATGGATTACAGAGATTTGGCAATAGATATAAGCAAGTGGATTGATTCCTACGTGAAAAAAAATAATATGGAATGTCTGGTTGTTGGAATTTCGGGAGGTGTTGATTCTGCAGTTGTTTCAACCTTGGCTGCCTCTACTGGAATTCCAACTTATGTTTTGTCTATGCCAATAAAACAAAACCACAATCAGTTAAACTTAGCAGTATCTCATATCGAATGGCTTGTTAAAAATTATAAAAATGTTAAACCTCTTTGTTTTGATTTAACTTTAATTTTTGAAGATTTTATCAAAGGTATAGATAGTCAACTTGGTAGTGCTTTTTCAAATAAGCATGCGGAAGCAAATACCAGGTCTAGGTTAAGGATGATTTCTTTGTATCAGGTTGCTTCTGTTAAAAATGGTCTTGTTGTTGGTACTGGAAACAAAGTTGAAGATTATGGGATAGGCTTTTATACAAAGTATGGAGACGGGGGGGTTGACATCGCTCCAATTGCAGATCTCTACAAGACAGAGGTCTGGAGTCTTGGGAAGTTTTTGGGGGTTAGCGAGGATATCATTAAAGCATCTCCTACTGACGGGCTTTGGGACGATGAAAGAACTGATGAGGACCAAATTGGCATGAGCTATGAGCAGCTTGAATGGGTTATGAAAAAAGGACTAAAACTCTACAAGGATAAATCGATAAATTTAAGTAAAAAAGAAAAAGAAATTGTTCAAATTTATTTGAATTTAAATTTGAAAAATAGCCACAAGATGAAGACTATTCCTACTTACAAGAAGCCTAAAAACAGGAATCCTTTGGAGGAAAAATGAAGAAAGATTTTATTTCAGAAGCTAAAAAAATAGAAGAATGGGTTGTCAATATTCGAAGAGAAATTCACAAGTATCCAGAAGTCATGTATGAGGAAGTCAAAACAAGCAAATTAATTAGAGAAAAGCTTGATGAGTTGGGTGTTGAGTATAAATATCCTGTAGCAAAAACAGGAATTTTGGCACAGGTTGGGACTGGAGAGTCGCCATGTGTTGCCCTTAGAGCTGATATGGATGCACTTCCAATACAAGAGGAAAACGATCTTGAATTCAAAAGCGTTATTGACGGAAAAATGCATGCCTGTGGACATGATTGTCACGTTGCAATGCTTTTAGGAGCTGTCAGGATTTTTAAAAAATATGAAAAAGAGATAAATGGAACGATTAAATTTTTGTTTCAACCAGCAGAGGAGGGTGGTGCTGGTGGCTTGAAGATGAGAGAGGAAGGAGTTTTGAAAAATCCAAAGGTAGAAAGTGTTTTTGGATTGCATGTTTGGCCAACATTGCCGACAGGCCACATAGGCGCAAGAGCTGGAACTTTTTTAGCTTCTGCAGGTTTTTTTAAAATTCTTGTAAAAGGCAAAGGAGGGCATGCCGCTATGCCCAATCTTTCAATAGACCCCATAACAGCAACCTCTCAAATAGTTAGTTCTTTACAGGGTATTATCAGCAGAGAAATGGATCCTTTAGAGCCAGCTGTTTTAAGCGTCACTTATATAAATGCAGGAAAGGCTCATAATGTAATTCCAGAATCTGTAAATATCGGAGGGACAATAAGGTCTTTAACCCTTCAAGGGCAAGAAAGAATACAAAAAAGATTAGAAGAAGTTACAAAAAGTGTTGCAATTGCACATCAATGTGAAGCTGAAGTCTCCTTTCCTGGACATGTCTATCCTCCCACAATTAATGATGAATCACATTGGGATATGGTCAAGAAAAAAGGAAAAGATATTTTTTCAGAAAACATTATTGAGCTCGATCCTGTTATGGGCGGTGAAGATTTTTCTTATTACACTCAAGTGTGTCCCGGCTGTTTTGTTGCTCTGGGAATAGGAAATGAAGAGAAGGAGACAACTACAAGTGTTCATAATCCAAAATTCAAGGTGGATGAAGACGCTCTGCATCTTGGTGTTGCTTTGCATTTGCTGATGGCTACTGAGGCTTTGAATGGAGATTGATTACAGAAATGCTTACAGGTATCCTGGGAAAGGTGCTTGGTTTGATTTCTGGAATTGCAGAGTTGTTCTTCCTGGAGAAAAAAAGTGGTTTTTCATTATGCCTCATATAGTTTCAATTGATTCAAAAAAGAAAAGCTTTTTCTATTTTTGTTCTTCTGATTCCGAAATAAGTATGTCTGAAATTTCTGAAGATATTCAAGTTAGTGAAAAAAATGCTGATATAAGGTGGAAAGACAATGTTTTTTCTTCAAGAGAGATGAAGATATT
Source organism: uncultured bacterium (assembly GCA_964507645.1). Taxonomy (GTDB): domain Bacteria; phylum UBP7; class UBA6624; order UBA6624; family UBA6624; genus UBA6624. Next base: position 19,587 of record CAZDPU010000006.1, read on the forward strand.
TGAAAAAGATCATGAGTGGAATTTTTCTATTGATACGGTTTGTACAGATGGAACTGAAAAAGGAGAAAATATAAGAGCTTTTAACGTAAGAGAGAAGCTACATTTGAGGAGTTTGCCTTTTATCCATAGGGTTCCTACGATGAAAGGTTATGCAAATGGCTATATTAAAACTCCAAAAGAAAGAGTTTCCCTTGAGGATGCAATTGTTTATCAGGCTAAAAACCATGGACCAGATTTTCCTGAATCTTGGACATGGCTTCATGTGAATATTATTCCCCAATTTCCAAATGCATCTTTTGAAATAGGAATGATGCCTGTTAAGGATGGATTTGAAGGCATTTTTAGATGGGCTGAAAAAGATAAAACCAAAGTTTATGCAAGTTTTTTAGGTGACAAGATTGTTCTAGAGGCAAAAAACGATGGTTTTGTCTTTTCTGTAAAAGATAAGCATGAAAATGAAGTCATGAATGGAAAAGCTTCTCATGGGGACAAAAAAGAAATTAACTTTCCTACACCGGGAGGAAAAAGGTTTGTTACCCCGGAATCTTTCAACGGTTATGTTTCTGGGGCTTATTTGGGTAAATTTTTTGAATCAGAATACCCTGCACTAGGTAAGGGTTTAAAAAAATAAATATAGGTTTTAGAATTAGAAAAATATGGACCTGAATAAGAATTTTATTCCTGACGATTATTATGATTTTATAGTCATAGGAGGAGGGCCTGCAGGAGCTGTTTTTGCTTCGCTCGTTGCAGAGAAAGGACACAAGGTCCTTGTTCTTGAAGGGTCTAAATTTCCGAGATTTTCTGTTGGAGAGATAATTGCACCTACTGCAATATGGAGAACCTGGCATCGTTTAGGCATCACAAAAAAGATGCTAGATCCTTTGTTTGTTAAAAAATGGGGAGCTGGTTGGATAACCCCTAATGGGACTCAATTCAACTTTGATCAAGATGTTCATCCTGAAGATCATAGATGTCATGCTCATGTTTATCAGCTCGACAGGGCTGTCTATGATGAATTTCTATTAGATCATTCAAGAAAGAATGGAGCAGTTGCTCTTGAGGAAGCGAGAGTTGAAGAACTTCTTTACAACAAGGATGGAAAAATGAATGGTGTTTCTTTTTCTAGACACGGGAAAAGTTTTAACGTTAATTGCAAATTGGTTGTTGATGCTAGTGGAAGAGCTAACTTTATCCCCAAGAAGCTTGATTTAAGAATGGAAATTGAAGAGCTTCATTCTTTTTCATGTTTTGCTCATTGGGAAGGTTGCAAAAGGGATAAAGGGAGACATGCCGGAGATGTAAGGCTTTTGTTTACTGAAAACAATCTATGGTATTGGTGGGCTCCTCTGAAAGATCCAAAAGCTTCAATAGGGATAGTTGCTGATAAAAATATACATTGGGATGAGTACTCTAAAGATCCAGAAGCTTTCTATGAGAAATGGGTTTCAAAGCATCCTTTTGTTAAAAAAAGAATAGCTAATGCGACAAGGATAACTGGTTTTGAGGCTGTTAAAAATAAAATAAACCAAGCTTCAAAGGATTCTGCCTTGCTTTCCAATTTTCATGCCAAGTCTTCAAAGGCTGTTGGAAATGGTTGGGTATTGATTGGAGATACGCTCGGATTTGTTGATCCAGTTTTCTCTGCAGGGCTTCATGTTGTTCATGGGTCTGGAGTTATTCTTGCTGATGCGGTCATGAAAGGCTTGAATGAAGGATGTCTTTCCGAGGATTATCTAGAAAAAGAATACCATGAAAAATACAAGGAAGAATTCCAGGACGTTCTTTTTCATATTCAAGGATGGGCTCAGCTTTACTACAAGCCAAAACTTGTGGATATGTTCTTGAAGTGGGGAAACAAATATCCACATATAAGAGATATGTATATAAGAACTTTTATTGCTTTTGAAAAAGATGCAATCAGGGATTTCAGCAGGTTTTTCTTGAAGTTTTTCAAAAATACTTCTCACAAGAGCGGCTTAAAGCTTTCTGTTAAAAAATAAAAATGCCTCAAAAAGTAAAATCTTTTTATAGCGACTATTTAGAAAACTCATACCCATCCCTTATGAGATTTTTAATCATAATTAAGCCTTTGTTTGTTTTTGTTGGAATTTTTTACTCCTTGAAAGAAATTCAGGATCCAATTCCTTTTTGGCTTGTCTCTTTGCTCGTTTGTTTTTTCATGATTGTTTTCGGAACTGATATAGGTTTACATAGATACGATGCTCATAGGTCTTTTAAAACATCTTACCTAAAACGGCTTTTTTTGCTTTTCTTTTCAATACCGTGCATGAGTGGGAGCCCTCTTCATTGGGCAGTTGTTCACAGAAAGCACCATGCAGAGTGCGATGGAGAGGAAGATCCCCATTCTCCGCATAATATCCCCTGGTGGAAGGTTTGGTTTTATTTACATCCTGCATATGAATTTGTGCCTTCTGAGAATAAGAAGTATTTTAGGGGTTTAATTTCAGATAAAACTTACCAGATTACTCATGCGTATTATTTCCCAATTGTTTTTGTTTATATCTTCTTGATTTGGAAGTTCTTTGGAGTTGAGTGGGTTTTTTTCGGGATGCTCATTCCTTCAGCAATTGTAGACATGCAGATGGCCTTTGTAAATGTCATTTGCCATGTTTACGGTTATGAAAATTACAAAACTGGAAAAAATTGCCATTCTAAAAACAATTGGCTTGTTCATTTTTTGACATTTTTCTCCTTTGGCCTACATAACAACCACCACTGGGATCCTGGAAATCACAGAACTTCGAAAAAGAAAGGAGAGGTTGATCTTTCTGCCTGGATAATAGAGACGTTTTTTTTAGTTAAATGAAACTTCAAATTAAAACACTGTAACCTTCAACGATCTTTTCTACAAAATCTCTTGGATCTTTTGTGAAGGGAGCATGTCTTGATTTAAATTTATATAAACAGCTTTTTTTAGAGTTTTCTTTAACCCATTCAGCCTGGCTTATTGGATTTATTTTGTCATAAACTCCATGCAATAAAAGGATTGGGATTGGAAAATTTTTTATTTTTTCTCCAAATCCAACATCAAACATATCCCATCTTAGGTTTGTTAAAAGTTCTTTGTCTGTTTTTCTACACGACTCAATAATTAAATCAATTTCTTTTTTTGTCCAGAATTTTTCCATTTCATTCAGTGTAGGGGTTATATGCCTTATGGGGTCATTGAAGTAATTTTCTATTCTTTTTCTGAGAACCTCTTTTGGTGTTGATGAAGGTTTTTCTGAAGGAGATCCATTTATAAAAGAAACAACCTTTATGCCCATAGGTCCATACTCATTTATTGTGTTTTGGAGAAGGAAAGACCCCATTGACCAACCGGCAACGATGTCTGGTTTTTCTTTTTTTATGTATCTTTTCATCCAAATGCTAAGACCATAGAGGTTATTTGGCTCAGGGTTTTCTTCTCCATGTCCTGGAAGGTTTGGTGTTAATATTGTCCAATTTTTTGGAAAATGCTGAATTAAAGGCTTCCATGTGATTTTATTCATTCCAGAGCCATGAACCAAAGCACATTTGACTTTTTTCATATCTTTATCCTAGAGTAAATGTTTAGAATTAATCTATGCTAAAAAGAACTCCTTTATTTAACATTCAGTCAAGGCTGGGAGGGAAGTTTGGACCTTTTGGAAAATGGGAGATGCCACTCTGGTTTCCAGAGGGAATAAAGAAAGAGGTAATGGCTGTTAGGCAAAGGGCAGGCATTTTTGACGTTAGCCACATGGGGGAGTTTTTAATTTCAGGAAAAGGATCTTTGGATTTTTTGCAAAATCTTTTGACAAATGACCTTTCAAAAGTAGAACTAAATAAAGCCCAATATAACCTAATGCTAAATCCTTCAGGAGGAGTTGTAGATGACCTTATTGTTTATAGGCTAGGTCTTGATGAGTGGCGGCTTGTTGTTAATGCTTCAAATGTGGAAGAAGACAAAGATTGGATTTGCAAAAATTTAGGTTCAGATGTAACTTTTAGAGATGAGAGTGATGATTGGGGATTGATTGCAGTCCAGGGGCCAGAAAGCGAGGGTGTTTTAGGAAAATTCTGTTCTGACATCTCTAATTTAAAAAGGTTTGAATTAAGAAAAACTGAAATTAATGAGGTTAAAGTAGAGATTGCCAGAACTGGATACACGGGCGAAGATGGTTTTGAAATATTTGTCAGGCCCATGGAAGCTTCAGTTTTGTACGAACAGTTTATAGACATGGGTGTTAGTCCAATTGGTTTAGGCGCAAGAGATGCACTTAGGCTGGAAGTTTGCTATCCCCTTCATGGCCATGAGATTTCTCCAGATATCAATCCTTTGGAAGCTGGATTGGGTTGGGCTGTAAAACTTGAAAAAGGCGATTTTATAGGTAGGGATAATCTTCTTTCCTGCAAAGAAAAAAATCTAAGAAGAGAAATAGTCGCTCTTTTTCCAGAAGTTCCAGTTAGAGAAGGAGCGGAGGTTTATTCAAAGGACTCTTTAGTTGGGAAAATCACAAGTGGTCTTTTTTCTCCAACCCTAGAAAAGCCTATAGCATTAGCATTAGTAGAAAATTTTGATAAAAAAAACAAAGATCTTGTAATTAAAAAGGGAAAAAGGTTTAAGATTGCTAAGTTGTGCGAAAAGCCTTTTTATAGGAGATAATTTATGCTTTATTCAAAAACACATGAATGGTTTGATCCAACTTTAAAAAAAGTTGGTATAACAGATTATGCCCAAAAATCTTTAGGGGATTTAACCTATATTGAAATTTTAGTTGAGCAGGGCGATGAGGTTTCTATTGGAGATGAAATTGCAGAAATAGACAGTGTTAAAACTAGTGAGGTTGTTTATTCTCCAATCTCAGGAACAATCTCTGGTGTTAACGATCTTCTTGAGGAGGATCCCTCTATTGTGAATTCTTCTGCAGAAAATGATGGATGGCTTGTTTCTTTCTCAGCTTGTGATGATGAGAAAGGATTAATGAGCAGTTCTGATTATGAGGAGCATAAAAAAGAAGACCATTAGATGACTTTCTCTAAAAGGCATATTGGCATAACAGGATCTCAAGAAGTTTCAATGCTTAAGAAGCTTGGTTTTTCTTCGACTGAATCTTTGTCTAAAAAAATTATCCCTAGTTCAATATTTTTTAATGAAAAATTAAATCTTGAAAAAGCTTTAAGTGAGCATGATGCTGAGGTTTTGATTAAGGCAATACTGGATAAAAACAAGCTTTTCAAATCTTTTATTGGGATGGGTTACTCTTCCACAATTTTACCCAATGTCATAAAAAGAAATATATTAGAAAACCCTGGATGGTATACACAATACACGCCTTATCAGGCGGAGATATCTCAAGGAAGGTTGGAAATGCTTTTTAATTTTCAAACAATGGTTTCTGACCTGACTGGACTTGAGGTTTCAAATTCTTCATTGCTTGATGAATCAACTGCAGCGGCTGAAGCGATGATTATGAGTTTCAACCTACAAAGGAAAAAAAACAAGAATAAATATTTAGTTCATTCAAGATGCCATCCACAAACTATAGAGGTTTTAAAAACAAGAGCGGAACCTTTGGGGGTGTTAATCGAGATGTTTGATTCTCCTTCCTCAAAGGATATGTTTTCTGATGATGTTTTTGGTTTGATTTTACAGACACCAGATACTGATGGGAAAATCTTAGGGGGTTGTGCTTTGTTTATAAAAGAAGCTCGCCAGAGGAATATTATTGTTACCATTGCTACAGATTTAATGGCACTGACCCTTACTGAATCTCCTGGGCATCTTGGTGCAGATATAGCTATTGGGAGTGCTCAGAGGCTAGGTGTTCCTTTGGGCTTTGGTGGGCCACATGCTGCATTTTTTGCAACTAAGGGTAAATACAAAAGAAAGATACCTGGAAGAGTTGTAGGGCTTTCTGTCGATAGTCAAGGCAATCCAGCTTATCGTCTTTCGCTTCAAAGCAGAGAGCAGCATATAAGAAGAGAAAGAGCTACTAGCAATATTTGTACAAGCCAGGTTCTTCTCGCTGTTATTTCTGCTGCTTATGCGATGTATCATGGCCCAGAAGGCTTAAAGAGGATCTCGACAAGGATAAATAGCTTGATGAATGATTTTTATTGTTCTCTCGTTTCTTCAGGAATAAAACCTGAAAATTCTACTTTTTTTGACACAATAAAAATTCCCTGCAATGCTGATGAAATTTATAAAAAAGCCTTAGATAAAAAGATAAATATTAGGAAGTTCAACAAATCTTTTGTAGGGGTTTCTTTTGACGAGCTTACAACCAAGGATGATGTGGATACACTCTTGGGAATTTTTGAAATTGACAGTTTTTCAAATCTTAAAAACAATTCTTTTGAAAAAAGATCTACTTTGTTTTTGACTAATCCGGTTTTCAATAATTTTCACAGTGAACATAAGATGCTCAGATATTTAAAGTCTCTCGAAAATAAAGATTTAAGTCTAACTTCTTCAATGATTCCCTTGGGTTCCTGCACAATGAAGTTAAATCCTTCAACATGTATGTATCCTGTTTCATGGCCTAAAAACGGAGGAATCCATCCTTTTTCTCCTGCAGACCAAACAAAAGGCTACCAGCATCTCATATCCTCTCTTGAATCTTTTTTGTGCGAGATAACAGGCTTTGAAGGATGCTCTCTACAACCGAATGCTGGCTCTCAAGGAGAATATGCAGGACTTCTCTGCATAAGAGATTACCATTTGAAAAGGAGTGAGGGGCATAGGGACATTTGCCTTATTCCAAATTCTGCACATGGAACAAATCCTGCAAGTGCTGTTATGGCTGGTTTCAAAGTGAAAGTTGTTGACTGTGATAAGCATGGAAATGTAAACTTTAAAGACCTCAAACAAAAATGCCAGGATTATTCAGATCGCATTGGAGCATTAATGATTACATACCCTTCAACTCATGGTGTTTTTGAAGACAAGATTAGAGAGATTGCTGATTTAGTCCATGATGCAGGTGGTCAGATTTATATGGATGGTGCAAATATGAATGCACAAGTTGGATTATGTAGACCTGGTGATTACGGCATGGACGTTTGTCATCTGAACCTTCACAAAACCTTTTGCATTCCGCATGGGGGAGGGGGTCCTGGAATTGGTCCAATATGTGTCGCAGAGCATCTCAAAGAGCATTTGCCCGGTCATTCTATTGTTGATACGGGTTTTGATGGAAAGCAGGTTTCTTCGGCTCCTTGGGGTAGTGCGTCCATTTTATGTATACCTTATTTATACATAAAGATGATGGGTTTTGATGGTTTGAAAAAAGCTACTGAAATTGCAATACTGAATGCAAATTATTTAATGGATAGACTTGAGGGCAGCTATCAGGTTCTCTATAAAGATGTAACCGGAAGTGTTGCTCATGAGTTTATTTTAGATTTGAGAGAAATTGAGTCTAGAACAGGAATTACTGTTGCTGATGTTGCAAAAAGGTTGATGGACTACGGTTTTCATGCTCCCACAGTTTCTTTTCCTGTTCCAGGGACCATTATGATTGAACCTACCGAAAGTGAAGACAAGGATGAGCTGGACAGGTTTGCAGAAGCTTTGATTTCAATAAAGAAGGAAATTGATGAAGTTGAAAATGGAGATTATCCAAAAGACAACAATGTTCTCAAGAATGCTCCACACACAGCACAAATGATTGCAAGCGAGAAATGGGAGCATTCCTACAATAGAGAAAAAGCTTTTTATCCTCTTGAATGGGTTAGGGAGAGAAAATTCTATCCTTCTGTTTCAAGGATTAATGAAACGTTTGGGGATAGAAATTTCATTTGCACCTGCCCCCCAGTAGAGAGTTTTGACATTGAAGATTAATTGCTTGGATTATTCGGCAGAAGATCCAAAAATTGACCTAAGCATAGAGGAGTATCTTCTTGAAGATGTGAAATCAAATCCAAACAACATCTGGTTAAGGTTCTGGAGGGGTGGGGATTCTGTGATACTTGGTAAATCACAGGACATCAAAGAAGTTTGCAATATTGAAAAATGTATTGAGGATGAAGTCGGTGTTTACAGAAGGTTTAGTGGAGGAGGTGCTGTTTTTCATGATTTTGGCAACTTGAATATAGCAATAGCACTCGATAGGAAAAAATGGAATTTGCCTCTCGATCCAAAAAAATCCTTTGAATGGCTTTCTATCATTATTCAAAGATTTTTAAACAAGAATGGTTTAAGCAGCTCTACCGGAAGAATCAGTGATATCCTGGCTTCAAATGGAGGAGCTTTTAAGAAGGTTTCTGGAACTGCTCAAGCAAGAAGGGGTTCTGCTCTTCTTTGGCATTCAACATTGATGATAGACACTCCTGTTGAAAGAATAGTGAGATACCTTCCAATCCCTCCTGATCGCCCAGGATTAAAGCATGAAGACTATGTGACAAATTTAAAAAACCTAAATGTAAAAAAGAGTTTTGAATCGGTCAAGACTGAGATAATGGATATATCCAAGGATTTTTTTCAACTGGATTGTCATTGTGTTGAATTCAGGTCTTCTGGAATGGAGAACCTTCCAACGACAAACTATTCAAACTTATTGGAAGGTTTTTAAACTTTCTTTGTTTTTTGAAAGTTCAAGGTAAACAAAAGACATTGTAAGGATTTGGATTGGGGCTAATGCCATTCCCAAAGCTATTCCTAGAGCTGTATTTACAAGCGATCCAATTGAGTAAAGGATTCCGGTTCCTAGTGCGGTCATTATCCCCACCAAGATCAATATTCCAAAAAAACTCCACCATTTACCTTTCACCAAGCCAATGCTTGTCGCTATAGGGGTCCATCCTGCAGATTTTTCATTTACAACTACATACGCCCAGAGAGATGTTGCAACACCAAACCAAATTAGTACAGGTGTAAAAAAACCAACAGTTACTATAAGCAATATTATCATTGGCACGAGGGTTATCATGTAGAGCAATCCTGTAAGTAACCATGGTCCAATAATATTAAAAGTTTCATTGAAGTTTTCTAAAAATGGAATTGATTCTTCTCCTTTTGCTTTTCTTAAGGCTATTTGAGCTGATAGCACAGCGCCAACCAGGGTGAAAAATATGCAAAATAGGATTGCTGGGCTCACCCAGACTTCTACAGGCAATTTCGCCATAAGCAGCTCTTGTTCCTTTTCAGGCATAAATCCATGAACCCCTGTTTTTAGATAAAAAATTAGAGATGGTATAAAGGCTATTAGCCATATTGGAAGGAAACAGTCTAAATCTAAAAATTTCTCAAATGCTTTCTGTATATATTTCATTATTCAGAAAGTTTTTTTGGATCCATTGCCTTTTTGAGTTCGTCTTTGCTTAAGTTTGTCATTTCTAATGCAACATCAATGATGTTTCTTTTTTCATCATAAGCTTTTTTTGCTATCGCTGATGCTTTCTCATATCCAATTATTGAGTTTAGTGCAGTTACTAATATGGGATTTTTCCATAGCCTATCATTCATAAGGTCTTTGTTGAATTCAATATCCTTCATCCCTTTTTCCGAAAGGGATATCATTGAGTTTGAAAGAAGCTCAATTGATTCAAAAACATTTTTTGAAATCAGTGGATAAGTTACATTCAATTGAAAAGAGCCTGAAGAGACTGCATTTGTTACAACATTGTCATTTCCTTGGACCTGGAGGCATGCTTGACAAACTGCTTCAGGGATGACAGGGTTGACCTTTCCAGGCATTATTGAAGACCCAGGTTGAAGTTTTGGTAACTTTATCTCAGATATCCCCGAAAGAGGGCCAGAGTTCATCCACCTCAGATCATTGGATATTTTATAAAGGCATGCTGAAAGGTTTTTTAAACGAGAAGAGGTCATCAATAATGGCAAAGGGATAGACATCCCCAAGAAAGGTGTTTTGATTTGTTCTAAATTCAAGGATGTTTTTTTTGACATTATCTCTAAACAGGTTTTTGTAGACTCTTTTGATGAGTTAGCGCCTGACCCAACTGCTGTTCCCCCTAAAGGTAATTTTGATAATTTTTCTATTGATTCAACAATTTCATCTAAACAGTTTTCCAATCCATATTTCCATGCATTGATTTCGTCTTCAACCTTTATAGGCAAAGCATCCATCAGGTGTGTTCTCCCTGTTTTTATGAGGCCTTTAGATTTTTTTCCTAGGGAATTTGTTTCGTTTATGAGTTTTTTTATAGAGGGTACAAGGTGGTTTTTTATAGCTAATGCAGTTGATATTTGTATTGCTGAGGGAATTACGTCATTTGATGATTGCCCTATGTTCAAATCATCATGTGGGTCTATTTTCAAATTTGCTATTTCCGAGCTTCGTTTTGCTATCACCTCGTTTGCATTCATATGAGTGCTTGTTCCCGATCCTGTTTGAAAAACATCTATAGGAAATTGATTTATCCACTTTCCATCAATCACCTCTTGGCTAGCTTTTTGAATGGCTTGTGATTTTTTTTCGTCCAACAAACCCAAAGAACTGTTGGATTGAGCCATTGATGACTTTATCAGGGCTATTGATGAAATGACGTGTGGAGAAATTTTTTGAGATGATATTTTGAAGTTTTTTATTGCAAGTTCTGTTTCTTTTCCATACAGGTTGTTCATCTCTATACTTAATTCTATATCTATAGTTTTTTCAGTTTGTTCATAAAACGGCAAACAAAATATAGAATTTGGTCGGGGTTTTTGTTTTGGAAAAGGTAATTGTTTATATTGATGCTCATAATTTATACAGATCACATATGGATTATGGTGTTTCTAGGATTGATGTAAAAAAATTGGTTCAGAAAATAATTGGGCCAAAAAGAACACTTCTTAGAGCTTACTACTATGTCGCTCTTCCTGATAAAAGCCTGGACCCTATCGCCTATGAGAGAAAGTCAAAATTTGTAGAGTTTATAAACAGGCAAGAGAGGTTGGAGGTTAAAGTTGGAAAATTAAAACTCGAAACAAAAAAAGTTCCAAAAGATTTGTTGAATGAGATAAAAAAAGCCTGTGAGGACAAATCTTTGTCTAAGGAGGCTTTGATAAAACTTGTTAACCTTGAATCTTCTCTGAGGAGATTCTTGATAGAAGATGCAACAGAGCTGAAGGAAAAGGGTGTTGATGTGCAGATTGCTGTTGACATGATAAAAGATGCAAATAGAAAAATTTCAGATATCCAAATACTTGTTTCTGGTGATGCTGATTTTGTACATTTGGTAAGACATTTAAAAGAAGTGGGGCAGGTTGTTGAGGTTGTTTCGTCTAGAAACAATATTGCATCTGAACTTATTAACAATTCTGATTTCCACAAGCTTTTAAATAGGAATGATTTCAAGGGTTTGTCCTTAAAAAGATAATGGATATTTCTGTTTTTCTAGGCCTTTTGGCAATTGTTCTTTTGGTTTTTGATATTTTTGAATACGAGAGGATTGGTGCTGCGCTTTGGCTTTTCCTCATTGCTTTTGGCTCACTATCTCCTTCCCAAGGACTTTCGATAATCGTAGATCCAGCGGTAGTTACCATTTCTGCGCTCTACATTCTTGGTTTCGCAATACAGAAGAGTGGGGCTTTTAATCTTATTGGAAGATTCTTAGTTGGAAATGAAGGAGAGTCTAAGAAGAAAACAAGGCTTCGCGTAGGTTTTTTCTTTTTTGTAATTGCAATTCTTTCAATGTTCCTTAACAATACTGCTGTTGTTATTATTTTGATCCCTGTTGCATTAGAGCTTGGAAGAAGAAGCGGTATATCTACAAGTAAATTATTAATACCGATATCTTATGTTGCAATACTAGGGGGGGCGATGACCCTTATAGGGACATCTACAAACCTTCTTGTTGCTCAATCTTATTCTGAGCTAATCAAAGAAAATGGTTTGAATTTCAAGCAAATAGAAATGTTTTCATTTTTTGTTCCTGCCTTTGCAGCTGCTGTTGCTGGGGGTTTATGGCTCACTTTTTTTGGGAGAAAATTGCTTCCAGACAAGCATATTCGTGAAAATCTAGCTGAGGGATATGAATTAAATAGTTTCATGGTTGCTTTTCGTATTCAGGAAAATTCAAGCTTGGTAGGAAAAAATATTGAAAATTCTGGATTTTTATTTGAAAAAGAAGTTGAATTGATTGAAATACATAGAAAGGATCACCATATGGTCATGAGGCCGCACAGGGATACTTTGTTTGTTGAGGGGGACGAGTTTTTGGTAAGGGTGAGTCCAGACAAATGTGGATACCTTTCGGAAAAGTATGAAATTCAGATGATTGGAGCAGAGGAAGAACTTCAGTCTGCAGAAGAAGAGGGTCTGAAGCTAGGTCAGGCATTGGTTGTCCCTGGTTCTCAAATGGCTGGAAGAACAATTGGGGAGCTTTCATTTAGGGATCATTTTGGTCTTGCTGTTTTGAGCATAAGGCATGGCTCAAAGCCGGTTAAAGGATCTTTACCAAGATATAAGCTCAGGGTTGGAGATACTCTTTTGCTTCATGGGACTTCGGCAAGTTTTGAAAAAATAAATGAACCTTATTCTGATCTTGTTTTGGTATCCAAGAACAAATATAATTTTTTTCACAGAAAGCATGCAAATATAGCAATATTAGCCTTGTTTGCTTTTGTTTTTCTTGTTTATCAGGGATTTTCTCTTGAGTTTGTTTCGATTTCAGTTGTCGGTGCTATGCTTATTTTCAATACTGTAAAAATAGAAGAGGCAATCGAAGCTGTTGATCACAAGGTCATTGTTTTGCTTGTCGGCCTTTTGGCTTGGAGTAATGCAATGTACGAAAAGGGTATTTTCCACAATTTGGCCCAAGCAGTTCAGGAACCTCTTCAAAGCATTTCGCAAGGTTCTGCCTTGATGTTGGTGTATTTACTCGTTGCTGTAGCTACAAGCTTTTTGTCAAATGCTGCAACAGCAATAACTTTTGTTCCTTTGGTATTGACTCTTTGTACATCTGTAGGATGGGACCCTTATCCTTTTATGATTGCTGTAGCAATAGCTGCATCAGCATCTTTTGCAACTCCAATTGGATACCAAACAAACACACTTGTATTCAGTTTAGGGCAATATAAGTTTAAAGATTTCATAAAGGTGGGAGTTCCTATGACCCTTATAACCGGTGCTGTTGCTTGCTGGACAATTATTTATTATTATTTTTAATCAATAATTTTCAATTTTCCAATTCTGTTGTATTTTTTATTTTTCTCTATTTTTTTTATCAGAAATCTATGAATTTCGCTTATTAAGTTTTGCCAATTTTCTTGTTTTTGGTTTTTGGATTCTGAAAGATAGGGCTTGCCAGATTCGCAACTTTCGGCTATCTTTGGATCAAAAGGTATTTCAGCTAAAAGCTTCAACTTCTCTACACCAACGAATTTTTTTAATTCACTTGGAAAAAGCGGTAATATTTTATTTTGGCTTTCGTCAAAGTATCCATTCATGTTTGCAACAATACCAATTATTTCACATTTCAATTTATCAAAAGCACCTTTTGATCTGAAGGCATCATTTATAGATGTGTTTTGTGGGGTTGTTACAAGAACGCTTCCTGAAGGCTTTAGTATGTTTGTAAGAGATATCAATGGGTCCCCTGTTCCTGGAGGTATGTCTGCTACAAGAACATCAATTTCACCCCATTCAACATCATTGGTTAGTTGTTCCAAAGCTCTATGTACTACAGGGCCTCTCCATATGAGGGGCTTGCTTTTATCGACAATGGATCCCATGGATAGTATTTTTATTCCATGTTTTTCATGAGGGATTATTCCTCCCTCGGAACTAGCTCCAGTCCTTTCTGGAAGGTTGAAAAAGTGAGATTGGCTAGGTCCATATATGTCAGCATCAAGAAGGCCAACTTTCAAGCCTTTTTTAGAAAGTCCCAATGCAACATTAGCAGAAATCATGGATTTCCCTACACCTCCTTTTCCAGAGCCTATCAATATCGAGCTGTATATTTTGTTTTTTCCAGTTCTTTTTGTCTTCATTAAGGATAGTTTAATTAGTAAAAAGGCTTTTTGGTTCAAATTCAAAATTATTTGGGGCTTCAAAACTGTTCCATGAAAGGTTTTGAGCAGACAGCCTCATAAACATATTGAAAGCTAACGAAGGGTAACCGCCTCCGCTTAGATTGCCTTCTCCATTTTTTGTGCCTATCCAGATTCCTGTACATAATTCAGGAATACAGCCAATGAACCATCCATCTCTGTTGTTTTGGCTAGTTCCACTTTTGCCAAATATTGAATATTTTTTTACGCCGATAGATTCATTTGATTTAAAAATCCACTCTTGCAGGCACTCTCCAGCTATAGCAGGTATTTCGTTTTCTAAGCCCTCACAGGTGATTGAATTTTTTGCTGTACTGATTTCAGATTCAAGAGCTTTCCCCAAGACGTAAATTAATTTTTTTGTCGTGTTTGCCTCGAATATTTTTTTTGAATTTATTTTATTTTTGAATAAGATTTCGCCTGTTTCTGAACTTGTTGAATCAAGCCATCGTAAAGATTTTTTATCGCCATAAGATGAAAAGGTTGCAAATAGGCTTGTTAGTTCTATCAAGCTTATTTCTGTTGTTCCAAGTGCGCTGGAAAGGTAATTTCCCCAAGGGTTTTTGAAATTCATTTTATTCCAGTATTCAGACACTCTTTCATTCCCAATTTTATCGATCAAGTATACAAAAGGAATGTTTGATGAATTTGCAAAGATGTTTACCCAGTTTGATATTTTTAGATATTTCTCATCATGATTTTCTGGTGAATAGATGCTTGAATCTTCACTATTCCAAAAAAGAGCTTGCTTGTCTGAAATTTTTTGATTTATGTCTATTTGACTTTCGATTCCAACAGCAAATATAAAAGGCTTTATTGATGATCCGGGACTCCTATAAGATTCTGAAAAATCATACCAATCACCTCTTGATGCTAAGTTGCCCTCTTCAAGACAGTCAGTTTCATCACTGCTTGTTGAGTAGTTACTGACTTCATGTTGAGAGGTCACAAAAGACCTAACAGATCCAGTTTTTGGGTCAATTGAGATAAGTGCAATTCCTTCAAAGTCTCCAAAATCTTCTTTGTTTTCGTTTTTCATTATTCTTTTTGTGAAAAAACAAATAGTTGCATAGGCGTTATTTTGAAGGTCTTTATCCAGGGTTGTGTTGACTATTGGTGATTCTTCAGTGTCTATCTTTGAATTTTTTTTCAGGGAGTTTATAAACCCTGTTGCATAAAAAGTTTTTTCGAGAGGTTTTAAGTTTAGTGGTTCTGATAGTCCAGATTCATATTCTTTTTTTGATATAAAGTTCAAATCAAGCATTCTTTTCAAAACAACCTCTTTCCTTCTGTTTGCATTCTCCATGTAGGTTAAGGGGTCATACTTTATTGGAGATTGTGCTAACCCAACAAGCAAGGCGATTTGAGCTGTTTTTAGCTCCCAGGGTTTTTTTGAAAAAAGCGACTCAGATGCATTTATTATTCCTGGATTAGAAGGAGAAAAGTTTATCCAAGTGTACCAATTTTCTAGAATTTCTTCTTTTGTTAATGTTTTTTCTATAAGGATTGATGCAATAACCTCTCTGAGTTTTCTTGTATAAGTTTTTTCCTTTCCAACAACATCTTTAAAAGCTATTCTTGCAAGTTGTTGGGTTATCGTTGATCCACCTTCTACAATTTTTTTATTTTTACGATTGTTTAAAAAGGCTCTTATTATTGCTGACGCATCAACTCCCCCATGGCTAAAAAATCTTTTATCTTCAGCTGCAAGAGTTGCTAGGATAAGTGTTTTTTTACTGGCTTCAATTTGTTCATCTGACTCATATAGGCCTGTCTTTGAGTTTTCGAATTTGAACTTTTTAAATCCATCTTGGTAATAAATTTCATTTCCATACCTGTCTAGATAAATTGGAGAGGGTGGTATTTGCGAAAGCCTTTCTTTCACATCGCCCATTTCTTTTCTTACTGAAAATGACACATATGCAACGAAAATTAAAGAAATTGAGACAAGAGTTCTTAAAAAAGCCCTAATTATTTTTAATAACATCCTTATTCTCATAACTCTTTCAATAGATTTTATTTATTACTTTCTATAATTTAGTTTTGAATATGAAAGAAAACGAAATAATCGAATTTTTATTAAGAGGAACTGAGACTATTGTTAGCAAGAAAGAGTTAACAGATAGGCTGTCCAAGAAAAAACAATTAAAAGTGAAGCTTGGAGTTGACCCTACTTCCCCAGAGCTCCACCTGGGCCATATGGTTATTTTGAAAATTTTAAGAAGATTCCAGGATCTTGGTCATAAAGTTCAGATAGTAATTGGAAGCTTTACGGCTCTAGTGGGTGACCCAAGTGGGAAAAAGACAACAAGACCTGTTTTGACTTTTGAGCAAATTAAAAAAAATACAAAAAGATATAAGCAGCAAGCCCTCCTGGTTCTTGACCCAAAAAGTACAGATTTTCTAAACAATAATGACTGGCTTGGGAAGTTGTCAGCTGTTGAAATATTGAAAATATGCCAGTCTAGAAGCCTAAACAGAATTATAGAAAGAGATGATTTTAGAGGAAGGCTTGAAAGGGGGGAAAGCATAAGGGTTCATGAAATTCTTTACCCAATTTTTCAAGCTCATGATTCTGTGGTTATATATCCTGATGTTGAGATGGGTGGAACGGATCAGATTCCAAACTTTATGACAACGAGACAGGCTATGAAAGAAAATAATCAAGATCCTGAAATAGTTCTCACAGTGCCTCTTCTTGTTGGTCTTGATGGGAAGAAGAAAATGAGCAAGTCGTATCAGAATGATATATCTCTTGAAGAGGATTCGAAAAATATGTATGGAAAGCTAATGAGTCTTCCAGACAAGCCGATGAGGGATTATTTTTACTTGTTGACCGATACTGAAGAGAAAGAAATTTCTGAAATCTTAAAAATGCATCCGATGAAGGCAAAGAAAATTTTAGCGTTAAACATAACAACCTTCTTAAAAGGGGAAAAATCTGCAAAACTTGCTCAAGAGCATTTTGAAAAAACTGTACAAAAGAAAATAATCCCAAAGGAAAGAGAGGCATTTAGTTATTCGGAGGATGTTGGATTGCTGGAGGTTATTTATGCTACAGGAAAATTCAAAAGCAAAGGAGAGGTTAAAAGGTTGATTGTTGGTGGGGGGGTTAAGCTTAACGAGGATAGAATCAGTGATTGGCAATTTGTTATTAAGCCAAAATTCAAAGGAACAATAAAGGCGGGAAAAAGGTTCTGGTTCGACTTGGAGGTACTGTGACAAAAATTAAAATGGAAAATGGGAACTTGAATGTTCCAGACAATCCAACAATTCCTTTTATCGAAGGGGATGGGATAGGTCCAGACATTTGGAATGCCAGTGTTAAGGTTTTTGATGCAGCTGTAGAGAAGGCTTATTCTGGCAATAGAAAAATTGAATGGCTCGAAGTTCTTGCTGGAGAAAAAGCGTTTAAAGAAACAGGGGAATGGCTTCCTGACAAAACTATTGAAATATTTCAAGAGTACCTTATAGGGATAAAAGGACCTTTGACAACCCCTGTTGGTGGAGGCATGAGGAGCCTCAATGTCGCCTTAAGGCAGATTTTAGATCTCTATGTTTGTTTAAGACCTGTGAGGTGGTTTAAAGGTGTTCCAAGCCCCGTTAAAGATCCACATAAAATAAATATGGTTATTTTTAGAGAAAACACTGAAGATATTTATGCAGGAATTGAATACTCTTTCGATTCAGAAGATACAAAAAAATTCTTAGAGTGGATGTCTTCTGAATTTCCAGAAAAATATAAGAAGATAAGATTTCCTAACTCTTGTGGAATAGGGATAAAGCCGGTTTCCAAGGAAGGAACATCAAGATTGGTTTCTTCTGCTTTTGATTACATGTTCAAAAACAAAAGAAAAAATTTAACCCTTGTGCACAAAGGCAACATAATGAAATTTACAGAAGGTGCTTTCAGGGATTGGGGTTATGAGGTTGCAGATAGTCTGGGAGCTCAGGTTTTGGAAGAAGGACCTTGGAGGGTTTTTCCTTCAGGAGAGATTGTGAAAGATGTTATTGCAGACGCATTTTTACAACAGATACTTACTAGGCCAGATGAATATGATGTTATTGCAACACTTAACCTGAATGGAGATTACATTTCAGATGCGTTAGCTGCACAGGTTGGTGGTATTGGTATTGCTCCTGGCGGTAATTTAAATTATCTTTCTGGGCATGCGATTTTTGAGGCAACCCATGGAACAGCTCCCAAGTATGCAGGACAAGATAAAGTAAACCCGGGCTCGGTTATCTTGTCTGGAGAACTGATGCTGAGACATCTCGGATGGAATGAAGCAGCTGATCTCATAGTAAAAGGAATAGAGGGTTCAATTGCTGAGAAACAGGTAACTTATGATTTTGCTAGACTTATAGGGAATGTTAATCCAATAAGCTGTTCAGGATTTGGAAGTTCTATTATCGAAAGAATGTAATGGATTTTAAAGAATATCAGGGAAAGCAGGTTTTAGCAGAAAGATTTGAAAATGTTGCATTGGGTTTGGTTACCTCAGATCCAGATGCTGTTGTTTCTTATGGTTCTGAAATAGGCTTTCCTATAGTTATTAAGGCACAAGTTCTTATAGGGGGAAGGGGAAAGGCTGGAGGAGTCAAGCTTGCATTTAACAAGGATGAAGCTCTTGAAATATCTAAAAATATACTAGGTATGGACATCAAGGGTCATAAGGTTGAAGAATTGTTAGTTTCAAAGGCCGTGGATATAAAGGATGAGTGGTACATGAGCATCACTTTTGATAGATTTAATAGAGTGATGACTCTTATTTTTTCTATTGAAGGCGGTGTTGACATAGAGCAGGTAGCTCATGAGTCTCCAGAAAAAGTTATCAAAATGCCAATCAACCCCTTGGAGGATATAGAAATTTTAAAACTTGAGAAAGAGTTATTGGGTTCTGGTTTGAAAAGCAAATATATTGACGAGGTCGTAAGGATTATTAATTCTTCTTATCGTCTTGTTGTAGATAAAGATTTAACACTCCTTGAAGTAAATCCTCTTGTTCTTACAGAGGAAGATGAAATTGTTATTTTAGATTGCAAAATGACAGTTGATGATACTGCTGAATTTAGACAATCTACTTTGTTTAATTTAGATTCAAAAAAAGAAGAAAGCAGAGAGCAGTTGGCAAAAAGCCAAGGTTTCTCCTATGTCCATTTGGATGGAGACATTGGCATTGTTGGAAATGGTGCAGGGTTGGTTATGGCAACCATGGATGCTGTTAAGAATGCTGGAGGAGATCCTGCTAACTTCTTGGATATAGGCGGGGGAGCTAAGGCCGAAGTTGTGAGAAATGCATTGAAGCTTGTGGAGAGTAATCCAAAAGTTAAGTCTATATTTATTAATGTTTTTGGTGGGATAACTAGAGGTGACGAGGTTGCAAGAGGGATAGCCGATGTTGTTAATGAAGCAGCACCCAGAGTCCCGATAGTCATAAGGCTAACTGGAACAAGGTCTAAAGAGGGTTTAGAAATTTTAAAGAACGAGACAGATTTAAGTGTTACAGACGTTATGGATGAAGCTGCAGAGAGTGCTGTTAGGTTAGGTGGTAGATAAGATGAGCATTTGGTTAAAAAGAGATACAAAAGTAATAGTTCAGGGCATGACAGGAAGAGAAGGCACCTTCCATACAAAAAACATGATAAGTTATGGAACAAAAGTTGTTGCTGGGGTTACTCCTGGAAAGGGAAATACAACTCATTTAGATCTTCCTGTTTTTGGCAATTGCTTTGATGCTGTTCAAAAGACAGGATCAAAGTCTTCTGTAATTTTTGTTCCGGCAAGATTTTGTTTAGCAGCAGTAAAGGATGCTGTTGATGCAGGGATAAAGTTTTTGGTTGTTATTAGCGAGGGAATTCCCCTCCATGACGAGATTAAAATTGGAGCATTAGTTAGAAAAAACAATGTAACTATGGTTGGCCCAAACTGTCCAGGTATTTTTTCTGTTGGAGAAGCTTCTATGGGGATTATGCCTGAAAGCATATTTAAAAAAGGGAATATAGGGCTTGTTTCACGTTCAGGAACTTTAACCTATGAGCTAGTTGACTTGATAAGTAGAGCTGGGTTGGGAATTTCTACTGCTGTTGGAATAGGTGGGGATAGGGTTATAGGGGCAAGGTTCATAGAAACCCTGAAGGCCTTTGACGAGGATGAAGAAACTTCCGCTATTGCAATGGTTGGAGAAATAGGAGGTTCTGATGAGGAGGAAGCTGCTGAAATAATCCCCTCTCTCAAAAGGCTTTCTAAAAAGATAGTAGGTTTTATAGGCGGAAGAACAGCACCTCCAGGAAAGGCGATGGGTCATGCTGGAGCAATTGTTGAAGGCAACAAAGGAACTCCTCAAAGCAAGGTTGAGGCTTTGGAGAATGCGGGAATTTTGGTTCCTGAAAAATTATCAGAAATTCCTGGCATCTTAAAAGGTTTTATTGATTAATTCTTTTTTTCTTTTTAAAAAAATTCAATATATCTTTTTCTTTCATTATCGCAATATAGAGGATGATCGTAGCTGGAAGTGATGCTTCGATACCAATTCCACCTCCTGTTATCCAGTTGAGCCCTGAGTCGCTGTATATTGCTCCAAACTGACTTCCTATCTCTGTTCCAGATACAGAAACACCCATTATTGGCCCCTGTGTAAAGTTCCATGAGAAATGCCACCACCATGCATACCAGAGATTTCCTGTTTTCAATACTAGTTTCGCCATTAGCCATCCAGCTAGGAAAACATTTATTCTGAAAAGCCATTGGAGAAGGTCTCCTTCTTGGGTTGCCATTGCTTGAGCCCAATGAACATAAGAAAAAAGGAAAGATGTCAGGGTTAAAGGCACCCATAAAGGGCATGTGTATGTCATTGTCCTAAAAACATAACCCCTAAAAACAACCTCTTCAAAAAGTGCGTAGACAATAAGCATTCCAAGCCAATTTGAAAGGATTGATGGATTAAGCCTTTCTGCCATCATCATAAATGGATCAATTGATTTTGTTATCATTGCAGGAATAAGGCATGCGATAAGGATCAGGGCTCCATACATGATTCCCTCCCAACCCTCTCTGGCTTTTTCTCGAGAGGCGCCAAGTCCCAATGTTCCTTTCTTGTCTATGGCTTTGAAAAAGTATTCAGATATCATTATTACTACAAGCAAGGCCACTGTTGGCGCATCAATAAAGCCTGATGCTCCAAGCCCAAAATTTTCTATCAGGGCAAAAACAATCATTGCTCCAATAATTGAAGCAGTAAAGAAAAGCATTATTCTTAGGTTTGTTCTAAGTATCCCTTGAGAGCATCTCAGCATAGTTCCCTTGATGTTTTCTTTTCCTTGTGTAAGGTAGTTGAAAATAAGACAGATAACAAGTGCTACTGGAAACAGAAGTACACCTGAGGGCATATTGCTATTTGTACCTGCTCATCATTTCTTTAAGCTTTGCTTCTGGTGGACGGATTCTTTCTTCTTCAAGATGGGCTAGGGGAGTTTGACATAAATTCAAATCCTCATAAAGGGTTTTCTTTAAATTATTTAAATAGAGAAGGCCAGTTAGATGTTCGCCCTTTTCCATTGAATCGTTTATTGCAGCAATAGCTTCATTTTTGTTGTGAACATCATAGTCATCCTTAGTGGCTGTAAGTCTTATCTTTGAACCATCATGAAGCTCAACATCAGTAGATTCTCCTTGAGGAATTTCTATTTCTTCTATTGGTGTATAGCTTGGAATGTAGTCTAGATTTTGAAGCTCAATATCATGTTCTTTTACATAGTTGTAGCTTTTCGTGCTTCCTTCATGGTTGTTAAATGTTACACATGGAGATATGACATCAATCACCGCAGTTCCTTGATAGCTTAAAGCTGCTTGTATTAATGGTGTAAGTTGTTTTGGTGCCCCTGAAAAGCTTTTTCCGACAAAACCACATCCAAGCTGTATCGCAAGGCTTGAAAGGTCTATTGGACTGATTTCGTTTGGGACTCCTCGTTTTGATTTTGATCCTTCATCTGCAGTTGCAGAAAATTGGCCTTTTGTAAGACCATACACACCATTATTTTCAATTATGTAAACCATAGGCGCATTTCTTCTTACGCAATGTACAAATTGGCCTATTCCTATACTTGCAGTGTCTCCGTCTCCAGAAACACCTAGCACTGTCAATTTTCTGTTTGCTAGTGCTGCACCAGTAGAAACGGAAGGCATCCTTCCATGTACGGAATTAAAACCATGAGATTGAGAAAGAAAATAAGCAGGTGTTTTTGAGCTGCATCCTATTCCAGACATTTTTGCGACCATATTTGGTTTTATCCCATTGTTAAAACAAGCTTTTATTATCTTGTCAGTAATAGAATCGTGGCCACATCCTGCACAAAGAGTTGACTTTGCACCTTTGTATTCTTGCAGAGGTATTCCTAGTATGTTTTCTTTACTCATAGGTTTTCTTTAATATTTTTTGTTATTTTTGATGCACTTAAAGGCATCCCGTCAGAATAAGCATATGAGCAGAGCTTTTTGATATTTTCTGCAGTTGACTCTTCTTTTATGAGGTTGAACATTTGTGCATCTCTATTTTGCTCTATTACAAAGGATTTTTTGTGGTCATTTATGAATTCATGAACTTTTGAAGAAAGTGGAAGTGATTTTATCCTCAGGTAATCAACCTTGATTTTTTTCTTTTCAAGAAGATCTATAGTTTCTTGCATTGATGCATGTACAGTTCCAAAAGAAATAAGGCCTATTTCAGAGTTTGTTGAATGCTCTATTATTGGTTGTGGGAGTTTTGACCTCAGTCCTTCATGTTTTTTTGCTAGTCTTTTCATGTTTCGTGCATAAGCTTCATTGTCTTCAGTGTATGCAGCATTTTCGTCATGGCCGCTTCCCCTTGTGAAGTAAGAAGCATTTTTATGATCTGTTCCCGGCAGCGTCCTATATCCAATACCGTCACCATCAACATCTCTATACCTTCCCCAAGATTCAAGTTTCTCTAGGTCTTCTTTCTTCAGGATCTTCCCTCTGTCAAGAGGTTTGTCAGGGTATTTAAAGTCATCAACAATCCAAGGGTTCATTCCCAAATCTAGGTCAGAAAGAACAAAGACAGGAGTTTGGAACCTTTCAGTTATGTCAAAAGATTTCCATCCAAATTCAAAACATTCAGAAGGAGTTGCAGGAAGAAGTACTGGATGTGTTGAATCTCCATGTCCTAACTTGTAGCAAAAGTTTATGTCAGACTGCTGCGTTCTTGTTGGAAGCCCTGTTGAAGGACCTACTCGTTGTATATTCCAAAAAACACCTGGTATCTCTGCATAGTAGCCTAGGCCAATAAACTCAGTCATAAGTGAAATTCCAGCACCACTAGTTGTTGTCATTGATCTGGAACCAGCCCATCCAGCACCAAAAACCATCCCTGCTGCTGCAAGCTCATCTTCAGCTTGAACAACTGCATAGGTTTTTACCCCATCAACATATTCTCTGGTTTCTTTTAGGTATGAAATTAGATTTTCTGCCAAAGAGCTAGATGGTGTTATTGGGTACCATGATAAAAAAGTTACTCCCCCAAAAACTGACCCTAATGCTCCTGCTTGATTTCCTTCAATAATCATTTTATCCTTCGTTAAATCCCTTCTTTCAACCTTCCATGGTTGGTCTTTTTTACAGTTTTCTCGAATGTATTTTCTACCTTCATCAATTGCTTTTAAATTTAAATCTATAGCTTTCTGCTTGCGATTAAATTGGTGATTTAAGGCATCTACAATTGCTTCTTCCTCAAGACCAATCACTTCCGCCAAAACTCCAACATAAACTGTATTTGTTATGAGTTTTGCTAACTTCGTGTCAACTTTTCTTGCAATTGATGAACAAGGCACTTCATAAACGATGAGGTCATCTCTTTCAACTTTTTTACCTAAGTCGCTATTACATATCACAACCGAACCTTTTTTCAATTTATCTAGATCATCGTCCCATGTTTCAGCATTCATCAAAATTGAAATGTTTATTTCGTCTGCTGGAGCGTTGTACCCTTCTTCAGTTACCCTGATTAAGAACCATGTAGGGAGGCCAGCTATATTGGAAGGAAAAAGATTTTTTCCAGAAACAGGAAGGCCCATCCTAAAGAGAGAACGATGAATGATAAGGTTTGCACTTTGGGATCCAGATCCATTAACGGTCGCTACTGAGACCATGACATTGTTAATTGTCTTTTTCACTCTAAAACTGCGATTCTAGAACTAATAATTGAATAATGGTAGGATAAACCCTGTAATTATGAAGGCTGAATTTTCCGGGAAAAAATTATCATGCTTGCTTTCTGCTAAAGATTGTGATTTTAATTTCGATTACCAGGTTGACAAAAATGTAAAATCTATAGGTGATCGAATCATTGGACAAAAGAGGGCTGTAGATTCGATAAAGTTTGGATTGAGGATGAATAAGCCTGGTTACAACATTTTTGTTTCAGGTATTTCTGGATCAGGAAGGACTTCTACAGTTCAAAAGTATGTTGACCATCTTTCTTCAAAAGCCACCGTTCCGAATGATTGGTGTTACGTTCATAATTTTTCTAAGCCTGACGAGCCTTTAGCGTTAAGTCTGAATCCGGGGAGGGGGAAGAAGTTTACTGAAGATTTAGAAACTTTAATAAACAGGCTGAAGGATGAGATTCCAAATGCTTTTGAAGGTGGGGAATACAAAGAGGAATTAGATAAGCTTAGGAAAAAGGGGTCAGAAAGAAAAAAGGGAATTATCAAGGAAATGGAGGAGATTACTTCTTCCCACAACTTTCTTCTTAAAAAAACAAGCATGGGCATAATCACAATTCCTATCTGGGAAGGGGAGCCTATAGATGAAAGAAAGTTTAGAGCTCTTCCAGAAAATGTAAAAGAGGAAATGCAAGAAACACAGGACAAACTCCAAGAAGAGCTGAATGAGCATCTGGAGCAAATACAGCAAATAGATGACGAGATACAGAAGGAAGTCAATGATCTAGATAGAAGGTTGATACTTTTTTCCGTTGGAAGGCACATGAGGCGTTTGCAAGATGATTATAGGGATATGAAAAAAGTTTCTGAATGGCTGATTGATTTACAAGAGGACGTTTTGAAGAATGCAGATTCTTTTAGAAAGAAAAACGAACCTCCTGCTGGACAGATGCCTGTTATTCCTATAGCCATGCCTTCAGGTCCAGATTTAAGAAAGTACAGAGTTAATCTCATAGTAGATATGTCAACTGAAAAAGGCTCTCCAGTTGTTTTGGAAAAAAATGCTACTTTTGCAAATCTCATTGGAAAGATGGAAAGAAGAGTTGAGATGGGGATGATGACAACTGACTTCACCATGATAAAGTCTGGAGCATTGCACAGGGCAAATGGTGGTTACCTGGTTCTTGAAGCACTTGATGTACTTAAGCATCCTGTTGCTTGGGATGGTTTAAAAAGAGCTCTTACTGACGGAAAGATATTGATAGAGGATATTGCTGACCATGCAGGATATGCTACAACGACAACAATGAAGCCTGTCCCAATTCCGATGGAATTAAAAGTTGTCATGATTGGAAGCCCTTGGATATATCACCTTCTTTCTTCCAATGATGAAGATTTCAAAGAATTGTTTAAAGTAAGAGCTGATTTCAACAACACTTATGAATCAACTCCTGATTCTTTCAAGGATTATTGCTCATTTGTAGAGGCAAGAATAAATGAAGAAGATTTATTGGATTTTGATATTTCTGCAATTCAGGGTTTATATAAATATGGTGTCAGGTTGGCTGGGGATAGAAAAAAAGTTTCAACAAAGTTTGGGGTAATTACTGACTTGATGAGAGAAGCAAGCCAATTTGCAGTTGATAAAAATTCAAAAACTGTAAAAGAAATTCATATTGATGGTGCTGTAGAGGCAAGAAAAAGAAGGAATAGCTTAATTCCTGACCATATGCAAGAAATGTTGGAAAGAAAACATATTATCGTAGAGACAGACGGTTTAGAAGTTGGGTCTATAAATGGGCTAGCTGTTTTGACAATCTCAGATGAGTCTTTTGGTAAGCCAAGCAGAATAACGGTAAATACTTTTCAAGGAAAAGGCAATGTCGTAAATATAGAGAGACAAGCTGATCTTTCAGGGAACATACACAACAAAGGAGTGATGATATTGTCTGGATGGCTTCATGAGCATTTTGGAAAGCATAACTCTCTGTCTGTTGCTGCATCGATTGCTTTTGAACAGTCTTACGGGATGGTTGATGGCGATTCTGCATCATCAACAGAACTTTATGCTATCCTTTCCAGTATTTCAGAAATTCCGATAAATCAGGGAATCGCTGTTACCGGCTCGGTTAACCAAAAGGGTGAAGTTCAACCTATTGGCGGTGCAAATGAGAAGGTTGAAGGCTTCTATGAACTTTGCAAGGCTAGGGGTTTCAATGGCGAGCAGGGAGTTTTGATTCCTCATCAAAATATAGAGAACCTAACGCTTTCAAAAGAGGTTGTCAGGTCTGTAGAAAAAGGTGAGTTTAACATATGGGCAGTTAAGAGGATTGAAGAAGGGATTGAGATACTTACAGGTAGAGAAGCTGGATCATGGAGTAAATCAAAAAAATCATGGTCAGAGGGTTCTGTTTTTGATGAAGTCGAGAAAAAACTGCAAGAATACAGGGAATCTCCAAGACTTGAACTTGAAGCCTGGAATGAAAAGGTGGAAAAAAAGAAAAAGAAAAAAAGCCCAAAGAAAACCAAGGCAAAAAAAACACCAAAGAAGTAATTTTTAAATGACT
>CAZDPU010000007.1:0-40725 GCA_964507645.1 uncultured bacterium
TCTGTTCTTTCATAGGTTTTAATGATAAAGTACTATACCTTGAAAACCAACTCTCATTTCAGGATTTCATTTTTGTTATTACTTTCTTTAGCTTGGCTATTGTTTTCTCTTTTTGACTCAAAGCATATTTATTTTGGAGTTGCTGCAATTCTTATTGTTTATCTTTGGTGTAAAAATTTATTTTTTATCAAAAAAGAACATAACAAAATCTACCTGCTGGAACTGAATTGGCTTTCTTTAACGAGATACACATTTTGGCTTGTTTGGCAAATCTTTCTAGCAAATCTTTCTGTTGCAAGAATCATACTTTTTCGAAAAGAAGATCTTGATCCAAAATTCATCACCTTTAACTCAAAATTAAAACACCCTTTGGCAAAATCGATGCTAGCAAATTCAATTACGCTAACCCCGGGGACTATCACATTGAATGTTTTTGGGGACAGTTTTGAAGTTCATACCCTGAATGACAGATTGGCATACTTGATTACAGTTGGTGAACTCAACAGAAGAATAGGCAGGGTCTTTGGAGAAATCAATGAATGAGATATTGATAATAACCTTCCTTGCAATTATTCCTTTAAAGGTTCTCTTTTTTGGACCAACCCCTTATGACAGATTGATTGGATTGAGTGTTTTTAGCAACAAAGTTTTAGTGGTTCTTTTGCTCTTGGGGGTTTTTTATGGGAAGATTGGATTTTTCTTAGATCTTGCAATAGGTTACGCTCTGCTAAATTTCATAGGGATAGTTGTCACAACAAGATTTTTGAGAATGAGGGAACAGGATGAACTTTGAAATCATAGGGAGTATTTTGCTTTGGCTTGGTATAGCTTTTTTAGCCATTGGAAGTCTTGGTATATTGAATCTTCCTGATGTATATTGCCGGCTGCATGCTTCTGGCAAATGTGATACTCTTGGGATATTTCTCGCAATTGCTGGCATATCAGCATCATTAGACAACTGGACTGAAATTTTAAAAATCATAATGATTCTTGTTTTTGTTTCTATTGCCAATCCAACATCCACCCATCTCATTGGCAGGACTGCAAAGCAATCCAAGATAAAAGCATGGGAAAAAACAAAATGATTCTAGAGTTAAATGTTTTTTTGTATGTCATTGCATTTTTTTTAGCCCTAATGGCTTTAAAAAACAAAGATTTGGTGATATCTGTAATTTTTTTGAGTGGTTTTTCTTTCTGTATGGCACTTCTTTACTCCTCTTTAGGGGCTGTTGATGTTGGTTTGACGGAAGCGGTCATAGGAGCTGGGGTTAGTGGTGTTGTAATGATTGCTGCAGTATGGCATATTAGATTGAGGAAAAATGAAGAATAAAAACATTTTTATCTTAATGTTCCTTGGATTGATTTTGATCTTTGCAGAAAAAGATATTCCGGAGTTTGGAAAACAAAGTATTGTTCATGAAAACATCAATAAAACCTATATCGAAGAATCCTATAAAAAAACACATACAAAAAATGTTGTAACAGCTGTTTTGGCGGATTGGAGAAGCATTGATACTTTTGGTGAAACTATGGTTATTTTTGTAGCTGGAATGGCAATTCTTTTAATACTGGGAACAAAAAAAATATCATGAAAGGTCCAACAAAAAGCATTGTTGTTGATAGTGTTTCAAGAATTTTAATTCCTTGTATTTTTACCTTTGGTTTTTATGTTCTTTTTTTTGGTCACGAATCCCCTGGTGGAGGTTTTCAGGGGGGAGCATTAATTGCTGCAGGGATAATTTTGAGCAGAATGACCCTGCCTCTAAAGGAAAGCACGGAGATGATGTCTGACAAACAGGCAATGAATATTGCCTCTATCGGTATTTTTATATATTTTTTTATTGGAATTATTTCTTTTTACCAAACAGGAAATTACCTTGATTATTCAAGTTTAATGCCATCTCTAGAGGTATCCTTGAACCATTATTGGGGGATAATGATTGTTGAAATAGGTGTTGCTTTGTGCGTGGCGGGAACGATGGTTTTGATGTTTGATGTTTTAGCGGAGGAATACAACTAGTGGAATTCATTCAAAAATTCCCATATATTGCCAATTGCCTTTTGTTGATGCTTGGATTATGGGGAGTCCTATCAAAACAAAATCTCTTGAAGAAAATAATTGGTATAAACATCATGCAAAGTGCGGCTATATTGTTTTTTATAAATTTAGCCTATTTGAAAAATGGCGATATTGCAATAAACCCAGAAGAAGGAGTTCAATACATTGCACCTTTGCCACATGTATTGATGCTAACGGCTATTGTTGTTGGCGTTGCTTTCACTGGTGTAGCGTTGTCTCTTTTGATAAAAATAAATTCAGGATACAAGACCTCAAACGAAACTAAAATATTGGAAAAAATCAACAAAAAAATATGATTTTTTCAATTCCTTTTTCAATGTTTGCTGGAGCCATCCTGACTGCTCTACTTGGGTCTAGGATAAATCCAAAAAAAATTGCTATCTTTTTTTCTTTTTTAAACTTACTTATTTGTTTAAATTTAAAAAATAATTATTTAGTTGAAAAAATAGGACTTGGTGGGTGGGCTGCTCCTTATGGTGTTGAATTGTCACCAGATCCTTTCGGCTTGATTCTGGTATTCTTGATATCTCTTCTTGGGTTTTTGGGTATTTTTTATGCTTCCACATTTAAAAATATCGGGAAGAGTGGAATGCTATTTTTTTCTCTTTCGATGTTCCTTTTGGGAGCCTTGCAGTCGATTTGTTTGAGTTGGGATCTTTTCAACATGTATGTCTGGCTTGAACTTTCTTCAATTTGTGCTTTCGCCCTAATAGGCTACAAGACAAAAAAAGGTGCTTTCGCAGCATTTAGATATCTTTTAACATCTGGGATAGCAGGAGTTTTGTTTTTATTTGGTGTTGGTTTTGTGTACAGTACAACAGGAACATTAAACCTAACTGAAATTACAAATTCAACAACGCTAAATACAACTTTTGTATCTGGATTTGTACTGATAACCTTGTCTCTTTTGATGAAAATGGCAATAACTCCATTTCATTTTTGGCTACCTGCCTCATATGCAAATAGCCCAAACAAAACACTGGCGCTAATTCCTGCAATCATGACAAAAGCCCCTGCTATTGTGCTTTTGAGGATTGTGTTTTTTCTGCCAACAGAAAAAACCAACTGGATGATCAATGGGGAGCTTATAGCGTATATGGGTTCAATTGCAGTTATCTACGGGAGCCTTATGGCAATCAGGCAGTCTGGCTTAAAAAAACTTCTGGCTTATTCAAGTATTGCCCAGCTTGGACTTGTAGGCATCGCCATAGGATTGCTGAATTTCCAAGGTGCAGTGATTCAAATAATTGCCCATAGCATCATGAAATTCAGCCTTTTTTGTGCAGTAGGAGCGCTAGCTCATTTTGGATCTATAACAACAATTCAAGATCTGAAAAAGTTGTGGAAGCAATCACCAATGCTGTCATGGGTTTTTGTGATTTGTGGTTTCTCTTTAGCGGGGATACCCCCATTTGCAGGATTTTTTGCAAAATATCACCTGGTTGCAGGGGCTCTTGATTCTGGAAATTTGATTATTGTTGGGGTGATTGTCATTTCAAGCCTTTTAACAGCTGGTTATTTTTTCAAAATAATGGAAAAAATAATCTATTCAAAACACGATAAAGAAAACACCATCAATATCCCTGCCACAACATCTTTCCCAATTATGCTAACTTGCCTATGCACAATTTTGTTTGGGTTTTTCTTACCTGGAATTTTCGAGTTTTTAGGTGTAATTAAATGAATTCAATAATCTCAATTTTACTGATTGGCTTTATGGCAAGTTTTCTAATTTCTCTCAGTGGCTCGAAAACAAAAATCAGGAACTTTATTTTTACTATTTCCCCCTTTATCGTTTTTTGGAAGGTTTTAAATTGGCCCAACTTTGAAAATGTCTTCCAGTATGAAATCAAAAACATAGACCTTGTTAATTTTGGGGAAAGCTTGAGTCTTTCAATAACCAACTCCCCCAACACCATCTCCCAGGTTTTCCTGTATGTTGTGACCTTTTTGTGGATTTTTGCTTCCTTTTACACAATTAGCTACGTAAATAAGAATTCAATAAAAAAAAGCACTAGGTTTTTGTCTTTGTTCACCCTTGCTGTAAGTAGCGCAATTGGCCTAAGTATTTCAGCTAATCTTTTAACTTTTTTTATCTTTTATGAACTCTTGACAATTGCAACATGGCCCCTCGTATCCCACAAAGAGACAAGAGAGGCGATAGGGGCAGGCAGGCGATATTTAATATATACACTCTCAGGTGCCTCGTTGATGATTTTAGGGATTGCCATTATTTGGAAATACTCTGGAAATTTAGATTTTCAACAGTCTCGCGGAATGTTAGATGAAGTTCCTCTTCAGTTTAGGAGCCTGACAATAGGACTCCTTCTATTGGGAGCATCTGTCAAAGCAGCAATAGTCCCACTTCACAGTTGGTTGCCTAGAGCAATGGTCGCTCCAACACCTGTTTCAGCTTTGTTACATGCAGTTGCTGTTGTAAAAGCTGGAGTTTTTGCAATGCTTATCATGATGGAAAATGTAATTGGGAAAAACTTAATGCTTGAATCTGGAGCTTCCAAATATGTTCTTATTGCATCAGGAATAACTATTCTCTATTCTTCGTTACGTGCATGTGGAGAGGATAGCCTTAAAAAAAGACTTGCGTACTCAACAATAGCTCATCTTTCCTACATAATTTATGCTGGAGTGCTGAGTGTAGGAATTGCATTGATCCATTTTGTAGCCCATGCACTTATGAAGATAGTTCTTTTTATGGTTGCTGGGATGATACAAACAATGACAAGAAAAAGAAAAATCAGCGAAATGGATGGCATTGGGTCAACTCTCCCAAAAACCTTTACAGTTTTCACAGTGTCAGCATTGGGATTGATAGGGCTTCCCCCGGCTCTCGGATTTTTGTCAAAGTTTTTTCTTTTGGGATGGTTGCCGGGGGACCTGGAGTTTCTGTATGGCTGGATTTTTGTAATCGCTGGTTTATTAAGTGGAGTTTATCTTTTCCCCATCGTTGTAAAAGGTTGGTTTTCTACAAATAAACTTAAAAAAATCAATGAAGAGAACGGGATGCTTGTTCCTATGATTTTAATTACTATTTCGGCTTGTATTATGACTTTTCTTGGAGGCGGGAGCTAAAAAAAATGACCACCTTCGAAAATTACTTTTATCCTTTTTTCATTTCATTAATATTGATATGGCTAATGCCCTTGAGCACCTACACAAAAGGGAAAATTGGAAAACTTATTCATGTTTCTGCTCCACTTGTATCAATGTATTTTCTTTTACAAGGAAGCCTCCCTGAGCTTAAATTTGTCTTTGCTTTTGTTTTTGTTCTGATAAGTTTTTTAAGCTCCCTAAATGGGTTTCACTTAAAAAACAAACTGCACGACTGCTCCTCTCTTTTTTATGCCGGATCGGCTATCGGGGTTGTTACAAGTTCGAGTTGGTTGAATTTTTTGCTCTGCTGGGAAATGATGCTTCTTGGTTCTGTTTTTCTCATACTCTCAAACAACACCCCCGAGTCTCGATCTGCTGGCATAAAGTACTTTTATTTTCATTTGATATCCGGCTCATTGGTTATGTTCGGAATCGCCATGGGGAACCTCGCTGGTCAACAGTTTGACGGTATTCTGTTTACAAACATAAACGAACCTCACGTTTTGCTTATCTTGCTAGGGGTTTTAATAAATGCTGCAGTTCCACCGCTCCATTCATGGGTTCCTGATGTTTATCCAAAATCGTCACCTGTGGCAAATGTTTTTTTGTCTGCATTTACCACCAAGGCTGCTGTCTATGTTTTGATCCAGTTTTTCACGGCATTAGATCCTTTAATTTACATTGGTGCAATAATGGCTATTTATGGTGTTGTTTTTGCAATGATGTCTAACAATATAAGACAATTACTCTCATACCACATAGTGAGTCAGGTGGGTTATATGGTTGCGGGGGTTGGGATTGGTACGCCCTTTTCAGTTGATGGGTCTACCGCACATGCTTTTAGCCATATCCTCTACAAAGGTCTTCTTTTCATGTCAGCTAGCAGTTTGATTTATGTAACTGGGAAAGAGAAAATAACACAACTAGGAGGACTCCTCAAAAAAACACCTTTGATTTTTATATGTTTCATTATTGGGGCCTTATCAATAGCTGGTGCGCCTGGCTTCAATGGATTCATAAGCAAATCAATGATTGTCGAATCCGCCCATATTGCCCACCTTGACACAATAATGATTGCGCTCAATATAGCATCAATAGGAACCTTTTTGTCTATTGGGATCAAAATGGGTTGGTTTGTCTTTTTTGGACGTAAGAACATTTCGGTAAAAAAATTACCACTGAACATGAGTCTTGCCATGACTCTTTCCTCATTGCTGTGTATTGCTTTTGGCATCAAGCCTGACCTTCTTTACAAGATATTGCCGGGCAAAGCCATGATTGAAGGATCAATTTACAACCCTTGGGGAAAAACCCATGTAATTCATTCACTCGAAACCCTTGGCATTGCAGTTTTAGTTTTTTTGATATTCAAAAAACAAATCACCCCAAAAGAAAAGGTGATAAAGGAATTTGGACACCTGTATTCAAAAATCCTTTCCAATGCCTTGAATGCTTCAATTGTTTTTTCTAAAAAAATATCAAAAAACATTGAGTTGGAAACTGGTAAACTTTTAAAAACCTCGAAACGAGATATTTATAGTGAAAACTCAACCATAATCGGAGAAAACCCTTCAAAAATGGCAACTCTTGGAGAAAGATTGCTGACTGCTTTGTTTTTGGTGTTAGTATTTTTAATAATCGTAAAATGAAAAAAATTTTTCTAATTCTTATTCTTTTTTCTTTTTCTAGCTGTAACATATGGCAACAAAAACAAGCTGACGATAAGCTCAAAAAAACAATTGAGCAAGAATTGGCGAAGGAAAGAAAGATTGTTTTCTTTCTTCGCGAACTAAGCATCATCGTTAATGATGGTCGGGTTGGGTTGCATGGAAATGTTGACAATGAGTCTCAAAAAGAAATAATCATTGCAATAGTAAAAGCTGTTGAGGGTGTTGATGAAATCGACGACAACATAACTGTTGGCGACCAAGCCGGCTATATGGGCTTATATTAAATAAATCAGTAAATTTTCGTTACTTATCTGATCCCCTTCTTGGAGGATTATTGTTTCTTAGAGAAACAACTGAAAAGAAAAGAGAAGTCAACATTAATCCAAACCAGGTTATTGCATAGCCTAGATGGGGGAGGCTCCCCTGTGGCAAAACCCACCAGGAAATCACCTTGTCATCAGTCTCTTTAATCAGTTCCCCTTTTTTGTTTTGTAAACCATGCAAGATTACAAAATCAGAAATCTCCACCTCGGGGAATTCCTTCTTGAAGTGTAACTCTATTGAGGAAGGGTCCATGTATGAAAAAACCGCAACACCCCCTTCTTCTTTTAGCGGTTTTGATTCTTTTTCTGTAAACTCTTCAAAAGGAACAAGTATCCCGTCATTGTTAACTTCGGTGTTTAAAAGATAGCCTAAATCAAAATCCCTCTTCTTTGAAATCCACCCCCTGTCAACAACATAGTAAAAATCTGAGTTGCCTGGCTTGAATAAAGCTATTAAACCATACCCCTCTTCGCTATAAAAATATCTCCCTGATATCAAAACGTAAGTTAAAAATTCCCCTTTTGAACTCACTCTCCTGAAAGAAAAATCTTCTTGTTTTTCGTTTAAAGAGATAGTGGGACTTGACATTTGAAAATCAATGAATTTTTTAAGCTCTTGTTTTTCGTAATGTCTATTTGTTTGCCATATTCCGAGATTCAAAAATACAAGTGCGGCAAACAAACAAAAACAAAGAATTTTGTACTTTGATTTCATCCTCATATCATAGACTTCTCTTTATGAAAGGGAATGCAGAAAAAAAATGGGAAATGCTTGAGAAAGAAACTCTTTACTCAGGATATTTCGATTATCTAAAAATCTCTTCTAGGTACCAAAGATATGACAATAAGTGGAGCAAAAAAATTGAAAGAGAGATTTTTGAAAGAGGTGATGCCGTTTCCATATTGCTATACGACCCAAAAGAAGATTCTGTTATCATGGTGGAGCAATTTAGATCTGGGGCAACGAGGCACCCAAAAGGGCCTTGGACATTGGAGATTGTTGCTGGAACACTTGAGAATAATGAGTCTCCTGAAGAATGCATTGTGAGGGAGGTTTGGGAAGAGGCTGGAATTACACTGAATAATCCTTTGGTGAAAATTTCAGATTATTTGCTTAGCCCTGGAGGAAGCACTGAGAGGATGTGGTTGTTTTTTTCAGAAACAAACAGTGAGGGTGCTAAAGGTTCTTTTGGGCTTGAGGATTCTGGGGAAAATACAAAAGTTGTTGTTTTGAAGAGAAAAAACGCAATGCAGATGGTTGCAGATGGAGAAATTTTTGTTGCAAGCGCGATTCTTTCTTTATACTGGCTGCAAAACAAATTAAAAAATGAATAAAAATCCACTAAAAAGACTTTTGGGGCATCTTGAGGGAAAAAATAAAAAAGTATTTTTTGCAAGTTTTTTCTCTGTTCTAAATAAAATCTTTGACCTCGCCCCACCAGTTTTAATTGGAGCGGCTGTAGACATAGTTGTAAGAAAGGAAGACTCGATATTGGCTGAATACGGGTACCCGGATCCAAAAGATCAAATAACAGTTCTTGCAATCATGACTGTCATTATTTGGGCATTGGAGTCTGTATTCCAATACCTCTATGCTTTCCTTTGGAGAACCTTGGCTCAAGAAGTACAACATGGGTTAAGAACAGAATGTTATTCTCATGTTCAAAATCTCCATATGGGTTGGTTCAAAGAGCAATCCCAAGGAGATTTAATGTCTGTAATGAATGACGACATTAACCAACTTGAAAGGTTTTTAGATGAAGGTGCAAATGATCTACTTCAGGTTACAACCACGGTAATTGTTATTTCTGCAGCATTCTTTTCGATAGAAAGCAATATCGCAATTTGGGCAGTGCTCCCAATTCCATTTATCATTTTGGGATCTTTTAAATTTCAAAACAAAATTGCTCCAAGATATGCGTTAGTTCGAAAGAGGGTTGGGGAGTTGAATGCATTGTTGGCAAATAATTTAATGGGGATTTCTACAATCAAAAGTTTCACAAAAGAAAAATATGAAACAGAGCGTATAGAAAAATCTTCGAATCTTTATGTTGAAGCAAACAGGGATGCAATTAGCTTAAGTGCTGCTTTTACCCCCATGATAAGAATGGTAATTGTTGTTGGTTTCACAACAACCCTCATCTATGGGGGGAACCTTGCATTGAGTGGTGATCTTGAAGTAGCAGCATATAGCGTAATGGTTTTTATGACACAAAGGCTTTTGTGGCCATTGACAAACCTTGGGAGAACTTTTGATCTTTACCATAGAGCCATGGCCTCCACTACAAGGGTTTTGGATCTTTTAGATACTCCGATTGGCATAAGCGAAGGAGAAAAGGTTTTTGAGAAAAAAAATATTAGAGGAAAGATAGAGTTCAGAAAGGTTTCTTTTGGGTACGCAGATCGCCCCCTTCTCTTTGAAAACCTAAATTTATCTTTTGCCGCTGGGTCGACTATTGGGATAGTAGGGGCTACTGGATCTGGAAAAACAACACTAATTCGTCTTCTTTTACGCTTTTACAACCCCTCTGGCGGAAAAATATACCTGGACAATGAAGACATTATGGAGTATTCGACAAAAAGTATTCGGGATGTCATTGCACTTGTTAGCCAAAAAACAATCCTTTTCCCCACCTCAATTGAAAACAACATCAGCTACGGGTCTCTTGAATGTGGGCTGAAGGATGTTAAAGAAGCTGCAAAAATGTCTGAATCAGAGAAGTTTATTGAAGATTTGCCGGAAAAATACAAAACAAAAGTTGGCGAGGGGGGAGAAAAGTTGTCTGTTGGGCAAAGGCAACGTCTTTCAATCGCCAGAGCAATAATTAAAAAAGCCCCCATTATTGTTTTTGATGAAGCAACATCTTCTGTCGACAATGAAACAGAACTTGCTATTCAAAAATCTCTTTCTTCGATATCGAAAAATAAAACAACCATAATAATTGCCCATAGATTGTCCACAGTCAGGCAGGCAGATATCATCTTGGTCCTAAAAAATGGCAAACTATTAGAGAGTGGGAAACATGAAGAATTGCTTAAAAAAAACCCCTACTACAAGAACCTGTGGGACATACAAACCGGGAAGATTTTTGGTTAAAAATTTAATTAATACTGTTAGTATTAGCAACTATGAATAATTCAAATAACTCTGAGATGAAAAATGGCGGTATCCCGCTTGAAAAAATTGAACTCTTTAATGAGGAATTTTGCAGTGACCAAAAAAATCTTTTAGCAATGAATGCGGTCACAAGAACCTCCATTACAGATATAGCAATGTCTAGAAAGGCTTATGTAGATGCGCAACATACATTTTCTCATGTTGTTCCGCTTGAAGGTAAAGCTACAAGCCAAAAATCTAGTGGAAGATGTTGGATTTTTGCTGCCTTGAATGCAATGCGGCTTCCATTGATGAAAAAAAACAATTTGGAAGAATTTGAATTTTCACAAAGTTATATGTTTTTTTGGGACAAGTTCGAAAAATCTAATTATTTTCTTGAATCCATCATAGACACAAAAGATCGCCCTGTGGACGACAGGACGGTAATGTGGTTGTTTCAAACTGCAGTTTCGGATGGTGGTCAATGGGATATGTTTGTTAATCTTGTAAATAAATACGGTGTTGTCCCAAAAGATGCAATGCCAGAATCTCATGCTTCTAGCAGTTCAGCATTGATGAATAGGGTTCTTCTGCACAAACTGAGAGAGTATGCAAAAGAAATTAGAGACCTGCATACAGGTGGAAAAAACCTTTTGGAACTTCGGAACTTAAAGGAAGAGCAGATGAAAGAAATTTATAGAATCTTATGTATTTTTTTAGGGGAACCTCCAAAAAAATTTAACTGGCAATTTAGAAACAAGGATAAGGAATTTTTTGATTTTCAAAACCTAAGTCCAAAAAAATTCATGGAAAAACACGTACCCTTTAATATAAATAACAAAATATGCCTAGTTAATGCTCCAACAAAAGACAAGCCTTTGAACAATGTTCTGACTGTAAAGTATTTGGGCAATGTTGCAGAGGGTTTTCCAACAAGGTACCTGAATGTAGATATCAGTGTAATTAAAAAAGCAGCTTCAGAATCAATCAAAGACGGAGAGGCAGTCTGGTTTGGGAATGATGTTGGAAAAAGGTTTCACAGGGATATTGGAGTAATGGATATGGACCTTTATGACTACAACCTGGTTATTGGGACAGATACCGTTTTGGACAAAGGTTCTAGGTTGGATTATGGGGATAGCGCCATGACGCATGCGATGGTATTCACTGGTGTAGACATCCAGGATGGAAAAATAGAAAAATGGCGAGTTGAAAACTCATGGGGGGACAAGGTTGGAAGCAAGGGTTATTTCATCATGACTGACAAATGGTTTGACGAATTCCTCTACGAAGTTGTTGTTGATAAAAAATATGTCCCAAAGGAAATCCAAGAAATAGCAAAACAAAAACCTATTGAGCTAAACCCTTGGGATCCGATGGGCTCTTTAGCGAATTAATCTAAATTCAGAAATTGGCCAAAAAACCAAGAAGGGCTTCCCTACAATATCTGCAATTGGAACAAATCCTCCTGTAGTTGAATACTCCCCACTCATCTCGAATCCTTCTAAAATGAAATTTCCTGAAGACTGTGACACCCAATGTCTTGAATCTTCTGAATAGGGTCTGTTGTCCCCCATAACAAAAAAATGCCCTTCTGGCACGACTAAGGGGCCCATATTCATGCTGGAATCTCCATGGGTTGCATAATCTTCTTTTAGCAAATTGCCGTTTAGATAAACATCCTTCCCTGAAATTTGAATTTCATCCCCACCAACCCCAACTACCCTCTTAACGAATAGAACCTTGGCAGTTTTCCCTTTTCCTACTCCTTGAATTTTTGCTATTTTTTCATAATCTACATCTTTTAAAAAAGCCACGATATCTCCAGTTTTTGGAGAATTGAACCTGTAGGAAAATTTTGAATAAAAAAACCTTTCCCCTAAGTTTAATGTTTTGGACATAGATGATGCTTGAAAATACTCTTGCTCAATCGGGACAGCCCCGGCACTAAGGAAAAAAACCTTAACCACATAGAGGAGAAAAATGGTTCTCAAAATTCGAAATAACCCTGACCTCATATCTGTAACTTCCGTCGCTCGAAAAACAATTGAACCTGATGCTAAAACATTGTCCCCTGCAGAGATGACAATTGTTGATTTCCCTGTTTGTATAGAGGCTGCATCAAAATCAACTCCCCCATAAAGAAGTGGAATTTTCAACTCCTTCCCTTGTTGGCTCCCAGCTGTCAAAACACCTATTCCGGTGCGGATTGTTATTAATATTTGGTCAGATTCTGGAGAAGGGTTTGGGAAATGAATCTTCACAGGTTTCCCATCTGCATAACGGACCCATTCGACTCCGTTAAAAAATTCGTATCTATCTGCAGGTTTATTCATTTAGCATGTTTTGAATTGCAACTGGTTTAAAGCTTGTTCGATGATAATCTGAAATTTTAAA
Source organism: uncultured bacterium (assembly GCA_964507645.1). Classification (GTDB taxonomy): domain Bacteria; phylum UBP7; class UBA6624; order UBA6624; family UBA6624; genus UBA6624. Next base: position 12,679 of record CAZDPU010000007.1, read on the forward strand.
TTTTGATATGCTTTTCAGGTGAGAACCTGTTCCGTAGCCCATATTTTTATCAAAATTAAAATCCTTATATCTCGAAGAAAGGCTTGACATGATCGAATCCCTGTAAACTTTTGCAACAATACTTGCAGCCATTACTGCCGGGATTTTGTTATCGGCCTTGATGAGACATGTAGCATTATCTATACCTGGAAGAGCATTCCCGTCAACAATAACCGGAATATCTGAAAACTCAAAAGAACCCTCGTGGGCCAACTCCATTGCCTTTAGTGTTGCTGCAAGAATGTTCCCTTCATCTATTAATCGCGCTCCAACAACTCCTATTCCTATAAAATCTGAATTTTTTTCTATCTTGCTAAACAATATTTCCCTGTTTCTTGGTGTGATTTTTTTGCTATCTTGAAGTCCTTGAATGTTTTTATTTAACAAAACACACGCAGCAACAACAGGCCCAGCAAGAGCCCCTCTACCTGCTTCATCTATCCCTATTATTCTGGTTTTTCTAGTGATATTCTTCCGAATTTTCCTTTTCTGTAGATTTTAATAAGCCTAAGTGCAGCTGCATTTTTATCCAATCTTCCTCCAGGAAGCATAAAGCCCTGCCTGACAGCTAACCTTGATAAAAAATCCTCTTCTGATTCATCGTCCCCAGCAAGGTTTAGATTTTCTTCCCAACCAGGAATTGATTTGTTTAAACTAGCTATAAGTTGCATGGCAATAAACTCAGAATCATAATCTCCTTCAGGAACAGCTCCACAACAAACCCTTCTCCAGTAAGAGTCCAAATCCACATCATCATCCCCTATAACCCCTGGTTGATCAAGGAGCATAATTCCATCAACTAACTTAATCCACTCCTCTCCCCTTGTAATCCCCGCCTTGTCTCCTGTTGCTTGTTTTTTTCTTCCTACAAGTGCATTTATTAAGCTTGACTTCCCCGTGTTGGGAATGCCAACAACACTAGCGCGTATTTGACGAGTTCTACTTCTGTGCTTTGCCCAATCTCTAAGAGAGGCTCGTGCTTCTGAAATTGATCTTTTGTTACTCTTGTCGATACCTAAAACCATAAACCCTGAAGATTGATAATGTCTGATCCAAGATCTTGTAATGCCTTTGTCTGACAAAGACGTTTTCATTAAAAAGATAATTTTGGATCTACCTTTAAACTCCTTCCTAAATGTAAGCGAGGTTGTTGATTTTGGAGCTCTTGAGTCAAGAACCTCCAAAAACAAACTGACTTTTTCTAATTTTTTCCAAGGATTAATCATCAGTATATAGGTTGGGGACAGTCCCAATTCTTGAAAATGGAGACCAGATGAACCAAGGCCTCCCCCTTATATTGTTGTCAGGGATAGGTCCGAAAGATCGAGAATCAAATGAATTTTCTCGATTATCTCCTAAAACAAACCATCCAGAGCCCTCTTCTCCTTTTTTTGGAATTTTCCATTCTCTTCTCACCTCTTTCATTTTAGGGCCATCGTAAAAACCTTCGTTATATTCTCCACTATAAGAAGAAGTTTTCTCGCCAGTGGTATATGTTTCAGATAATTTTTCCCCATTAACATAGACTGAGCCTCCATCTATTGAAACGCTATCGCCCGGACCAGCAATCACCCTTTTGACCCATAGTTCTCCGTCTAACCTTTTTACTTCTGCCGGAGGTTCAAAAATAACCATACTTCCTTTTGGTGGATCAGAAAAATAATAAGAAGCTTTCATCCCGAATAACTTGTCCCCAACTACAAGATTTGGGACCATTGATTTTGTAGGAACAACAAAAGAACAAAAGAGCCACGTTGATATGACCGCAAACCAAAACATAGCAAAGCCAATAGATTCTGCCCAATCCAGACAGACTGACTTGAATGTTGGTTGCACGATTATGTATTTTTCAAAATTAGATTCATCATGAAAAATCCTGATTTTTCCATGTCGAAACGTTTGCAGAGCCAATGTTGTTCCTTTTTTCCAAGAAACCTTTTTCCCAATTTCGTGCTTTGTTTGGAGTTTTCCGTAATCAGTACCTATGACGCCTTCTGGGAAGCCTTTTAAAAATACCGAGTCTAAACTTTCAAACTTGCCTATAGCTTTTACAGAAAGAAACTTTTGCAAAATAAAATTATCGTCTTTCTTTTATCCTGGCAGCTCTCTTGGAAAGCCCCCTTAGGTAAAAAAGCTTCGCTCTTCTGACCTTTCCCTTTCTTATAATTTCAATTTTTTCCAATCTCGAACTAAATAGTGGGAAAGTTTTCTCAACACCAATATTGCTGCTGTCTTTTCTAAGGGTGAAAGTTGCCCCTGGCTGAACTCCCCCTTTTTTTGCTATACAAACGCCTTCAAATGTTTGCATGGGTTGTCCTTTGTCCTTGTCGTCTTCCCTGTAAACAACTTTTATCGTATCCCCTGCTCTAAAGCTGATAACGTCTTTTTGTTTTTTCTTCAGATAAGCCTCTACTTTTGAATTTATTTTTATAGCCATAACTTTTCTCCTTTACTTGCTTTTAATTAGGTCGGGTCTTTTTTGTTGTGTCCTGCTTAAAGCCTGCTCCTCTCTCCAGGAACTGATTTTTTGATGATTCCCCGATAATAGAACTTCAGGGACTTTCATCCCTTTGAAATCTCTTGGTTTTGTATATTGAGGATATTCCAATAAATTATTTGAGAAAGATTCCTCCTCTAAAGATCTTTCTGAAATAAGTCCTTTTTGTAGCCTTGTTGTGCTTTCAATCAAACTCAAAGCTGCCAACTCTCCTCCCATAAGAACAAAATCTCCAACCGAAATCTCCCGTGTTGCAAGCCCTGTTCTAATGCGTTCATCCACTCCTTCATACCTTCCACAAAGCAAGATAAAGCCTTTTGTTGAGGCTAAACCTGAGGCCAATTCCTGGTTTAGTTTTTCTCCTTGGGGAGAAAGTAATACAACTTCAGGGTCCTCTTTTTGCCAATATTTTTCTTTTATATAGTCAACTGCTGAAAAAAACGGTTCCGGTCGCATGACCATTCCAGCACCCCCTCCAAATGGGGTATCGTCAACTGATTTGTGATTGTTGTCAAGGCTCCAATTTCTTAAATCGTGACATCGTAAATTAAGATACCCTTCATCCTGTGCTTTTTTCAATAAAGAACCCTTGCAATACCCTTCAACCATAGAGGGAAAAATACTCACAACATCCACATTTAGAGTTTTCATAACTTTATTAATAAATACTTGTTACTCTTCTTCTTCGTCTTTTTCTAAATCAACAAAAACCCGATGTCCATTTTTTGCTCCAATAGCACCAAAAACAGATCTCAGAGATTGAATAGTTCTTCCAGATTTTCCAATAATACGACCTTTTTCAGATTCAGGGACTTTGATTATCAATTGTCCTGTTGCATCATCTTCATTAAATTCAGAAACTATTTCTACATCTTCACTATCAACCAATTGCGTGATTATATTTTTTAATAATTCTGCATAATTATCCATCTTATTCCTCCTTGCTTGCCTCTTCCGCTGGGGCCTCTGCCTTTGCCTCTTCCGCTGGGGCCTCTGCCTTTGCCTCTTCCATGATTTCTTTTGGAGGAGCAGCCTTTTTCTTAGGTCCTCTTAACTCTTCTGCTTGTAACAAAATGTCATTTGTCTTAGCGGCTTTATAGGTGTTAACTAGTTTTCTTATCCTTTCTGTTGGTTGTGCGCCCTTAGAAACCCATGCATCGTATTTTTCTAGATTGACCTTCAAAGGGCTTCCTGGGAAGCTTATCCCATATTGACCGATTATCTCAAGAGCCTTGTTTGCCCTTGCGGATCTTGCCTTTGTCACAACAATACGGTAAGCAGGCTGTTTTCTCCTGCCAACCCTTGCTAGTCTAATTTTTAATTCCATATTTTCCTCCGTTGTTGCTCTTCATCGCCTTAAAGAAATCAAGAATCCCCTTAACTTCTCTATCTTTTAAATTATTTGCTTTTGCAACCTCTTTAATTCTTTCTTTCGAAACCTTTCCTGTTTTTCTTTCTTCAGGGGTTAATGAATCCAAAGCATCTTCAAAAGTTCTTAATTTTTTTGCATCAAGAGCTCCTGCTGGCAACCCCTTCATCATAGGCATTTTTTTCATAGCCATCATTCCCATTGGGCCTAGCTTCCTTAAGGTCTTCAACGCCTTGAGAACGTCGTCCAACGTTGCCTTCTGCAACACAGAAGGGTCGACTTTCGGCATATTTTTTCTTCCAAACATAACAATATAAAAAGCGCAATAAGGGTAACAATTGTATCACCTATCGAGAAAATGTGTATTTTTTGTAAAAAAAATTAAATACAAATACGTTTGCTGTTTGGAAAATTATTTGCGATAGTTGTAAAAGCCCTCTCCGCTTTTTCGTCCCAACTTTCCTTCTTCAACCAATCTATCTAAGAGTTCGCTTGGTGCAAAAAGTTCCTCATTTGGGTAAGCTTCGTGCCAGCCATCGAGAATGAATTTAGTCGTATCTAAACCAACATAATCCAATAAAGCCATAGGGCCCATTGGATAACCACACCCCAGCTTCATTGCTGCATCTATATCCTCCACAGATGCATCTTCTCGCTCTAGCATCCTGACAGCTTCAATCAAGTAAGGCACAAGAAGCCTGTTCACGACAAACCCTGGAGTGTCTTTGCATGAAACCGTTTTCTTACCAACAGCTTCACCAAAGCCCATGAGTGAAGCATGAGTCTCATCACTTGTGTTGTCTGACTTGATAACTTCAACAAGCCTCATAACTGGGACTGGATTAAAAAAATGGAGCCCTCCAATCTTGTCGCTTCTGTTTGTGGCTTTCGCCAAATCCCTGATAGGCAAAGAGGATGTGTTTGATGCAAAAATTGCATGTGGAGGACAATTTTCATCTAAAAACTGGAAAAGCTCTTGCTTTAATTTGATATTTTCTGTAATTGCCTCTACAACCAAATCAGCAGCCTCTGCCCCTTCTTTCCTGCTTGTTGTTGCCTTGATCCTTCCAAAAACAATCTCAAATTCAGCATCGGCATCCTCTTGGCTTTCGTGTTTTTTTCTCAAAACTCTTTTAAGGCTTGCTGAAATTCTCTTCATCCCACCATCAATAAAGTCCTGCTCTATGTCAACCATTGTCACGTTGTATCCAGCATGAGCTGCAACCTGCACAATGCCTGCTCCCATTAATCCACTACCAAAAACTGTTACATTTTTTATTTCCATGTCAAAAAACCCTCCATTATTAAAAAACTATTATGATTCTAAAAAATGGATGTTGGTTTTTTAACAGAAAGAATGCTCCCGGGCCTCGGTGTTGATAGATTGGTCTATGAATATTCAAAAAATTTAAAAAAATTTGGAAATAATTCTTTTATACACGCATCAATAACAGATCCTGACTTGGTGCCAAGCAACATAAAAGTAAAAACATTGCCCCCAATAAGGTCACGCAGACCTCCCGTTCAGGATTTGTGGGCAATAGAAAATCTGCCTTCATTGTCGGCAAACAAGAACACCAGGTGGATATTGTCGACCCCTCCTTATTTTGCCTTAACGCCATTCTTAGAACATTCGACAATACTCCATGGTGGAACAACCCCCCATCAGGGCCTCAGTTTAAAAGGTGCTGCTGTTTACTATTGGAGAGAATTTACACAAAACATGATCTATTATCCTTTTGCAACAAAGATAATTGTGCTCTCGGAATTTCTTATGCAAGGACTCCCCAAAGTGCTGCAAGACAAGGCTGAAATTATCAATCCTGGCTGGGATCATTACCCGAAAAAAACAGAGTCTGCTTCCTTGGAAATAAAAAACTTCTTGACAAAAGATTGTCAAAAAACAATCCTCTACATGGGGAGGCTGAATACACAATACCAACCTTACAAAGGGCTTTTAAACCTAATAAACATGGTTAAAGAAATGCCTTTTACAAAACTGGTTTGTTCTGGGTATGGAGATGAAAACGATGTCGCCAAGCTTGAAAGCCTTGGAGTTACCGTTTTTCAGAATCACCCAAGCAAAGAAATGGGGAATCTGATTGGGGCTGTTGATGCAGTGGTTATGGCGAGTGAGTGGGAAGGCTATGGCCTTCCAGCAGCAGAAGCGCAATACCAAGGAACCCCTGTTGTTGCTCTTGACAGAGGTGCTCTTCAAGAGGTTGTGGAAAATAACACTACAGGATTTTTAGTTGACGATTTCAAAGAGATGAAAAAAAAGATTGAACAATTATTTTTAGACAAAAAACTTTATGAAGAGTTTTCTGTTGCAGGCGTGGAAAGGTCAAAAATTTTCACTTGGGAAAAATCAAGTTTACAACTTGAAGAATTTATAAGTTCAAGATAATCTTGGGGACTTTCCAAATTTTTTCAAAAAAGTCCACATTACAAAAATAGAAACCCCTAAACATGCCCAGGGGGACCAACCGGCCCAAATCAAAAAATATCCGAAAAGTACTGACACGGCAGCAACAAAAAGAGCGTATGGCATTTGGGTTTTTACATGCTCTATATGATTGCTACCTGAAGCTGTTGAGGAAAGTATTGTTGTGTCAGAAATAGGAGAACAATGATCCCCCCAAACGCTGCCCCCTAAGACTGCAGAGATTGCGCAAAGGAAAATAGGATTATTTGTTGAAAAATCACCATTTGAGCTCAAAAGGCTGACGGAGAGGGGGATAACAATTGGCATTAATATGCCCATTGTTCCAAAGGAAGTTCCTGTGGAAAACGAAACCCCCGCTGCAATAACAAAGATTATCACTGGTAAAACCCCCAATGAAATAGAACTGTCAATTTGAGAAATTAAATAACTGGCTGTGCCAAGCTGATCACAAACATCCTTTAAACTCCAAGCCAAAACCAGAATACAACATGCATAAAACATTGACTGGAGCCCCTTGATCCAAAAATCCATAACTTCCGATAGGTTAAACTTCGACTGAGATATCCCCAAGATAATAGCCATGAAAGACCCTGTTACAGAAGCCCAAAGCAATGAAACAAAAGGATCCCCTTGTGAAATTATTGTAGCAAAACTCTGACTTTCACCAGGGGAAATTCCTGTTTTCCACAACCCCCATAAAGTAGTTACGATGACTACTAAAATTGGGGAAAGAGCGAACCAAATTCCTTTTTTTTCTTCTTTTTTCAATTCTGAATTAAGGTGATTTTTTTTATGCAAAGCTTTTTTTTCAGCACTTAGCATCGGCCCATAATCTAAACCCGTTTTTGCGATAAAAAAAACAAAAATTAGTGCCAGTATTGGATAAAACCTGTAAGGCAAAGAGTCTATAAAAAGCGAATACCCATTTGCCTTTATGCCTAAATCATTAATTGAATCCTGTATTAAACCAATTTCAAACCCTATCCATGAAGATATCAGAGCAATTGATGCTATCGGAGCTGAGGTGGAGTCAACAATATATGCTAATTTTTCTCTAGATATCTTGTACTTGTCAGCTATCCCCCTCATCGTCGTTCCCACAAGAAGGGCATTTGCGTAATCGTCAAAAAACACAACCATCCCGGCTAACCAAGTTTTAACTTGTATTGATTCTCTAGTCTGTTTTTTTGCTGTGATGGAGTTTATCAACCTTTGAGCAAAGCCTGTATTCACTATAATGGAAACAACTCCACCCAAAAACATCGTAAAAAGCAAGACGTTCACGTTGTCTTTATTGCTTAAAGTAGGGACTATGAAACTGTCGAAAGACTCGAAAAAAGAGAGCATTTTAGTTTCTTGAAGCAAAATTGTGCCCAACAAAATCCCAGAAAACAATGACAACAAAACCCGTTTTGAAATTATTGCTAAAAATATTGCAATCAATGGCGGAAGGATAGAGGTGAAGTTACCCTCTGTCATCTTTCAGTGCTGCTTGAGCTGCAGCAAGCCTTGCAACCGGGACCCTGAATGGGCTACATGAAACATAATTTAAACCAATTTCATGAAAAAACAATATTGACTTTGGGTCTCCACCATGTTCACCACATATTCCAAGTTTGAGGTCCTTTTTTGTCATCCTTCCCTTTTTTGAAGCCATTCTAACCAATTCGCCCACGCCCGTTAAATCAAGAGATGCAAAAGGGTCTTCATGCAATATTCCACTCTCGATATAATTTGGGAGAAAAGAGTTTGCGTCATCTCTTGAAAGCCCGAAAGTTGTTTGTGTTAAGTCGTTGGTGCCAAAAGAGAAGAATTCAGCATGTTTTGCAATTTCATCTGCAGTCAAAGCAGCCCTTGGCAACTCTATCATTGTCCCTATTTGATAACTACCTTCGAATCCAGAACTTTTAGCGGCTTTGTGGATAACTGCTTTTTGTCTTTTCAACTCCTCCATATGCCCAACAAGCGGAACCATTATCTCAGGAGACACAGATTGTTTCCGGGAAGAAACCTTTTTAGCAGCCAGAAATAAAGCCTGGGTTTGCATTTCTGTAATTTCTGGATAAACAAGACCCAGCCTACACCCTCTATGACCGAGCATTGGGTTTGCCTCGCTGAGTTTTTTAATTCTCCTTTTGATTTCATTCAATGAAATTTTCATGATTTTTGACATTTTTTTAATGCCTAATTCGTCATGTGGTAAGAATTCATGCAATGGCGGATCCAGCAATCTCACCGTAACAGCTTTTCCGTCCATCACTTGGAAGATTTTTTCAAAATCTTCTTGCTGTAAAGGAAGGAGCTTTTTCAAAGCTGCGTTTCTTGATTTATTTGTTTTTGCCAAAATCATTTCTCTAACAATGTCAATACGTTCCCCTTCGAAAAACATGTGCTCAGTTCTGCATAAACCAATTCCCTCGGCCCCAAAAGCAATTGCCTTTCTGGCCTGGTCGGGCTGGTCCGCATTTGTTCTTATCTTTAATTTTCTAAACTCATCAGCCCACTCCATGATGAGTGAATAATTTTGATACACTTGTGAATCTTCTGGGTTCAAATAACCATCCAGCAAAACATTTAGTATCTCTGAAGACCTTGTTGGGATTTCTCCGTCAATTATTTGGCCTGTTGTTCCATCTAAAGAAATGAAATTGCCTTCACGAAGTGTTCTTCCTGAAAAAATTAAAGTTTTTTTAGAGATGTCTATAAGGGCTTTCTGGCAACCAACAACACAAACCTTGCCCATCTGCCTCCCAACCAAAGCTGCATGGCTTGTCATGCCTCCCCTAGAAGTTAGTATCCCTCTTGCAGCAGCCATGCCCCTTATGTCTTCGGGGCTTGTTTCAGGCCTAACCAATATCACGGGCTCACCGCGACTTGCAAAATCTTCAGCTGCTTCAGCAGAAAAAACAATCCTGCCTGTTGCAGCTCCTGGACCTGCTGGGAGCCCTCTCCCCAGCAATCTTCCTCCCCTTATTGAATTCTGTTTTTCATTGGGGTCAAAAAGTGGTTGAAGCAGGTGTCCCAGGTGTTCAGGGTCGATAGAAAGAAGGGCTTCTTCTTTTGTCATTATCCCCTCTTCAACCAGGTCTACAGCTATCTGAACAGCAGCAAACCCAGTTCTTTTCCCTGTCCTGCATTGCAGCATCCATAATTTTTTATCTTGAACTGTAAATTCAAGATCTTGCATTTCTCTATAATGTTTTTCCAAGCTAGAACAAACTTCGATTAAATCGCTGTAGGCTTCCGGAAAAACCTGCTCCATTTTTCCAATGGAAAGAGGAGTTCTTATCCCTGCAACCACATCTTCCCCTTGGGCATTAACTAAAAACTCCCCATAAACATTTTCCTTTCCTGTAGCAGGGTTTCGAGTAAATGCTACCCCTGTTCCAGAATCATTATTAAGATTGCCAAAAACCATTGCCTGAACATTTACAGCAGTCCCCATTTCATAACTAATACCATTAAGCCTTCGATAGACAACTGCCCTTTCGTTCTCCCAACTTTTAAAAACAGCATTAATTGCCCCCCAAAGTTGCTCTTCTGGATTGTCAGGAATTGGTTTCCCGTAATTTTGAGCAATTTTTTTATACTCTTTACAAACAAACTCCAAATCCCCAGCATCAAGATCTGTATCTTCTGTTATGTTTTTCCCCTTCTTGTACAGGTCGAAATAATCATTGAATGGATCTCTCCCGTCTTGGTCCCGAATGTTCAAAACTACGTCTCCATACATTTGAATAAATCTCCTGTAGGCATCCCAGGGGAACCTTTCGTTTTCTACATTTTTTGCCATCTCTTTGACAATCTCATGGTTAAGGCCAAGGTTTAAAATTGTGTCCATCATTCCTGGCATAGACACTGGCGCACCACTTCTAACAGAAATGAGGAGTGGGTTTTTTTTGTCTCCAAAAAACCTTGAGACCTCTTTTTCAATTTTTTTAATAGCTTGCTTGACTTCAGGCTTTAAACTTTCTGGATATTTGTTGTTTTCTAAATACTCCAAACATACTGTTGTCGGTATTGTGAACCCAGGAGGAACGGGGAATCCCATGCTTGCCATTTCTGCAAGGTTCGCCCCCTTTCCACCTAGTAGGTTTTTTTTAAAAGGGCCTTTGTCTATTTGTGATCCGAAAAAATAAACATTTTTCATAATTTTGATTGTAAATTAGATGCCTTTTTTTAGAACCATTGCAATCATATTTCTGGGAGATTCAGCATAAGAAAAGGGTAATTTTGTTTTTTTGAAAAAATTTAAACATTTTTCCCAATCAACTATGACCAAACAACCTCCTTTTTTTAGAACTCTGAGTGATTCTTTGAGTAACAATTCTTTGTTTTTGATGTTTGAAAAAATCCTTGATGCAAAAACAAGTGAGCATGTTTCATCTTTGATCCCCAGGGAACAAACATCATTCAGCAAGAAGGTGTGTTTTACCCCTCTCATTTTTTCTCGAGTTGCATCAAGTGCTCCCTGTCTTTTGTCTACACATATTAAGTTTTTGTTTGTATAAGTTGCCAAAAGTCTCGAAGTCGCCCCATCACCACACCCAAGATCAACAACCGGGCCATCAGGAAGCCCCTCTGGGATCCAGTTTTTTGAAAAGTCACCCTTCTCCAAGATTCGAAAAAACCTCTTTGTCATACCTTCTCAAAGGCCCAAATAAACTTCTATAAAGGTCTCCATTTATCAAATGGAGAAGAATCCAACTAGACTCTCTACCCCATTCCCCCTCGTTGATATTTTCCCAAATCTGGGTTATTCCCTGGTTGATGTCTACTGGTCCCTCATTTCCGAAAAAGGCTCCTAAGACATTTAAATGAGCATTTTGGTATTTTTCTTTTACCTGAAGGAGGGTGTCTTCAGAAAGGCCTATCAGTATTGGGATGGAGCAATCGTATAGGTTGTTTAAAGCATCTTCGTTTATCTCTTTTGGTTTCGTGAAAGTTTTACTTCCGAGAAGTTCCCCAAAGAACGACTTTTTAGATCGAAAATAACCTAAATGATCCAACAAGCATGAAAAATCTTCTTCTGTGAATGAGCTCCTTGCCGCGTTGTTTCGTAGCCACCTGGTGGCAGAGATGGCAGTTCCCCATAAAACAGCCTCATACTCATTAGCAACCTCATAATCTTCTTTTGGCCTTAATGGTAAATTGTCACAAGTTTCATTTATGCTCAAATGATTTTTAACCTTTAAATAAACCCTCCTCTTGAATCCTGGAACATCTTGTATCGATTCCACGCTTAGGAAATCGCCATTCTTGTTTCTGTGCCCAATAATTGATGCCGCTAACCCTGGGCTTATTTCTGTAAGTTGTTGAAGTTCGTCTTCATTTGCTGTATTGATGTTGATACAGGTTTTGTATTTGGGAATAAAGGTTTTAAATTCCTCGAAGTCAGTCTTTTGCACTTGCTGTTCCCTAAAAGCCCTTTCAACAATCTCCTCGTAAAAAAAGCCGTCATCAAATTCCTTTCCTTCATATGCAATTGAAATAGCCTCTAGTGGGAAGCCTCTTTTCAATAAATTTTCGCTTAAATTTTTTATTTTTTCTTTGTTGCTTAAAATTTCTTCGTTGTATTGAATTTCTATGCTTGATATTCTTGCTTCATCTGTTGGGTGTGTGGAAAAGGCTATGTCTATATTGCTTGGTTCTCCATTTGGCCTTAGTTGTTGAATCCTGTTAAAAAAAACTGAAGAATAATGCGGATTAAAACCAGCATCCCATATAAACCGTGCTCCGAAATAATCGGCCATGGTTTCGTGCTTCCTGGAATAATGGAGACTTCTTAAAGTTGTTAACAGATCAACAAAATTCATCAGGCTTTCATCCTCTTGGCTAAAATCTGAAGAAAGCAGTAGTCCGAGCTGGAGGATTGTTACAGCGATCTGATCACCTATTGCATCTAGCATGTGCCTATCTGCCGAATGAGCTGCCTCATGCCCCATGATCATGACAACCTCGTCGGTTGTTTCTGCCCACCTTAGCATCCCCGAAAACATGAAAGTCAGTCCAGCCCCAACATTTATAGCATTCATCTCTTCCCAGTCAACAACCTCAAACTGGTATCCAATATTCCTTTTCTCGTTTGCATGACTTTCGACCAATGTGCCGTGATGCTTTACATATGCAACTAAATGTGGGTTGTTGCTTAAAAGATTTGATTCTCGAAAAGCTGAATAGTAATTTTTTGCATTTTTTTCCTCTTGTGCTTCTTTCATCTCTGTAAAACTACCTCCACAACCAAAAAGAAAAAGGGGTAGAAGTGTCAGGATAGCTGCTTTTTTAACTTCAATCTTCATATTCTTTCTAACTATAATCGAACAAATGAACAAAACCGTTAGGCCTTTTCATCTAGCATTCCCTGTGCATGATCTCAAAAAAACAAAAAAATTCTACACAGAGGTTTTGGGTTGTAGTCTTGGAAGAAGTAGTGATAAGTGGATTGACTTTAATTTCTTCGGCCACCAAGTTGTTGCTCACCTGGTAGCCCAAAAAAGCTTTAAACAAGAAAAAAATAAGGTTGATGGTAAAGATGTGCCTACAGAACATTTTGGGATTATATTGAACATGTCTGATTGGAAAAAATTAGCCTTGAGATTGGAAAAAAAAGGTGTTCATTTCATAATAAAACCTTATATAAGGTTTAAAAACCTTCCTGGAGAACAGGCAACAATGTTTTTTTTAGACCCATGTGGAAATGCGCTCGAGTTTAAAGCTTTTAAACAAGATTCGGAAATCTTTAGAACATCATAAAAAATCTTCGGCACGTAACGCTTCTCTGCTTTTCGGATATTCTTTAATTATTTTTTTCAAAAAAACCTTTTCCCAGGTTTTATTTTCTAGCCTTCTTGAGAAAAAATCCGCAATTTTAAATAAAATTCTTGGCTTGACATCATCGTCGTTGATGGCTCCATGAACCTGAAGCAATGTTAAAAATGCAGCAAGCATTCTCCCGGCATCCACATGTTCGTCTATTGAGAAAAAACAAAATGAAAAATCAATATCGGAAACATCTTCATTGATGATTTTTAAATACTGATCAATGGTTAAAACTAACTTGATCTCCTCCAGTAGCGAAATCTTTAAATCCTCGACCTCTAAACCTTTGACGTTGTTGAGTGCAGTGGACAAGACAGTTTTTTCATAACCAGCTCGCCTTTCTCGATCTTTGAGAAGTTCAGCACTCCAGATTATTTCACGATATTTTAGATTCCCGGGTCCATACCCATCTTCTTCAATTTCTTCAATAAATTGAAACCTGGATTTTTCTACCTCCATCAAAGTTGCTGATAGTGGGAGGTTTAAGCATTTATAAGGATCTGTCATGATGTTAATGGGACGATTCTATTGGGCTTTTGTAATTTTTTATCACCTTTCTCAATTTTAGAAAAGACGCTATTGGGTTTTCTGCCTCAAGTATCCCGGAGGATACCGCCACTCTCAAATGTCTTAACCGGTGATTTTTTAAAAATAAATTCAAATTACAAGCATTAATCCCCCCAACAAGATACGCTGGCATCTTTGATTTTTGGATTATTTTTTCAATAGTTGACCAATCTGTCATAGCTGCCTTTCTTTTTGTTGGACTTTGAAAAACTGCGCCAACTCCAATTACATCAGCTTGATGCTTTGTCGCAAAAGAAAGCTGCTTCTCTGTTTTGACTGTTTTGCCAACTATCTTGGATTCTTCAAAACAAAACATTTTTTTTAACTCTGGTATCGACATGTCTTTTTCTCCAACCCAGACCCCGTCAGAAAACTCCATTAAATCGACATGGTTGTTAACCACCACCATGGGGAATATTTCTTTAAGGGTGATTAAATTCTCAATTATCCTTTTGCGGGGCTCCCGCTTGTGCGGCCTATATTCAACAAAGGTAAGCCCTTTTTGAAACAACCCTTTTAATAGCTCTTTGTCAATTTCTCTTTTTCCTGGCCAAATCAACAAGATGCTGGGAAAGGAGTTGTTCATTCTGGAGATGTAAATCTTGAAAAGATTTTCGACAATTTTTTAGCTTTAATCTCCCCCTGGCTCATCTTTTCTGCAACAATAGCTGGCATAACACCATTGTCAGTTGAAAGCTTTAAGGGCGGTACAACAAACTGTAATGAATGCTTTTTAGCAAGATGTTCAAATTCGCTTCTTAATCTTTTATTTGCAGAAACCCCTCCAACCAATCCAAGACCTTTGTAGTTCCCCGAATTCAACTCTTTTGAAGTTTGGTCTAGAAGATGCTTGAAAGCTGTATTTTGAAAGCTGGCACAAAAATCATTTACATTTAGGTTTTTTGATTCTTCAATTTTCTTTCGGGCCTCTGTTTTCAAACCCGAAAAAGAAAATCCTGATCTGTTTCTCATTGGGACTGTGAATCTGTATCTTTGTTGATTTTTGGATTTTTCAGCATAAATCTCTATATCTGGGCCCCCGGGAAAACCCAGACCAAGAATTCTTGCAACTTTATCGAATGCTTCTCCTGCAGAGTCGTCTCGTGTGTTGAAGATGCATCTAAAAGCATCCGGGTATGACCAGTTCAAAAGCATGGTATGCCCTCCGCTAGCCAACAAAACAAGGATTGGAAAGGATTTTGGTTTTTCTTCCGATAAAAAAAGAGTAAAAACGTGACCTTCTAAATGATTCACCCCATAAACAGGGATCCTTAAAGATTCCCCTAATCCAGCCGCCCAAGATGCACCAACAGCAAGAGCCCCTATAAGTCCTGGTCCACATGTTACCCCAATAGAGCTTATGTTTTCTGATGTAATCATCCCTTCTTCTAAACAGTTTTCAAACAAATGGTTTATTTGTTCAAAATGCTCCTTGGCTGCAATTTGAGGGATTACACCTTTTGTACTTGAGTGAATCACTTGTGATCTCTTTTGGAAAGCTACGATTCGACCATTTTGAAACAATGCCACCGCAGTGTCATCACAGGAGGTTTCAACCCCTAAAATACACTTTGTTTTAGCAGTCCCCACTGTGTTTAGACCATACTAGATCCCAGGAATCCCTTGTACTTTCTTTCTGTATTTCCTTTGTCGAGATGTGCGAAACCCTTGTAAGTTCCAATTTGGGTTTTGCCTCGAGTTCAAGAAATATATAGTCTTTCATTAGTTTCCCAACCTGTTTTGCAAACCATCCTGAAATTGCATCCACTACCTCTCCGGCAGTCCCATCAATAGCGTCTTCTGGAAGCTTCCATCTCGCTAAATGGCTTTCAAGGGGCATTTGCAAGACCCCTTCAGCAATCTTGAGCCCCTCGGGAGTTGTTGCAACCAATAAGCAGTCCCAAAAGGTTACAGGTGCGCCATTATTTTTTTCAAAATTATAAATTCTCCCTCTTCCAACAACAAAAACCTCCCCTCCCATGAAGCTTGCCTGGACTAGCTTTAAATCTGTGATAAGGGGTTGAAGTTCTAGCTCTAAATTAATAGCGTCAAGGTTGTTACTTCTTCCCGAAAGAGTTGCCTTTCCATTAGTTGAAGAAATTTGAAACGGGTTTCCGAACGGTGCAGCGCCATTTATCTCAACCTGAGGTAAAAAAATTTCAATATTTTTATTTCTATAAAAAACATCGTTCAAGGTTGCTCCGGTAAGCAGGGTCCCATCGGCAGAATCATACTCAAAACCGCTGATATCAATCCCTCGACCCAGGAAGTGGGGAAGCAAGGCCCATAGGAAAAAAACTGCCAGTAAGGTGATGGGCAAAAAGGTCTTTTTTGTCTTTTTCCCTCCCTTTTTGTATTTTTTTCTTTTAGGCATATATATTTATTATGTACATGATTGTTTAATTTGGATTCTGTTTCGCTCTCTTTTCCAAACAATCCAATATCGTCAATGACGGGCAAAGTTCCCACCTAAGCGGCATCCCGGACATTGATATCTTAGGGTCTTTTGTGGTGCCAGAAATTTCAACAGGGATTTGGAAAACTTGGCTTTCATGATCAGGTCCTGCGAAAAGAGAGATAAGCCCGATAACTTCTTGGCCAAAAAACCTAACTATGGAGCTTGAGGTTGTCGCAACCTTCCCCTTTGCCAAGATTCCTTTTTCTTCTGAAAAATAAAAATCTTCAGCAAACAACACTAGTGCGGGATCCGAAAGTCTCAATAGCAAAGAGTCCCCTTTGTAAGCTTGTTTCTCAACTTCCTGAAAATCTATCTCAAATAAATCTAACTGTGAATCTTCATTCATCAATTGCATTGAAGCTGGGCCCGTGATTCGAACTCTTCCTCCTGTCCCATCCTTTGGATCAATTCTCAAAAATCCATTAAAAACACCCCTTGGCCACCAGTTGGCTGGCTTGCTCAGGAGCCAAGAAAAATTTTCAAAATCAACACTAATAACTCCATCTTCATTCAACCCCCATGAGAAAAATTCAAAATTTTTTGTATTTTTGTTTGCCAAAATCCCCGAAGGCAATTCACTGAGTTGGATTTCGTGGAAGTACTCTCCTTCGCCTGGAGTCACCTTTAGCAACCCTTCTTGCAGCAAAAACACACCTTCTTCCCCAAGAAAAACATCAAGCAAAGGGCTTAGGCTCCCAAAAAAACCCTCCCAATCAACCCCCTCCCAATTTCCGCTCAAATCGTTATTGTCTGACTTTAACCCAATCAACCCGCCTGGCTGAAGAGGGATGATTGCTGACCAATCCCCATCTTGGTTAATTGAGCCCATAACTTTTACATCTTGGGATTGTGCCAAAGACAAATTGTCTAAAGTAAAGCTTCCCGTTCCTCTTTCCCAATCAACATTCAAATCTCCGGGGCCTGGGTAAAAGCCAAAAATACTCCACCATTTGCTTTCTTTGTTGATTTGTGCCTGCATTGCAACAGCATGGGAGTTTTCAAATGATGCGTGTATTGATTCTTTTAAATTCATTTGTATTTTCATATACCCGTTTTCTCCTACAATATCCCACTCTCCGCTAACACCTGCCTCCAGGTAATCTGCTTGTAATTGGCTTCTTGAATCCTCACTAAGTGTGATTCGTATTTTGCAGGTGTTTGAGATCAGCAATTTCGGAGAAATGAAAAAAGCCTTTGGCATTTTTAGGTCAAGAAAATCTGTATTGGATTTGATCAAACAGTTCGCAACGGCAATTGACCTAGGAATTCTAAAGAAGGGTTCTGAAATGCTTGTAGGTTCAGTAAATAAAAATTCAAAATTCTCAAATGAAATACTCCCTGAAAGAGAAAACCCCTTTAGTGGATTCCCTTGTAATTTTAAATTTTCCTCCCTTAAAAAACCTGCTGGAATTCTTGATAAAAGATACCCTCCGCCCCAGTCCAAAGTCCAGCAAAACCAAACAGCTAAAACCAAAAATAGCATTTTAAAAATATTGGATTTTTTGTTTTGTTTCATTGTTTTTGCTTTTCTAACTCTAAAATAAATAATACGTGTGCGTATGAAAAAAGTTGAATTTAACCGCGAAAGACCTTTTGATTCTGTCTATGAGTTGTTCTGTTACTTGAGAAGCCCTAACGGATGCCCTTGGGATAGGGAGCAAAATTTTGACAACTATGTTGCATTTCTGAAAGAGGAACTGGAAGAGTTGGATGGTGCTGAATCGAAAGAAGAAAAAATTGAGGAAACGTTAGATGTTTTTTTCAACTCGTTGATGTTGTTGATATGCCTTGAAGAAGGGGGGGTTGCTATAAAATCACAACTTTCCAAACTTTATAAAAAATATTTTGACAGACATCCACATGTGTTTGGAAACGAAGATGCTAAAAGCCCAGAAGATGTTTTGAAAATTTGGAAAAGGGTCAAGAAAGAGGAGGCTAGAAAGAAAAAATGAATTTAGTAATAGTTGAATCTGGGGCAAAAGCCAAAACCATTCAAAAGTACCTAGGGGCAAAATATGTGGTTAAATCCTGTTATGGACACATACAAAAAATTGACGAGAAAGCAGACTTAACAAAATCGGATGGGGACAACCTCCCGGAACCAAAATGGATATTTATAAATGACAGAGCTACGAAATTCATAAAAGAAACAAAACAAACAATAAAAAAGAAAAAAATAACAACCATTTACGTTGCAACTGACCCTGACAGAGAGGGAGAACTTATAGCTTGGCGACTTTCTGAACTTCTAGGGAAATTGGCAACTATAAAAAGAATGGTTTTCCAGGAAATAACCCCAAATGCAATACAAAATTCCCTCAAGGAAGCTCTTCAGGACGGTTCCATCGACATGCATATGGTTTGGAGTGCTCTTGTCAGGACTTTTATGGACAGGCTTGTTGGATTTGGTGCATCCAATTACCTGCAAAGATCTCTTCGTAAGTTGAAAAAAAGAGGGTTGAGCATGGGGAGGGTTCAAACACCGACCCTGGGTTTTGTTCTTGAGCGAGAAAGCAAAATTAATGCTCACAAGCCTGAAAAATATTACGAATTTCATATACTTGCAAACAACTTTCTCTTTAAGGCTGTTTTTCAAAACCCTTACAAAAAAAACAAGCACCAGACAAAAAACCTCGAGGAAGTTAAGGCGATTGAGGGTCTTTTAAAAGGGAAGGGGGGGCTGGTTTTGCAAAAAGTAAAATCAAAAAATGGAACCTCGAAAGCACCCCTGCCTTTTTCCACGGACACCTTTATCCAAGCTGCTGGAAATCAAGGAATATCGCCAAAAGCCGCAATGGCTGGAGCTCAAAAACTATATCAATCGGGGCTAATAACCTATATGAGGACTGATTCAACCCGAATCAATCCATCCTTTAAAGCTTTAATAACCGAAAATGTAAAGACGGCATTTGGGGAAGATTACCTTTCTCCAAAAAGTCTCAAGTCATCAAAATCCGGTCCAAAGATTCAAGATGCACATGAGGCAATAAGGGCGACAACACTCAAAAAAAACCCTGGTGGGCTTGAGTCAAATAAAAGAATTTATGATCTGATTTTAAAAAGAACAATCGCAAGCCAGATGGTGGCATCAAAGCATAAGTCATTTACGCTTTTGGCTTCTCTAAATGGAGAAGTGAATTTTGTGGCAAAACAAACTTACATTACGTTTTCTGGATACCAGGCAGCCTATGGCAAAAAACCGGACAAGATACCTGGGTTTGGAGAGGGGGAGAACCTTAAAGAAATGTCTGCAAAAAAACCATACGGGCTGATGGAAAAAGAAACAAAGCCCCCTGCAAGGTTTAAACAATACACGCTTATACAAAAGATGAAAGACACCGGGATAGGCCGTCCTTCAACATATGTCCCAACTGTTGAAAAGCTGAGCGAAAGAGAATATGTCAAAATTGAAAAAGGGAACATCTTCCCTCAGCCAATAGCACCAGAGGTAATGAAGGTCGCTGCAAGCTGGGGAAACAAAGATGCTGGACATCTCTTTAACCCCGACTTTACAAAAAGCTTTGAGGGTTTGCTTGACCAAATTGAAAACGGTTCTAGGCCAGAACCCATATGGGGAATGACTAGAAATTATTTTAAAGACCTGCAAGACAGAACGAATAAGCAAATAACCCCATCTCAAAAAAACTTCCTTGAGACAAAAATGTTTCCTTACGCGGCTAAAAATAAGAATTTTTGGAAAA
The DNA here is from genome assembly GCA_964507645.1 of uncultured bacterium. GTDB lineage: Bacteria > UBP7 > UBA6624 > UBA6624 > UBA6624 > UBA6624. Next base: position 32,575 of record CAZDPU010000007.1, read on the forward strand.
GGCTGATCGAGTCTTTTGCAGAAGACAAAGATACCCGGTTCGCCCTTGAAGGTTTGATGAAGGAGCTTTTATCAAAAAACGACCTTGATGACAAGTTAAAGATAGTTTCAAAAAAAGCAGGAATGAAAATTATTGGGTTCACGATGGAAGATGAAGGGTTTTCAGACTGGGCAAACGAAGAATCTAAAAAGAAAGGAATCAAAAAACCCGCTACAAAAAAACAAATTAACTTTATTTTGAGCCTTGGCGAAAAGAAGAAAGGGGCCAACAAGCTCATTCCAAAGAATCTAGATAAACTCGAAATAGGAGATGCTGTAAAGCTGATAAAAAACCTTCTCTCCCTTGCTGATATCCCAGGGAAAGAAACAAAGCTTACAAAAAGACAATTGAATGCTGTGAACAAGCTCTGCAAGACTTTGGACGTCACAACAGAAAAAGCCTTGGGGTGCTTGAAGCTAGAAAAAAAGACAGTAGAACAGCTTTCGGTAAAAGAAGCCTCGAAAGTTCTTGAGCTTTTGTTTTCTAATGTTAAAAAACAGAAAAAAAATAAAGCCTGGAAGTTTGATTGCAATTGCAAATGATGAAAAATAATCATTTTGAAATTGATTCTTTAAAAATTATTACAATTTTTTTCATATCTTGGGGGCTGGTTGAAGTTGGAGCTCCTTTCTGGCTTGGGTTCCTTGTGTTTTTTTACCTCTTCAAGCTGAAAATTTCCACAGTTTCACTTTTGTGGGTTGCCATTTTCATGTTCTTGAGAGCATTGCAGGTTGCATCTTGGGGAAATTTTGACATAGATACACATCGTTTCTTGATTTTTGGAATTTTTTTCATGCTTGTATCATCATGCCTTGAAGTTTTTTCAAAAAAAAACTGGCTTGAAACCATGTTTAATTTTTTCCTCTTTGCCCTTCTTGCTAATTTGTTAAGCTATATTCTTGGCGAGAACTCCTCAATGGGTCTGGTTGCCGTGAGCCCTTTGGCAATTCTTTACTTTTCAAGAGGCAAATTTTCAAGAGGCTTGGTGGAGTGCATTCTTGGGTTGTGTTTTCTTGTCTATATGAAAACAAACTATTTCGACTCCTCTGTCGCAGAGGATGAACGAATCTTGTGGTTGATCCTTTCAGGTTGTCTTTTTTGGGGGGTCTCTGAACTGGTCTATAGATTAAAAATAACCGTAGCGCTCAAAGACTGATGAAATTATTTTTAGCTTTTTCCCTTTTTCTTTTTGGTCAAGGTATCGGATTTAGCACAAGATGGGAAAACCCAGAACCTGGCGAGATGCTGTTGCCAGACTTTCAAACTTTTGATTATGAGTGGAGAGAATACTCTCTAGAGGACGTAAGGGAATTTTCTGTAATATTCTTATTCCATCCCCTGGATAACACTGCCGCAAAAACGCGGGAAAGAAACCTGAGGGAGCTTTCCACGCTAAATGATTTTATTGATGTATTTTCAATAACCCACGAAGGAAACTGGGGCAGCAACAGGGAGCTTGGAAAAAGAATAGAGCCAGAATACCCAATACTGTTCTCGCAACCAGACACAAAACTTGAAAACTGGGTTGAGAGTTGGAAAAAAAGCCTCCCTAGCGCACTTCTTGTAAAGGATGGTGAGGTGTTGGCTCATGGAGAGCCTTTAGCGATTCTGTCTATAGTTTTAGACATTGAGGCTGGGTTTGAAATCCCCTCTTTTGCAAATTCTGGAAGCTTGGGATTTTGGTCCAATGTAGAAAGTTTAGAAGATGGTCCAAAGTCAAATTTAACAAAATGGTTGAATTGGAAACACATGAACTCGCAACCCCCCTCTTCAAAAAGCGTCCTTGAAGAGGGTCTCCTGATGCTCGGCTGGAGCGAAAAAATGGGTAAAAAAATTAAAAAAAATTTAGCTTGGGGTTGGCTAAGTCGCGCCATTGAAGCCGGCCCTCCAAAAGGACAAAGCCCTGATGTTTGGCTTGAGGAGGTTTTGCCTGAAATTTCTTTCTGGGAGGAGCTGGAGCCAGATTCTCATGCCTGGATTTATTTTTTAGCACAAGATTTTAAAAATGCATCCATCAAATTTGATCAAGCTTCAATTGAAGAGGAAGGATTTATGGCTTCTGTCTCTGCAGTGAACAGCCTCATCAGCAAAGGCCTGTATGAAAACCTCGACACCCCCCAGGTGCTGCTACCTGCCCTTTTCCAAGAAATATTCACGACGGCGAGAGACTCGACAAGGGGGCCCTTGATGGAATATTTTTTGTCAATGGTGCAAAAGCAAGAGGCATGGTGGCCAGGTCTCAAAAAACCTGATCACTTTTACTTTGTGCAGGGGATTGCCCGCTACTACTCAAAAGAAAAGGAATCCTCTTTTCAATATTTTGAAAAACTCGAAAATGACCCAGATTGGCTAAACGTTCTCCATTCTTGGGAGATATATTGATTTTTAAAATTCTTTTATTGATTTCTTTTTCGTGGATCGTCTACTCTGTTGGGAGGGTTAATGTTTTAAAAAAAACCATTTCCCTAACTAGAAAAAAAATTTCAAAATTAGAAAATGCATATTTGTTAACGCTGGAAGACCTGAAGCTTCTTTTGGATTCTGATTTGGACCAAAAGCGAATCTTGATTTCATTGGCGGACTTTCTAAAATCAACACCAGATAAATTCGAAGAAAGCCAGGTGTCGCAATTCAGGGAAATAAAAAAAAAATCTGAGAACATACATATCAACGTCTTGCTCGAAGAGCAAATTTCAATATCAAAAAAAATTATCCTTGAGAAAAAACTAGAATTAGAACTTGTTAGCAGGTTGAAAAAAATGAATTCTTCTTTTTGGCTTGACCCGCTTAACGCTGGCAAATAATGGAACTTGACCATCTTTTAGAAATGATTTCTCAAATCAAAACCCTACATAAAAGGGTGATGAGTACTGTTGATAGACAAAGCGTTAATGATGAGATAAAGAGAATAGAAAAAAAACTAACGCAGGAAGAGTATTGGAGTGATTCAAAAAAATCCATACCCTTGCAAAAAAACCTTGTTTCTCTTCGCAAAAAAGAAGAGGTTGTCGAAGTTTTAGAAAAAGAAATTGTCGATATTGCTGACAATGCTGAACTTTTGGGATTTGATTTTGATGAAAACATTTTAGAAAGTTCAATCGAGCTTGCAAAAAAACTATTAAAAAAGTTGGAAAAGCTTGAAATTGAATTTCTTTTTAAATCCGATGAAGATAAAAACGACTGCATTTTAACAATTAATGCTGGAGCTGGTGGGGTTGATGCTCAGGACTGGGCAAATATTTTGCTACGCATGTATCTTAGGTGGGCTGAAATAATGGGGTTTAAAGCAAAACAAATTTCAAAAACAACAGGGACAGAAGCGGGGATTTTGTCATCGACAATCCTGATTCAAGGGATGTGGGCTTCTGGTTGGCTTTCTGGAGAGGCTGGGGTGCACCGTCTTGTAAGGCTTTCTCCTTTTGATTCTGCAAAACGTAGACATACTTCGTTTGCAAATGTTGAAATAACGCCCAAGATAGAAGAATCTCAAGATTCAAGCCTCGACATGAAGGATGTTGAGGTTTCTTTTTACAAAAGCGGTGGGCCAGGAGGACAGCATGCAAACAAAACATCCTCGGCGGTAAGGGCTGTTCACAAGCCAACAGGGCTTGTTGTGACATGTTCGAATGAAAGAAGCCAGCATCAAAACAAATCGATTGCCTTGGCTGTTTTGAAGAGCCGTTTGGCCCAGCTTAAAAAGGAGGAAGAGATTGGCAAAAGGGCTGAAAATCAAAAGGTAGAAATATCATGGGGGAATCAAATTCGATCTTATGTCCTTCACCCCTACCAAATGGTCAAGGATATGCGGACTAGCTCCGAATCCGGCAATGTTCAAAAAATACTAGATGGGGATTTGGTTGGAATGATGAGGGATTTTTTGCTTCATGCTGATGTTTAAAAGTCTTTTTGTCTTTTTGCTGCTCGTAACATCTGTCGAATGCCCAGAAGACATTGTTGAAAAAAATATTTTTTCAGATTCAATATATCATTTTTTTAACACCTCTCAAGAAAAAGTTGACTTGGTTTTTGTTGCTGGGAAAAATGAAAAAGAAAATGAAAGGGTCGTTTTTTTCAAGAGAGCCTTTAGGGCAAAAATATTTTTGAAAAAAATTGAAGAAAAGTCTCTTCTTGACTTTGTTGACATAAGTGGTGGCATCTTCGTTGAAAAAGATGATGAAAAATTAGAAATAAAACTACTGGGCCCTGACAAAGATGGGTATCTTGAAGCTGCTCCAATAAGCCCCAATCAGATTGTTGTTGTTGCTCTTGATGGCGTTATAAAAAGCAACCTTTTTGGCGATAATGAGGCAGATTCTTTTTTTGATCCAGTGATCAGAAGCATCCAGGATACTAAAATTTTAGAAAAATTTCCACAACTATCTGAGAAAAATATACATATCCAAAATTTTGAACCTTTAAACTTAGCTGATGCGCCAAGTATTAGGATAACTGCAGAAAGTGTATGTTTCAGACATTTGAAAAATAAACAATGATACTTCTGACCAATGATGATGGCGGAATGTCCCCAACCCTTGAAAAAACAATCAGGGCCTTGGGGGATCTTGAAGCAGTAATAGCGGTTCCTTCAGAAGATGTTTCTGGGTGCTCAATGTGTATAACCATTGACAAAGAGATACTTGTTGAAAAAAAGAAAATCTTCGGACGTGATGTGTTTATCTGTGGTGGAAAAACTGCAGATTGTGTTTTGCTTGGTAAAACAATTTCAAAAAAACCAATCCAGGGATTGATTAGCGGAATCAACACGGGTCCAAACCTAGGTTTGGACATTATTTATTCAGGAACTGTAGCCGGCGCAAGAAAAGGGTCTCTTTTGGGGATTCCTTCAGTTGCAATCTCTATGGAAAGAGGTTCTGAAAAAAATCAAAAAGTTTTTTACGAATCAGCATACTCGCTATTGGGGATGATAACAAATTTACTCCTTGTTAACCCTCCTCCAAAAAACCACTTTGTGAATATCAACATACCAAATCAACCTATTGAAAACATTGCAGGAGCGATAACAACAGTTGCAGGAAGACGAGGTTATGAAGACAGAATGTCTCAAAGGGAAACAAGGGGGGAAACGCTTGTTTTCATCTGTGAGGATGAAAGGGTTGTAGAAGATTTTACACCTGGAACAGATTCATGGGCAATTAGTAAAAACTTTGTCTCTTTGACACTCTTAAAAGATATGATTAATGAATCTGTTACGGATTGGGATTTGGACTCATGGGCCAAGTCCATCAATTCGTTTTTGGAGGTTAAAAAATGAAAAATTCTAATTTGAAAATTTTTCAACTAATTATCGGTTTGTTTGTTGTTGTTTTTGTTGTGAGGTCTGTTTCACAGGGGATAAGCGGAACAAGGGCTTCAGATGTTCCTATAAAAGAAAACTCAGAGAAAGGTCACCACGAAGAGGCTGGGGGCCATTAGTTTTTGTTTGATTACCTAATCTGTGGGCTTGGCTCTATGGGAAATGCAATTGCAGACCTGCTTGAGTCTAGCAAAAAAAAATTTCATGTTTCAGAAAGCCTGCATTCTGCAGAACAATGCACTAAAAAAGGATACCCTTCACTAAAGCTGCTTGATGTAAGTGTAAAAAACCCGCTTATTGTTTTTGTTTGTTACCCCGATCTTGTTGCAGCAAAAACAAAGTGGCCAGAATCACTTAATAACAAAAATGTTTTTTTTGTCTGTATGACCGGTTGGCCTGTTCTGTATGGTGAATGGCCATCCAAAAGCAATGTTTTAATGTATGCCCCAAAGGCAATTGCGTCTAAGCTGGACAGAAAAAAATTCATGGTTGCGTTTTCTGTACACCAAAAAACAAACCTTTCTCTAGACCCCTTGGACCATCTTGATAAAATCTTTGAGCCCAGAAAAACTATTGAGGTGACCCCTGTTGAAGAGATGCGTTCAGATCTTTTGAGCGAACAGCTTGTGCTGTGTGGCTGGGGTCCTTTGGTCAGTTTGCTGACATATAAGAAATTGATTGAGGTTGGGATCCCGAAAGAGCTTGCATGGGAAGAGTGCACCAGGGAAGCTGCTTACATTTTTGAAACTCTTGCATCTTTGGGACCAGAAAAATTCTCAAAAAAAATCAGCTCTCTTGCGCTAAGGGGGGGCTATAAGGCAATAAAAGATTTCCCGTTTGCACATTGGGACAAAATGATTGATAAGATGTATGAGAATATAGAAAATGAAAACATATCCAGCGCAACAGACAGCATGCTGCCTTCAGAAAAAGATGCTAAGAAGTTTTGGAAAGAACTAGATGATGAATAATCTTTATATTGACCCGAAAAAATACACTAAAAACAACACTTTCCCAAATCCGAATGAGATAAAAATATATGACACAACTTTAAGGGATGGGGAGCAGACTCCCGGGGTCGCCTACTCTCCTGAACAAAAATATGAAATAACCAAAATGATTTCTGATATTGGTGTTCATATCGTCGATGTTGGATTCCCTTTTGTTTCTTCTTCAGAGAGGGAGACTTTGCGAAAGATAATTGAAGGAAAAAGGCTTGGGGAGATTAGAAAAGATCTAGAGATTCTTGTTATGTGTAGAGCGAACAAGAATGATGTTGATGCAACTTTAAAAACCTTGGAGGGAGTTGGCGCAAAGCCTTCAGAAATTACATTTTTAACATTTACCTCGGCAAGTGATCTTCATATAAAGGTAAAACTTGGTCCCACATTGCTAAAACGAGAACAAAAAACATCCTCGATTGAAGATATTTCTTGGTACAAAGAGGCAAATTGCAAAATGATGGAAGAGATTTGCTCTTATATAAAGTCTCATGGGGTTAAAAAAATTGAACTCGGGACAGAGGACGCAAGCAGGGCTGAAATTAGTTACCTCACCGAGCTAATTGACAGGTCTGTTCAAGCGGGTGCAACAAGGTACATCTTTCCCGACACAACCGGGTCTCTAACCCCTGAGGCAACAAGATATTATGCGAGAGAGTTGAGAAAAGCCTTCCCCAGGTTGCCAATGGTTAGCCATTTTCATAATGATTTTGATCTTGCTGCAATAAACACCTTGGTTGCTCTTCAGGAGGGGATAGAGGGTTTTAGCGTATCTGTTAACGGGATAGGGGAAAGGGCTGGAAATGCGGCTTTGCATAATGTTGTTGTTGCTTTAAAGGTTTTGTACGGTGTTGAAATTCCCCAATTCAAATATAAAAATCTGAAAAAACTTTCCAGTCTTGTTGAATCGTATTCTGGAATGCCGATTAGGCCCAATGAACCCGCTGTTGGAAGAAATGTTTTTGCTCACGAGTCTGGAATTCACACTCATGGCATGCTTAAAGATCCTCAAACATACGAACCAATCCCACATGACTTGCTTGATGTTGAAACGCGTTTTGTCTATGGTAAACATACAGGTATGGCCCTTGTGAATGACTTGCTTGAAAAATATGCTTCTGAAATTAGTGAAAAGGGCATAGATGTAACCGAGAGATTTAAGGGGAAAATACTCCGTAAAATCAAAATGAGAAGAGAGGAGATGGCAGAAGAAAATGTTGCCCTTGCTGCAATGAATGAATATAGAAAGATATTAAAAAAAATTGAAATTGACGAAAATGAAGTTTTGAAAATGATCTTTTCGCTTGGAGAAAAGCATGAAAAAAATTAAACTTGCTGAACCTGTTGCAATTATTGGGGCAAAAAGAACGCCTATTGGGAAGTTTGGTGGAGGCTTGGCTTCATTTAGCGCTGTTGATCTTGGAACAATAGCTTCTAAAAACGCAATTGAACAATCGGGAATAAAACATCGAGATATTTCTTTTGCTGTTTTTGGGCAGGTTTTACAAGCTGGGGCTGGACAAAATCCTGCAAGACAGGTTGCTCTTGGTGCCGGAATGCTGGAAAACAGTCTTGCCTTTACCGTAAATATGGTTTGTGGAAGCGGGCTCAAGGCAATTCACCTTGCAGCACAATCCGTTAGAAGTGGTGAACATGACTTTGTTTTAGCAGGGGGGATGGAATCAATGTCGAATACCCCTTATTACTCGAGGAAAAGTCGTTGGGGAACGGGGTACGGAAACATGTTTCTTGAAGATGGGATGCTTGCAGATGGTTTAACAGATGCTTATAGTAAAA
>CAZDPU010000008.1:0-28525 GCA_964507645.1 uncultured bacterium
ATAAAAACAAAAAAAATATGAAAAAAAGATTTCTTGAATCAATAAAGAATCCTCAAGATTTAAAAAAGATGAATCTAAATGAACTCGAGAATTTCTCAATCGAAATAAGGGAGTTTCTTGTAGATCAAATACCTAAAACCGGAGGTCATCTTGCGAGCAACTTGGGTGTTGTTGAACTAACCTTGGCAATACACAAAGTTTTCAATTGCCCCAAAGACAAAATAATTTTTGACGTTGGTCATCAAGGCTATGTACACAAAATAATCACAGGCAGATTTAAGGACTTTGGAACATTGAGAAAACATGAAGGACTTTCTGGATTTCTTGATATAGAAGAATCAAAATATGATTCATTTGGAGGAAGCCACGCTGGTACATCTCTTTCAGCAGCTTATGGCTTTCTTGAATCTCAAAAAAAGAAAAAAAATAAAGACTATGTTGTAGCAATGATTGGAGATGGGGCTTTAACTGCTGGAATGGCCTGGGAAGCAATTAACAACCTCGGAGGAAAACCTTACCCTCTGATTGTTATTCTGAATGATAACGAAATGTCCATTTCCCCAAATGTAGGAATGGTAAATAAATTCTTAACGAAATTAAGAATAGCAAAAAATTACAGAAAAACACTAAGAAAAACTTCAAGCATATTGTCTAAATCAAAAATGAGTAAGGGTTTTGCAAAAACATTGTCAAATATAAAAGATGCAATAAGAAATTTCTTTTTTAAAGAAGGTGCCCTTTTTGAATCATTTGGATTTAGGTATTTTGGACCTATAGATGGTCATAACATCAAACAGCTAACAAATATCCTGGAATCGTCAAAAGAAATACGAGACAGACCGGTCTTACTTCACGTTCTAACAAAAAAAGGCAAAGGGGATTCTGAAAGTGAAAAAAACCCTGTAAAAAGACATGGTGTTGCTCCTGTCGTAAAAAACACTATGCCTAGTTTTTCAAAAGTATTTGCAGATTCTGTAATAGAAATCGCAGAAAAAGATGAAGATGTTGTTGCATTAACAGCAGCAATGGCTGAAGGTACAGGACTAAGCGCATTCAGGGAAAAAATTCCCGAAAGATTTTTTGATGTTGGAATCTCTGAACAACATGCTGTTACGGCAAGCGCATCAATGGCACTATCAGGATTGAAACCTATATGTGCAATCTATTCAACATTCCTTCAAAGAGGCTATGACCAAGTCGTGCATGATGTAATGCTTCAAAATGCTCATGTCATCTTTGCTATGGATAGATCTGGAATTGTAGGAGGAGACGGGTCAAGCGCTCAAGGTTTTTATGATCTGTCATACCTGAGATGCCTTCCGAATATGGTAATTAGTGCAGCAAGGGATTCCTCTATGATAAAAGCACTACTCGAATGTGGCCTCTACAAAAACAAAAAACCATTTGCAATAAGGTATCCTAGAGGTCCTGTTCCTGATGTCTCAAAAAGAAAAGAAAATGAGGTATCAGTAGGAAAAGGAGAAATCCTGAAAGAGGGGAAAGATGTTGCAATTCTTGCATTAGGGCCTTCGGTTTATACCGCTATTGAAGCAGCAAAAAAACTGGAAAAAGAAAAGATAAGCTGTCTTGTTATAGATCCAATATGGATAAAACCCCTAGACAAAGAACTGATAAAAAAAGCTGCTAAAACAAAAAGAATTCTCACAATAGAAGAGCATAGTGAAATTGGTGGATTTAGATCCGCCATTTTAGAGTCTCTCCAAGAACAAAACTTATTAAATGAGACTAAAATTTCATCCCTTGCAATTCCTGACATTGTTGTCAAGCATGGAGGTCAAAATATTTATAGGAAAAAATTTGGCCTAGACGAAAAAGGGATTTGCAAAAAGATAAAGGATTTGATGAATGGCTGAAGTTTTATACAACAAATACAGACCAAAACAATTTGGTGACCTCATAGGCTTGTCAGTAACAAAAAAAATACTTCTTAATTGTTTGAAGGTTCAAAAAATACCTCATGCATGGCTTTTTTATGGGCCCAGAGGAACTGGAAAAACAAGTACAGCAAGAATATTTGCAGCTGCAATCAATTCGAAAAAACTTTCTAAGAATCTTGAACCCAACCTGAAGGAAGAAATAGTATCTTCTATCTTCCAAGGAAATTCAATGTGCATTTCTGAAATTGATGGAGCAAGCAATAGGTCAGTTTCAGATGTTTCAGACCTGCAAGAAGAAATGAGATTCTCTCCCCCAGAAGGAACAAAAAAAGTTTATGTTATAGATGAAGTTCACATGCTTTCAAAGGCAGCCTTTAATGCTCTTTTGAAAACAATAGAAGATCCTCCGGGTCATGTAATGTTTATACTAGCGACAACCAATCCGGAAAAAGTTCCTGAAACCATTAGGAGCAGGTGTCAAAACCTCACCTTCAATGCCCATAAAAGCACGGACTTAACTAAACTGATAGAAAAAGTTTCAAAAAAAGAAAAAATAAATATTGAAAAAGGTGTGAGCGATCTCATCTCTTACATATCAGAAGGAAGCGCAAGGGATGCACTTGGAAATTTGGAAAAATTAGCCACATTTTCTGAAAAAGAAATCAAAATAAAAGATGCATTCAGCCTTTTTGGCTTAAGTGACATAATGGGCATTGAATCTTTCATAAGCTCCCTTAAAGAAGAAGATTCGACAAAATCTCTTATCCATGCAGAAAAACTATTCAATAACGGCGTATCAATATGGCCATTTATGGATCAGCTAATTGAGTATCTTCACAATATTCTGATTTACAAAAAAATAAAAGATTATGAAGGATATTATCAAATTAAACCTGAATTATCTGACAATTGGAATGATAGAGAAATATTCATTATTCAAGATGAAATTATCGAATTGAAAAAAAACCTCAAATGGGAAAAAGAAGGATTGACATTGTGGAGAATTATTGCTTTCGACCTTTATCAAAAAATAAATACACCAAATCAAAAAACAGAGGCTAAAAAAGAATACAAGGCGGTCAAGCCGATTCCCAAAGAGGTGCAGGCAAGGGAGCCCGAAGCTAAAAAAGAATACAAGGCGGTCAAGCCGATTCCCAAAGAGGTGCAGGCAAGGGAGCCCGAGACGATAGAGAAAACTATCCAAAATAAAGATTCGGATTGGAGTAAATTCCTTGACAATTTAAAACAAGCCGACTTATCTTTGTGGATACTATTGAATAAAAGAAATTTCATGAAATGGGAAGGCTCAACGGCCTTTATTTCCGTAATGAAAGATTCACTTGCATGGAGAAGAATTAACCAAGATAATACAAAAAAAATTATTGAAACTGTTTCGAATGCCTGTTTGAAAAAGAAAATAAGCTTAGAAACAGTCCCATTAGATATAAAAATAAAGAAAAAAGAACCAGAAGCTAAAAAAAATGGTTTAGATTTGAAAAAAGAAATAGAGAACCTGGGAATTAAAGGAGAATGGAAAGAATAAAAAAGGAGAAAGGAAAATGAGTAGATATGAATTAAATATAGGTTTGGCAAGACAGCTTTGCGGTGGGGTAATTATGGATGTAGTGAATGCAGAACAAGCAAAAATTGCGGAAGATTCAGGAGCATGTGCAGTAATGGCTTTGGAAAGAGTCCCAGCAGATATACGTTCAAATGGAGGCGTTGCAAGGATGTCTGATCCAAAGCTTATCGAAGAAATAAGAAAAACGGTCACAATTCCCGTAATGGCAAAATGCAGGATTGGACATATTGCAGAAGCAAGAATGCTTGAATCAATTGGTGTTGATTTTATAGATGAATCTGAAGTTTTAACTCCAGCAGATGAAGAATTCCATTTGCCTAAAAATGAAATCAAAATTCCAACTGTATGTGGAGCAAGAAACTTAGGAGAAGCTCTGAGAAGGATAGATGAAGGAGCTGCATTGCTAAGAACAAAAGGAGAGGCAGGAACAGGAAATATTGTTGAGGCTGTAAGACATATGAGGCTAATCAAATCCGAGTTAAAAAATCTTCTAAACAAAAAAAATATATCCTCAGCGGTAAAAGAATACAAAGTCAGTGAAGCATTGGTTAAAAAAACTATAGAAAACAATGGCTTGATTGTTCCTAATTTCGCCGCTGGTGGAATTGCGACACCGGCAGATGCATCTCTCATGATGACCCTTGGAGCAGAAGCAGTCTTTGTAGGAAGTGGAATATTCAAAAGTGAAAACCCTCCGCTAGTAGCAAAAGCAATAGTTGATTCAGTAAACCATTGGGATGACCCTGCAAAACTTGTTGATATATCAAGGGGTTTGGGAGAGCCAATGAAGGGCCTTGATATACATCTCTTAAAACAGGAAGAAAGATTGCAAGAAAGGGGTGTCTAGAATTGTAGGAATTGCAGGAAGGCAAGGCAATTGCCAAGAGCACAAAAATGTCCTAGATTCCCTTGGTGTTGAAAACAAAATAGCCATTATCCCTGGGGATCTTAAAAAGACTACTCACCTGATTCTTCCTGGAGGAGAATCAACAACCCAAGAAATGCTTTGGAAAAAAACAGGGTTATGGAATGAAATAAAAAAATTCAAAAATCCAATATTGGGAACATGTGCAGGAGCAATTCATCTTGCAAAAATACTTGGAAATGAAAAAATTCATTGTGAAAGAAATGCTTTCGGAAACCAAAAAGAAAGCTTTTACAATGAAATGGATTTTGGTTATGCCAAAAAAAATAAAAAATTAAAAGCAATGTTCATAAGAGCCCCCATAATTCGCCAGGGAAAAATAAATGCTAATGGCTCCTGGCAAACATGGGCAAAATTCAAAAGACCTAATGAAGAAAATGAAGTGCTTGCAGTTGTTAAAATAGGTCAAAACTGGCTTTCAACCTGTCATCCTGAAGCTGTTGGAGATGATACACTTCACAAAGTATTCTTAGATTTATGAAAGAAAATAGAGGAAATTTCATCACGATAGAGGGCGGTGAAGGAACCGGAAAAACAACATTGGTCAACAGCCTCAAGAAATTTATTGAGTCAAAAGGTATTGAATGTTTTGTCACAAGAGAGCCTGGAGGAACAGAAATTGCAGAGGATCTACGATCGATCCTCATCAATAATGACTTTGATCTCGATCAAGAATTAGATATTCTTTCTTTCGCAAGAAGCGAACATGTTTCAAAGACCATAAAGAAAAAACTTAAAAAAGGAATTTGGGTCATTTCAGATAGATTTTTTGATTCCACTCTTGCTTATCAAGGTTTTATGAATGTGGAAAGATTTAACGAAATACAGCAATACTGCCATTTGGCAGCAGGAGGATGCACACCCGATTTCACAATTTGGCTTGATCTTGATCCAGGTACAGGACTTGAAAGAGTAAAAGAAAAAAATAACTTTGAGAAAAGGGGTTTGATTTTTCATGAAAAAATCAGAAATAATTTTGAAAAAGTAAGTGATGAGTATCCCATAAGGGTTATTAAAATTGATATAAATGAAAAGAATGAAGAGACTGTTCTTAGTCTGGCATCCTCTTTACTGAGAGGTCATTTTTCAGAATTAAAATGAAAAAAATTCAAAAAAAATTAAGCGGATTTACACTTATTAACGGAATTTCCATAACCCAAAATAAAAAATTTTCTACCAAGTTAGCAAAAGAGACGATAGCAAGTGAAGATGGTTTACAAGATTTGACTGTGATAGATCTTTACTCAAAAGATGAAATGATTAATAAAAAAAACTTTCATCCAAGATTTTTAAGATTCTGGAATGAGAAGCCAACATCTGCTTTAAGTTTTTTCAGGACACCCCCAAGGTTCAATGATAAAAAAATAATGCTTATTCATGGGTTTGATGTTCTTGCAAATGCAGATACAAGCAACACTATCCAAAACAATCTCTTAAAACCTTTAGAGGAAGTAGAACACACGCATCTTGTTATAGCTGATTGTGTAAGAACAAATATCATTCTTCCAACAATCCTTTCAAGAGCAACCATCCTAAAAACAGGATTTTTTACAAAAGTACCGATAGATGAAAATTATTCAATTTTAGAAAAAAATGGTCTTTCATTTCAAAAAAATCTTAATGATGAAACCTTGCTTTTCTTGGCTCAAGAATGGGAGAAGTTGGCAAATGGAAACTTTCAAGAAAAAATACTGGCAGCAGGAATACTATCTGCAGAAAATAATATTGGAAAAGATAACGAGATTCAATCGACCTGGTTTGAAAAAACAACCAATATCAATTTTTATGAAATATTGGGAATTCCCCAGAATGCCAAGCAGGAAGAAATGAAAAAAGCCAAAAAAGATATTGCTGAAAAACTCTATTATGCAATATTGGAATTGTTGGTAAGAAAAAGCGACCAAACAAATTTGATACTTGAACTTACAAAGTGGAAAAAAATATCTTCTTCTTCCAATATAAAACCAGAATTAAACTTAACCTCGGTACTATGCAGCAGAACTTAAACTAAAAACCCTGCTCAAGTTGACTCTGCCCTGGAATATTCGTTACAACAAACCCTTGATTCCCATGAGCCATTCCAAGAGGTTGGTCGCTGAAGGCCTTGATTCCCCATGTAAACATCAATATATCATCAAATCTCCTCCATGACAGTTGCCAAAAAGTACAACAATTTTCCTTTGTAACTAAAACTTCTTGCAAGAGTGGATCAGTGCTGTTAAATCTATGATTCATCGATAAACCTACCCTGAATCCAGTATTTAACTTTGCAGTAATTTTTGATTGAAAAGTTCTTAATTTAAATCCCCAATCCTCCATGTTCCAAGTTGTATTTAAAGACCATTCAAGCTTTCCTCTTTTTAAAGTTTGCATCCTCATAGAAAGATCTCGTGGTTGATCATTTGCTAAAGACCAACCCCAGTTCAGAGACAACCTGCTGTGTTTAGAAGGGGTAGAGGAAAATGTCAAAGAGGGATCATAAATATCATTTTTAAGAAAATCAAATCCTGTAGTAAATCTAAAATCAGTACCTGAAACTGACCTAAAACCCGTCTGCCAAGAAAGATTGTTTGTTTTTGAAGCAGTATTCATTGATATTGGGTTTGTTCCATGAACATCTCTATACTGATGGCTGAAGGTAGTATTCCATTCAGGAGAAAGAGGTATGTTCAAGGTGAACGCAGGCTGTACAGAATACTGCGCATCACCTGTGTCAAAAACACCTTGAACTAAAGAATTCCTAGCTGTCAATGTTGCATTATCACTAATTTTTATAATCTGATTTTGAGAAAATGTCATTTTGGCTTCAGTTAACTCTGTTTTTGGATCTGGATTTTGAGCTGTAGGCATAACTGGTCCAAATTTTGTTCTTGAAGCTTCAAATGAAATTCTATTAATAGCCAAAGCCCTTCCGACAGAATTGTCCCAAAGGGAATTTGCCAAACCCAATTTCAAAGATGGCAACTCATCTCTAAAAGGTCTATTTTCATCATCAGTGTAAGAATCTCCATCAGGATCCGTTTTTTTAGAGAAATTTAAAGACCAGTTTCTCAAATGTCCAGAACCTTCCCCAGAAAGAGTGCTGTTCATTTGAAGCTCTTCATCAGGGCTTGGGTAACCTGAAGAGTCTCGTGAAGAAAAATTTCCAGAAGCACGAAAAGACAAGTTTCCAATCTTCCTATTATCCCTAATACTCAAAGAATAATTTTTCTGATCTGAAAAAGAATTTTTATTAGCTCTCCAGCTACCTGAAAAATCAGTTTTTGCATTTTCTGATTGATCCCATCCAAAATTGAAACTCGCATTTTCATCATTCCGCCTTTCTGTTCCTGATGAAGCATTTGGCAAATAGGTATCATTTTTATTGTAGGAAATATTTCCAGTTACCTTACCTGATTTAATTTGCTGTTTGAAAGTTGCTATCTGGTTTTTTTGACTACTTCCAGGATCTTTTGAAACATTGTACAAAAAAGAACCAAGTCCACCAAGAAGAGATGAAAAATAGCTTGAAGTTAAACCTTTTTTATCGCCTTTTTTTTCAGTCCAGTCATACATCAAACCACCTACAAATTGAGGGTTCACTGTGTAGTACCAAGAACTTTTCAGAAACTTTCCCTCGGTATTATTTTTTCCAATTGTTATGTTTATAGATCCATCTCTTGATTTGAGGTCTAAATAAACATAAGGAAAATACATGACGGGGATGCCGCCCATCCAAAAGATTGCACCCCACGCTTCTATTTTTTCATTTGGAACAACATAGCTTTTACGACTTGTGAGCTCCCATTCTTTGTTGCATGGGGGCAAACAGGAAGTCATTTTTGATGATTTCAAGACAAAGCTATCAGATTGACCTTCGTAAGTCTTTGCCTCAAAATAAAAAGGGTGCTCTTTCTCCCCTGGGAAAAAACCCTTTACATTTTTAAATTGAAAATGGTCTTTTTCAGTGTCATAATTCATAGAACTTGCATAAACCATATATTCTGGCTTCTCTATTAAAACATTCCCATTCGCTATTATTTTTTTAGAAAGATAATCAAGAACAAGTTCATCAGCATTTATTTGCCATTCCTCCCAAGAAAGAGAAACTTCCCCTATTCCAACCCATAAATTTCCCTCATTTAAAATTTCTAATTTTTTTGCACTTATAGGAATGTCTTCCGAAAAAAGATTTGAAACAACAGCAAAAAGAAATGAAAAAACCAAAAAAATCTTTTTCATCTGGGCATCCTCCTAAGAAGGAAAAAGCCTAAAAAAAGAAAAATCAAATTGGGCATCCATGCGGCAACAACAGGGTTTATAAGGTTTTGGTAACCAAGAGATTTAAAAACGTTCAAAAGTCCGAAAAACATTCCAAACAAACCCAATCCTAAAAAAACATGAGAATACCCTCTTGAAATACCTCCCCATAAAGAAAGAGGAAAAACAACCAATGTTAACAGTATTGAACTAAGTGGCAAAGACATCTTTAAATGCAAGTTAAGCAAGAGGTGTGCAGTATCAGAACTACTTTGCCCCCATTCGGAAGCTCTTTTTATATCTTGCTGCAAATCAGGAGTATATCTTTCCAGAGCCTGACCGGGAACTTTTAAAGAGTTTATCAAATCCATACTTAAAGCACCCTCCATTGAATCAAAATTCTGAGAGGGGATAGATTCATAATGATCGCCAACCTCTGGATACCTGATGCCTTGCTGCAAAATGAAGTTGTCTTCGTTTATATGAGCCGACCTAGAAAGTACCAAATTCTCCTTTCCCTGGTCATCCTCCATGAGAATAAGTATTTTTTTTGCTAAACTTTTGGTTTTGTCATGTTTTCCTATAAAAACAATAGTGCCATCAGCATGTGAATAAATTAGATTTTCTTTTATTTCGCTCTCACTAATTTGCTCAGGAGCATATTTTGATATAAGTTCGTTATACTTTTGTAAAGTTTTTGGAACAAGCTTTTCTCCAAAATAATAATTAGTAAAACAAATAAGAGTTGAAAGAAGCATGATTGGAAAAAGCATTTTTTTCGGATCCATTCCTGAGGTTATTAATGCCCTGTATTCCAAATCCCTTTCCAATCTTCCAAGGCCTGTCAACAAACCTAAAACAAGTGCAATTGGAAGAGTGTGAAAGGTCCAATAAGGAATTCTTAAATAAAGCATTTCTAGAACAACCTGCCAGGGAATTTTTCTATCAACAATAATTCCAACAAGTTGGTAAAAGTCTGTGCCTAAAAGCTCTAAACCAAGTATAGAAACAGTGAAAAGAACAACAGGAGGAACAACCTCTCTCAAAGTGTAAGAAATTAATTTACTAAACATCCTTTTTCCTAATTACAAATAAAAAAATTAAACCAATTGTTAAAAATATCAAATTTGGAAGCCATCCAGCAAGAACAGGGGAAACAGACATCGTGTAACCTAAAGCCCTTCCAACACCAATCAATCCCCAATAAACAGTAAAAGAGATTACAGCTACGAAAAAAGCTGACGTCCTTCCAGAGCTGCCCATCGATAAAGCTAAAGGGAAAGCAAAAACAACAAAGATTAAATTTGCAAGAGGCAAGCTGTACCTGTAATTAAATTCGGTTTCCTCTCTTGCTAAAAGCCTTTTTGGATAAAAAGACCTGGACCTATGATTCAGTATCTTTTCCCTCAAAGTTGCTGCATTGTCTACCAAGGGGCTATCTATAACAGGAACTGATTCAGAGAATTCTCTACTTAAATCAATCTCCGCTGTCTTGAAATTTTGAAGAATCTTTATCCTGCTTCCTTCTTCAGAAAATTTAATTGATTGACCTTTGTTCAAGGTAAGTATTTGGTTTTTTATTTCTCCATTTTCAGCTCTGACTAGTTCTTTTGGAGAACTTAATAGATCTAATTTTAAAATTCTTATATCTTGAATACTCCCTGTTGAAGCAATTTCTCCAAAATAATAATACATGTTGTTTGGCCCTGAGACAAATTTACCTGGCTCTATCCTTTTAATCAAATCGCTTTGACTGAACTTGGCAACTATTTCAAAATACTCAGTCAAAGAATTCTTCATATATTTCTCTTGTACAAAAAAAGAGAATAAGGAAACAAGAAGACCTACAAAAACAAATCTATAAAAAATCAAAACTTTTGAACATCCTGAAGTTCTTATTGCCCGGAATTCTCCATCTTGAGCTAATCTAGACACAGAAAGAAATATTCCAAAAAGTAAAGAAACTGGCAAAGCAAAAACAATCCAAAAAGGCAAGCGTAAAAAAAGCATATGAAAAATTACAAGAATCGGAACCTGTTTTGAAGAAACCAGATCAATCATCTGATAAAGATCCATTGCCAAAATGGCAAAAAGTAGAAAGCCTAGAAGAACAGCAAAAAATGGCCCGAAAAACTCACTAAATATCCATTTATTTAATGTTTTATTTTTTAAAAGAAACACAAAAACTAAACCTCAAAAAAAAATCTTCTAAACATCAGACTCTCTTTCAAAAATTTTCATTTTTTGAATAGCCTCTTCATGTGGAACCCCTAAAAGAGCCCTCCCTATAACAAGCCAATCTGCTCCCTTTTTGACTGCTTCCTGAGGAGTTGTAATTCTTTTTTGGTCATCTATAACATCTCCAGAAAACCTTACGCCAGGAACCCAAAGAGAACATTTTGGAAAATTTGTTTTTATAAACTCTATCTCAGAACCAGAAGAAACAAAATTCCTCAAGCCAGACTCCCAGCTCCAAGAAAGCATCTGATCGAAAGATTGCTTTATTGATTTTCCAGAAAAAGAACTCCAACTCTCAGAAGAAATACTTGTCAAAACTCCAACTCCAATTGGGTCTAAAAGACCATTTCCCCCCTCTACAGCTGCCTTAACCATATCCTTTCCTCCAGACATGTGTATTGTTATAAAATCAACATCCCTTTTAGACAAAGAACTGATTGCTAAAAAAACGGTATTTGGTATGTCATGTAATTTAAGGTCAAGAAAAACCATTCTTTCTTTGCTTTTAATGTAATCAACAACCCCTGGCCAGTTGTTAAAAAGGACCGGACCAACCTTAAAGCAAACCACCCACTCAGAAAAAAAATCAATCCATTCTTTTGCCTTTTTTTCTGATCCTGTATCGAGGGCTAATGCAATTGGTAAATTTTTTCGAATCATTCTAGACAGCTGCTCCAAGAATACTTTTTATACCACCTCTTTTTTTAATCTCTTCATCTAATTCCAAAGGAAAATCTACAGCTTTTTTTGGATTCGAAAAGAACAAGGCTCCTATTTGAAGCCATTTTGCACCACTCATAATGTAAGAAAGAGCACTGTTGATATCCATAATCCCCCCAGAAGCAAGAATGTCACATTTAAACTCCCTGTAAATCATATGACAATGTCTTAAAGTTATGGGAGTTATTGCAGGTCCAGAAAGTCCTCCGTATTCAGTTCCAAGGATTGGCATTCTTTTATCTACATCAATTGCCATTGCTGGATAGGTATTAGCAACGGTGACAGCATCAGCTCCAGCCTTGAGAGCAGCTTCAGCATACGGCCTCATATCTGGAACCAATGGAGTAAGTTTCGCAATTATTGGCTTTGTTGTTTCTTTTCTAACGGACTTTGTAACCCTTTTTATAACATCAACATCTGTTCCAAACTCTAAACTTCCACCATGTACATTTGGACAAGACAAATTTACCTCATAGGCCCAATAAGAATCTTTTGAAAACTCCACCAACTTGCTTGTTAATTCTCCGTAACCCTCAATAGACCATCCAGAAAGATTTGCTATAACAGGAATATCTAAAGATTGAAGTCCAGGTAAAACATTTGAACAAAAACTTTTGGCACCAGGATTCGCTAAACCGATTGAATTTATAACACCACATTCAGTTTCAGCAAGCCTATGTGCTGGATTTCCTTTTCTTTCTTCCAGACTTAATCCCTTGGTCAAAACACCAGCCCAATCTGCAGGATTAAACGCAGGATAATCATCAAATTTATATAAATAGCCCGAAGCTATTAGACAAGTGCGATTCAAATTAAACAATTTTATGTACCATAGTGATTGTATTTTATTTTTTTTGTTCTATAATTGCTTGGTTATCTCATAAGAGATAAATAGAAAACAATGATTAAAAAACTTACTTTAATTTCTTTAATAGTCTCTCTTTCCATATCTTCTTGCAGTTCCGGTGGCTCTACACCAGAAAGTAATGAAGCGATTAATTCAAGCGATGGTAGTCAGGTCATTATGTCCTTTGATCAAAATACACAAAATGTTCAAGGCACTTTGTCTGTTACTGTTGAATATGATCAGTCAGTAGTAATTCCTAGTGGAACAGAGCCTGTTTTAAAAGTTGACCAATTGCCTTGGACAGTTTTGGAAAGTTGTTCTTCCAATCCAAATGTCTGGTGTACTCCAAACAACGAACTAAACACTAACAACCTGCCAAATGGAGATCATGAAGTTGCTGTAGTTTTAACACTTGACAATGAATCATCAATAATAGATCTTGAAAATATTTCTGTAAACAACTTGACGCCAACTGCTGATTTACAAATAACATCTCCAACAACAAATGAAATCGTCAAAGGAAATGTCTCTATTCAAATCTCTTATCCACAAGAATTGGGTACAGCATCTTCTATAGTTTATCAAGTTGACAGCACGCTTTTGTCTCCCCAATGTGATGATGATGTTTTTTGTATTTGGGACTCTACTGGATCTAACCCAGGTATACATATAATAAATGTACAAGCTGTTTTCACAAATCACACCGTAATGTCCAGCGTCCCTGTCGTAATTGAATCAAGTTCTATGTCAGATGACCTTATTCCCCCAACAGTCACTTGGCTCAATCCATCATCCACAAATGAACAAATTTCCGGAACAATATCCCTACAGGTAGAGGCTACTGATAATGTTGGAGTGAACTCAGTAACCTTTATGTCTAGAGTTCCTGGAGAAAATCCCCAAACTCTAGGCGACGGTGTTAGGGAATTTGGAGACATATGGACAATACAAGTAGACACAACTGAAACACCTGACAATGTTTACGAACTAATTGCAATAGCAACAGACTTGTCAAACAACCCTAGAATGGAGCCTTTACAGATAGTTGTTTCAAATTCAACTGGAACAGGCACCCCAAACATTGACAAACCTTGTGTAAGGATAATCAATCCGGTCTTACAAGAGGTAAATTTTGGCGGAGGAACTTTCTATTGGGTTCCAACAGTTTCAAATACAGTTTCAGTCCTCTCAAAATCACCAGTTGTATCAGTTCCTGAAACTCTTTATCAGGACTGTGGTACAAATGTTGATATTGATAAAATTGAATATTACTTAGACGGTGTTCTCTTGGGTCAAAGTTCAGCTGGTGAAGAAAGTTCTTGGGTTTTCTATTGGCCAACTACGCTTCTCAATAATGGCCTTTACAACTTAACAGCCATAGCTTATGACACAGAAGGAAACCAATCAGACAGTCCTGTCTGTGGTGGAACATTTGGAAGCGCTGGAGAACCTGAAGATTATTTTGGATGCATCAAGGTAAGGGTTGACAATGGAACAGGAGATTTCATTCCACCTGACGTAACAATCTTAGGGAAACTTTCTGATGATGGAACAGCAATAGAACCTTTAGCTGGAGCTCAAATCGCAGGAAATCCAACAATCGTTGCACAGGCAACTGACAATGTTGGAATACAGAAAGTTGAATTTAGTGCTAACGGAGTTGTCATAGATGGTTGTACTGACACAAACCTAAGTGATGGTCCTGATCTAGATGGTGACGGCTCTCCAGATCCTGGTCTTGCTGTCTGTCTTTGGGATACAAGTTTTGAAAACGAAGGAGCAAAAGATCTAATAGCAAAAGCAACTGATACAAGTGGAAACACAGACTTTTCTGATGTTGTTTCAGTTATATTAGTTGATGCAGTTCCACCAACACTAACAATGAGAGAATGCGTTCCTGCAGAAGGATTCTTAACTTGTTATGCTGGAGAATATCAATTCTTAAATCCAACATCTTTCTCTATTGGATATCAGGCTGATGGAGTTGACAACAATGCTCCTCCACAATTAATATCATGGCAATGGCTAATGGGTGACGAAGCTAATCCTGCTGACGGTCCAACAAACCAAACAGGTACTCATACTTACACAACATTGGATCCAGCATCTCCAAACTTCTTAGTTGAAGTTGCAATAGTTAATGAGTCTGGATTACAAGACAATGAACTTGATGATGGAAGCAAGTCATTCTTTGTAGTTTATGCACCTAGGGAAATATGGCCTTTGTCAAACACACAAGAAAGTCTTGATTGTGATCTAGACTGGCCTTCAGTATCTGATGACGCCACTCCGGATTGCCCAACTGGCAATTCTCTTTTTGCGACTGCTGGTGCACCTATTGTTATAAGAAACATCCATACAGCATTACAAAGAACTGTTTCTGATGACAAATTCAGAGGGCAAGTTATAGTGATGCAATTCTTTACAAAAGATGAGACAACTGCAATAAACGACATGAACAACCACATACTCCCTTATTTTGAAGCAGCCTCTTTCCCTGCTTCAAGTGTTGAAATCATATCAATCGGCCTAGCTGAAGATCCTGTATCTGGAAATGATTCATTCATATCTGTTGAAGATCTAGGTAGCTGGCATACTGGAAACGGTTACAACTGGACATTTGTCTGGGATGAAGATAACTTGTTAATGGAACAATACAACAACTACTTTGAAGGTGGAGATGGATGGGCTGGCGGAATCGAGCCAAGATATGTGATCATGGATAGAAACCACTTTGTAAGATTGGTAGAACAAGGAAACCTTGATTCAATAGCCGGAGCGGGAGGAACCTTGGGTGAATTGCTTGAAACCCTATGGCCTTGTTTTGGAAACCCAACCTGTATTCCTAAATTAGACTAGGTAAAAAAATCAACCCCTGTTAAAGAACTCACTGATTAGAGAATGGAAATGATGAACTCCTTTCTCCATCTTTGGAGAAAATCTCCCATACTCGTAATACCTTGAAACAACCCCTTTCTGAACACTCTCAACAATCTCCTCATCCTCAAGTTCAACCTTGTCCAAACTTCCCCCTGCACCCAGATCTAATTTTGATTCGTCCCAGACATAAGAACTAAATTCGATTTTTGTTTTTTTTACAGAAATTGGTTTAACAACATTTACAGACAATCCCCAAGGATAAAAATTAAGCATAGTGTTCGGAAAAAGCCAAAAGTAATAAGCTGCAATATTTTTACCGTAATCCATAGAATCTTTTGGAAGGTCGAAACAGTCTTTTTTGTTGTTTCCAACTCCAAGCTGGAGATTCGAATAACGGAAAAGCTCAATAGCGTATTCTTGATGCTTCAACACCGAAGAAAGACCTTTATGTACAAAAGGACAATGAAAACACTCAAGGTAATTGTCGCAGTAAAGAGCCCAATTAGCATCGACTGTGTATTCTTTTGACAAATCTTTCCTGTAGGTAAAATCTTCTATAGGCATCCAGCCCACCCTTTCTTCAACATCTTTGATCAAGTCACCAAAATCAAAAGAAGCACCAATTGAAGCAAAGATAAACTGTTTCCATTTTTCAGTCCGGACTTTTGTCAGGTTATCCCTCTTTGAAGGAAAATCCTTCATTCCCTTTGTTTCTGGCATTGACAAAAATTTTCCGCAAGAATCAAATCTTCTGCCATGATACTTACAGGATATGGACTTCCCTACATTACAAGGTTTGTCCAACAATATATTTCCTCTATGTGTACAAACATTAGAAAAACAATCAATATCTTCATTGTTTATAAGGAAAAGGGGCTCTTTGATAAAGTCATCTAAAAACCTAAAAGGAAAAGCGTCATTTTGGGATTTCAGGTTTGATTCATGAGTGATGAATTGCCAACTTTTCTCAAAAACATCATCTTTTGCTTTTGAAAGAAATTTTTCAGAAGAATAAAAAGAAGCTGGTAATGTATAAGCTTTTCGTATATCTTTGTCTATGCGCTTCATAAAGGCAATGGGCCTGGTGGAGACTGCGGGATTCGAACCCGCCACCTCCTGCTTGCAAAGCAGGCGCTCTACCGAATGAGCTAAGTCCCCTTTACCGGCTAATGACCGATTCTAACCAATCTTCGAACCATCTTCTACCCCTTCCAGCCTCAGTTCTTTCTGGGTGCCACTGAACAGCATTCCACAAACCATCTACACTAGAAAATGCCTCTATTAACCCATCTTCTGAATATCCAGTCGGCAAAAGGCCTTCTCCTAATGTTTTAATCCCTTGATGATGATGGCTTGTTACATGAAAATTTCCTTTGCTGCTATTCACAGTATGAATAACATCAGAACCTTCCTTCTTTTCATTGCCCCTGTGTTTTGTTAAGTCAAAATTTCCATTTTGAATGTCTGGCCATAATGTTCCACCTAAAAAAACATTCATTACCTGAAATCCTCGACATACACCCAAAACAGGGATATTCCTTTCGACTGCAAAGTGAAGCAAATCAAATTCCAATTCATCCCTATCCTTTTTCACTCCCGAAATCCTTTTTTCAGGATTGCTGCATGTATAAGCCCCTGTTGCAACCCCCAAATCACCGCCACCACTTAAAACAATGAATGGAGCTTGTTTTACATCTTCTTTTTTCTCTATTCTCCAAGCATTGAATCCAAATTCCCTGAGCCATTTTGCATATTTCGGTAAATACTTGTCAGCTGATAAAGTAATTGGAATATCTATCATTTCTTGTCTTTCTTGGAAGGTTCTTTCTTCTGAGAGGAATTGCTTCTGTTGTCACTGACATAAAATCCGCTGCCCTTGAAGACGACACCCATCCTTTTTGTGAACTGTTTTTCCCAATCTGAAGAATCACACTTTTCACATTTCTTGTCAATCTTCTGATTGCCTGAAACCATGAATTCCTGAACATGTCCACAATTATTGCATTTGAAATTGAAAAGAGGCATATTTATTTTTCTCTTATCATTTAAATCAAATCCTTGTCTTCATCAAGAAGATCGAAACCATAATCCATATATTTGACGATTGCACCCTTCTTGCCCTTCTCATGCTTTTCCTTATTAATGAGTTCTTTCATGATTGAAACGAACTTCTTCATCTCCCTCCTCAGTTTCTTTTCCCTTCTCCTCATCTTCAATACAATCTCAACACCGGCCAGATTCACGCCCATATCTCTTGTCAGTGTAATTATCGCCCTTATATCATCAACATCAGCATCGCTATACATCCTTGCTCTTCCTTTCCTTTTTGGGATAATCAAGCCTTTAACCTCGTATTTCCTCAATGTCTGAGGATGGATGTTGAGCAATTCAGCAACAACACTTATGGGATACAACAAATCATTCATCTGGGTCTCCTGAACCTGTCTTTAACTTTTGGCAAAAGTGAATTCAATTTCTCTACAAGTATTTTAATGTTGTTATTTACCCTTCCAATGGGATGAGCTCTCAACCTCACCTTTAAATCACCTCTTCCATTTCCTCTTAACCTAGGAAAACCCTGTCCTCTAACTTTGATAATATCCCCATCTCTTGAAGCGTTTGGAATCTTCAAATTAATATTCCTGCTTCCAGGAAGCGATAAATCCAACTCAATTCCGAGAAAAAGTTCGGGCATGCTTAATATTGCATCAACAATCAAATCATCCTCTTCCCTTAAGAAGAGGTTATCATTTTTTACATTAACAGCAACATAGAGGTCTCCATTAGGTCCACCCTTGACACCAACATGCCCTTTGTGACTGTACCTAATCTTGCTTCCACCTCTTATTCCAGATGGTATTTTTATTGCTATTTTTTCATTTTCAGAGACTCTTCCCTGCCCCCTGCAGGAAGGACAAGGATCGTGAATACGTCCTGAACCCTGACAGCTTCCACAAGGAGTCTGTACTCTCATGAAACCCATGCTTCTTGTAATGTTTCCCGTTCCCTTGCATTTGTTGCATGTTTTTGGAGTCGTTTCCGGCTTAATGCCTGAACCGGTACATGTTTCACATCTTTTATATTTTTTAATCGTTATGTCTTCTTCGATCCCAGATTCCACATCCTCAAAAGACAAGTTTTTACTAAGAACTATATCTTCACCTCTTCTACCTCGACTTCTTCTCCTTGACTGAGATCTTCCAGAAAAGCCTCCACCAAAAAAAGTATCAAATATGTCATCAAGACCAAGATTTGAAAACATATCTCCAAAATCTTCCATATTGACTCCCGCTTGTGAAGCAGGTCCACCAGGCTGAAATGCAGCCATTCCATATCTGTCATAAAGGTCTTTTTTCTTTGGATCTGAAAGTATTTGATATGCTTGTGATATTTTTTTGAACCTATCTTCAGCTTCAGAGTCACCCGGATTGACATCGGGATGATGTTTTCTAGCAAGATTTCTATAAGCTTTCTTTAACTCTTTTTCAGAAGCATTTTTAGAAATACCTAATCTTTCATAAAGATTTTCACTATTTATATTTGTCAATTTGTCTTTCCTTTCCCAAGTTCAACCATAGCCGGTCTCAAAATTTTTCCGTCTATAAGGTAACCCTTCCTGAGAATTTTTGATATTTTTTTCCCTTTTCCTTTGACTGCCTTGTGGAAAGATGGATTGAAATCAACTGAATCAACCTCCTCAACACCCAAAGTCTTCAATCTATTCAACAGCTCATCTCTTATCATCATTAACCCTTCAGCATCTTCTGAAAATTCTAGAGCACGTTCTAGAGATTCAACCGAATCAACCAGGGCAAGAGCTCCTTCTGTTTTTCCCTTTCTTAAACTTTCCTGAATTTGAATATCTTTTCTTCTTGCAAGATTTTCTTCTTCTGCCTTGACTGAAATATATTTCTTTTGAGCATCTTTTGCCAAGTCAAGAGCCCAGGCAAGGGCCTCATCAGTTTTTGCTTTCTTTATCCACTGATTAATTAAAACTTGAGGTTTTTTAAGGTTATTCTTCACCTTCTATAACTTCCTCATCAGTTTCATTGCCCATCTCTTCCGAACTTTCTTCAGAAACACCTTCTGCTCCTGGTTCAGGGGTAACATTTTGTCCAAAAGCCATTCCTGCTTTCTGTAAATCTTCAAGAGCTGTTTTTTTCATTTCGATATCTTCTAAACTTAAAGCCGATTTTGCACTCTTGATTGCCTCTTCAAGATCTTTAACAGCATCTTCAGGGGCTTTGTCTTTATTCTCCTCAAGGACAGTCTCAGTTTGCCAAATTGCTGAATCCAAATTGTTATGAACTTCGACAGATTCTTTTTTCTTCTTGTCCTCTTCTGCATATTTTTCAGCATCTTCAATTTTCTGCTTCACATCATCTTCTGTAAGTGAAGTTGAACCTGTAATTTGTATCTTTTGAGATTTTCCTGTCTTTTTGTCTGTTGCTTCTACATTCAAAAGACCATTTGCATCAATCTTGAAAGAAACCTCAATTTGAGGGGTCCCTCTTCTTGCTGGCAATATACCCACCAGCTTGAACCTTCCAAGCGTTGCATTGTCATTAGCCATCTTCCTTTCACCTTGAAGAACATGAATTTCAACCTCTGGCTGATTGTCAGCAGCTGTAGAGAATATTTCCTTATGTTCTGTTGGTACAGGAGAGTTTCTTTTTATCATCGTTGTCATAACCCCTCCCAAAGTTTCTATACCTAAACTTAAAGGAGTAACATCAATCAAAAGAATTTTCTTTTCATCTTCAAACTCCTCACCACCCAAGACACCTCCCTGAATTGCTGCTCCAGAAGCAACAACCTCATCAGGATTAACACTTTTTTCAGGAATCTTTCCAAATATCTTCTTGCATAAATCCTGGACTTTCGGTATCCTTGTTGAGCCTCCAACAAGAATAACCTTGTCAATTTCACTTGAAGAAACGCCGGCATCCTTCATTGCATTTTCACAAGGCTTAATCAATCTCTTCATAACAACATCAGAGATTTTTTCAAACTCTGCTCTTGTTAATGTTGCCTTAAGGTGAAGACCTTCATGTAGATAGGGCAGATTGATTTGGCTTGATGGCACTGAGCTCAGATCTTTCTTGGATTTTTCAGCAGCTTCAAGAACCCTCGCCCAAGCTGTTGTGTCTTTTCTTAGGTCAATTTTATGTTCAGCATAAAACTTATCTGCTATCCAATCTGCAACAAGGTCATCAATATCTGCTCCACCCAGCTTAGTGTGTCCGTTTGTAGCTTTTACCTCAAATACACCGTCCCCTATTTCAAGAACTGTTATATCAAAAGTTCCTCCACCAAAGTCAAATACTGCAATAGTTTCATCATTGTTTTTATCTAAACCATATGCAAGAGCTGCAGCTGTAGGCTCATTGATGATCCTTTCAACTTCCAAACCAGCTATCTCAGCAGCTTGCTTTGTTGCCTTCCTTTGAGCATCATTAAAATATGCTGGAACAGTAACTACCGCCTTTTTTACCTCAGATCCCAAGTAACTAGAAGCATCAGCTTTGAGCTTCATCAAAACCTTTGCGGAAATATCTTGAGGCGTCAAGTCTTTTCCGTCAACAGTAAACTTTTTTGTACTTCCTATACTTCTTTTTGCATTCGCAAATGTTCGATCTGGAGCTATTGTCATTGCAGCAACTGCCTGATCTCCAACTAATATTTCTCCATCTTCTTGAAAAGAAACAACAGAAGGTGTAACTCTCCCACCCTCTGCATTTGGGATAATTTCAGATCTTCCATTTGAAAATACGGACATACAAGAATTTGTTGTCCCTAAATCTATACCTATAATTTTTGTCATTTTTTTCCTCCTAATTTTGTAAATTAATACAAATAAAACAAGGCAATTATACATAATTAGTGTGTATTTGTCAATTTAATTGAGTCTATTAGTATAAATAGAATTTAGTCTGTCTATATAAATACAACAAAAAAAAAGATTTTTTTTTAGTTTTAATTAAAATTGGAACATGAGAAAAATGTTGGTCTTTGGATTAATGCTTCTTCTAACCTTCCTTTCATTTCTTTCAGATTCAAAAAACAATCAAACAGAATACACAAAATATGATGAAAAAAATACATATTCTGAACCTTTTTCAGTAAGGATTGAAGCCAAGAATAATATCGATATAAAAGTGATCAAAGATCGTCAAAAAATATTTGATGGAATTGTTGAAAAAAGAAAAAAAATAGAATTCAAGATCAAAGAATTCATCATTTTAAGAACCAATGATTTTGATGAAATTGACATTTATTGGTTGGATACAAATGAAAATTGGCAAAATATAGAAATACCAGAGTATCCTTTTCAATTAACTCTTACACGGAGTGGAGGTAAAATTATTTCGTTTATAGACAAGGGGAGCGTTTCAGAATGAAAAAAACACTATTATTAGCATTGCTATGCATAAACTGCACAATACTTAAAGGAGTCGATATAACGGAAATAAATTTTCCAAATGCAAAAAACCTTGAATTAGATTGGCTTTCAAGCGTTTTTGGTGTAAATATTGGAGATGAATTTTCAACAGCTGCAATAGACCAAGGCCTTGAAAGACTTTATTCCTCTGGATTCTTTGTTGAAATACCAACTGCAGAAACCATTGCAAGTGAAGGGGACATTATCATCAACATTAGATTCAATGAATTTCCCATACTTGAATCAATAGTTTTAAAAGGAATAAACTGGCTTGACCCGCTTGAAGTTCTAAATGCAATTACAGTGAAGGAGGGGTTTGTTTTAAACAAAAATCAACTTATCGAAAGTTACACCATAATAAAATCCAAGTATGCAGAAAAAGGATACCCCTGGATATTCAATGAGTCAGAAACTCTTGATTGGGATAACAAAACCCTCACCATAAATTTCATAGAACCAATTTTTAATGATGTAGTCTTCGAGGGACTTGCTGAGACAAATGAAGATGCTTTGAGAAGGTTTTTATGGATGGAAAAAGGAGATCCAATAACATATGAAGCAATTCAGTTAGAAATAAAAGACCTTTATGCAACAAAGCTCTTTTCATCAATTCCAGAAGTAAGAATAGACCCTCCTGAAAATGATGACCAATTGCCATATTTTGATATTGTTTATTCTCTAAACGAAGCAGAGAAAACTGCGAACTTGTTATTCGGGGCATTTTATGGAGACCAGTCAGGCTTAGGAGGCTACATAAGCTATAGAGAAGATAACTTCAGAGGAAATGCTGTTTCTTTAGGCACAATGGTTTCATATGGAGAGAGGGGAAGCTCCTACGATGTCTCCTACTCTAACGATAGCTATAAGGACACCAGGCTTTCATTAAGCTCAAGAGTTTTCGATACTGATAGATCAATAATCTTTTATGAAGAACCTACGGATCCCAGTTACAACTTTGCAAGCAAGGGTGGAGAAATATCACTTGGAAAAAGGCTTGACAGGATGAGAAGGCTCAACTTCCAACTCCATTCAAGCGAGAATAGCTATGAACCAGAAGACCCTAGTAATATTATTTGTGATCCAAGTGTTCCAGGTTGCGATGATGATTTAGCAGAAAAAGGCATTCTTGCAGGAAGTTTAAACAGTATCACCTTGGGCTACACAAAAGACACAAGATTCAACCCTTTTGACCCAACTGAGGATTCAACATACTGGAACCTATCTTTGGAACATGGTTTTGATTCTGTTGATTTTTCATACACAAAATACTCTTATGACTTACGGAAATACAAACAATTGAAAAATCCCGAATTCCTACTAGCTGGAAGATACAAAATCGGAATAATAGAAGGAGACTCCCCATCAACAAGGCGTTTTTGGACTGGAGGAACCTCTTCCGTAAGGGGTTATGACCTTGGAGAGAATAAAGGAAACTACCAATCACTAATGAATCT
This sequence comes from uncultured bacterium, assembly GCA_964507645.1. Classification (GTDB taxonomy): domain Bacteria; phylum UBP7; class UBA6624; order UBA6624; family UBA6624; genus UBA6624. The sequence continues at coordinate 23,226 of CAZDPU010000008.1, forward strand.
AGAGCTTAGATGGCATCCGGAAGACACCCCATGGTCAGCAGTTCTCTTTGCAGATCATGGATCGTCATCAAATGACTCAGAAAGCCTTTCCTTTGAAAATGCATTGACAAGCTATGGTCTAGGGGTCAGGTTTAGCATTGGTTTTTTTGGGATTGCACCAGTTAGATTCGATCTGGCTTTCTCTCCTGATCTAGGTGACACAAAATTTCACTTCTCTGTGGGACACATGTTTTAATGACCTGGAGCTTAAAACAACTTGCAGAAATTTCCAATGGAGAGGTTGTGGGAGATGGGTCTTCCACAGTTTTTGGCTTGTGCTCTTCTGAGAAACCTATAAAAAACTTTCTAGCATTCTCTTTAACTGAAAAAACATCAAAAAAACTTAAAAAAAACGACTGTTACATAATTTCAGAAAACAAACCCTACAAAGGAATACAACACCCAGATCCAAAAACTCTTTTTGCAAAAATAATGAAAAAAATTCAACCTAAATTTGAAAAACCAAATAATCTAATAGATGAAAAATCACATATAAGCAAATCAGCAAAAATAGGTAAGAATACAAGAGTTGGACCTTTTGTTTTCATTGGTGAAAATGTGGTAATTGAAGAAGATGTTGAAATTCATGCATTTTCCTTTATAGGAAATAATTCAAAAATTGAAAAGGGCTCTCTCTTAATGCCCCATTCAATCATTATGGATAATTGCGAGATTGGCCAAAAAACTCTCATAGGTCCTGGTTCAGTTATAGGAAATGCTGGCTTCAATATACATCAAAATGAAGATGGGCTCTTCAGGATGCCTCATATGGGAGGGGTTAACATTGGTAAAAATGTAACAGTTGGAGCACTAAACACAGTTGACTCAGGGTTGATAGATTCGACAAAGGTAAAAGACAATGTTAAAACTGACTCTCAAGTTCATATAGCTCATAATGTTGAACTTGGAAAAAACTCTTTAATAGCAGCAAAAAGCGGCATAGCTGGAAGTTCAAAAGTTGGAAAAAACTTCAGGGCTGGAGGAAGGGTTGGCGTTTCGGATCATACCAATATAGGAAAAAATGTCACTGCTGGAGTTGGAAGCATGATAATTTCAGATATAAAAGATGATGAAACAGTTCTTGGGTATCCTGCAAGAAAGAAAAAAATCACACTAGCAATATGGGCAAGCCTTAAAAAAATTCCAGAATGGCTCAAAAAAAGAAAATGATTCATCCGGAAGCAAGAATCCACAAAGGTTCAAAAATTGATCGTAATGTATCCATAGGCGCTGGGTCGGTCATAGGTGAAAATGTTCAAATAGGAGAAGGGTCGACAATTGAAGATAATGTGAGATTGGATGGAAATGTAAAAATAGGAAAAAATGTATATCTACACAGAGGAGTTACCATTGGTCCACCACAACACATATCTTTTAAAGATTTTCAACATTCCACAAATATTTTGAATAATTCAATATTGAGAGAATTTGTAACAGTTCATGGTTCAACAAGTGAAATTCCTACAAAAATAGGAAAAGATTGTTACCTTATGGCTTTTTCACATGTTGGACACGACTGTCAACTTGAAAACAATGTCATACTCACAAACTTTGTCCAATTAGGAGGACACGTCAAAATTGGAGCAAGGGCTGTTGTTGGCGGGGGATCAATGGTTCATCAAAGAATGGAGATTGGATCTAGAGCAATGATTGGAGCAATGATACCTATTTTAAAATCCGTTCCACCCTATTCAATGGTTGCAGAAACAGGAAAAGGAATCAAGATTGTCAGCATAAACAGAAGAGGCATGTCTGATGATCTAAGCTTGAGAAAAAATGCTGTTGAAGCAATGAAGGTTTTCAAAACTCAAAATGATAAAAAAATATTGCTTGATGAGCTTGATAAATTATCAAACCAACAAGCGACCACTCTTAAAAAGTTTATAGATTCAAATACGAAATATTACAAGTGGGACTGATGAAATTCATACTTGCTGGAATCGGAAAAATGGGTAAGTTACATTATGAGCATCTGCTTAAAAGGAAAGATATTGAACTAATGGCTGTAATAGATCTTGACGAAAAGTCCCTATCATCAATAGATTCAAAAATTAAAAAATACAAAAACTTCAAAGAAATCGATGGAAGCTTCGATGCTGCCATAGTCGCAACACCCACAAAAAACCATGAAGAAATAACAAATTACTTTTTAGAAAAAAATATTAATGTTTTAGTTGAGAAACCAATATCAGATAATATTGAATCAGCAACAAGCATGGTGAAAACAGCAAAAAAAATGAACAAAATTTTGATGATTGGATACATAGAGAGACATAACCCAATGATCAAAACGCTAATGAATGAAATAACTAATGAAAAGGTTGAATCAATCTACACTTCAAGATGGGCTCCAAGGCCTGAAAGAATCATGTACGAAGGTGTTGTATTGGATTCAATGATTCACGATATAGACATAGTTCTTCAATTCATCGGAGAAAAAATATCAATTGAAGACGCCTACGGAAATCTTGGAGATGACAAATACCCCGACAATGCTAAAGTTGTTTTGAAAAATGATAAAAATGTATATGCACATCTGTTTGCTGGCTGGGAAACAAATCATAGACATAGAACTTTAATGCTTTCAACAAAAGAAAATATCTATATGGGAGATTACATAAAACAAACTCTCATAAAAGTAAACAAAAAAGAGAACAAGAAAACCGAAATAAAAATCATAAAAAATGAAACAGATGCAATTGATGCAGAGATAACAAAATTTAAAGAAAATATAATTCAAAAAAATTTTTATCAAGAAAGTCTGAAATCTTTAGAAATAGTCTTGAAGTCAACAGAAAAAATAATCAAAAAAAATGAAATCCAGTAAAACAGCTGCTTTGGTAGTAACCTACAATGCTCCAGAAAACATTCTTAAAACACTAATAAAAAGCATAAAAGAACAAAAAGAAATTAAAAAAATTCTTATTGTTGACAATAACAGCACAAAAACAAAAGGCTTAAATTATGCTCAAAGCCAAAAGATTGAAATAATAAAAATGAAAAAAAATAAGGGTTTTTCAGCTGCTGTAAATACAGGAATGAAAACATTGTCAAAAATGGACTATGTTTTAATTCTTAATTTTGACATCATACTAAAAAAAGATTCTGTAAAAAAGATGCTATCAGTTTTTGACTCCCAATCAAACATTGCTGCGATAGCCCCAAAAATGTATCTATATGACCATCCGGGATATTTTGATTCAATAGGAACAGTTATTTACCCAGGACTAATAGCAGCAAACAGGGGTATTGGCCAGCCGGACATAGGGCAATTTGATAAATCTGAACCAGTTTTTGGATCATGTTTTGGATGCACTCTAATGTCAACTCGAGCATTTAAAAATGTTGGGGACCTTTGGGAGAGTTTTTTTCTTTATTATGAAGATGTTGACTGGTGTTGGAGAGCAAGGCTGAAAGGATGGATATTTATGACGGCTCCATCGGCAAAAATCATTCACCACCACTCATTTTTATTGAAAAACGAACCTTCTATTTTTAAATACCACTACATACAAAGCAACCTACTCCTTTCCATTGTTAGACTTTTAGAACCTATGAAAGCATTTAAAGAACTGGGAAAAAGAACCAAGCAACTCATCAACAGATCAAGAGTAGAAAAAGGAATGAGAAAAGCAACCTTTTATTTGTTTAAAAGGTTCTTAAAACTCCTTGTTCCAGCATTGATTTCAAGGTTTAAAATACAAAAAACAAGAGTTATAAAAGATTCAGTTTTATTTGGATTTTCAGAAGGGCACTCAGGCTGCTTTTCAGATACAGAATACAAACCTCTTGAAAACAACCTTCCAAAAACCCTTGCGCTTTATCAGAAGTGGACATTAACATTTTTGGAAAAAGATAAAAGGAGGGCAGATGAATCATCAAGATGAATTCAAAAAACTCCTAGAAAAAGAAGCTAAATTCTGGGCTCACTTCAATGAAGATGCACTTAAAAAAGGAATTCCGCATTGGCTTGATCTTCAAAATGCCATACCTATAAAAAGAAGGCCCTACAACCCCTTCAATGACTCAAGAATTGAAAAAATAATAAGAGGTGATATTAAAAAAGAATTCTTAGATTCCGCAGGAAACCTAAGCTGTAAAAAAAATAAAGAGAAAAAAGCTCTTGATTTTGGCTGCGGAATGGGTTGGCTTTCACTTGAGCTCTCGAGAAAAGGTTTTGAGGTAGATGGCTTTGATCTTGCACAAAGGAGCATAGATATTGCAAAAAAATATTCAAAAAAAATGAATCAAAAAATCAACTACCAAGTTGCAGATTTAAATAACTATAAATTTAAAGAAAATTTTTATGATGTTGTCGCAATATGGGATGTTCTTCATCACCTTGTAGAACCTGAAATTGTTCTAAAAAGATTAAAAAAATCACTTAAAGCTGGGGGTAAGATTCTGATCTTAGATCATCTGGGTTTTGATGAAAAAAACGAGAAGGTCGTCAAGATCCTAATGAATACACTTCCTGCAAAATTCTCCCATCTGGTATATCGAATCAAAAGAAAGTTGAAAATTGAAAACAAAAAACAAAAACCTCAAATAATAGAAGATGCCCCTTTTGAACACTGCTCTGAAAATAAAATTCTCCCAGCCATTAAAAAAATATTAAAAAATTCAAAAATAAAAGAAAGGCTTCCCATCGCAATACATCTAGCACACCATCATGAAGTTCCTGATTTTTTAATAGAGCCTGTATGGAAATTTGTAAAAAAAATTGATAATAAAATGTTAAGAAATGGTGCAAAAGGAGAATACGTCTCCGTCATTTGGACCAAAGATATAAAATAGTCTTAAGACTATTTTGAAAAAGGAGGTTCAAGACAATGAACATTTATTTAATTTTAGCAAGTTTAATTCCAAATATCACTGTTGATCTTATACAGGAAGAAAAACAAATTTTTACCAGTTACAGGCCTCAAAGATTTGAATTAAACGATTCTCCCTCGGAGGATCTTTTAGCAGAACCAACATATATCTTCAGTCCTATGTATGCAACATTAAAGCTAGGTCAAGACCCAAGAAATGCTCCGGAGGCTATAAAAATCTGTTCGGAAGATCCAAATTTTGAAGAAATAAAAGAAATGCTAAATTCGAATATGGAAGAGATAGAAAAAGAAAAAGAAAAAGAAGATAAAGAATTCGAAAAAAAACAATCAAAAGATAAAGAAAAGACTAAGTCAAAAACAGATGGGGAAAAACCTTTAAAACCCAATCTAGAAGAAATGAAAAAAATAAAAGAAGCTGCAGAGCTG
>CAZDPU010000008.1:28625-40403 GCA_964507645.1 uncultured bacterium
AAAACTTCCAAAAGATCAGATTTAATTCAAAATTTAATAGATTGTAGGAACGAAAATCAAAATCATGAAGAGGACAACAGCATAACAATTGTTCTTGACTCAGAAGCTTTTCACTCTTCAGATTCCGAAACTGTCAAAAACATATGTTTAGAAAAAATACAGCCAACATTGCTTGATGAAGATTCAGCACTAGGAACCCTTAGAGAGCTCAGTAAGGATCTTGACTCAGAAGAAGATAAAGAAAAATCAGCAGAAATTGAAAAAATTATCAACTGTAGAAAAGAGAATGCAACGGACTTTAATGATGAATGGTTCAATGAATTCGAATCAAAAATTTACATTGACTCAAACAATGACAATGATTTGACTAACGATGGTGATGGCTCATGGGTTTCTAAATCCTCTAGAACATTTAATACAGAAACGAATGTGAGTCTTACATATCGAGAATCAGATGATGTTTTTTCATACAAAGTCAAATGCTATAAACTTAATACTGTAGTGAAGGGAAAGGATTCAGTCTTGTGTTACCGTTGGAACAACAAGTCAGGAATAGTAAATTTAAATAATGAAAAATACAAAATAGCCTTGGCTGACGATAATACGGATGGCCTTTTTAACGATCTAAACAATATCTCATTTGCAATAGATAGGAATCAGGATGGAAAATTAGATGGCTCTACATCATCAGCTGAAGGATACAAAGGAAGTCAGTTGTTTGAATTTGGCGGAATCTCCTGGGCCATAGATTCAATAAATGAAAGTGGTACAAAAATGGTTTTAAAAGAATCTGAAGAAAAAGCACCAAACAAACCTTACCTTGGCCCTGGAAACAAATCCCCAGACTTTTCATTCGTATCTCACAGCGGTAAAAAAATATCATTGGAGAAACTGAAAGGAAAAGTTGTTCTTGTTGATTTTTGGGCTACCTGGTGTGGCCCTTGCATAAGAATGGCTCCCGAAATACAACAGCTTTACAACGAATTAGAAGGACCGAATTTTGTAATGCTTGGAATCAGCCTTGATTCAGATGAAGAAAAACTGAACAAATACCTTGAAGAAAATCCTGAAATGAGATGGGAAGAGCATTTTGATGGAAAAGGTTGGGATAATGAAATATCTGAATTGTTTAGAGTTAATAGCATCCCAACAATGTACCTAATCGACCAAAATGGAATGATAGTTAAACAAAAAGCTTACCCCAGTTTGTCACTTAAAGATGATGTACAAAAACTTTTGAAGGAATACAAGAAAAAGAAGAATCGTGAAAACGGTTTCTTGTTTTAGAATCGACTTTTATGCCAAACAACTTTAGAAAAGGAGATCTGGTCAAACTTGAGTCTGGTGACCAAGGAACTATAGAAAATTGGAGAGTTCATTTGGATGGTGCAAAATGGTTCTTTTACTACACAATAACAAATTCTTCTGGAAGCACTGAGGTTAGGGAAGATCTTATAAGCCTCCCTCCTGAATTGCTTGAAGCAAGAATAAAGGAAGAAGAAGAGGAAAAGAAGGAAAAATTTAGAACAGAAAAATACAACGCAACTGTAGTTAGTATTAAAAACACCCATGAAGACCTAGCTGTTTTCAGAGTTGAGCCGGATGGAGACAAGGCAACCTATGAACCCGGACAATACACAACCCTTGGGCTTTACAGTTTTGAAAGCAGGCTTGAAGGAACGCAGCAAGAAGAACCTAAACCAGAATTTGATACATTTGTCCAAAGAGCATATTCAATATCTCACAGAATTCTTGATGATGAAACTGGAGCTCTAGTTGAAGCTGGAAATGATGATTTTTTTGAATTTTATATAGTTCTAGTTAGAGACAATGGTGAAGGAAACCCTGCTCCTGGATTGACTCCAAGGCTTTTCGAAATGAAAGAAGGTAGCCGAATACACATAGGGAAAAAAGCAGTTGGACACTACACCCTACATCACGTAAGTGACTCTACAAAAACAATAATCCTTGGTGGAACAGGTACAGGAGAAGCTCCTCATATGGCAATGATTGCAAAACTGCTTTCAAATGACTTCAAGGGTGACATTGTTTGTTTGGAGGTTTGTAGATCTAGCGCAGATTTTGGATATTTTGAAACACATAAAAAACTTATGAAAGAACATTCAAATTACAAATACATTGGTTTAGCAACAAGAGATCCTGAGGTTAAAGAAAAAGTATATATTCAAGATTACATATCCAAAGGAATGCTTGATGACCTGCTTGGATATAAGCCAGAACCAGAATCTTCACAATGGTATTTTTGTGGAAATCCAAAAATGCTTGGAGTTCCAGTCAAAGACAAAGAAACAGGTGAAGAAAGTTATCCAAAACCTTTGGGTGTAATTGAAGTTCTTGAAGGCATGGGTCATAAAGCTGACAGGGGTGTTAAAAACCCTGGAAACATCCATTACGAAGAGTATTGGTGATTTAGGTTAAAATGAAGCCAGGAGGCGAAAATGAAAAAAAACTTTATTAAACTATCCATAATCCTTGCTATGTTTTCCTCATATCAAAACCTTAACGCTAATGATTTAACTTTTGCCACTTCGGTAGGGGATGAAACTGCTACAGTTTCATTCATAAATTTTGCGATATCCGAAAATACAAGTTTAAATTTTTCAACCCTTGATGACAGTTTTGATTCACATGAGTACACAAATACAATTTTTGACTTTACTTATATGTATTCTGAATCTTTAGGATTGAAATTTGGAAGCTGGTCCCCTGAGTTCGATACAACACAAGAAAATGCAATAACAATCGGGACTGTTTGGAATTCAGGTAATTTATTTCTTGGCCTTGACTACTACACTGGAGACAATATTGATGGAACTTCATTTACGGCACAATACATAACTCCAATATCTGAGAAAAGCTCGATGTGGTTTTGGCATGGACAAGGATGGGAAGATGGAAGTGGAAATGGAACCATGATTGTTCCTGACACAACAATGATCGGATGGGATTACATGTATTCGGATTCAACAACAATTTCTTTCGTTTGGAGAAGCATTGATTTCAATCTTGGCAATGCTGATTCCACAAGTGGGCCTTGGATTGGGTTTAACTTTTCTTTTTAAACAACTTATCTAAGTTGAACAAAAAAATTAAGATAAACTGTGATCTTGGTGAATGTTTAGACTCAAGTCCCGACAAAGACTTAATGCCATTAATTGACATGGCAAATATTGCCTGTGGCGGACATGCAGGAAATGATTCAAGCATAACTGAAACAATCAAACTTGCATTAGAAAACAAAGTTGAAATTGGAGCACATCCAAGCTACACTGATAAAAAAAATTTTGGACGAATCAGCCAGTACTCTGATGAAAAAAAACTTTTTGATGATGTTCACAAACAAATAAAAAACTTTAAAAAATTATGTTTGAAAAATAATGCTGATTTTAAATATGTAAAGCCTCATGGTGCACTGTATCATGACATGATGCACAAAAAAAATATCCTGGATGTGATTGTAGAAGCTATAAAAAAAATCAATTTGAACCTCGAATTAGTTGTTCAAGCTGGAATGAAAAAAAATCAATTTGAAAAATTTTCGAAAAAACAAAACATTAAATTTCTATATGAGGTTTTTGCTGATAGAGGTTATAAGGGAATGAAGATGATTCCAAGAACAAAACCAGGAGCAGTTTTTAATAATTCCAAATCAATCATTCAGCAATATAAAAAATTCAAAAACATTGACAAGCTAAAAATTCATACAATTTGCTTCCATGGAGACAATCCAAGTTCAACAAATGCATTAAAAAAAATAAAAAATGCGTAAAGTCATCTCTGCGGGAGAAAATTCAATTCTGATTTATTTTGGAAAAGAAATAGACTCAGGCTTACCTGCAAAAATTAAAAAAATTTCCGAAGTTTTGAAAAAAAAATTTCCTAATTTTGTAATTGAAACAATACCCTCCTATACAACACTACATATAACCTACAACTTAGTTTTTCATAAAAAAAAATATAACAAACTTCTTGAAGAGATAAAAAAAATACCTGAAAATAAAACACCTATCAAATCTAGGTTGATAAATATTCCTGTATATTACGGTTTTGAAGTTGGATTAGATCTTGAAACCGTCCTCAAAGAAAAAAAAATAACTTTAGATGACTTTATAAAAATACACTCGTCTAAAGAATATCTTGTATATGCAGTTGGATTTAGTCCTTGTTTTGCATTTTTGGGTAAGGTTGACAAAAAAATACAAAAACCAAGATTAAAAACCCCAAGAGTTGAAATTTCAGCTGGAAGTGTAGGTATTGCAGAAAAACAAACAGCAGTATATCCAGTAAATTCTTCGGGTGGTTGGAATATTGTTGGGAAAACTTTTTTAGACATGTCACTAAAGGATCCTCTGAACATTTCAAAATTCAATATAGGCGACCGTGTGAAGTTTAACCCTATAGATAAAAAAACTTTTATTCAGAATGGTGGAAAATTATGAGCTTTAAAGTAATAAATCCTGGATTCTCTTCAAGCATTCAAGATTATGGTCGAATTGGATATAAGGAATACGGATTAAATCAAGCTGGACCAATGGATGAAATAGCATATTGTGAAGCCAATTATCTTTTAGAAAACAATTTCAATAATGCTGTGATTGAGATGGCTTTTGGAGGTCTTGAAATAAAGGTTGAAGCTGAAGCCTCCATATCTGTAACTGGTGCAGATTTGGACTTTGAGATAAATAATAAAAAAATACCTATATGGAAAAAATTGCAGGTCTTCAAAGGTGATATATTGAAGTGGAAAAAAGCTGTAAAAGGAACTTATTCTTACCTAGCGGTTAAGGGAGGCTTTCAAACAAATATCTTATTTGGTTCAAGATCAACAAACATACGTGAGAATATTGGAGAAAATCTGAAAAAAAATGATATATTAAAATTCAAATCTTCCAAGTGCCTAATACCAAAATCTTCTAAAAAAATTCCTGATTACGAAAAAAAAACATTAAGAATTATGCCAACTTACCAATTTGAAAAATTTACAAATCATCAAAAAAAAATATTCTTCAATCAAGGTTACAGGATAAGTGATCTCACTAATAGGACTGGATGTCGTTTGACAGGAAGGCCAATCATTTTAAAAAAATCCAAAATGATATCTGAAGGGATGAGTTATGGAAGCGTTCAGATAGCAAATGATGGCTATCCAATAATATTAATGAAAGATGCCCCTACCATAGGCGGATATCCAAAAATTGGGACAGTTTTCTCATTAGATTTATCTTTTCTTTCTCAAAAAAAACCAAATGAAAAAATATACTTTGAACCAATTGATATCAAAAAAGCGCAATCAAAAAGACTTATATTTAATAAGCATTTTAAAATCCACCTATAGGAACATTGAGTGGAAATCATCTTCAGAAATGATTTTTACGCCCAGGCCTATTGCTTTTTTTTCTTTACCCCCTCCACCAACACCTTTTATTAAATAATCTACTTTTGATGAAATTCCTGATGAAAAATTACCTCCTTCTTCTTCAACAATCTTCTTCATTTCAGCTCTAGACTTGGTTAATTTACCAGTAACAACAATACTTAAACCAGATAAAACTCCTTCTGTAGATGTCTCAGATAAGGGAAGCCCACATTCCTTCATTTTTAATAATTCCTTTAAAAATTCCGGATTTGAAAAATTTTTCACAATATTTTTTGCAGTTTGTAAACCTATTCCTTTTATTTCTAAAAGATCTGAAAGCCCTATATTGAATAATTTCTCTATAGAGTGGTTAAAATTTTGTAAAAGAAGTTTTGAAATCTCAGATCCAACAAGAGGGATTCCTAAAGAAGTTAAAACCTTAGAGCAATTAGCATTTTTAATAGAATCTTTTATCCCATTTAATATATTCTGAACCGAAAGATCCCCCCAGTTCTCAAGATTTTTCCATTCTTTCTCATATCTTTCTAGTAAAAAGAAATCCGAAAAACTTCTTACCCATTTCTTTTCAATCAAGAGTTTTATTGTCTTTTCGGAAACTCCCTCAATGTCTAATCCAGACTTGCTAACAAAATATTTAAATTTCTCAAAATTTATCAAGTCTTCATTTGGATCTTCACAATATAAAAAAACTCCATTTTCATCAATTCTTGTATCTGATCCGTTCCAAACTTTTGGATATTTAAAAAAATCATTCCCGGAATCAACAACCTTTCCAACAACCTGCGGAATAACATCTCCAGCCCTCTGAACCTCAACAGTATCTCCAGGAGCGAGATTTAGAGACTTAAAAAGTGAATAATTGTGTAGTGAGGCATTTGAAACTTTAACTCCACCTAAATCTATTGGCTTTAATTTTGCGACAGGGGTAAGTATCCCAGTTCTCCCAAGCTGCCATTCAATATTTTGAATTTCTGTTAATGTTTTATTGGCTGGAAACTTTAAAGCTAATGCCCATCTAGGATGATGAGAAGTGCTTCCTAAAATATCTCTGTATTCTTTTTCATTAACTTTAACAACAACACCATCGCAATCAACATCTATCTCACTTCTCATTTTTGATATTTTCTTGTAATATTCTTCAATCTTATCTCTTGAACCCAAGACCCTATTTGAATCAACATAAAAACCCATTTTTTTCAAAATATCCATAGATTCTGAATGAGTATTCAACGTCTCTCCTCCAAAAATAGGGATGTCATAAAAAAATGCAAAAAGAGGTATTTTTGCTGTATGTGAAGGGTCTTTTGTTCTTAAGGCACCAGCAACAGTATTCCTTGGATTAGATCTAATTTCCTTTCCCAGCTTTGCTCTCTTGTCGTTCATCTCTCTGAAAAAAGAATTCTTAATAACTATTTCCCCTCTCACAAGAACTGATTTTTTAGTTTTTATTTTCAAGGGAACATTTTTGATTGTTTTCACATTTGCGGTGATGTCTTCCCCTATTGACCCATCCCCTCTTGAAAGAGCCCTTCTCAATAAGCCCCCTTCATACTTTAAAGAAAAACCTACACCGTCAAGTTTCAACTCGCCAATCAATGAAAAATCCTTGCCTATGCTCTTTTCAACTCTTTCATTGAATTTTTCAAGCCCTTCGAGCTCTTTGCTGTTGTTTAAAGATATCATTGGAACCTCATGCTTGAAGGTTTCCCTATCTCCAACAATAGAACTTCCTACCCTGAATATTGGGGCATGAATTGGAACTTTGTTTACATTTTCAATATCTATCTGCTTTAAACGATTAAACAGGCTGTCGTAAAGATCATCTGCCACCAAAGGCTTTGAATCAATGTAATAAAAATAATTTAAAAAATCTAAAACCTCGCAAAGAAAAATAATTTCTTTTTCTAGGCTTGAAGAGAATGTTCCCCTTTTCCATTTTTTTATTTCAGATAAATAAAAAACTATCTCTTTTTCCGAATAAAAATCTATCATAAAAAAATGCCCAGGGAGGGACTCGAACCCTCACGCCCAATAATGGGCACATGGCCCTCAACCATGCGCGTCTACCAATTCCGCCACCTGGGCAAAAACTAAGACAAAGGTTGTAAAAAAGCCATTAAAAGACTACTGAAAACAAAAAGAATTGCAACCCTTTTTGTCCAAACCTTTAAAGACTCTTCAGAACCCAAGCCTCTTTGAGAAGACGAGGACGAAGAACCTTGCCCAAATAAACCCATAACACCTTGTTCTTTTTGTGTTTGTATAAGTATCAAAACAATCAAGCAAACGCTAATCAAAATATGTACTGCTAAAAGAATATCCATATCGCTAATCCCTCAATTCTAACCTCCAATAGTCTCGTATATCTTTTATTAACTTCCTAGCCTTAGGAACAACGGATTTCGAAGACATTCCAGCATGTTCAGCAAGAACAAGAACAATTATTGGTTTTTTCAAATCCTCAGAAACCTGAATATCCCCATATCCAACAAACCATCCATGAGGCAAAAGAGAATCATTTCCCGTTTGTGCAGTTCCTGTTTTTGCAGACATTGTCACCCCTTCAACTCTTGTCCAATCATCATCAATCAAAGTTCTTCTTGCCGTGCCTTCCGAAACAGCAGTTTTTAAACCTAGTCTAAGAGTATCTAACGTAGAACCGCTGAAAGAAAAATCTAGATATTTTTTATCTTGGTCCATCTCCCCTATCCTTTTCACAAGCACCGGAGATACCCTGGATCCTTTTGCTATTGCCTGGTAGGCAGAAAAAACCTGTATTGGAGTAACCAACAAAGAACCTTGCCCAATCATCATATTGACAGTATCGCCTCCATACCAAGGCTCACCCATGTTTTCCTTCTTCCAAGAATTATTTGGAATCAATCCAGAAGATTCGGCTATAGGCAATCCAACCTTTGACCCAAAACCAAATTCAAATGCTGCATTTTGTAAAATTTTTGGATCTCGATTCCAACCAGGAACCTCCATTGCTAAGTAATAAAAACTTTCATTACAGGAATAAGCCAAACTGTCAACCATGTCCAGAACACCTAAGCCATCCTTGTTCCATCCGCGAAAGACTTGATTTCCAACTTGAACGGCTCCATTGCAGTTGTAGGTTCTTGAAGGGTCTACATTCATATACTCTAATGCTGCAGCTGCTGAGACAACTTTGAATGTTGAAGCAGGTGGATACAAGCCTTCAGTAGCCCTGTTTATCAATTCACTTCTGTTAGAAAAGCCAGGAACATCTTCCCATCTTGATGACATGTAACCCTCGGGAGAATAGCTTGGTCTGCTGACCATAGAGTACACCTCCCCCGTAAAAGGATCTCCAACAATAACAACACCTGTAATTTCTTCACCGGTTTCAGGATCTTCCAATATCTCCCATGAAAATTTCTGGATTGGAAGAGAGAGGGAAAGGTATATATCTTCACCATTTACAGCATCTCGTTTACTTAAGACTTCATTTTCATAATAGCTGTCAGGCAGGTTTCTAAAAAGAAGCTCTCCATGCTGACCCCTTAAAGTTGTTTCATAGACCATCTCTATTCCACTCGCCCCCAAGCGTTGGTTCCTTCCATATCCATGCCCCTGAAGAGCATCAGCATCATCCGGGTCTAAAAATCTTGTGTAACCAAGAACCAAACTGAAAAGCCTTCCGTAAGGATAATACCTGACTAGACTTTCTCTTATTTCTAATTCTTCTTTGAAATCCATTTTCAGGCTCTGAAGAGTTGTTAAATCAATATCCAAATACCAATCACCATTTTTTTTAAAATCCTTAAGACTGGAATCTCCAGGAAGCCTGACATCAATTGATAATCTATTTCCAGCTAAAACTTTTCCATCCCTGTCAAAAATTACTCCTCTATCAGGATATAAAGTTTGTTTTCTATAAATGCGATTTTCATATGTTTCTTTTAAATTACTATTGTTTTGAATGGAAAAACCTTTATACGCTAAAGCAAAAAAGGAAAAGACAATCAATACCCTTATTAATTTCATTTTCTATCAAACATCCACAAAACAGCAAAAGATCTCAAAACATCCAAGCTTGAACCTGGAAGATTAAAAAAACCATAAATAATTTTATTTGTTAAAAATACAAAAAACAAAACAATAAAAAACTTCAAATAAAAATTTATCCCTGGTTCATTTTTGTCAACAATCAAAAGCAACCAAGAAAACAACAAAACAAAAAGAAAAAAATAACTTCCAAAATGCATATCTAAAAAAAATATACCAAGAATACCCATGAAGCTAAATATATTGCTCTTGCCAAGAGTCCAGCAACTCAAAACTAAACCCCATGACAGATAAGAACTTCCTAATAAAAAAAATGTAATTAGTATGTCCATCAGTTAATATTTTTAAAATGTTTTTCTTTTGAAAGAATATCAATTTGCCCAGAGGAAGTATTTCCAAGCAATGAAGCCCAAATATTTAAACCATCATGATCTAAAATTATTTTAGCAACATAAAAACTTTCCGAACTTTCAGAAAAGAACAACAACCTATCTCCATTTTTTATATTAGTTTTATCAACAGCAAACCAAACTTTCATCTTTTGAGACCCCTTTCCTTCTAGCATAACAAGTTCCCAGGTGCTTTCTAAAAATGCAGCAGTCCACTCTCCTTTTTTTGTTGGAAATATCAATTTACGATTTTCAATTCTTCCAAGATAATAACCATTCCCGTCAATAGCAATTGACTCATTTTCAACCTCTTCATTCAAATAAGAGAGACTTGCTTCACTTGACCATTTTTTTAAATCTCTTACTGCTAAACCCTTAGATTTTCTTGTTAAGCTAGAAGATATTTCCAAATCAGAAGGAACATCTTGGACAAAATAAAAGGCCAAAAGAATTAAAAAGAATCTTATTTTTTCCATACCAAAACCACATAAGAATTAAAATTTGAAATCTTTAAAATATTTTCTTGGCTTAAACCAACACTCCAATCCCAAGGAAGGCCTTGGTTGTCTCCTATTGTGAACCATTCAGAATCAGATTCCAAAAAATCAATCTGTGTAAGAAAAACTTCTTTATTGTCTCCTTTCGCAACAGCTGTCCTTCCTAATGTTTCTGAATGGACTCCAATTGAAACATCTTTGTTGACGAGAGACTCTACATAAACAAAATGAGGACTACTATAAGATCCAACCCCTATAACTGTATTTGTATTTTTATCTAAAACCAAAATTTTCGAATGCTTGTCTCCTAGGTCAATTTTTTTCTTTGCATAAAACCAACCTTCCAGATTTTTACCATTGTTTATTATCAAAGGTTTTGCAAACGAACAATCCGTTAAATCCTCTGGATCTTCAATAGAACAAGAACCACTCTTTAGCCACTTTAATGAAGATATGGGATCAAAAAAAAGACTAACTGGTTTAAAAAAATGAGAAAAAATTAGGAAAAAACATAAAAATAAAAAAACATGATCAAAACTATTTCTTTCTCTCCCTGTTTTTAAAATCTTAGATGTCGTCAACAAATGAAAATTTATTCCTGACTATCTGCTATTAACATGCTGGTCCATCATTATTTCCAAACCCTTGATTACAGCATTATCAGGGTCCTTGACACAACTTACCGGAAGTTCAGTCAAATCCTCTACCCTTTGATCTAGTCCTTGAAGTTTTGAACCACCACCAGCAAGACGTACACCATCTCTATAAACATCTTCAGCCAATGCTGGAGGTGTCAACTCTAAAGTACCCAGTATATTATTGATAATTTCGTTTACAGGAGGCTTTAAAGCTTCAGCAATATCATCAGGAGTAACTTCTCTCCTTGAAGGTCTTCTCTTTTGTAAATCCTGACCAGTAATCTCCATTGGCTCTTGATCCTCTAAAGGGATAGCCCCTCCACATTGTTTTTTAATCTGTTCAGCCTGTGCTAAAGAAATATCAAGGTCTTTGTTTTTCCTAATGAAATCCCTTATAGACCTATCCATAGCATCGCCAGCAACCCTAACTTTCTTCTTAACAACAATAGCACCATTTGAAATAATTGCTATATCTGTTGTTCCTCCACCTATATCGACAACCATGCGCCCTTTAGGTTCGCTTACCTTCAAACCTGAACCTATTGCAGCAGCAAAAACTTCATCAGTTAATTCAGTCTCTCCAATGCCTGCATAGGCCCCTAACTCAAAATATGCATTCTTATGAACATCATCCGTATCAACTGGAACACCTATAATTGCCCAATTTGAAGGAGCAGACAATGCTCTAAACCTTGTATCGGTTACCTCTTCCATAAAATAACGAAGCATTTTTTTAGCGAGCTCCAAATCATTTATTGTGCCCTCTTTCATTGGTCTTCTAGCTTGAACATCTGAACCTGTTCTGTCCAACATTGTTGCAGCTT
>CAZDPU010000009.1:0-1658 GCA_964507645.1 uncultured bacterium
CAAGTCGTTTTGACGTTTTTTTGGAGGATGGAGCCTTCTCTAAAAAACAAACTGAACTCCTCCTGTCCCATGCATGCTCCTTAGATTATCAAATCACTCTTCATGCAGGGCAATTCTCCGAAATGGGGGGTGTTGAAATTGCTTCCCAAAATGGTGCTGTTTCAGTCGACCATGCTGAACACTTAAAAAAAAGTGATGTGGAAAAATTGTCTGAAAGTGGAATCGCCGTTGGTGTTTTGCCTCTTTGTAATATTGAACTGAATACAGGAATTCAACCAGATGCAAGAAAGCTTGTTGATGCTGGGGTTGAGGTATTCTTGGCAACAGACTTTAATGCGGGGTCATCTTTTTGCACATCTCTCTTGGAGGTTGGAGAAGTGGCTTTGCGGGATTTAGGGATGTCAAATAAAGAAATATTGAAATCAATAACATCAACACCGGCAAAAGTTCTCGGCCTTAAAAAGCTTGGGAAGATTCAAGAAGGCTTTATTGCTGATATTGGCATATGGGAAAGTGGCTTGAATGGATTTTTTTCACCAGTCAATAATCTTCAGATGCTATTCATTGAAGGGCACAAGGTGTTAAACTAAATATTATGAAAAAACTCACCAGGCTTTTAGCAATTTTAATTATCGCAATATCCGCATGTGGCGGAAGCGGAGGTTCAGTTACGCATCCGGTAGGCTACGCAGGGCCAGACAGCAGTGTCGCACCCTTAGTGCAAACTGCTAGCGTTTACTCTGAAACCCATTACATTTATGACTTTCAGGGGAACAATTATCTTTTATCGTGCAACTCAAATGGCGTGAGTGCCGGTCAACTTGAAATTTACAAAGACATTTCGGGAAGTTTTAACACAACCGAAAAAATGACAATTGGAGGTGGTATTGGATGCAGTGGGGTGACTGCGATTATTGATAACAATAATTCGGTTTTTAACTCAACAAACATTGGAGTATTGCATATTTTTGCAACTGAGGATATCCAAAATGCTGACACATTTGTAACCTATTGGTGCTGGGATGGAACATGGGCAGCGGGAGGCAGCCTGCAAGGGTGTGGGTCGAGCTTGCCAAACACGATAGGTGGCGGGGCCCCAACTGCTGTAATTGACACAACAAACAACACTCTTCTCATGGCCTGGCAAGAAAATTTTGATGACTTAGCCAATCCAGCTAGTATGGAATTACTATTGATGGATTATCCATTAGCAAACCTGCAAGCAGGACTCTATAACTTTGCAGATTGGACTAATCACGTGTCTATCGATGGGGCAAATGGGGGCTTTTCTGCAGTAGGGACATCCCCTGTCATAAAGATCACGGGAGGAAGCATTGTGATAATTGCTCGAGCAGATAATGCAGGCTTGGGTTTGAAGCTTTACCATTGCCTACTCACAAGCGACTGCAGTGATGCCAACAATTGGGCTGGAAGTACTCAGTTTATAGCAACAAATGTTACTGATTCATTTGATTTTGAGATCAACCCCTCTGATGGATACCTAACAGTGGCATACCAAAGTGATTCAGACCAATCAAATCTTCATCCAAATGCGATTGTTTACAGGGAATGGTCAATCTCAACACCGTTGACAGCCGGACCAGAAAAGCTGATTGCAATGGCTTATGACCCTATTGGGCTTGCCGCTGCAAAAATAT
>CAZDPU010000009.1:1758-22227 GCA_964507645.1 uncultured bacterium
AAACCTCACTTTTTCAGAAACAAAACCCCTGGCTGAGAGGTATAGGATGGAGTCAGGTATGACCCTTGGGAAGAAAACTGACGAGGAATTAATGGAACTTGTAGCCAGAAATGACAACCAGGCATTGAACGTGCTGGTGGAGCGTTATCAGTCTCCTCTGTTTAATTTCCTAAGCCTTTACATAAGAGACCCTGCAACGGCAGAAAGCGCTGCTGCTGAGTCTTTTTTCAGGGTTTGGAAATATGCTAAGAAATTCAACCCCAAACAGAAGTTCAAAACCTGGCTTTTCACAATTGCTAGAAACCAGGGAAACACACTTCTATCCTCACAGGGGAGAAGGCCAGGATCGATTGAAGGCATATTTGCCTCAAAGGATAGCCATGCATTTGACCCGGGAGATACAAAAGACCCAAATGCAGAAGACATTCTCAAACAAGAAACACGTGCAGAAAAAATTGGTGAAATATTAATGATGCTTCCAACAAACCTGAGAGAAGCGCTGTTGTTGGCGATACAGCCAGAATTAACATACTTGGACATTTCGGAAATACTTGGCTGTTCAGTTACTGCTGTAAAAATGAGAATCCACAAAGCTCGTATCAAATTTAAAAAATATATGGATAATAAGTAATTATGTTTTTTTCAGAAAAAGAAAATCGAAAATTTATAGAATCGCTCAAAAAAGAGCTTCCTGTAAGAACTCCTTCAGAAAACGTAAAAAAAATTTTACATGACCTAATGAAAGAAGAAAGGGCCGTGATCCCGGAATTAAAAACTGTAAAAAAGGTAGCCCTTGAAAGGGACCTGTCTCAACTTGTTGAGAAGAAAATAAAAACCCAGAAAAGGAAATGGGCAGCCACGTCAATAGCAGGATATTCCTTCTCAACAGTTGCAGTATTTTCGATTTGTATTTCGTATTTTGGATGGGGCTATGTAAGGGATACTTTTAGAAATGGTGCTCAAATAGAAATAAGCCTTGACCGCGTTGAAAGGGCTTCTCAAACAGGTTTAAGTGGTGATGTTTCGGATTTGAATTCTTTACTTTTAGAAGATCCTTTTTTGACTTAAATGCTTGTATCCCTGCTCCTATTCCTTGCTCAAGAAACCCTTGAATACTCCTACAGGGGGGAAATTAAATTCTACCAAAACGTAGATGATCGAATAGAGAATGAGAAAAACGTTCGGTATTTCTCAAAAAACGGCAAACTCCACCTTGAAGAGCTTGAAAATCAGTTTTTTATATTGAGCCCTATTGAAAATATTTACGTCATGAATGACATAAACGTAAATCTTTTTTTCGATAGGGATTTTTTCCCGAGAAGCAAAGAGATATCCCGACTTTTAATGCCTGAGTACATCTGGAACCAGGTAGCAGAAATTGGCGAAGAAGATCCTGACTGGAATAAAGAAGAGGTTATTGTTGATGAATTGGATATACTTTCTGTTTCAACCTCGCAAGAATCCTGGGAAGAAAAAGGTGTAAAAACAACCTATTGGCTTCATAAAGAATACCGGCTCCCTCTTAAGAGAGAGAGGACCAGGAAGAACAAAAAATCTGAATTAATAGATGTGATTGAAATCAATATTGAGAAAGAGGATCTGGATGACGATCTTTTTGAACCGCCAGTAAAAAATACTGACTATAGCATCTCTCAGTCACCGAAATCCGAGACTGGCTCTTTCTTCATCCCTCAAAAAATCTTGGGGGCAGAAAAGAAAAAAGTTCTTTTCCTTTTTGAAGAAACAGAAGAAAACTCAACCTTAAAAGGGGTTTTTTCAAGATATATGTCTGAGGAAAAAGACAGCTATGTTTATTTGGTATATTTTAAAGAAGGGATTGAAAATAAGAATTTTAAGATATTTAAAAGAGCCTTGGATTTGGACATGGAAGGTTGGTCGGCTGTTTTGCCCCAAACAAAAGAAGAATGGAGTGTAAGGATTTTATCAAACTACCCCAAGCCGACACTTTTAAAGCATTTAAGGGTGCTTTGGGGGGGAATCAATCCTCCAGTTCAGGAGGGTAAATAGGTGGGAGTGATTCAAAGGAAGAATTGCCAAACTTTTCAATTCTGAAAAAATCACCTGTTGCAGGATTGTTGACAACTAGCCCAAGGACATCTCCTTCTGACTTTAAGCTTTTGATATCTCCATTTTCATAAGATATAGAAAGCATTTTCCCCAAGAAACTGTACAGCAAGCTGCTTTGCCTTGGGGAAGAGCTTTCTGCAACTACCCCCCCATAAACATCTTGGTTTAAAACAAAAACATCCCCTGTCCAGCTAAACTCGCTTGAAATCTCTTTTTCCTCGCACCCCTCTTCCCAGGGCTTTAATCCTGTTTCGCATAAAAACCATTTATTTTCGTTTGAAAAAAACACTTTTCCCTCCGCAACATCAAAAGAAACTTCGGGCCCGGGGTTGTCTAGGATCCTTTCTGAATTCGTTCCCCTTAGAGAAACGCTTGAAATCCCCAAGTTCATTCCATTTAAAACGTTGTGGATCAGAATTAACTCTTCACCACTTCTGAAAACTTTTAGATTCCACCTTACAGAAGTGTCGTTTGTTAGTCTTTTCCCCTGAATCCCGTTGATGGATTTTGAAAAAATATTGTGTGCCTTCCCCTCTTTTTTTCTGAAAACAATCAAGTCTTCAACAAAAATCACGTCCCCTTCTACATCCTTGTTTGAGGTAAATTCAACTGGGAGCTTATCTATTTCCCAAAGCCAAATATCTCTTGCTTTAACGTCTGCAGCGAGTATTAGGGATTTTCCATCTTTTGAAAAATCTAAACTTTGTACATTTTTCCATTTTTCTGTTTTTGCAATAGGGGTCCACTGCGCATCGCCTCCAAGCTGTGAAAACTCATAAACAACTGTTGTATTAACCGGTGTGCCATTGGGTCCACCTTTCCAGTTTAATGCCACCTTGATGCCATCCCCGTTTTCAACAATTGAGTGCGCTGTTATCTTCCATGGAATTGCAGGTCGGTAACAGCCAAAAAATCCTGTAAAAATAAAAATCAAAAATACTAATTTCTTATTCATCATCCAGCAACCTATGTATCCATCTCTTAACTCTAGCCTCTGGAACCCTGACGGTAAGAACGCTACCGCTAAACTCCCTTGCAATGCTCTCTTGGATGTTCCCCAATCGCGCTTTGTCCAAAATCCCGTTAACGCTTGCGCCTAGAACCAAAAGGTCGCTTTCTTTTGAGGAATCCAAAATTGCTTTTTTAATAGACCTCGATTTTACAATTTTTAAATTAACTTTTAGTTTTAAATCGATTTTTTTAACCTCTTCCTGAAGCAATGTTAACCTTTTCTTTGCCTCTTTTTCCCCCTCTCTGTTTTTCACAATGGCCAACAGTGAAAATTCTCCATCGTTTGATGATGCTATGCGAGCACCAATGTTGATTGCTTTCTTTGTATTTGGCCCTGCTCCAACAGCAACAGTAACGTTTTTATAAGGGGTTTTATTGCCATGCTTTAAAACTGCAACCGTTTTTGAAGAATCCGCTAAAACTCTGTCTAGGGTATCTCCTAAAAACAAACCTTTCTTTTTTTTGCCACCTCTCCAGCCCATCAATATCAAATCTGTCCCTCTGGATTCTGAAACTGAACATATCACAGAAGCAGGATGTCTTCCAACAACAACACTTGAATTTATTTTGATTTTTTTACCTTCAAGATAATCTTTTATCCTCTCAATCAAATCGTGTTTCTTTTTCACATCTTTTTCAGGTGCAAAAGTCAGAGGGGTTGTTTCGGGAATGGTAGCAATAGAAACAATGTGGACAAGACTATCTTTCACCTTTGCTACACTTTCTGCCAAGTGTGACAGGGAGTCTTGGTTTCTTGTGTGGGCAACAGCTAAAAGTATGCTGTTTTCTTGTGGGGAATACATTGTGTCCTGCGTGGCTACCCTTGATCTAGACATGGGTTTAAGCTTTCTGAAAGGCCCAGCATAAAGCAATAGCCCAGAAAAAATCCAAATCAATGTAACCCCCCAGGCGATCGCTCCTGGAGATTCTCCCGAATGCTGCTCAAATGGAGATACTGGGATAAAAAACACACCTATTGCAATCACGATTTGCATAACTATTGCAATGGTTGGCAGGAGTGGTACCAATGGCATTTTAAAGGGTCTTTTTACATCAGGTTTGGTTTTTCTTAGCTTAATTAAAGTCATATTAACAAGTGTGAATAATAATAAAAACATCACGTTAGCTGCAGCTGAAACAGCAGCCATGGGAAGTGTAATTATGATTACGATTACGATAATTGCTGTAACAAAGAGCCCCATGTAAGGAGTTCTTTTTATTTTGTGTATTTTTCCCAATATCGAAGGTAGCAAACCCTCTCTCCCCATTGCAAAAGCAACCCTGCTAGATGAAAAAAGTGTACCGTTTAGGGCTGATGTTGTTGATGCAATGCCAGCCAATATTACCAAAAACATACCTGTTGTGTAAGTAGATCCGGGAAATTTAAAAGGCAAGACAAATTGATTTGCTGACTCTACAACCGCTCTTTCCCCAAGAAAAGCCATTAGATTGTAATTTGATGAAGGCTGCCCTGACGAGGTTAGGATTTCGGAAAACCTTTCACCTAGTGAAGCTGGTATTGCATTGATGTTAAGAGCCCCTAGTGAAGCCCCTCCTACAAGAAGATAAATTGGAAGAACTACCAAGATTGATAAAAATATGGCTTTTGGAATGTTTTTTTCTGGATTTTTAACCTCTTCGCTTGCTTGAACTATAACCTCATAGCCCTCAAAAGCCATATAGGTTACCCCCATCGCCAAAAGAACCAAGATTGCGCTTCCGTGCTCGCCTGATGATATGAAAAATGGTTCATAGTGTGCAAGGCCGTCTGTTTGAAATATTCTGATAAACCCGAAAACGGCAAAGAGCAAAAGTATCACCACTTTAACGGTACTCATGATTGACCCAAATTTTCCTGTCTCAGAAACTCCAACAAAATTAACCCACGCTAAAACAGAACAAATCAATACGGCTCCCAGCTTAACATACTGCTGGTACTCATTTCCAAGATCTTCCGGGTGTTGCATGAGCCCAAAAAAATTCAAAAGCTCTATAAAATAAACTCCAAACCCCAAAGAGTAAACAGCAACAGCAACAACATGACTGAACCAGCCCATCCACCCAGCTATAAATGAAACTATCTTACGATAACCCTGAGCAACCCACATAAACGCCCCTCCAGCCTCAGGGAAAGAAGAGCCGAGTTCTGCATATGCTCCTGCAGTTAACATTGCAACAACCCCATTTAAAAAAAATGCCAATAAAAAAGCTGGGCCAGCAATCCCCGCAGCTCGCCCAGTGAGAACAAAAATACCAGCCCCTATCATGGCTGCAACCCCTATCATGGTTACGTCGTAAAGCCCTAGAGTCCTTGCTAGCTCTTCGTGGTTTCCTTTTTTAGTCTTGTTCACACGTGATATTGTATTTTTTATTCAGATGAAATAGATAAAATTAACAAACAAGAATGATTTATCCTTTTTCAAAATACAAAAAAACACCCCATTTTGAAAAAACCAAAATCCTCGCCAGTGTTGTTGTCGTCCATTACACACAGACGTTTTCAATTCAAGATGCACTGTCTATTTTGAATACAAGAAAACTGTCAGCACATTTTATCCTTGATGAAAAGGGTGAGGTGATGCAGCTGGTTGATACCGAGAAAAAGGCGTGGCATGCTGGCGAGTCCAGTTTCCAAGGTAGAAAAAATTTAAATGATTTTTCAATTGGAATTGAACTGGTAAATCCTGGATTTTTAAAAGATGAAACACTGTGGAGTTTTGGGTACAAGAATCACCTTGGTAAAGACTGGGCCAATTGGCCTGATGCTCAAATTAAGTCTCTTTGTAAGCTTTTAACCTGGATAAAAAAAAATCATACAACATGCGTTGATGTTGTAGGGCATTCAGATGTTTCTCCTGGTAGAAAAATCGACCCTGGGCCAATCTTCCCTTGGGGAGAAATTAGAAAACATATGATTTCGCAACAACAGAACCCATAGATATTTGCTCTTCAAGAACCCCTTCTTTTAATTGTATTTTTTGATCTTCCGAAGCCACAATCACAACAAGCCCCCCTTCAGAGATATTTGAAGATAGGAGACTTAGTGTTTTTTTAATTTTTGCCTTTGAAAAACCTCTAAAATCAGCAAATAGACTTGAATATCTCACATGTTTCTCTGCACCAAGTGGAGAAGTTTGTAGTGAGGCTTTTTGCTCTTTGATAAATTCAGGAAGATCTTTGCTGTCAACATCAACAGAACCGACTCCCTTTAGGCTGAAAGATAGCTTTGTAATGATATTCTCTAGCTTTCTTGGTTCAACAACGTCAACGATACGCCTAAACCACCCTGTAAGAAATTCGACCAATTGAAAACTTGCTTCAGAATTAACTATGTTTTCAATCCTTTTTTTGTCTGAAATTAATTTATCCCACTCAAAAACAAAATCCTCCCCAGAAGAAGTTCTTATGTTTAAAGACTGATCTGTAATAACGTAATCAGCATTTTTCATAATTAAAATGATTGCCTCAAGTATAGCTGTTGTTAACTCTCCATGCCCTGAAGGATAAACAATTGAATTCGCATCCCAGGCAATAGGCCTTTTTGTAAGCCATTGTGAAAACTTCTCTGCATCAAGCCTGCTTTCATGTTCTTGGGAATAAATTTTTGCATCTAAAACTTTTTGAAATTCTTTCCAATTGAAATTTTGTTGTAATTGCCATGCCAAGCCACCAAATGGGCTTACTGACCCCGAATCCTCAAGAAGCCCTTCTAGGTCTTCTAAGCTTTTTGTTATCTCTTGGTTAACACTAACCTCTGCTTCAAATTCCGCAAATGCTTTCTTTATCCCGGCATAAACCTCAGAGTCCAATAGCTTCTTTTCTGCAAGTTCATTTATGTCGCAAAACAAAGAATTTTCAATAACCTTTAATTTTCCCTGCGGAAAAGAAAAGTCTTTTACAGGGAGAGGTTCGAAATCTGCTGAACCTTCAACAATGAATTTTCCTTTCTTTTTGCTGACCCTAAAAACATTCGTCAACTCAACCTTCTCGTTAATGATGGCAAATAAATCATTGCTTTTGATCGAGGAGTTGTTGAGATTTAAAGAATCCCCTTTTTTTGGATTGATCGCCTCCCTGACAACCCAGCACTGCGTCTCTACGCCCGATATCGGGAAAGAGCTCGTGGAGAACTTTTCTCCAAACTCCTCTCTTTTTGGATAATATTTCCATTTTTCGTCTTTTGAATCAAAGCAATAGAACCTTGTCAATTCGCTCATCAAGGCCCTTCGTGAAACCCTTTGGGCAAACATTATTCGCCCAAATATTCCGTTAAATGTCAATCCTCCAGGATTGTTTTTCAGCACCTCTATAACTAGCCCCTTCACCGTTAACCCTTTTTTCTCTTGCAGCTTAAGAAGCTGCTCCAGCTCATCGTCTTCAAGAACTGGATTTTTGATTTCTTTAGTCTTGACAAGCCTAAATTTTGAAGAACCTAAATACTCAAAGCCATAAACATCGCCTGGTTGTGCGTTGCCGTTAATCCACTCTCCCATTCCTGAAAGGGTTTGGTTTTTGAAATTGATCAAAATTGACAAGGATTGGTCGTTTGGTGTTTCTAGAGTAAACTCTCCCCACTCTTCTGAAGCGAGTAATGAAGCCTGTATAGCGTTAGCTAGGGGTTGTGAAACATAATTAACCTCATCGTTAACAAAATCATTGAAAGTCAAAATCAAAAGTGGTTCAACTTCGGGAAAACCTTTTTCAGAAAAATCTCCGTCTAGCCAATAGAGTGCTGGATTTGAAAGATTCCGATAAAGCGATTCGTCAAAAATATCGTCACCGATCAGGCTTGTTTCTGGATATGGTAATGGAAAGATGAGTGAAAGATTTTTTGTATTAATCTTTGGTAAACTTTCTGACTTTATCCAAGATGGATTTGTTGGTTCGAATCGCACTTTGGTAATGGCTTTCATTTTTTCAAAATCAGACAATATCTCGTCAAGCATCTCCCCGTAATGTGAACTGCGTGAACTTTTTGTTGCCCCGATTAATGCAGTGGTTATCTCTTCCCTTGAGAAACTTTTGTTTGATTCTTGATTTTCTAAAAGTCGTTCTATTTTTTTTGTTATCTCTTCTCTAATTTTGATTTCTAATCGCCCTGTTTTTGGCGAATCTAAACTCTTCTTTTTTGGCTTAACCACATCCCATAAATTACCCGATTCTGACAAAAATCTTTTGTCTATCGCTGGAGAAAATATTGGCACAAGGTTTTCAGAAAGAAGTTCTTTTTCCAAAACTCTAGAAAGTAGCTTTTTTTCCTTTGCAGGACCTTCTGATTCAATGATTTTGATTGCTTCATCATTGATTAGCCACCAGTTTGAAAGTCCCCAGATTTTACCTCTTCCAACCTGACGTTGTGCAGTTAAGCTGTCGGGGTTGCTTTTGAGAATCTCCAAATTTGAAAAATCTTCGTCAATTTCCAAATAAAGCCTTGTGTCGCTAACTTTTTGATTCATTTTTTTTGCCACCATGCTTCTTAACTTTTGCTCCAAGATGAAATTCCCCCCCTCCTCCAGCGTCTCTTTTGCAAGTTTGTGTGCTTTCAGGTTTTGTGGGATCAGCTTCCATCCATCATCCTCTCTTTTCACAAAAGGACAGTTTTCTAAAAACTTTTTAGCATATCTGCTGACAAATACATCGGCCTTCAGTCCTATTTCTTTTTCATAGTTTTTAAAACTTTTTTCAACATCGCTCAAGGTTGCACTTTTTGCTGGAAATTTTTCAGCAACCCCTGCAAGAGTTTCTGTGATTATTAAGCCCATATCGATTACTTTATTTTGTTTCATTGTTTATTACACCTCGTTATTTTTAAGCCATTTGTTAGTAGCTCTCAAAAGATTTTTTTGAGCTTCGTCTTTGTTTTTTGGCAGAAAGCTTGAAGTATTCAGAAAATAAAAATCTCTCACTTTGTCTTTTTCCTGAACCTCTAACCCACTGATGATCAGGGTTGGGACACCTCTCTGCTTCGCAAAAGATGCCAATGCCCAAGGACCCTTCCCCTGTTTTGTTTGGGAATTGAATTGTCCTTCTCCCGTTATCAACATGTCAAAATTACTCATTTTTTCTTTAATACCTGTTTTTGCCATAACAAAATCAGCTCCATTTTTAATGTTCACCTCAAACAACAAGGAGAGCCCTAGAGCAATCCCGCCGGCAGCCCCCAACCCTCTTGAATTCAAAAAAGAAGGGTTCTGTGTCCTTGCCTCAACAGCATAAGAAAAATTTGCCATCCCTTCCTCAAGAAGAGCAGTATTTTTTGGGGTGGCTCCTTTTTGCTTGCCAAAGGCAAAGACAGCTCCCTCCTTGCCAAGCAAAGGAGCATGAACATCAGCGATTATATCAAAAATTACACCTGGGAACAAGCATTTGCCTTTTTCATGATGCGTTTCTAGGTTTTTGTTTTTACGTTCAGTCTCAAAAAAATCAAACTTTTCATCACCTTGAACTTCGAGTAAGTTTTTTGGGAAATGTGCATTTTTAACTGCAACACCCATTCCTTTCAGGAATCCCAAACCTCCGTCAAGCGTTGAGGTTCCTCCTGCAGCAAACCAGACTTTTGTAACTCCCCTGTGCAACATGTCAAGAATTACTGGAGCAATTCCAAAGGTGGTTGTTTTCTCTGGATTCAAATCCTTTTCATCTAGCAAAGCAAGTCCTACTACAGAGGACATCTCAAAGAGTGCTGCATTCTCGTCTTTGAGAAAATACCAATTTGCAAATATTTTTTTTTCATCCGCACCAAGCGTTTCAACAGTGTGTTTCACGTGGTCATGGTTGTCCAAGATAGCACGAACCGTGCCCTCTCCACCATCAGCAAAGCTCTTGACTGTCACTTTTGCATTTGGGTAATGCTCTTTTACAGCACTTGCTACAATTTCTCCCGCTTCCAATGAACTCATCGTCCCCTTGAAGCTGTCTAAAGCAATTAGAAAATTTTTTATATTTTTGATTTCTTTACTAATAAATTGGTATGATTTCGCCAGAAAAAGCTTCAATTATGATGTCATGCTTATTGTTGATCTGGACATTCCAAGCAGGGACAAGTGTTTTTGCTTCGTCTTTCTTCCAAGCCTCTTTCATCCCGTTAAAAGTGTAGATCAGCTGAACTTTTGTAACTCGAACATCGGCATAATATTTCCCAGCAAAAAAGTTCTTGTAGGCATACTCTATTGCGTCTTTAACCGCTAACCATGCTGGGATTATTTCTTTTTC
This sequence comes from uncultured bacterium, assembly GCA_964507645.1. Classification (GTDB taxonomy): domain Bacteria; phylum UBP7; class UBA6624; order UBA6624; family UBA6624; genus UBA6624. The sequence goes on from CAZDPU010000009.1 coordinate 12,070, forward strand.
TGTGTCTTCTATCTCTTCTGGCAGCAACCCCCAGGAAAAAGAAAATTGGAAAACCCTACCCCCGATAAGGAGTATTTGGACAGAATCATTTTTTATAGGTATGTTTTTAAAATACCTGCCATACTCATAGCTGTAACCCCATGGCAAACCTCGGCTGTTGTTGAAGGATTGGTATTCTGGATGATTTAGATCTCCGGTACTAATTAAAGTTGCATCTTTTGGGAAATAGCCGAAATTATCAATAAATATCTCTAAAATCTTTTCTGCCTCTGGCCTTGTTACTGGATACATCTCATTAATGTTTTGAAAGGTATTCCTGAATTGGATACCGCCATGCTGAAAAATAAAAAGCTCTTTGCCTTTCGAGGTTGTGTATTTTTGGAAATTTTGATCTATAACCCTTGTAAGTCCTGTTGGAGTTTCTGCCTCAATGCTTTCCCCCAGTAAATTTTTTGCGATTTCAGCATGTTCTGTTTCCGTATAATCAACCTTAATTTTAGGAAGCTTGAGAGTTCCTTCTGGGAGAACAACCCCCTCTACAAGAAAGGTTTTAACAAAAAGTTCTTCACTCGAGGGCTCTTCTGCAGAAAGCCTGGCTGTGCTCAGGAGCCCAAAAAATAAAAACAAAACAATAAGTTTAACTTTGTTCTTCACCAGTCGTTTATATAAAGTTTCTTTCATAGTTTTTTAATTTTATATCTAATAATTGCTCACTGTTTTTTGTTTTAACTCAGGATTGGGTTAGGTTTGTTTGATTTTTCGAATTAAGATTTACCTATGAAGGTAAAACATTTCATGGAATCTAGCCTAGGTAGTTACCGAACTCCACCCTTGGATAGAGAAATTAACGCCTGGTTGGATGAAAATAAAGGCAAAATAAAAATTTCAGATATCAAATATTCCTCAAGCGTAACGGTGGACACCTCAAAAGAGGAAGATGGTATAAAAACAATAATGTTTGTTTCGGGCGCTTTGGTTTTCTATGAGGAAATCTAAATCAAACAAAATTCAGAATCTTTAAAACATCGAGCTTTTAGGCATTTTGAAACAAGCCCCCCAAAAAAACATCGTGGACAGAATTTCATGGTTCAAAAATCCGAACTGTCCTTTATCCAAAAGCTGATTCAAAAAGAAGATGCCCCTTGGACAATTGAAATAGGTGGCGGTTTGGGGTTTTTGACCGAGTTGATAATAGAAAAAAAGAACTTGACCGTATTTGAGATTGATGAAAAGCTAAATATGATTTTGAGACAAAGATTTGGGCCAGAATTGATAAAGAAAGATATTCGATCATGGGATCCTCGGTCTTGTAGTTCTTCAGGGTCCCTGGTTGGAAATCTTCCCTACTATCTATCTGGAAGAATTTTATGGACTGTTGCAAGGTGGCCTGAAAAAATACATAATGTTGTTTTCACTGTTCAAAAAGAAGTTGCTGAAAGGATTTGTGCAACCCCTGGCAACAAGGCTTTTGGAGTCATTTCGGGACCTTTGCAATGTTTTTATTCTTGCAGGATAAAAAAAATACTACCTCCCGGGTGCTTCTTTCCAAGACCACAAGTCGAGAGTGCTGTCTTGACCTTGAAAAACAGAGGAGGAAAGGATAATTTTCAACATGCTGAAAATTATTTAAAAATTAATAAAATCATTTTTGGGCAAAGGCGCAAAAAGGTAAAAAAATTACTTAAAAATATTGTTTCTGAAAATGCAATTAAGGAAATTCCGGAAGGCTTTAGGGCAGAAGACCTCAATCCTGATTTTGGTTTATTTTTAGCAAAAAATATAAAAAATTAAATAAAAATTCCTGGGAACCTTCTAACCTCAGAAAGGGTAAAAACGGGACCATCCTTCCAGATGTTTGTTGCTCCATATAAATCCTGATTGGACCACCCCATTCCTGATGTGAAGTTTCGATTGAAAAGTACTTGAATGCTTTTGTCTTTGATATTTGTTTTTTCTAGAATTTTGCATACAGATTTCTGAAAATCCTCGTTCCCAGAAAGCGCAACTCCATCAATATTTGATATATTGTGTTTTTTGAATTGTTTTGCAACAAAGGAATCTAGGCCCTGTGGTCCTTTTTTTGTCATGTCAACAATAATGCCGTTAATCGGTGATGCTTCTTTGTTGCATGCCTTTTCTAAAGAACTTTTCATAATTAAATTCTTGGGTGAAGAGGTGAAATGAAGAAGTGTTACGTTTAGTCCTTCCTGGATCAAATCATTAATTAATTTTTTTTGAGACAATATTCCATCATCTTTGTTAACCAAAAGAATATCCTTGTAACCCTTTCCGCTTAAAGAAAAACCGTTCCCAAAAGGGCCCCTTATTGTGATGCACTCCCCTACAGGCAAAAGCATTATTTTGTGCGTTACCGGGTTGTTTTCCAAAAATGCAACCGTTGCTACCCCGTCTTCCCAGTCAGTTATCCATGCAGATGTCTCCCCAATACCAAAAGTCCCAATTTTAAAAACCTGCCCTGCGTGAAGTTTTGCTATGTTTTTGAAAGAAACAAACCCGATAGCCCCTTCTTTTGCTGTGGCTGTTAGCTTAACTACTCCTGGTGTAAGGTTCATGTTCCGAAGTCCACATTTGCAATAATTTTTCTAATATCATGTTTTGTTGTCATCCCGGCAATGCACCTATGTGCACCGGAGCACCCAATAAAGCCATGTCTTTTTGGAAAAAAATGGAACATTTCTAGTATCCAGTCTTTGAATTTTTCTTTTAGGCTCGGCTTGTAATCGTATCCGTTGTTTAAAACAGAGAAATTTGGAGAATACATTGTCGTCCATGTTTTATATCTTGTACCATGGTTACCTTTGGCCACATCAACAATTTTAAAGTAAGTTCCTGAATAGAAGTACCTTGTTGCAACAGAGTCAGGAATAATTCCTAGGTATATTTCATCCCAATATGGCAGTGTGTATATTTCACTATCTGTAAAATCTTTCCATTTTTCTAAATTTAAATCAAAATTTGTTTTTCCTTTATTCTTTTTTTGTATACCCCAAGCTTCATTTCGAACAATGTCGTCTGCTTCGTTAAAGTGCTCTGAAACAAGGTTTTCCCCTTTTTCAGAGAGGGTTTCGACATAATAGCTTCTCCCAATATCTGTTAACAAGATGTCAGACCCCTTTTTGGGAAAAAGATCAACCCCAACAGCTTCTGCAAAACAGCATGGAGGTGGATTGTGGTAACCTAGGCAGATTATCGTAGTGTTGTCTTTTTTAGCCTTATAGCGTTCATCAACATTGTCATTTAGCAAATATGCATCCATGATATCAAGGCCTCTTATGTCCGGTGGTCTCATCCCAAAAACAACTCTGGGGGTTGTGTCTGGCTCTATGGGTTCGATAAAAACTTCCCCTCTGCCCTTTATTTCATAATTACAAATTGGGTCCTGTTGTGGGCAAAATATATACTTGGGACAATCAAGGCTGTTGGTAAATTCGGTTGCTACATCTTCTCCTTGTGGGTTTTTTAAATAACTTACAGAATCCCCTTCTCCCACTGGGGCCCAAAGCTCATTACGCCTTCTTATATCTTCAAGCCAGTACTTGAGCTTAGCTTTTGACAAAATGTAATCACTCATAATTTATATGTTTTCCTTTTTTAACAACGGGTTCAAGTCTTCAAACCCAGGCCTGTAATCAAAATTCCTCCTAAACTCTCTGGCCGCCCATGCCCTGAGTGTTGAGAGGGGGATGCTTGAAGGATCTTCGGTTAGGTCTGAAAGATCAAAACCTGAAGCACGCCCCATTGACTGGTACACCCATGAAAGATGCTCGTAAAATAATTCGCTTGACCCATATGTTGATTTTATATACTTAAACTTTTCAAGATGATCGCCTCCTGAATAGGTTGAAGGAAACAGGTTTTTATTGTGGTCAGGGTGTTTGTTTTCTTCGAAATATTGAAGCCAGTATGCTCTTCTTTCTTTGTGTGTCATTTGCTGGAGCCTTTCAACATTGGTTCTGGAGAGAGTTGGTTTTTTTAATTTGTTTTGTTTGCGAAGCTCGCTCATCCACCTTGGCTCAACCAGGATGTCATATTCTGTTGGTGCTTCATAAAGATCATGCAGGGCCCAGTCCCAGAGAGCTTCTGGATGCTCGTTTACAGAAAGAGTGTTTTCGTTATCTCTATTAACAGAAAGTTGCCTTGGGTCCAATATCCCTGGAAACCTAACTCCGATAATATGTATGTTTTTTCTATCAACAAGCCCATCTTTTTCTAGCTCTTTTATTGACCTTACGGTTGCAGGGGTGGCTACAATTCCAACACTCCCTGTAATGCCCGGCAAATAAACGGCCAGGTTCATTGAGGAAAAGCTATTAAATACAATTCGTTGGGCATCATCTGGACTAAAAGCAAAACATGGGGAGGTGGTTCCTGGATAGGGTCCCGTTTCATAACCGATAACAACACTGACTCTCCCAAGTTGCAAAAGCCTTCTGGCCTCTCTCTGAATGGTAATTCTCATTTCATTCATGTTAAATACCCAAAGGCCCCAGGTCTGAAAGCGTATTGTGGAAGTCTTCCAGCTGGCCTGCAACCTCGTCAACCTGATGAGAATCCATGAATAGAATCTTTACTCTTTCAGGCTCTATTCCACCAGCATCCAAAACACCCTTAAGGGCTTTGAACCTTCTTTTTGCTAGATAATTATCATTGTGGAACTTGCCACTGCCAAGCGGTCCTCCGATGATAAAAACACCATCTGCCCCATTGAAAAAGCTCTTCAAGACAAGCAGTGGGTCCAAGTGGGCTGTTGATCTAATCCTCAAAAATCTATAACACGGAGAGTAGGAAATCTCCTCTCTGCCGAGAGTTTCTAAAAGAGGGTAGCCTCCATGCTGTGATGCAAAACCCGTGATTTTGGGTTCCCAAGCGTTTTCGTCTAGTCCGTTTCCCCAAATGTTTTCAATTTCAGCAATAGATTTTGAAAGTTCCCAGCCAGTAAGTTCTATATTCCTTGTTGGAGAAGCTGGGATAGAGGCTCCACTTTCTGATTTTCCAAAAATGGTATTTAGTCTTGTGTAATTCATCCCCCCCTCTTCATTTTGTTGAAAGCTCTCTGGAGAAACCTCTTGAGCTGGGTTGTCGAACCTTGCTAGCTTTTCGTCTTTTTGTTTTAGCCTATAAGGCTCTCCTGTTTTTTTCCCCAAAACAGCCAAGGCTTTAGCAACTGCTGATTCGGCTGTTAGAACGGCAGCCCTTATATCCCCTGGAGACGCACAATCGCCGCAAACAAAAACCCCTGAATTACTTGTTGAACAGGGATCAAGAGATGGATGAGTTTCTGTAAGAAACCCGGAAGAGTCACAGCCGATATCAACCGTCTTTGCTAGGGTTTCTGAATCTGGCGAAGGAGACACTTCTGTTGCTAAAACAACTTGAGAAACTGAAATTTGCTGTTCTTTCCCTTGGATCAAATTATGCAAACTAACCGACAAACCTTTGGTTTGCGAAGTAACCTTGGAAACAGCTCCTCTAATCATTTCAATTTTATATTTTTCCTCAGCAGTTTTCAAAAACTCTTCGTAACCTTTTGTTCTGGATCTTCTGTCGGAATAAACAACTATGGTTCTGGTTTCATTGTTTGATGTTTTTTTGGCAAGTATTGCCTGTTTGACCGAGGTCATTAGTGGAACTTCTGAGGCATAAGGAACACCCCTTTTTGGATCATTGCTGCCTGCATCAACAACCCACAAAATAGAATCCGCTTGCTCTTCCTTGGATTCTTGACTTTCAAAATCTATTGCTGTAAAAATATTTTTATTTTTTGCAGCGGTTAGGTTTGTTAAGCCAGAAACATCCATCATCTTGGCTCCAAAAGCCATTATTATTGCTCCGACTTTTTCATGAACCGTTTTTGATTTTTCTTTTTGATCAACTGTTCCGTCTGGGACAAGTGTTATTAGTTTTTTAACCTCTGGACTGTTGATGTTTTCTGGATCTATCAAAAACAGAGGGGGTACACAGCCCGCATTAGGTCGATACAAAACTTTTGCCGTGGATCCTTTTGGGCCATATTTGTTTGAGAAATCTTGACTCAAGCCTGCAGAAATTTTTTCGTAGTCGTGTATTTTTTCACTATTCACATACCTGGGTTTCCGGGAAATCTCAATATCAAAATCCCCCCTCACTCCAGAAACGGTTTTTACTTCCGAATAATCGTAAATAATTATATTTTCATGTTGGTAGCACCTTATAGAAAGGCTTCTCATAAGATCTTCTGCTTCCTCAAGTTTGGGCCAAAGATTTTTTAGGAAAGAAACCCTGCCCCCTAAGGCGGGGGATTTTTCAACCAAAACGACACTATATCCCGCATCTGCAATTCTCAAAGCGGCGGACATGCCGGCAACTCCCCCTCCAACAATTAAAACCTGCTGTTCAACTCTCATTGGTGTTTCGTTTAGCGGTTTGCTCTTCTCAACCTTCACAACAGCTGTTTGTATCAAGTGGAAGGCTTTCTCGTTAGCTTTTTCCGGCTCCTCTGGGTGAACGCTTGCAACCATTTCTTTTAAATTGACGACCTCTAAAAGATACTCATTCATTCCTGCCCTTTTTAATGTTTCTCTAATGTTTTCTTCTCTTTTGTCGATAGATCCACATCCGATAACAACATACCCTATATTTTGTTCTTTTATTTCCTTTTCCATTGCCGCAAGGCCCTCTATTGTGTTGAGGTCTTCATGTATGAATACATGGCTTATCTCCTGTACATTTTCAACCAGCTTGCTTGCGATATCCTCTAGGTTAAGTGGGTTTAGGCCCGCCCCTTCTTTGCTAAGAAAAACACCTATTCTTGCCATAATTTCTCCTCCGTTCTTTTGAAATCTAAAACCTTTTAATTCTATTTAAAAAGGTCGTTCTTTTCTCTTTTTAATCTTCATTTATTTTTACTATAAAAATACTTAGGTAAAAAAGAGCAATAAGGGGTATCGCAATGATAACCTGCGTAACAACGTCTGGTGGTGTGATTAAACCTGAAGCTATAAGGAGGATAATGATTGCATATGGTCCGTTTTTTTGAATTGTTTTGGTGGTTATTAGCTTTAACTTTGCAAGAATCCCCATAACTATTGGCAACTGAAAGGCAAGAACTGAGGCTAGCATCATTGATTGAATGAAGGTGAACCAGTTTTTAAGGGTCCATGTTGGTTCGAGATTGTGAAAAGTTGTAGTTTTGAAAAGAAATCCTACTGAAATTGGTATCAACACCTCCCATGAAAAAAATACTCCAAAAATTGCCATGAGAAAAGCTGGAATTACAAAAATTTGAAGTGTTTTTTTTTCTGTTTTTTTTAGAGCTGGCCAAATAAAAACAGCTGTCTCTCGAACAATAAAGGGGGAGGAGGCTATCAGCCCGCACATCAGAACTAACTTTATTGGGACCAAGAAACCTTCTTGGGGAGAAAGAACAGCCAGTGTTTCAATTCCAACAGCAGCTAGTGGATCTTGGAGTCTTGCTAGAAGGCTTTCGTGAAAAAGGGAAATGATGAGTATTGCAGAAAAACAATACCCCAAACTTCTCAACACAGCCTGTTGAAGGTCTGAAACATGCTCGGACAAAGACATTTTTCTGTCTTCCATTTTTGTTTGTTACTCGTCTTTGTCTTTTTTGATTTTCTTTCCTTCTTCAAGTCCTTTTTTGAATTCGCCGCTTGTTCTTCCAAGGGACCTTGCGAACTCTGTAACTTTTTTAGGGCCAAAAAGAACCAAAACAACTATTGCTATTAAAGCAATTTCAGTGGGTCCTAGGGCAAAAATTAATTCAAACATTTCATTCTCCTTAGGTATGAATTGCACCGTGTCCTGAAGCTTCTAAAGACGCTTCTTTCAAAGCCTCGCTGAGCGTTGGGTGAGCGTGAATAAAAATACCAACATCCTCTGCAGTTCCGCAAAAGCCCATAGCCATTGCTGCTTCCCCGATAAGCTCGGAAGCCTTTGGTCCAAGTATATGAACTCCTAAAATCTGATCGGTTTTTTTGTCTGCCAAAACCTTAACAAATCCTTCGGTACAGCCTATTGCCATTGCTCTTCCAGATGCTGAAAACGGAAACATACCTGTCTTGAATTCTAAGCCTGCTTTTTTTAGTTCATTTGCATTTCTTCCAATAGAGGCTCCTTCAGGATGGGTATAAACAACAGACGGTATTAATTCATAGTTAAATGTTGTGTTTTTTCCTGCAATTCTTTCGGCAACAACAACCCCCTCTTCGCTAGCTTTGTGAGCAAGCATTGGGCCTGGAACAAGATCTCCTATTGCATATATCCCCTCTTGGGATGTTTCCATTTTTTCGTCAACGACAACAAAGCTTCTTTTGTTGGTCTTTATTCCGAGTGCTTCGAGGTTTACACCCCCTCTGTTGGGGGTTCTTCCAACAGCAACCAAAACCTGTTCTGATGTTTGTTTGTCTTTTTTCTTGTTTTTTTCAAGGTTTAACATAATGCTGTTTTTAGATTTTTTGCACCCGGTTACTTTTGTTGATGTTTTGAATTTAATTCCTTGTTTTTTCAAAGATTTTTTTAGCTGTTTGCTTATGTCGGGATCCATCAATGGAACAATTGCGTCCATCATCTCTATTACGGTCACCTTTGTCCCTATCCTGTTGTAAACACTGGCCATCTCTAAGCCAATATAGCCCCCACCAACAACTATCATGTCTTTTGGGATTTTTCCTTGCGAAAGAGCTTGTGTTGAGTTGATTATTTTTTCACCATCAAATGGTAAAAATGGAATTTCAATTGGTTTGGAACCTGTAGCCAAGACAACATTTTTTGTTGCAAGGTTGCTGCGACCTACAATCACTGTGTGCCTTGACTTTACCTGTGCAGCTCCTTCAAAATAATCAATTTTTTCCTTTTTAAGCAAAAACTCAACGCCTGAGGTTAGCTTGTTCACTATCCCCTCTCTTCTTTTTTGAAGTGTCCCCCAATTCATTGTTGCTTCTTTTGTTTCAATTCCGTGTTCGTTGTTTTCTTTTATTTCAGAAAATATCTCTGTTGAATCCAGAAGAGCTTTTGAGGGGATGCAGCCAACATTCAAACATGTTCCTCCCGCTTTTTCTTTTTCAACAACAGCTACCTTGAGGCCAAGTTGTGCTGCACGTAATGCACAAACATAGCCCCCAGGTCCTGCCCCGACTATGACAAGATCGTATTTCATGAAATTGGGCCTGTGGCTAAAAGGCCTGGGTGTTCCAAAAGCTCTTTAAACCTACATAAAAACCTAACTGCCAAAACTCCATCAACCATCCTGTGATCGCTTGAGAGGGAGATATAAACCATTGGTTTGATTGTTATGTTTCCATTTTCCACAACCGCTCTTTCTTTAACGGTGTGTATCCCTAAGATTCCTGCCTCTGGCTGATTGATAATAGGGGCAGACATCAGCGGACCTCCAAACATTCCTGCATTTGTTATGGTGAACGTCCCTCCGGTAATGTCTTGCATGGTTAGTTTGTTCTCTTGTGCAGCAACTGACAATCTATTAATTTCGAGAGCCAAATTCTCTAGGTTGAAAAAATCAGCATTTTTAATAACTGGAACAATAAGGCTTTCGCCAACGCTTGCTGCCATTCCAATGTTTCTATAGTTTTTAGTAACCAGCTCCTCTCCATCAAGGGAAACGTTCATTCTTGGAAAGTCCTTAAGCGCCTGTACGGCAGCTCTGACAAAAAAACTCATCAATGTCACTCTTACATTTTTTTCTTTTAGTTGTTCTTTTGCTTTCCTGTACACAGCTAAAGTTTCACTCATGTCGGCTTCATCGACAATTAAAAAATGCGGACTTGTAGAAACCGAATGAACCATGTGTTTTGCCATTGCAGCCATTGCGCCGTTCATTGGATTTCGTGTTTCTGTGTTTGTAGGTTCTGAAGTATTTTTTTCAGATATTTTTGGTTTTTTAAAAGACAAAACGTCCTTCATCTGTATTCTTCCCTCTGGACCACTTCCTGTAATTGTTGCTGGGTCAATGTCATTTTCCCGACAGTATTTCCTGATGGCTGGACTTGTTTTTACAAGTCTAGAATTTGAAGATCTTGTTGGTTCCGGTGCTGGCGTTGGTTCCGGTGCTGGAGTTTGTTAAGGTGCTTGTGTATCTATTGCTCCTTGTGTTTGTATAGCTGCATATGTTTGTAGCACAGCAAG